>NZ_CP042912.1:1314168-1971252 GCF_008087665.1 Mariniblastus fucicola
ATTGCGAGAAGTCGATCGTGCGGTCAAATCCGTCGATGATGCTCATGTCGTGAGTCACGACGATCAGCGTCTGGTTGTTGGCTGCCGCCTGTTCAAACAGCAAGTCCAATGTCCGATGTTTGTTGGCCGGGTCAAGGTTGCCAGTCGGTTCGTCCGCCAGAATCAGTTTCGGTGACGCGACGAGAGCACGGCAAATCGCGACCCGTTGCTTTTCGCCCTGAGACAGTTTTTGCGGATGCCGTCGAAGCTTGTCGCCGATCCCCATGGATTCGGCCAGTTTCGCAATCGCGTCATCGCTGCCCAAATGGGCTTTCTCGCTGGAAAGATTCTGGTTAACCAGAAATGGCAAGGCAATGTTGTCTTTGACAGTCAAATAGTCCAGCAACTCGAACTGTTGAAAAACGAACCCGATGTTCGAAACGCGGAAGTTACGCCGTTGAGCGTCGCCCAGTTTTGCCAATTCGGTGTCGAGCACTTTCAGTTCGCCCCGATCGACGATCTCGATGCCTGCGAGCAGATTCAGCAGCGTCGTTTTTCCGCTGCCGCTGGGACCGATGATGGCCAGTTTTTCGCCGGGAGAGATTTGCAGCGCATCAATCCGCAAATCGAAGGTGGATTTCGGCCAGGAGAATTCAAGATTTTGGATTTCGATCATCTTGGGTGATGATAGTCGAAATTCAGCGTCGAGCGTTAGCGGCAACGATGGATGTAACTTAGTTAGTGGATTCTTCCATCTTCACGGGCATGACGTAGTTCCAGGCTGGTTGAAGGCGAACATCTTCACAAAAGTCCATGCAGAACATGCGAGGCTCTTCGCGGCACAGGCACAATGCCAGAAATCGATCCTTGCCCATGAACCGAATGGGGCTGACGACGCGAGTGGTAAGCCGTCCCTTTCGGTCACGATATTTCATTTCAACCACATAGTCATCGTGGGCGATCATGGCTTTTCGAATGTCGTTGGATTGTTGAGTAAGAGCAACCATTTTTTCTTCCGGTAAGAACCTGCCTTCAAGACACTCCTATCATTGGCGGGCGGGCCGACACGTTTGGTCCATGGCAGCCAAAAAAGTCGACAGTTCGCACAAAATGTCGATAAACATCGGGCCACAGGCAAATAAAGGTTGCCCCGGTTACCTCGTTCCCGTTAGCCTGCTGCGTTCAGGCCGCCTCCGACAGACACGTTCAACGCGATTCTGGCTTTCATTTTTCGATCGTCACAGATTCACTTTTGACCGCGATCCGAAATGGGTTTTTCCGTCGGTGCCTGAAATTTGCTAAACCATTTTCCGCAAGGAGACCATAGAAATGCTCAGCTCATCTATCAATGAAGCGCTTAACAAGCAGATCAACGAAGAGCTTTTTTCTGCCTATCTTTATCTCGCGATGTCGGCGAAATCCGACAGCATGGGGCTGTCTGGTTTCGCGAACTGGTTCAAAATGCAGTACCAGGAAGAACTGGCTCACGCAGATCGGTTCTTTAACTACGTCCTTGAACGCAACGGAGAAATTGATCTCGAATCGATCGGCAAACCTGAAGTGGGCGACGTCACGCCGCTGGAACTTTTCGAGAAAGGGCTGGCACACGAACAGCATATCACCTCGTGTATTTTCAAGCTGAAGGATCTCGCCCGTCAGGAATCCGATCACGCCACCGACGTGTTCCTTGAATGGTTCGTCAACGAGCAAGTCGAAGAGGAAGCCACGACTCAAACCGTCATCGACCAGCTTCGGATGGTGAAGGACAATCCCAGCGGATTGTTCCTGATCGATCGTGAATTGTCGGCTCGCAAGATGGAAGACGAAGCGGACGCCTAGTTCCTGGCATTGCCGGGACTCACTCGGTTTTCGCAACCTTGTCGCGTGCTGCTGAATTTCTCGGCTCTCGCCAAACTCCGCTCAAACCGGTTACTTTTCCAAAGTATCCCGTTTTGAAGCGGATTTTTTCTGCGCTACGCAAAAGAATTTCTGGCTGTTGGAGCAACAATCGCCCAAAATGAACGTCAACTCTTTTGGACAGCCACCGGAACAAGTCATGTCAGTCATCCGTTCAGTCACCGCGCGATTCGCCGTCACAATCGCTTTGGCAATAGGCGCCGCATTTCATTTCAGCATCGCTCCCCCGGCATGTTTTGCATGCCAAGGGGAAGAGGACGTTCAGCCGGATGCCGATGACGCGACCGCTGGTGCGGCGGCCGACGATGAAGAGCACGCCGTCAGTACGGAGTCGCTGAAGCCCGATAGTCCTTTGGTTGATCCGCAGTTTCTCCGATTCGAAATGTGGGACGGAACCGTCGTCAGCGGGATCGTCAGCATTCCCGCGATCGATGTTGAGACGGAGTTCGGCAACTTGCAGATCCCGATTGATCGCTTGGTCGATTTTCGGCCCGGACTGGTTAGCTTGCCCGAGCTGCGCGCCAAAGTCGAAGGGTTGGTAGAACAGTTGGGCGATCGCGAATTTAAAACTCGTGAGTCAGCTCATCGCGAGTTGGTGGCGATGGGGCCAATGTTGGCGGGGATGATTCCGGATCTGGATGATGGCGGTGACGCGGAACGCAAAAAGCATCTCGTGAAGATCAAGGAAGAAGTCGAAGGGATGCTCGACGAGGACGATGGCGAAGAAGGCGTTGGCAGCCAACAAGGCATCAGCCATGGCGACCGGATTCAAACTCCAGACTTTGCTATCGTTGGCAAGATCGTGCAGAAAGAGTTTCAGGTCAAAAGCAAAATCGGTGACTTGCGAATCATGCTTGGCGACGTCAAACGTTCCGATCGTGGCGTGATCGAAAAATCGCAATCGCTGCGAAAGACAGTTTCCGTTCCGGGGACAACGTTCTTTCAAAAGAAACCTTTGAGCACGAAAATTCGCCTGAGCAAAGGCGACAAGGTCACGATCACAGCGACCGGAATCGTGCAGTGGACCAACTGGAGTCAATCGGCGTCTCCGGACGGATTGCCCAATCAGGGAAACTGGAACGGCATCAGCAACGGTGCGCTGGCAGCAAGGATCGGCTCGGACGGAACCGTGATCAGCGTCGGATCGGATCACAGCTTCCGGGCTGAAAAATCCGGTGTGTTGTATTTGGGAATCGCGATGCCGGACAACTACGTGAACAACGCGGGCTATCGCTGGACAGGCAAATTCAAAGCGAAGATCAAGGTCGAACCAGCCAACTGAGAGACGACCATGCTTGTCCGAGGCTCGCTGGCCTACTGAACCTTCACGCGATCGCAGCAGGCTTCGAAGGTTGGCAGATGGCGGTACTCGCGAAAGAAACGTTCTGCTTTAAGCCGCTCGAGGTCGTTGAATCCAAGGTCAATGGCCTTTGTCAAACACGCGATCGATTTGCTGCGGCTTGCATCCCAGTCTTTCTTTTCCTTGCCCAGTTCTCGCTGCATATAGTCCAAGCTCGCCCACGCGACCGCGGTTTCGTATTGGGCGAATTGCGAATCGGCGCCGGCTTCGGCGAGCGTGTCGAGCACGGACTTGGCCAATCCAAAATGACCCTGTTGCCCAATTCGTTTCACGTAGTATGTCCCGCGATCAACCGCCGAATCAATGTTTCGATCGGTGGGGAGTTTGAGAGCTCGTTGCACCGAAAGTCGCCAGCCGTCGCCAATTACGACGTCCGCTTTCTCACGCTCGCCTTTCTTGTCGTAAAGAATCGATTTTTGACGATAGGCTTCCAGTAAAACGTCAATGATGTGAGACGCATCGAGCGAGAACTCCTCGCTGGACTCAAGCTGGGTAATCGCTTCGTCAAACGCAGTTTCGGCCTTCGCAAAGTCATTGTATTCGTCCGCCCATATCTCTCCTTCTGCGATCAGGCCCTCCGCGATCCGTCGATCGACCCGATGCGGCATGCCTTTCTCGTGAGCTTTTCGGGCTTCGGGCATCAACGCGAGGGCTTCCGCGAACTTGCCCTGATCACGATGGATGCTGATCAGTCTCAGCCACGCGTGCGAAAGCCGATTGGTGTATTTGAGTTGCCCCGGAAATTCTGCGATGAGTTCCTGGAGTCCTTCGATCGCCATGCGAGAGTAATCTTCGGCTCGATCGTAATCCTTGACGCCTCCGCGCAGGAAGCGAGCCATTTCGTTTCGGATGTAACACAGCCGATAGCGACAATCCAGTTCCGAATCCGGGATTGCCGCAATCTCCATAAATCTCCGTTCGGCTTCTTCGAGCAACTCAAGCCTTGCTTGCCAACCCTGACCGGAGTGGCTGACATGCGACATGTCGCTGTACCACATCGCCGCGTTGTATTTCGCCGATTCGTTTTCGGGTGCGAGTTCGTAGGCTTCGTTCGCGAAAGTCGCAGCCATCTCAAACGCCTGCAGGCAGTTCTGGCTGTCGATGTCATGAAGAGAAAACGCATGGTTTCGATGAAGGCGAAAGCCTTTCTCCAGCCATGTTAGCCGGTCCGTAAACGGTTCCGCTTTCTCAAAAAATTGAATTGACGTCTGAAACGCCATCTCACGTTTCTCCTGGTCGCGAATGTCGTCGGCGAGCAAAGCTCGTTGCAGATGGATCTCCGCGGCGCTTAACGCAAACTGCGCGATCCCCTCTTCGGACTTGGCACATTTCTCAATCATGTTTTCTGCTTGATCGCAGACCGCAGCCGATTCGGCGTATCGCCCGGTAGTCCGATAGATTCTTGCCAAGCGGCCGTAACATTCAAACGTGTCGGTCGAAATCGAGACTTCTGCTTCCTCATCGATCAGGCGTTTGTGAGCCTGCATCAATTCGTCCATCACCTTCTGCTGGACCGGAGTCACGTTCAGGTTCTGCTCAAGGGAATCGACCGACATTTCTAAAGCCTTCACGATCGTCGCGTGGAGCTCTGCCGCGTTGTTTTCTGCACGATGTTGCTGCTGGATCGAAAGTTCCAGATTGGCTCGAGCCTGTCTCCATTGTGACGTGCTGACGTAAAAGCCTGATGCGAGGCTTACCACTCCAAACAGCATCGAAGACGCCAGAATGGGGTTCCGCTTCACCCATCGGTGCAACCGTCCAAACGAAGAAGTCTTCCTCGCGGAAACCGATTCGCCAGAGATCCAGTGCTGCAAATCCGCACCGAGATCGTGTGCCGATTCATAACGATCAGCGGGCTCTTTGCAGATTGCTTTAAGGCAGATCGCTTCGAGGTCGCGGTCGACGGACGGATTCGCACCGCGGATCGCAGGAACTTGCTCGTTGATTACCGCTGCAATCGATGCCGCATGATTTTTACGCTTGAATGGGCTGATTCCGGTCAACAACTCGTAAAGGATCATGCCCAGCGAGTAGACGTCAGTCCGGTGGTCGATTTCTGTCGTCCCGCTGGCCTGTTCGGGCGACATGTAGGCTGGCGTGCCTACGATCGCACCGATTGCGGTCAAAGAATCCTGACCGGAAAGCTGACGGGCCAAACCGAAATCCGTGATTCGCAACCGCGAAGGCAGGTCCTTGTCGCCATCTACCAAAATCACGTTGGCCGGTTTCAGATCACGGTGAATGATGCCGCGTTGGTGTGCGTGCTGAAGCGCGTCCGCCAAGCGAGCCACGATTTCTGCAACCGTTCGCGGGCTGGGTTTGCGTTTGAGATTTGTAAACCATTGCCGCAGCGTCGGTCCGGGGCAGAACTCGCTGGCAATAAAGTGAATCGGACCGACCGATCCGCTTTCGAAAACGGGCACGATATTCGGATGGCTCAGGATCGCCGCAGATTTTGCTTCACGTTCAAACCGGGCCCGCGATTCCGCCGAAACCAAAACGTGTGGTTTGGGAACCTTCAACGCGACATCACGATCAAGATTCGGATCATTGGCGAGAAAAACGCGTGCGAACCCGCCCTCCCCCAGCATTTCGATGACTTCAAACCGTCCCATGTAAGCAGGCGTTTCGTCGGCATCGCTCTCGATCGTCGCCATTTCGATTTCTGCAAACCGGCTGGTGACGACCGTGCTGTTGTTGTCCGAACAGGTCCGAAGATCCTTCAGATCCTGGCGCACCAGAGACAGGAAATCGATCGCATCGCGAGAAGTGTGTTCCGAGCCCATAATTTTCTGACTAATCGTCTTCCGGTTCTTCGTTGACTTTTTCCAGCTCTGTTTGAAACTTTGCGATCGCCCGATTCCACAGCTTGGTCGCCGCACCTTCGGTTCGATTCATCCGATCGCCGATCTCGCGAAACGAAAGTTGCTCAAGGTTCCTCAGCCGGATCACGTCGGCGTGCTCATCGGTCAGATTCTTCAGCAACGTATGCAGCAGTTGAATCCGCTCCTTGGAAAGCGCATTGGTTTGAGGCGTCGGTTGGGCGTCGCTTGGTTCGGCGAAAAAAAATGATTCGCTTTCTGAGTGACCGAAGGATCGCTCGCGACCGACATCGCGTTTCTGGCTGCGAAAATGTCGGTTTGCCCGCGATGACTCGTTCTGCACAATCGCGTTGAGCCAGCCGAAAAATTCAGCGCGTGTTTTCCCGCGGAATTTTTCGATTCCGTCAACCATCCGGATCAACGTGTGTTGCACGATGTCTGACGGATTGACGTTGGAGCGGATAGACAGATTAAGCTTCCGATCGGCCATCATCGTCAGGTAGCTTTGGACTTGCGTCGCCAACTCAGATTTGGCTTGCATATCTCCATCGCGAGCCTGCTCGACCAGCAGCCTTACGGTATCCAGCTCAAAATCGTCGTCTTTTTCCAAGACTCTTCCCATCATTGAACCCAAGCCGCAATCGTTTCGGACGCGGAAAATCTGAAAAGTCCAGCCGTCAGTGTAATCGGTTTCAGCCCATTTTTCTCGTGATTGACGCCTGGTAAGGCTGTTTTCGCGTTTGTGTTCTGGACGAAATACGGGCAATGACAACAATGACGGCTGGATAGCGACGATTCGCTGACCACGATTACGGAAGAAATGGCGAACTGAAACTCCGCCAAACCATTTGGAGATACGATGACACCAGAGATTTTGGCGATAGAACGGCAAGTCGATCAGCTCAAGGCAGACGGGAACATTCCTGAAGCAATTGAGAAGATGAAAGAAGCCGTCGCGATTGATGACACGTTTGCTCGCGGGCACCTGACTCTGTCAGTTCTGTACGGAAAAATCGATGAGCATCTCAAGTCCGTCGAACACGCCGAACGCGTGATCGAGCTTGAGCCCAACGACAAGTTTAACTTCGTCGCGTTGAGCGAAACTTACCGTCGAGCTTTCGAAGGAACACGCGATACAGCCTTCATTCAGAAAGCCGAGGACGCCAAAGCTCGTGGCTCAATGGGCGGGTGAGGAGGAGGCTGCTAAGCCTACGAGTTCAGTTTGAACTCATTCACAAAGACTACGTAATCTCGTAGTAAAACGCACCTTTCACCACGCCAGCCGAAAAAAGCTGACAATAAATTCAGGTATTTGCCTCAATCTTCCGAATTCGGAACTCACAGGGACGACCTGTGTTTAATGATGGTTGAAGCAAGAGTCTCCATTTTAAATTGATTTTTCAAGGACCAGAAATCCATGACTTTCCTCAAACGAATTCTGACTACCGCAGCAGCAGCGTGCTTCGTTTGTCTGCTTTTCAATAGTAGCGCCGACGCTCATGACTTTCTCAAAGATCCGCTCAAGGAACGCTACGGGCTGAAATCCGTTTCCTGTTCCGCCTGTCATCCCGGCAGCAACAAGGCGATCAACAACGCCTTTGGTCTGAAGTTCAAAACAGCCTTCAAAGGCAAGGACTACACAAAGCGTATTCACGCTGCCAAAGACCTGAAGAAAAAAGACAAGGACGCGGGAACCAAAGCCCTTGAAGAAATCGGAACCGAAATGGTTGCCCATTTCAACGAAGTCATTGTTGAAGTTGAAAAAGAATCGATGTCCATCAAAGATCTTGCAACTGCCGGCCTGTTGGTTGGAACGAAGCTCGAGAAAGACGTCGTTGCCGAAATGGGTAAAGCTCAAGGCGTTGAAGAATAGCCAATCGACGCTTTCTGAAAAAGTCACCAGCCCGTTTGCGATTTCGCAAGCGGGTTTTTTCGTGCCCGATTCGAAGTCGCGTGGATTTGCGCGAGTAGTGTGGACCGTAAAAGCGGTTGAGCTTTCTGCTCAGTAAGGCTCTCTTGCAATTGGCGGTCGCCCAGCAGGTGGGCTACAATTCGGAATCCGATGTCCAGGCCCATCGTTGCTGCGAAGCGAAAATGAATACTGAATCAAACGACGAACCACAGAAAGCTGAAAAGTCTGAAGAGCAGTTCGTTGCTGAACTGATCAGCGATTGGTCCGATTCGCAAACACCCGCCGAACAAAACTCACCGCCGCAAGGGAGTGCTACTTCGGCGATCTCGGACACTGAAATAGTCGATGCCGAAGCCGTTGTTGCTGCAACGGTCGTCCCTTCGGTTGCCTACGATCCGACGGTACTCGTTCCTCGAAAAATTTCATCCAAAAGCCCACCGTCGCCAATGGCTCACCTCGCAGCCAAAGGCGGCGCTGTCGGAGCAATCGTGCTGGGCGTGTTGTCGTTTGCCGGATCGTTTATCACGTCGTACGCAATCCTGAATTCGTTTATGGGACTTGCGTTGGGGCTGTGGGGATTGAAGTCGAACCATCGAAAGATGGCCATGGTCGGAATTCTGCTGTGTTTGATCAGCGCTTTCTTCTGCGCCGTCGAGATTTCGGGTTGGCTGCAAAGCCTGTGGCCCAATCAGGATTTGTAGACTGCTTCGTGCCGACAGCGGCGAGCAAGATCTCTACATTACTTGCTGCTCAATTCAATCACGCCACTGAATCCCATCGGCGGCTTGCAGTCAGCATGACTTCGGATGTACTGCAGCAAAAACTGGCTGCAAGGTTCATCGCCAAGTCCTGCCAACGTTTCGCCCGCCTCACTCCAACGCCCCGATTCAAACTTGACCAACGCATCGTCATACTTTTCCAGTATGGTTGGATCGGTTAGATCAACAGGGACCACGCGATGGACCACCGAGGGCGTCCTCAGACCAAACGGCAGAAAGCTTCCCAGCCTCTGCAGCGTGAAATGATGCGGTTGGTCTCGCACCTGTGTCACCGTTTCCTCATCAAGCAAAATCGAACCGCCGAACCATTTCGTCATGCCCTCGAGCCGCGACGCGAGATTCACCACCGGTCCGAACGCAGTAACTTTCACCTGATCGCTGGTGCCAATTTTTCCCGCTACCGCCGGACCGGTCGCGATTCCGACTCCCATTTGAAAGTCCTTCAGCGGATGATCCGGGTCGGAGTTGATGCGAGCGAACTCTTTTTTAATCTGCATCGAAGCGTCGATCGCCCGAATCGCGCGATCGCTTTGATCCAACGGCCAGCCCCAAAATCCCATCGCGGCGTCACCGTGAAAGTCTCCAATCACACCGCCGTGCTCAAGAATCGAGTGCGTCATGATGCCCAGCGAATTGCTGACGCGAGAAAGTAACTCCAGCAGATCGCCGGCCATCTGCTCCGACGCTTTGGAGAAACCGCGAAGGTCACAAAACAGCACGGAGACTTCACACTCTTTCGGAGTCAGAACGTCTTCCGGATCGTGGTCGGAGAAAGCCTCCAATACGACCGGCGAAAAGAACGATCGCAGACTCGACTGACGACGCTCCAGTCGTTGGGCTTCCAGCAAGTTCTGCAACGTCGATCCAATCAGTTCGCAAAACTTGATGTCACCCTGCAAGTCCAGTTCGCCCGAACTCGATGCAGAATCAGACCCCGCGATTGCAGAGACCCGGTTCTTGCCGGTCACATAAATCCCCCAGCCATGCGTCGCGGTGCCGGTCAGCGGACAGACGAAAGCCCAGTCGTTATCCATGTCCATCGTGTACTCGGGACCACCGGCACGCGTTTGGTTCCAGATGTGTTCAACGACCTGGCCTTCCTTGATCGCCTGGCTGATCAGTCGTTCGCTGGGCGAAAAATCACCGCTGGTCAAGCGGCGTCGATCCCAATGGATGACTTCGGTCGCGGCACGACTGCCGTCTGGATGGTCTGACTGTCGAAAGATGGCGACGGACGTTGCCGATACAATGCCTTCCATCAGTGTATTTACGAATCGCGTGTACAGTTCCCGCTCGCTGCCAGAATTCGAGATTAAATCCGGCAACCGGTTTAACACCTTGATGCGCCGATCGGAATCAACATACTCGACATTGCTACGAAGGAACTCAGCCGTGTAGCTGCGCTGCGTCACCGGGTTGGGGACGTCGAGCGTCGGCAAAGCGACCTCGTTCGTCAACATGAACGTTGTGCTCCCGATGACAAAGTGCTCACCGGGTTTGAGCCGGAAGGAGTCGCGTTCGGTGCCGCCGAAAAAGACAGGATTTCGCGCCGCCGCCAAACGCTCGACCAGCAGGTCTTCTTCGGTCAGCGTAATGATCGCATGGCGTCGGGAAATTTGGCTGTCCCAGTCCGCCTTCAGAGGATGGGCTTCGCGACCAAGTTCCATCGGGTGGTTGGTCTTGATTTCGACCCGCCAGCGGTTGTCCGCGCCGGGGCCTTGTGCAATAAGCTCAAACATTAGTCCGCCGAACCTCTCCGTGATTCCCGTGTCCCGCAACGAGGTCATATCCTGTTGTCAGGAACCTGCATGTGATCTATTCTGACGTCTGTAAGCCAACTCTGACACCACCAACCATGTCTGATTTCACCTCAAAAATCACTTTTGCCGCATCAATGTTCGATTCCTAGCCGGGAATTCTGCGTGCGATTTCTTTGTGTGATTTTTTCTTGGCTGGCCAGCCAATTTCTCGCTGGCAACTCTCTCAAAACAGGAATTTCCAATGCGTGAAATGTTGGATCAAAAACTGGATCGTTACCTCGATCTCGAAAAACAAATGTCAGACCCTGAAGTCCAGGGCAATCCGACAAAGATGGCGGCTGTCGCGCGTGAGCATGGGTCGCTGGCGAAGCTGGCCGGAAAGTACTCGCGGTACAAGGAATTGATCGCCGAGATGGACGAGCTTCGTGAGATGGCTCAGAGCGATGATGCCGATGAACGCGAAATGGCAGAAGCTGAGATCGAATCGCTGACCGTGGAGCGTGAAACGCTGTGGGCGGGCTTGCTGGATATGACGATCGGTGGCGAAGATGCCAATCGATCGCGATGCGTGATGGAGATTCGTGCCGGAACCGGCGGCGACGAAGCGGCTTTATTCGCAGGCAATCTTTTGACGATGTACCAGAAGCATTGCGAGACCAAGGGCTGGAAGATGGAAGTCATCGATTCAAGTGCCAACGAAATCGGCGGCTTTAAAGAGGTGACGGTCGGTATCGAAGGCGAAGGCGTCTATCGTGAGCTGCAGTATGAAAGTGGTGGACATCGAGTTCAACGCGTTCCTGAAACAGAAACCAAAGGTCGTATTCACACCTCGGCTGCGACCGTCGCGGTGCTGCCAGAGCCAGAAGACGTCGAGGTTGATTTGAAGCCGGATGACTATCGTCGGGACAACTATCGCGCCAGCGGTCCCGGTGGTCAGAAAGTCAACAAAACGGATTCAGCGGTTCGGCTGACTCACCATGAGACCGGAATCGTGGTCGCGATTCAGGATGAAAAGAGTCAGCACAAGAATCTGGCGAAGGCGTTGCGCGTTTTGAAGTCTCGCATCTACGAGCACCTCCAGCGTGCCGAAAACGCGAAACGGGCCGACGAACGAAAGTCGCTGGTCGGTTCGGGCGACCGCAGTCAGCGGATTCGCACTTACAACTTTCCGGACAACCGCGTTACCGACCACCGAATCGGTTTGACGATTTACAAGCTGGACCAGATCATCGCTGGCAACGTCAGCTTGTTGACGGATGCGTTGATCGAGCATGACCGTCAGACACTTCGCGAATCGATGGAGCAGTAGATTGTCGGCCTGCGATGAAACGTCGAAAAGCATTCGGCGTTGAGGATCGCGAATTTCTGGAAACGACCGTGCTGCGCGAAAGTCAATCTTTCAGCGGCAGGAATCGTCCAGCCAATCCGGCGACAACCGTCAGCCAACCCAACGCGAATGCGAACCACGCTCCCCAGCTTCGATACAACGTCGTTGTCGGGAGCGGCACGCGGACGTCGCAAATCAACGTGGCTTCCTGGCGACGTGGACCGACTTCAACCAGTCGTCCGAATTCATCAATGTGAGCGGAAAAACCGGTGTTCGCGCTAACCAACATCGGCTTCCGCATCTCAACGGCTCGTAAGACGTTGCAGGCCAAATGCAAATCCAGGCAGCTCGTGCCGAAGAACCAGCCATCGTTCGTAACGTTTACCATCGCGTCGACTTGTTCGTTCGCGGACTCCAGACTGTTGATCTGCTGCCGGACAAAATGCGGCACCGTTGACTCGAAACAAATGCTCGGCGCGATCGCAACGTCACCGATCTGCATCCGCACCGACTCCGTTCCCGCCGTCCACGAACTGAAACCTTTGAGAAAATCTTTCAGATACGGAATCCAGCGAACGACAGGAAAGTACTCACCAAACATCACCAAATGGTTTTTGTGATACGCCACGCTGACTTTGCCGCGATCGTCGAACAACAACGCACTGTTGTAGTCGACGTCGGCTTGCGGATCGCTCGTCCTCGAACCGACCAACAATGGCACGGCGTCGTTGAACAGGTTCGGATACCCTGTCGCCGACTCCCAGGCGAGCATCTGTTGTTCCGCGAAAAGTTCCGCGGTGTAATTCGCATCGAGATCAGAAAGAACCAGCCCGTACGGAAAACTTGACTCAGGCCACACGATCAAGTCCAGGTCTTTGGCGATCAATCGGGCCGAATGAGTCAGCTCGCCTCGTGTAAGAAACTCTTGATGAACTTCTTCTGCCGTTTTCGGCTTCAGAATGGTGTCCATCGAAGTCTGGATTAGCGCAACCTTCAGATGCTTGTGAGCTTCCGCTGATTTTCGCAATTGAGCATCCTTTGCCAGACGCTGCGATCCGAAAACGAAAACGCCGGCCAACGCGACTACGGCGATTGCGACATGAGCAAACCGTGTGGGTACGGTCGGCGACGCCGAAAGTCGGCGACAGGCAAAACTGCTGGCCACGGAAACTGCGGCCGCAACGAACATGATCGCGAAAGTGATGCCGTACGCGCCGAAGAACTCCGCAATTTGCATGCTGGTCGGGTTTCTGTACTGCGTGTGACTCAAGCAACCGATTCCGAACCCGGATAGAAAATTCACACGAACCCATTCGAGCCCCGTGAACACCAGCGGCACCGCGACGACTGTTGGCACTCGAAACCGGTGAACCAAAGTGCGGCTAATTGAGACGAACAGAGGGCCGTAGACCGAAAGGTAGGCGGCCAACGCGAACCAGCCAAACCATAGCAGCCAGATCGGCAATCGCACGAAATGCAACATGACAAGCCAGAAAACAAGGTTCGCGATCCAGACCTGTCGCAGCAGTTTATGCGGTAAAATCGGCGATTGAATCAGCCAGACTGTGGGCACCATCGCGATCCACGCCAGCGAGTAAATGCCCCGTCCTGGTCCAGGCATCGCCAGCCATAACATGGCCGATGAGAGCAGCGAAAAGAACAACGCCGTGAAATCGCGTCGAGTTGAACTCGATGCCGCCAGCGAATCAGCCGCTGAGGATTCTGAGCCGCGATTCTTAGAGCGTTCCTGCTTCTTTTTTCGTTTCCGTCGTTTGGCCATCTTCCGTCCCGGCTGTTTGGAAGCCGGCATTATGACGGGGCAGCGAAACCTTCGCGATGCCAATCTGCCGAACAACTTTCCTGCATCGCCAAAATTGGCTTATCGGCATATCCGGAACCCGTCAGAAAAGCGTCACGCAGAGCCATTTTGATGGCGATGAAAAGCCGGCAGAGACTTGCAAAACAAATCATCGCCTGCGGGCAAACAACTTTCTTTCGTGCACGATCGCGTCATCAACTCGATGCGGAATTGCACTCAAGACGCGGCACGACGACCAACGAAGTCGGCCGCGTTTTTTTATTGCGCCGACGAAATTTCGGCGGACTCTACTCGCCCAGATGCCGTTTCCAGCGATCCATCAAACCGGTTTTCTTTTCCGCAGCGGTAATGCTCTTTTTGGACTGTTCCAACTTCGCCGCCAACGCCGCCTCACGACGCTCCAGATCGGCCTGCATCTGCTCAATCGAAGCCCGTTGTTGGCTGAGCTTGGCACGGTTGATCGAGAGTTCGATTTCGGCTTCGCGAAGCTTCGAAGTTAACTGCTCTTTCAGCACCTCGATCTTCTCTCCGCCGGCAGGAGCAGCCTGTTCGACAGGTCCTTGTTCCAGCTTTCCCGGATCGGAGACCTGGTCCTGGTGAGCCGCTGGATTGACGTTCGCGACTGCAGCGCCGGCTTGCGGAGACACAGCAGCGCCACCGTGGGCGAGTTGTTCGATTTGATTGGAAAGCGACGAAAACATTCCGCCCAGTCGATTTTCCAGGTTTCTCAGCCGTTTCGCGAACGATGCCTCAAGAGCAATAAGTCGTTCGTCCGACAGCTGGCTGTCATCGAGAGTTTCCGTGTCCGAGTCTTCATACAGCAACGTCGGTTGCGTTTCAAGATTCGACTGCGGGATGGTTTCCTGGATCGGTGCGGGATTGCGTTGTGTTTCGACCGGAGATTCGGCAGGCATCTGCAGCGCGGTCACGACACCGGAGTCTGTCTCCAGTGCTGCGTCGGTTTCTGGATTTGCGTTCGCTGGCGATTCAAGCGATGAAACTTCATTGACGTTTGACGCTAACCAGCTTTCGACGCTTATTTCCTCTGGCTCGTCATTCTCCGGAAGACCGTCGACTCGTTCTGATACCGTCGTCTCTGATTCGGTTGATTCTGGTTCGCTTGACTTTGGCTCAGATGACTCTGGCTCGGATGATTCCGGGAGGTCGTCGTCGAACGCGCTGCGCAGTTCTTCGAGATACTTCTGAGTCAAATTCTTCTCATCGGCTTCGTCGGTCGATTCAGACACTGGATCGGCAGACGATTCGTCCGACTGAACTGCCGAACTCTCAGCGTCTAGAGCGTCTGGTTCGGACGGTTCTTCAGGACTTCCAGGCTCGAGGTCCAATCCAGTCGCGGTTTGCTCTGCTGCGATCATTTCGGTTGCGGATTCTTCGACCGAGTTCTCCTCAAAAGATTCGCTCGGCAACGCTTCGGCAGCAGGTTCTGCGATTGCAGTTTCCTCAGCAACCGTTTCCTCAGCAACCGTTGGCTCAGCAACCGTTGGTTCAGCGTCTGATGAATCTGTAATTTGATCTTCGAAAACGCTTTCTAGTGCTGCAAGATCAAAACCTGAGCCCTGTTCGCTTTCCGGCTCAGGATCGATTGATGAGTTAGCAGAATGTTCCGTCGGTTCATCGCCAATCGCCGACGTCGTAGATACGATATCAGCCACGTTTTCGCTATCGCAGACGTCAACAGTCTCAGAGCCGACTGTGGGGTCAGCGATAGCATCGGTGTCGGATTCAACAGCAGGCTCATCTGGAACGATACTCTCTCGCTCCGTGGCGTGCTCAAGAGCAGCCGTAATTTCGGCCGGAGCTTCGTCCTCGGTTGCGGTGGTTTGCTCAAAAACCGAGTGCAATTCGGCCTCAAGACTGCTGGTTTCCCCAGCGTCTGTGGTTTCGATTGGTTCCGCCGCGGTTGTTGAATCAGAATCGTCGGCTTTCAGATCGTTCAGGAAATTCTTCAGCGTCGCTACGGAGTCGCTCAAGTCGACTTCTTCTTCGTCGTCTTCAACCGTCAACGCCGGATCCGTTTCAGGACCGCCGCCGAGAAACTGGTTGACTTCATCAATGAGTTGCTGCGTTCGATCGACCAGCGCGGAATCGTCAGCATCAGATTCAGACGCCAGAGCTTCCGCTGGGATGGCCGGTATCGAATGGCTTTCTGCGCTATATCGCAATTCGTCCGAGTGGGCATTCTCGGTATCGATCAATGGTGTGTGATCTTCAGGCATGGGTTTTACAGTTATTGGGGATTCGTGAGGCAATGCCACGAATTTCGGGACGCGTAAAACCTAGGTCGTCGTTTGGAGAATGACTCCAAAATTCGAACTGTTCGCGATGAAGTCGACAGGGTTGTAGCGATTGCGCAACAACTGTGGCCTGGCGCGGGTTAGCCCCAATGCCGGTCTAGCCCTTCGGTTTGCTCAGTTGCCGGAGCGGTTTCGGGAGCGGGAAATGAACATTTTCCTGACGAATTACGACTGGCTCGACTTCTGCGTCGTAAGCCTCACAAATCCAGTCAACGCATTCCTCGACAACGGTTTCCGGAGCGCTTGCTCCGGCCGTGATCAGCACATTCTCCACGCCTTCGAACCATGCTTTGTCGATATCCTGTTTTCCATCGATCAAATGAGCATCGATTCCCGATTCGGCTGCAAGCTCTCGCAAGCGTTGGCTGTTGGAGCTGTTTTGGCTGCCCAGCACCAAACACAGGTCCGCACGTGAAGAGATCAATCGCACGGCTTCCTGTCGATTTTGCGTCGCGTAGCAGATGTCTTCCTTCGGAGGATTGACAAGATTTGGAAACCGCTGGCGAAGCCTTTTGATGATCCGGTTCGCATCGTCCACCGATAGCGTTGTCTGAGTCAGATACGCCAGTTTGGATTCCGGATCGACTTCCAGTTTGTCCACGTCCTCTTCGGATTCAACCAGGATCATGACTTCGGGTGCTTCCCCCATCGTACCGATGACTTCGTCGTGACCCTCGTGTCCAATCAGGAAAATTTTGTATCCTTCTCGGGCGTACTTGAGTGCCTCAAGATGAACTTTGGTTACCAGCGGGCATGTGGCGTCGATCGCGTTGAGGTTTCTCTCTTTCGCCACACGACGAATCTCGGGCGAGACACCGTGAGCGGAGAACAGCAACACCGAACCGGGAGGGACTTCTTCGAGCGTCTCCACGAATACCGCGCCTTTGGCCTTAAAGGATTCGACCACGTATTTGTTGTGCACAATCTCGTGGTAGACGTAGACCGGAGCACCGAATTCGCGCAGCGTCAGGTCAAGGCTTTCGATCGCCATGTTCACGCCAGCGCAAAATCCACGCGGGTTTGCCAACAGTATCTTCATGTCTGCTCCAGTTTCGTCCGAACCATGATCCTGAAAAACAAAAAGGTCGCGTCGACAGTGCTTCGCGCCGGCGGTTCGGTTCTGCAGGCATTTTAGGTTGCTTCCGCCGTTCGCCAACCTCCGATAGCAGGGTTGTCTGCTTTATCTGAAAGAACGTTGCCCTTAAAATTGCGGCAAACCACGGAGAAGAAAACATGGCGACTGCGATCCCAATGCCCACGTCCAACGAAACCCTGCAACGCGGCTTTAAAAGTGCTCGCTCGGCGGTTCGAAGCATGTTTCGAGACAGCATCTGGGTCTGTAATAACTTGCCAGGCGAAAAACGCCGCGAGCTTGATGTGCTCGGAAGCCACCTCGTTCGTTGCCTGGACATGTTGGATCTTGAGAGCTCCGAAGGCTTGCCGTTGGACGTGTGGAAAGAGATTCGGGACGAGTTGAGCGACGCGTTCTGCGGAAATCCGGCGACTGCGGAACAAGCTGCACTGGCGGCGGTCGTTGAGCGGTATCAAATCCCCAAGCAATTCATTTTCGACATGGTCAATGGAGCCGACTACTGGATTCGGTTTCGCAATTTTCAAACCTGGGAGCAGCTCGATACGTTTGCATCGAACCTTGGCGGCAGCGCGATGGCCGCGTCATGCAAACTTGTTGGCGTAAGCAAACCGGGCTATGAAGTTCCAGCGCTCAAGTGTGGCAAAGCAATTTTTTTGACGCAACGACTTGCGAAGTGCTACACCGATTTGAAG
Source organism: Mariniblastus fucicola (assembly GCF_008087665.1). Classification (GTDB taxonomy): domain Bacteria; phylum Planctomycetota; class Planctomycetia; order Pirellulales; family Pirellulaceae; genus Mariniblastus; species Mariniblastus fucicola. The sequence continues at coordinate 1,331,944 of NZ_CP042912.1, forward strand.
GCGAATCGAAACTTCCTGGCAGCAGAGGATCTCGACAGATTCAAGCTCGAAATCCATCGAGTCAAAATGAAGCAGGAGTGCCCGGAACTGAAGCGATTCGTTCGCTTTACTGCTTCTCGGCTAGAGAAACTTTTTGTAGAAGCCGGAAAACTGATTCCGTATCTGAATTTTGACGGCGCGAGATCAGTCACGTCACTGCTGTGTATGCACTGGCGGATGTTGACTCGGTTGAGGCTTGAACCTGAGAGCATTTACAACCCTCAAGGCGTTCTTACCCGCAGAGATTTGCTAGGCCTCAAATCCCGACATGTTCTTGGCGTCGAAGGCGGGATACCGATTATTCCAAATCGCAACGACCATCATTGATATGCAGAATTCGAGGTGTGCATCTGCTAATCCCTCCACTCGCCGCAAATTCGTTGCATTCGATTCGCCCTCGGTCGGAGTCGTATTGTGCGGGAAAAACCGGGGTAAATGGTGCAGCCCCATCTCTGGGAATCCCGATTCGAAAGAGGTAGTCGTTTTCTTGCACCTGGCATCAGCCGCCCATTGGAAGTGCGTTCCGGACTGGCGACCGCAAACTGTTGAGGGAACTGATGAAGAGTAAAAAGTCGCGTCGATCGAACCGTAGAGTGGTTTCTGGAACAACCAACTATCAAAGCCTTGAGACGCGACGTCTCTTGGCAACCGCGTCGTACAATGCAGGCGCGCTGATTGTCGATTTTGGCTCTGCCAACGATTCCGCCATCGTCGACGTCAATGGAAGCGGCAACGTGACCGTCAACGGAAACGACCAGATCAGTGTCGACGACACGCCAACGACGGTCGCAGCGAGCTCCGTAGATTTCTTTGTCGCGTACGGAACCGCTGATGTCGGGCAAGACCTTAGCCTTGTCGCCACGCTGCCGGAACTGGAAAGAATCGACATTGCTGACGTTGATGTTATCTCGCTTCAAGGCGACTACGACGTTGACAGTGTTTCGCTAACGGGTGCGACGGTGATTTCGCAGAGCGCTGGATCAGCATTGATGGTTTCCGGTCTGACCACGATTGGCGCGACAGGCAACGTGTCTCTCGGGTCAGTCGCGAACGATTTTGGTGATCGGGTTTCCGTTATTGGTAACGATGTCCTGCTCCGTGAAGCCAACAGTATTCAACTTGGGACAGTGACGACGACAGGGAATTTTCAGGTCGAGGCTTCACACATCGGCTCGCTGCTTTCACCAATTGTTGTCGCCGGCGATACGACTTTTTCAGCCGTCGATGGCGTTTCAATGTTGGAGTCTTCCATTGATACGCACAATCTGACCGTTTACTCATCCGATGACTTTAGCAATGTCGGAATGCATGAACTGATCGTCAGCGGCGACCTCAGTCTCACCGGCGGATCCGTTTCTGGGCGGGCAACGTGGACCGTTTCCGGCAACACAACAGTCACCTCGATCGGACTGCGTGATCTTACCGGCGACGCGATTGCCTTGGGTGGGGTCGATATCAGCACGACGGACTACACGGTTAGTGCACCTTTTGGTGACGTCGTCCTTGGAGACGCTACCGCGAGTGGGGACACCAGCGTCGAGGGGCTCCGCATCCGCATCGAGCCAACCGGCGGAAGTGGTGGAGAGTCTGACGGGCTGGCCAGTAGCAACGGAGATGGCGCAACATTCTCAGTGGATGGCGCCACGACGATCATGGCGACCGCGTTTCTGGATGCTGAAAACGCAACGATCAACTCGAACGATCTGACGATTGTTACCAGCTTTACCGATGTGATTCTGGGCACCGCGACGACCGTCACCGGCGACTTGATGATTTCTTCCGGCGGCATGGTAGAAGGCGGAACAGTATCCGTTGGCGGATCAGCAGAGATTGATTCTGTCCGGGACATCGCGCTGAACCTGATCGCCGATGGAAACTCGCGACTCGAATCTGGCGGCGACATTCTGCTCGAAGGCCTGTCCAGCGACTCAGCGACCTTAATCGCTGACGGAGCCGTGGCCAACCTTGACAACGCCGCGCTCGTTATCCAGAACAACCTTACGATCGAAGCCGACAGCGCTTCGTTGGGCGACATGTCGAACGACTCGTTTACCGCGACGCGAATCAAGGCGACCGTGGACAACGCTCTTGAAATTGAACAGGAATCGAATGTTCGACTGCTCAATATCTCGGCCGGAAGTCTGGCAGTGAGTTCCACTGGAACGATCACCAATCGAAACGACGCCACGATTGATGTCGTCGGCGATGCCGAATTCTCTGGGACGAACATCACCATCGGCCAAACGGTCGAGGATACGTTTAACGCGGGGCGACTAAGTTTTAACGCGTCCAATACCGTCCAGATTACGGAAAACAGTGCGACCGAGATCTTCTCTGCCAACACGGCGCATATCGTCGCGATCAATACCGAAGGAGACCTGACGGACGATGACAATGCGTCAATTGACGTTGCATTTTCGACGCTGTTCGAAGGAGCCAATGTCACGATCGGCGACTCCGCGACGGACTCATTCAATACCCGGACGCTTTCATTTTCGAGTCCAGGCCATGTCGACGTTTCGCAAGACTCTCGAATCTTCCTGACCAACGCCAACGACAGCAACCAGCTCTCACTTTCGACACCAGTCTCAGTTCTTGATTCACCGACGACTCAAGTCAACGTTGCGGGTGAAGTTTCGTTCGACACGCCTTATCTGAACCTCGGGGACAGCGACTCGGATCAGTTCAACGCCGGTTCGGTCAGTTTCAATACGAGTGATACCGTCAATCTGACTGAAGACAGCAACACTGTTTTCAGCGGCAACAGTGACGTTCGCCTCGCCATCATTCATGCGGGAGGAAGCCTGTCCACTGCAGTGAACGCTTCGGTTCAGGCAACGTCTGCTTCGCTCTATGCGACCGATGACATCCTGCTGGGAACCGAAGCCGGCGACTTTGTGGATATCGACCGACTTCAGTTCAACAGCCCGGAGGATGTGACGGTCGAGCAGGATGACTCGCTGTACTTCTTTGGAAACAACACGGCGAAGAACCTGACGCTGCTGGCTGATGGAGCCATTGGCGACAGTGGAACAGCCTCATTTTCCATTGCGGATCACACTTGGCTTGGTGGCAACACAATCTGGATTGGCGAAAAGTCAACCGACACGTTTAACACCGGGACACTGACTTTCGTGGCAACCGGCAACGTTGTGATCGGCGAGGACTCACTGATGATGATCCGTGGCAACAACACGGCGTACAACCTGACCCTCACGGCATCGAGCGTGATCGCAGACGACGACAATGCGGAAACCGTGGTCCAAAAGTTCGCCACCTTCACCGCTGACAGCGTCTACATCGGTGACTCGTTGACCGACTGTTTCGAAATCGTGGACGGGCCGACCAATTTTGAAGTCAACGCAATCACGTCCAGCGTGACCGTTGGTTGCTAGAGCAAACGATCGCCTTTGTCTGACGTATCATTCGGTCCGTTACTTCGCGTGCTCGACGGCTTCATAGTGCCGCTTGAGCCAGTCGGCTCCGAAGTCGTTGGTGAAATCTCGCCACACGACGTGCACATGGTTGGCGTTGTCCTGCGTATTATCGTATTCAAAGATGAACGTGGGTCCCTGAATTCGATAGTAGTGCCGTTCGCCCACCGCAATCTTGCCCGCCCAGGCGAAGAAGACGTTTTCGAAACCGGCGTCTTCGATTCGTTGTCGATCAACGTCCGCCAGTTCGCCACGCACTTTGCCAAGGTATACCTCGACCAGTTCTCTGAGCATTTTCTGCTGAGCGTCGCTCATGTCCGCGGCAGCGATTCCCGCTGGCTTCAAAGGAGTCGCATCGCGTCCCGGACCGAGGATCACATCGTTGGGGGCATCGGCGGAAATGATGGCCGTTTCCTTTTGTTTGACCGAAAGGTTCTTGATCAGTTTTCGACCCAGATCTTCTTCCTTGGCTAAAACACGCAAGCCCTTGAGGGCTCCTTGGGGAACGGATCCGGGGTTCGCACCAAAGAAAGCCGGGACGGCGGAGACCTGTTGGCCATCGATGATCGTAAAGCTGACTGAAAGGTGATGTCCTTCGATTCGCCATCCCCAGGTCGCGTCGTCAGCAGGAGTACCAAACAGGAACAGGTGATATTTCGTCGGGTCACGTTTGAGGCTGCCGTTTTCCATTTCATGCAGTACTTGCTCAAGGGCCATCACTTGCATCGCGGTAGAAAATCCGTCGTGGCTGAGGCCCGTTTGAACCAGCGACAACGCAAGGCCACGCTGATGCGGTTTCATGGCTTTCATGCCCAAACCTTCGCGTTCCATCGGAATGAACTGCCAGTCTTTGCGAAGTTTGTCGTCGAACTCAAACTGAATCGCTTTCGCCTGATCCTGATCCAGCGTTTTGAGCAAAAGGTTTGCGGCAGCCGACATCTCTTTGGCGACGTCGTGAGCCTGCAACGATCCGGCACTGAAGACCAAAATCGCTGTTGCCAGAAACGTCGCAATCGATGCCGCGCGAAAGGTAGATGAAAGCATGTTCAACAATCGTTAAGTCAGTTCAATGGAAACGACCAGTTTAACAGCCCTGTCACATTTATGGTTGTTCAGCAGGAGGCATTTTTCGATCCAGCCGTTGCATCAGTTTGCTCAGCGAGATTGCGATTGCATGATAGTCGCAAACGGCTCCTTTCCGTGGCCGCACGACGATATCCATGCCAGCCGGCAGTTCGTGTTGTTGGCCGCGGAACGCTTCCCGGATCCTTCTTTTCCAACGATTTCGCACCACAGCGTTGCCAACTTTCTTGCTCACCGCCAAACCAAGCCTCGATTGATCCGCAGGTGAATGCCGGCGGGTCGCGCGGATCACCAGAACGTCATCCGCCGCGAAATGATCGCGCTGGTAAACTCGATCAAAATCCTGACGGGAAAGCAGGCGTTGTGCTTTGGTGTAGGAAAGCCTGGAAGCCACGCTATCGGCCCATCGCAAGAAGCGCGGTGACGAATCCGATCAGGATTCCAATCAGCATGAACAGGCCCGATGTCACGATCAAAGTCATCATCGAGAACAGGTTTTCGTCCGGCAGATGACCGGCCGATTTATATTTACCAGCCACACTTGTCGGAATCGGTGGCTTGGGACGTAAAACGCCGCTACCTGATTCAGCCTCGGTTACCGAGTCGTCGCCGCTAAGCGTTGCTTCTGCCCCGCTGTTGTCCGAAATCTCAGACATCGCCAATTCTGCGATGTCCATATTCGGGTCCGTGGGTTGCGCATCGATCGAAGTCGATGGCGATGTCCAACGCGGACGTTCATCAAGGTCTTCGTCTCGCAGCGGACTGTTGTCTTCCGCCCAGGGCGAAAGCCGTTCAGCGACTTCAGTGGCCGTCTGAATTCTCTGACGAGGATCCTTGGCCATCATGTCACTCATCAAGTCCACGAACTCATCGCTGACTTCTTCGTTGAATCGACGCGGATGCCATGGCGTCTCCTCAAGGTGACGTTTGGCTTTGTTTCGCGAATTGCCGCCGGGAAACGGGACTTTGCCAGTGACCGCGTAATACAGCGTGCAGCCGAGCGAGTAGATGTCGCTGGCGCTGGTGATGTGATTTGGGTTCTTGATCTGTTCCGGCGAAAGATAGTCCGCCGTTCCGACGATCTTTCCGACGCGAGGGTCTTTCGGGTCATCCAGGCAAAATGCCAAACCAAGATCGGAAAGTTTCGCGAGTCCATCGGGCGTTACGAGGATGTTGCCAGGTTTAATGTCGCGATGAATCAGCCCGCCTTTATGAGCCTGTTTCAGACCCTCAGCGGCCTGCCGAACGATGTTGGCAGCCTGATTGATCGAGAGCTTTCCTTTGCTGCGAACCAGGCGACGCAAGTCCGTGCCGGGCACATATTCAACGACCAGATACTGAACGTTTCCGTCTTCGCCCGCATCGAAAGCACGGACCAGATTTGGGTGGTCGAGCTTTGCCTGAGCCCGAATCTCGCGGCGGAAATTTGAAATTGCTTCCGGCGTAATCTTGTGCAGCGGTAAAACTTTGATCGCTGACTCGCGGCCCAGCAATTCGTGCACGGCCTTGAAGACCTGGCCCATCCCACCCTGCCCGATCCAGTCGGTGATGATGTACGGTCCAAGCGTCAGTTTCGTGCGACCGCTGAGAAGCTGTTCTGCCTGATACTCCGACAGCAGCTTTGTCTTGATTAGCTGCCTGGCGAGTTTTTTGTCGCTGACATCATTCGCCGTCCGGACTCCGGCGTGAGTCTGCACAACTGCCGCGATGGCGTGGCGCAGCTGTTGCTCAGTGACCAAGCCACTGGCAATCGCAGCATCGCGAAGTTTTGGCTTGACGGAGCTCATGGAAGGAAGTCGCAAATGGAAGTTGGCAGGTGAACGAAATCATAGGTTGTAGCGAGTGATTTTCCAACAATCTGGAATATGAGCCTCGAATTGGAGAACTTTTTTTAGGGTGGGATGGGTAAATTCAACGGATTTGGAGTGTAAGGCGATTCCCCTGCCCGCGAATTTAGCCTTGCTACCGTACTTTTCGTCACCACTAATCGGAAACCCTGCTGCCGCGAGCTGACAACGAATTTGATGTTTTCGACCCGTTTGCAACTCGATTTCCAGCAAACTGCGGTCTCCGTCTTGCCCGATTGTGTCCCATGAAAGCTTCGCGATTTTCGCATCGCGTGGAATGTTTCCCGACTGCACGACTCTATCGGCGACGCATCGCATTCGCATCGCAGCGTCGTCCTTGAACATCCAGTTCTCGCATTTTCCGGTTCGGGCGATGGATTCTCCGTAAGAGTTCGCTGCAACGATCGCCCAATAGATTTTTTTCGTTTCGCGGTCCTTGAACTGTTTTGTCAGCCTCGCCGCAGCCTTGGAAGTTCGGGCCAGCACGATCACACCGGTGGTTTTTGCATCAAGTCGGCTGACAATCCCAAGATAGACGTTGCCCGGTTTGTTGTACTTTCGCCGAATATAGTCTTTCGCCATTTCGAATAAACTCGGTTGTCCCTCGGCCGCGCCCTGAGTTACCAAACCGGCGCGTTTGTTGACCACCAGCAGGTGGTTGTCTTCAAAGAGAATTTCGTTCGATTGCAATGGAGCGACTTTTGGCATGCCCGAAGTATAAACTACAATTCAAATCATGAACCATGAATTGATCCTCGCCAGCCAGTCGCCTCGCCGCAAACAACTTCTGACCGACGCCGGCTACAGTTTTACTGTCGACGCTCCTGACGATTCCGTTGAGCGCGGCATGTGCAGCAACTGTTCCCCCGAGGAGCTGGTTGTCGAATCGGCTTTTTTGAAAGCCGCCGCAATCGCGAAGCGGCACGAAGCGGGTTTAATCCTGGCTGCTGACACCGTCGCCGTTTGCGGGTCGGAAACTTTGGGCAAGCCCGTCGATCGCGACCATGCTGAAAAAATGCTGCGGATGATGTCTGGCAAACGACATCGTGTGCTGACCGGCGTTTGCATGCGAATTGCCGGGACCAGTCAGATCAAGACTTGGCTGGAGCAAACCACGCTGGTGATGAGTGACCTGGAAGATGAGCAACTTCAGGGCTTTCTCGATTCCGATCAGTGGATTGGAAAAGCCGGCGCGTTCGGCTACCAGGATGGACTCGATTGGGTTCGAATCGTCGAAGGGCTTGCGTCAACCGTCGTCGGGTTGCCGGTTGAGAAACTGCCTGAGTGGATTCGCGAAGTCGAAGCTTCGTGAGCAAGCAAGCTTGAGCACTTCACTTGTCCGATTCGTACATCCTCGACTCTTTTCTCAACTCCAGCAGCATCGCTTCAAGACGTTCGCGAATTTCAGCCATCAGCGGATCGTAGTCCAAACCTCGTTCTCGCTTCGTCGAAACTTCGATCGGGTCGCCGACAACGATGATGGATTTTAGGTGGCCGTGAATGCGGCACTTGTCGGTGAAATCCTCTTCGAACTTTTCGACGGTCTCCAGCAGGCGATCGACCGATGGATGTTCGGTGACATATTGATCGGGATAGCAGTCGATTTGCTGTGCCAAATAGGTGCGCTCAAGATGCTCCCAGCGGCGACGGCGTTCTGAAAGATTAAGCGTGTCCCCAATCATGTCGGGAAAGATTTTCACGCGCAGGTTCTTGATGCGAATTTGAATCCCGCCGTTTTGTGGCCCGCCCAGCCATTCTTCTTCAAGCGGATGAAGCAGGTGATCCACCATGTTGGACTGGCGCTTCCGCAAGAACGTGCCCTCGGGAACCGGGCAATGATATTGCAACTCCTTGATCTTCAACAAAGCGTCGCCGACTTTTACGATTCGATCCACCAACGGCAAATCCGTTTGAGGGCTCCAGCTAAGACGTCTTTCGAGCTCCGTCAGTACCTCTCCAGCAGCTTCGTCGACGTCTCCTTGAAAGACATATTTCAAAGCGATTGGGTGTGCAACAACCTTTCCGCTGCCGAGTTCTTCTTTGGCGCGGCGTTTGGCTGCCGTCCGGGCGATAAACGAAGGGCCATCCATCAACGCCATCAACTGGTCGTTGGTGCGACTGGTCGTGCCTTCGGGAAAGATCACCAACGGCCGTTCCGCGGTTTTAAGAATCTCGATCGCGTGGTCGATCGCAGTCCGGTCCATCCCTTCGCGATTGACGCTGAACGCACCCATCATGCGAACAACGAAGCGGATCGCCGCGCCCTGGTTAAATAGATGCCAACTGGCCATAAAGTACAACGGACAGCCCGCCGCGATTCCAAGGTTGTGAAGCGCCGCAGGGTCAGCCAGTCGCGGATGATTGGGAGTCATCAGCACCGCATGTCCCGCATCGATGGAAGCTCGCAGTTTTTCCGCGCCGCGGACTTCGTGGTCCCAGACTCCTTCGCGGCGCCGCAGCGTCACGCGATGCAGCCCCAAACCTCGGTACAGTTTCTGAGGCCACGTTGCCTTGATCGCTGGCGTGAACTTGTACGGCTTCTCGATGAAAATGCTACGCTGCATCTAGTTCTCCGCGTCCTGCTGTTGAACCTGCTGTCCAGCCCGGTCCTCGTCCGATTTGTCTGTTTTGAGCGGATTGTAGATCGCCATCCACGTTGCCAATAGCGTCGACAAAACAACGAAGGCACCGAACCACCATCTGGTCCACACGTAGCGTCGCTGATTCTCGCTGCCGGATTTTTGCGGCCGCGTATCGATTCCAACCGACCAGAAAACAACCGCCGTGCCCAAAACGATGAACACCACGTTGGTCAGGAAAAGTAAAAGGGCGCCGATGCAAAGCGGAAAATTGCCCGAAGCCAGCGACATGCCTGAGGTCGCGATCGGTGGGATCAAGGCCGCTGCAATCGCCACGCCCGGGATGGCTCCATTGAGTCCTTTGCGGCTCATCGCGTAAGCTCCGGCGATCCCACTGGCAAAGGCGACGAAGAGATCCAGAAACGACGGCCAGTCACGCGCTGCCATTTCGTCGGTCGTGGTGATGTCTGTAAACAACAAGTCAAAGAATCCGACGAAGGCTCCGATCGTAAACGCGATGGCAAACCCGATCAAAACGGCTCGCCACGCATTGCGGATCAAGTTCAGATTTCCCTGAATGAGTGCGAACCCGATGCCAACGATCGGCGTCATGAGCGGCGCGACCAGCATCGCTCCGATCACCACCGCGGTCGAACTGTCGGCCAGTCCAAGGGCGGCGATGAGTGTCGAAAGTGAAATCAGTGCACAGAAATCGAAATTGAACTTTGAATTCGTTTCCAGGTTCTCCACCAGCTCAATACGCTCTTCGCGTTCCAGTTGCGGAACCAGTTGTCGAATCGCTCCCTGACAGCCACGCAGCAGTTTTCGGCTGATCGAGACCGCTGGTCGAACGACAGCCATCGATTTTCCATCGTCCTTGTTCCGTAGTCCGCGGACCAGAGAGCGGATCTTTTTGATGTTGCGACTGCCGAAAATCACCGTGTCGAAACTCGTCGGGCCCTGAGCCTGAACTCCGTCCACGATCGAATCGCCAATGAACGTCGACGTTTCAAAGTCCGATTTGTTGGAGCCCGTGCCGGAGACGATTGACGCCGCTTTCCTGCCTGCGATCTGCGGCGCGACCTCATCGTCGTCGGGCCAAACGTACAGCAGGGCAACGCTGCCGTTTTCCGTTGATCTCGAAATTTGCGCCGCTCGACGCGCCGCCAAAGAGGACTCCGTGTCCGCGTCAGCAGCGACCAGCACTTTGATCGGTTGATCCAAAGGCGGTGGCGAACCCCAAACCATCATCGTTTCGCAAGGAGCTTGCAAGAACAATCGCTGAGCCCACGATGCACCCTGCTCTTGCGACTTGAGGTCATTGATCGCTGGAATGATCAGTCGCACTGAATCAAGCGTTTCGACCATGTCGACAAAGGCTTCTGCCGGATTGGGAGCCACCAGCTCTCGCGTTTCTACCACGATTTTGTCCAGGTTCGCGGCTTCCCGATGTTCCGCAACATGCTCTTTCAGCACGACGCGATCGCAACCGTCAAGAAAATCAAAAACAGCCTGGAAAATCGCGTGCTCGCCGGCTTCGTCGTGCAACAGCGGATCCCACTTTGGCGAACCCTTCTGTCGCCGCGGCACGATTATCAGCAGCTCATAATGTTGCGAGAGTTGCGAGATTGCTGCCCGGATTCCCCAGTTGACCAGCGGTTCGACTTGCGAAGTTTCATTGATATAGACGGCGATCGGCATGACGAACGAGTGGTTGGGTGAGAGTGAGGCAAGCAGAATGACGCAGTGATCTTGCAAAGTGGCGGTCTTCAGCGTGCGACAAACGACGCGACCAAAACCAGGAAGCTCACAACACGACGGTCGGGCCTAACGATTGTAGCCGATACCAAACGTCAATCCACGCAGACCAAAATCGCCTTGAGGAAACGCAGCGGTGCCTCCTCCAATCCACGTTTGGTTCATAAAGCCGAATCGTCCGTACCACGATCGGTTTTCGCCAATCGTTTTGGTGTACTGAACCGCGACCAGAAAATCGATGATCGTGAGAAACTCATCGGCTCCCAAGCGGCTTTCGAGTCCCGACTGGGAATTGGTCACCGTCTGGTCACGCTGGCCAAACAGAACCGAACCGCCGAACGTCGTCACCAACTCCATCGGAGTGTGGCCAATCGGACGATAGTATTCAATGATCGCTCGCGGACCAAAGGCTCGCATATCAGAAACCGACTGCAGCGTTTCCACTGTGGTCCCGTCCGCCGATACGACGTTGGCATTAAGTTGCTGTGCGATGCTGACGTACTGGAACCCGAAGTTTCCGTTGACTCTTGATATTGGAAACTTCAACTCTTTGAAAAACGAAATCGCTGCCGAATCGATGTCGATCGAATGTTGCGAGCTGAGGATCTCGCCCGCGCCGTCCGCGAAAATTCGGCTCCACACGTTTCGGCCGATGACCCAGGCGTTGGTTTGTCCGATGACGTTCCCGTCGCTGGTGAAGCTCGCGATTTCCGAGTTGGAGTTGATGTTGAAGTAGGTCAACTCCATGCCAGGTCCGTACTGTGATTCGAAACCCATCCGGACTCGCGGATGAAAGTCCGAATCGAAATCGTTGGCGATGGACTGGCCGAAATTTACTGCTTCGGTTGAGATTCCCGTGTTGCCCTGAAACTGCGGTTCGGCCCACAGGACTTCTGCCATGTAGAAGAATCGACCCGTTGCGATGATGTCTGCAAACGGAGGAAAGTCTCGCTTCTTGGTTTCGAAATCAAATTTTTCACCATCGTCAATCGGATAGATGTCGGATCGGCGTACGGGGTAAGGACTGCGGTGGCCGACTTGCGGATCGTAAGTTGGCAAGTAATCCACGGCTGCAAACGCTGGAGGCTGATCAGGCAAATACTCGCGCAAGGCTTCGCCCGGTTGTGGTGGAGGTGACAGCGACAGATCGCGGCTCATGTTCACGCGTTCGTTGTGTCCAGCAGTAGGAGTCACCGGTGCCTGCCACGGAATCGGGGCTTGTTGCGGAATCGGGGCTTGCTGTGGTAGCGGAGCCGCCGTGGCCGTTGGCTCGACAAATGTTGCGGTTGGCGCCGTGGTGGGTCGAACCTTGAACAGCACGTCTTCGTTCACGATTGCAGATGAAGGCTCGAACGCGTTTCCGCCAGTCGTCGGAAACAGAGGCGGAGTTTCGGTTGATGGCGTTGACTCCTCGATGATCACAGGAGCAGGTTCTGGATTCAGTTCGATCGACGGGTCAGCCAACGGCAACTCTAGCGGAATACTCTCCGCAACAGAGTCCGCCGAATCAAGCATGACGGGTTCAGCGTTGGCTGGCGCTTGCGTCACCGCTTCAACGGCATTGGCATCCAGCGTGAAGGCTTCGATCGCGCCGGGAGCAACGTCGTCGGAATCGGCTTCATACGATGCCGACGTCGCTGTATTTTCTGGCTTGACGGGCCTGTTCGCTGGAGCGAATGAAGGCGCGGAAGTGGATTCGAAAGGAAAGGTTGGAGGCTGTTGTCCACTATCGGGTTCGGCGGCGTCTTTTGTTGCACCGAGCGGAGCCCGCGTTTCGGCTGGCACGAATCGTTGAGCCGCGGAAGCGGGAGAGTCCTGGTAGCCCGGTACTTTTGGTGTCGGTGGGAAATCCGATTCCAGCGAATTTGGCAGAACCAGTTCTGAAAGTTGAACCGGTCGCGCGTTCGCCGTTGTCGCCAGAGCAGCGGTTGCCGCAAAGGCCGTCAGCATCAGGATCAGTTTGTTTTTTGGCATCGAATCTACACACACGAAACGCGGAACAACCGGAAGAACCGTTGTTTCATGGAGAATCGGTACAATCGTTATTCCCGGCTGATCAATTCCCGCTTGCGCGAAAGCGTTCCTCTAACCGGAGGCCGCTCTGCAACCGAAAACGGTTCCTCAACCGGACGGCGTTGGCTAACGCGACAATCCGGAACTTTTCGAAAACTTTGGCCAATCGTCAAAGTTTGCCACGCCTTGCCCAGATTGAATTGAGGAGCCCGAACTGCGATAATCAGTGGCTCAAATCAGGCTAACCAACAGAAAAAACGCGAATCGTATGCTCGAAGTCGTCTCCACGATCTTCCAATTTCTGGTCCAGCGACCGTTGATCATGCTGCTGTTGATGGCCGCTCCGTTTTTGCTTGCAGTGCGAACGCGTAGTGTTTTTCCGACGCGCTTGATGCTGGGGATTTTTAGCTGCCTGGCCGGCTCGTCGTTGTTGATCGCCGTTGGACCTGGATTGATCACGTACCTGTTGGGGTTTAGTTCTCCGCTGGTCGCCAGAATTTTGATTGCCGTCGTAGTGGCGTTGGACGTGTTGCTTTTGCTGGTCGCATTCGCCGACTTTTTTACGGTGGTCAGTGCAAGCAAGTTGTCGGCCAGCAGAAGCATGCTACGGATTGCGTCCTTGGGAAAGCCGCACGATGTGGAAATTGAGCTGGTAAACAAGTCAACCTATCGCGTCAAAGTTTCGGTCAAAGACGATTTGCCCGGCAGCTTTAAAGCGACGCCAGCCAATTTCGATACCGTCGTCGAGCCGTTGAGTCGCGCGGTTTTCGATTATCGAATCGTGAGCGACATGCGTGGCAAGTACTCGATGGATTGCGTCTATGTCGAAGTGCGAAGTTTTGCTGGGCTTTGGAAAGGTCTCTATAAATTGCCCGCCGAATCGATGCTCTACGTTTACCCGGACATGCGGCAGATCGCCGAATACGATTTGCTGGCTCGCACGAATCGCCTGAGTCTGGTCGGCGTGCGTCGGACTCGAAAGATCGGTCAGGACAACGAGTTCGAACGACTTCGCGACTATACCGCCGACGACAACTACAAAAACATTGACTGGCGTTCGACAGCGAAACGACGCAAGCTGACGGTCAAGGATTTCCAAACCAGCCAAAGCCAGCGGATCATTTTCATGCTCGATTGCGGGCGACTGATGACAGGCATGTCGGGGCGTTTTGACATGCTGGATCACGCGCTCAACGCGATTTTGATGCTCAGCTACGTCGCGCTCAAGCAAGGCGATGCCGTGGGACTGATTTGCTTTAGCGATAAAGTCCACAGTTTCACGCCGCCGAGGACGGGCTTGCGACACATCAACCATTTGCTCAACGCAACGTTTGACCAAAAAGCCAGCTATGTCGAATCGCGTTTTGATGACGCGTTTTTCTATCTTCAGCGGAACTGCCCCAAACGTTCGCTGGTCGTGCTGGTGTCTAACGTGCTGGACGAAGTCAACGCGAATCAGGTTCTGCAATTCAGTTCCCAGCTAACCGGACGCCATTTGCCGCTGTGCGTTTTTGCTCGGGATCATGATCTTTATCAAATGGTCGACAAGTACAGCGACCAGGTGGACGCAGGCGGCGCCAGTGACAAAACGCTCTACGAAGCGGCTGCATCGGCGAGCATTCTGTCGTGGCGAAAACAGGTGATCACCGATTTGCAGCATCAGGGCGTGCTGGCGATCGAGAGCTTTCCCGAGGACATGACGGCTCAGCTGGTGAATCAATATCTTGAAATTAAAGCTCGGCATTTGCTGTAGCGTTCGACTGCACGGCCCTCAGTCACGATTGCCTTTCGCCGCTTGTCGTTGTGAGAAACTTGCCTTCGCCGTCAGTTGCCACTACGCTTTTACACACCGTTGTGCCCCAAATAGAGAATCCTATGAACCGTTCTGTGCTCCGAATAATCCCTCTGGTTCTGACCAGTCTGTTACTCGTGTCGACCGCCGTTGGGCAAGAAAAAGTTGAGGATCCGATCCCGGTTCTGATCGTCGACGGCCAAAACGGATACCACGGTGACTGGCCCAAGATCACGTTGATGATGAAGACTTACCTGGAAGAAACAGGCAAGTTTAAAGTCGACGTGTACCGCTCGAAATTTCTGATGAATGGGGCTCGTGAGAAAGAGTTTCCACTCGATGACGGCAAGGAGTACAAGGATTTCAAAGAAGCCAAAACGGATCCGGACTTCAAGCCGGACTTCTCGAAATACAAATTGGTCGTGAATAACTTTGGCTACAACGCTGCTCCCTGGCCGAAAGAAACGCAACAGGCTTTCGAAAAATTCATGAAGGACGGCGGCGGCCTGGTTAGCGTTCACGCCGCCAACAACTGCTTTCCGCAATGGAAAGAGTACAACTTGATGACCGGTCTCGGCGGTTGGGGCGGACGCAGTCAGAAGAGTGGCCCGTATGTTTACTACAACGACAAAGACGAAATCGTCCGCGACGATTCAGATGGAAAAGGCGGGCATCATGGGCCGCAGCACAAGTTCCAAATCGTGCTTCGCAACACTGATCATCCGATCACGAACGGAATGCCGTCGAGTTTTCTGCATGCTCAGGATGAGCTTTATGAGCAGCTTCGCGGTCCGGCGTTGAACATGACGATCCTGGCGACAGCGTTTGCTTCGCCGGAGCAGAAAGGCAGCGGACGACATGAGCCTTTGTTGATCGCATTGGACTACGAGAAAGGCCGCGTTTTCCATACGACGCTTGGCCATGCGGCGTATTCGTGCGAGTGCGTGGGTTTCATCACGACGTTCCTGCGAGGATCGGAATGGGCTGCAACGGGCAATGTTACGATTCCTGTTCCGAAGGATTTCCCGACGGCGACGGAAACCAGTGTGCGGAAGTTCGATGAACGGGGTGTGGAGGCGAGGGACGCCGAAAAAGCCGTGAAGTAAGATGTCGTCGTGAGGTGTGCGATCACAGACAGCTTTGTGACCCAGCGCGATCACAGGCTGGAAGCCTATGCCACCATTGGCTCGGTTAGCGGAAATTGATGACGGTCTGAACGTAGCGAACGAGCTGTTGGCCTAACGGCAGACTGCTGACTTCGATCTTGGCGTTGCCACGGAAGCCGGTCAAAAGGTGGCGATGGTCGCCGTGGAGAGAAACGAAAACTTCGTAGGAAGTCAGCAACGGAGACTCACCGCCGTTCTGATTTGGCTCCACCGCGACTTTTCCGCCGTTAGTGATCGACAGCTCACGAGGCAACTCCGACAGCGAGTCGCGGGAAACGTTGATCACTTCGCCTTCGAATCGCTCGCCAGGAAACTCGTCCAACATCAACTGAACTTTCTGCCCGACATCGACCAGTTTGATGTCGGACTCGTCGACCACCAGCATGGCTTGCATCTGATTGGGATCGCCCACAATGCAGAACAGCGTCGATGCTTCAAGGAACGCGTTTCGGTTTTGCGGATCCAGCGGCGTGCCAGACCAACGTTGCAATGGTGCTCCGAATTCGTTCGCAGGAGGCGCCGCAACGTTTGGCGCTTCAATGATCTGACCGTCGCGAGCAGCGACCAGTTTCAGTTGGCTTTCTTTCCGTGACTGGACTTCCATCCTGCCGCGGATCTTGGCAATTCGCGCAGAAGTTTCCGCGATCTGCCTGCCGATGCCTGCGCGTTCGCGATTGGCCAACTTCAGCGTCGCCAGGACAGCGGTCTCGCGAGCCAGATCACCTTTGAGCTGTTCCGCTTCCAACTCCAGTTTGTCGCTTTCAAGGATTGCAATCGTCTCGCCTTTCGAAACCGTTTCGCCAGGCGACTTCATCAACTCGCTGATCTTGCCGGGTTCGACCACAAAAACCTGATCGGCATCGACCGGTCGCAAAACGAAACTGGCGGTCACGTTTCGGGAAACTGGAACAGAAAACAGAAACGCTGCCAGTCCAGCGACCAGCGTTGCGGAAATAAACAGTCGCAGCTTTTTCACTTCACGCAGCCTTCCCGGATAGAGGAAAAATTTCGTCAGTTTGAACATTGGGATCACGATCATGCCGACCAGCGACATCACGATCATCGCATGAGCCACAACGCTCAACCCATACGGTTCGAAGATCTGGATCAGGAACCAGAAAATCATCAGCATCACAAACCAGCGGTAGAAAAACGACGCCACCGAATACGCTGCGAACGCCCATTTCCGTCGCTTCGGCAAACTTCGGTGCTGAACAGGCTTCATGCCCAGGCAAGCGACTCGCAACCAATTGACCATCGAAGTTTTGGACTTCTGCGCGAGGTTCGGGATCTCAAGATAGTCGGACAGCATGTAGTAACCGTCGTAGCGCAACAGCGGATTGAGGTTGAAGACGATAGTGCTGACCGAGCACAGAAAGATCGTGTTGAGTGCCAGATAGTGCAGCCAACCCGGATGCGTATGCCACCAAACGAACGTGGCCACGGCCGCGATCACCATTTCGACATACATTCCCGCAGCACCAATCGCGATGCGATGCCACTTGTTGGGCAGCAACCAGGAATCCGAAGTATTGCAATACATCGCCGGTGTCATCACCAGCAGCATGAATCCGATCTCATGGCACTCGCCGCCGAAATGTTTGCACATCAGGCCATGGCCAAGTTCGTGAATTGACTTGGTCACGATCATGATCGCGCCCATAAACAGCATGTTCCGGACGTTGAAGAACTGACCGAACTCGGGGAGCTTTGAGTAAAACTCGTTGAGGTTGCTCAGCACCAACACGGTCGCCGAAACCATTAGCAGTACGCACGCGAGCGTCGTGGACGGCCAAAACAGAAAGCGAACTTTTGGATACAGCCAGTTCAAAAATGGTTCCGGATCGACGCCTGGAAACCGGATCGACATTACGCTCATCAACAGCTGAGTCGCCTTCTGTTTCAGCTCTTTGTTGCGTCGCTGTTTCAGCGGCTCGGACTGCCCTGGCAGATCGGATATGAGCAATCCGTTCTTGTGCAGACTGTTGACCAGAAAGTGAATCGTCTCGGTCGTGATTTTGAGTTCAGGAAACTCGGCTTCCAGAGCATCGCGAATCTCAACCGCGCTCGTATCGCCATCCAGCATCTGACTGGCAAAGTACTCGGGTTCGCGCAACTGAAAGTATTTCAACGCCACCGGATCTTTCACGACCCACGAATCTTCTCCCTGATAGTTGCTGACTTCGATCACGAGGTCTGGTCGCAAACGCAACGCGATTGGACGGCGATCCGAAGATACATTGCTGGATTGGTTGACGGTCGCCATGACTACCAGATCGGAAACAGAACCTTGGCCTGGAAGAATTCCTTGACCGGATGAAACCAGACGTATCCCAGCGACGCGTCGCCGCAGTCAATCTTCGCCGAGACGCCGGATCGCGATTGGCGAACGTCAATGCTTTCGATATCGATGTCCACGAGGATCTTCAGATGGTGCTCGTTGGCCGCGTTGAGCTGCGTTGAAGTCCCGACGGCTTTCACCTGTCCGGTATGCGTAACGCCCGGTTCGGCAGCAAGAATGAACTCGACGTCAACGGGTTCGTCGTTGGTTTTGGCCTCGTTCCATCGCTTCATAAAGTGCCCGACTTTGCGGTCCGGCAGGTCCAGTTCCAGAGTCCATTTGCCGTCGACGTTAGCGATCTCCATCAGCTGGTCCATGGCACTGACGGTGCGATTTTGCAGCCGCTTGCGAACATCCCACGTCATGACTTGCCCGGAAAGCGGACTGGTGACCACAAGATCCGCTTTTCGTTTCAGGTAAATTCGTTGCTGTTGCTGCAAACTGGCAAGCTCGGCCTGTTGCGACTTGAGGTTCTCCTGCTGAAGCGATTCTTCTTCGCCACGTTTTCGCCCCAACCGACTGGACTCGATCGACCGAATCGACTGTTCGACTTCTTTGATTTGGCCTTCGAGTTCCGTGAGCTGGTAGTCGAGGTCCAGGTCCGTAAGCTTGACAATCGGGTCGCCTGACTTGACGTCCTGGCCATGTTGCACCAGCACTTTGCTAACGATGCCCGTGCCCTTGGAGAACACCAGTTCACGTTGCTCCGGAATCAGCGAACCGTCGCACGACAGTTGGAAATCTGACTGGATCAGCGTTAACGCCAGGCAAGCGGCGACCAGTCCGATTACGGCCGCGATCGTTTTCGGTAGATGCCGAGCCGCGAAAATAATTTTGGATTTCCCCAGCCATTTCCAAATGCTGTAGAGAAAAAGCGACTGGTGATTCCACGAATTTCGAAACGCGTCGCTGCCGTGTCGCGTCGCCAGTTCCACAACGGAAGCTTGCTGCTGACGATCCCATTGTTCCCGGCAGTGCTCTACGACGATGCCGCCGATCAATTGTCGTTTTTCACGGTGTGAATCGACTTCCATTTGAGAAGAATCAGCTTTGTCGAAAACTGGCACTACCACCATTGTTCGCGTTGCCGAATTCGCCAGATACTCCTGAAGCGGATTTTGGATTTGCGGCGGCAACGAATCTTCGTCCGGATACCAGAACAGCTGACGCGTCGGCAAAACTTTGTTCGCGACTTTCTCCAACAGTCGAACTGCATTGCTACGCCGGTTCATCGAAGGCTGGCCACTGACGGCAATTGTTCTGCAGCGGCGACCTCGCATTTGCACGACCGTCGCCCGATCGCAATCCAGATACCGTCGAGTCTCATTCGCGATCGTCCTGGCGTTGTCTTTCAGGTCCAACGACTGGTGCAACGAATGGATGAAAGCTTCCGTTGCGGCGATGTCGATTCTGGTTGCCGGTTCGGAGGACGGAGCTTGAGTCGCACGCTGCGGCGGCATTCCCCACACCGCTGCGGCACGGCTGAGCGATGACAACGAGCCAACTTTTCCGGTGACTTGTTCTCGCGGTTGGTCGCCTGCAAAAAACAGTTCCGCGACTTCGGTGCGTCCGCCATGAGCGATGGACACCATCAGAATCGTCGGATGCAATTCTTTCACGACCGATCCGGGCGTCTCGTTGTCAGCCGAAACGATCAGCGGTTCTTTCGAGGCAACGGCTTGTCGCAAAAAGTCGTTGTGTTGACTGGCCGAGCAACCCAGCTTCAGCATCTGCTGTTCGCCACGATACGATTGGCAAATCGGCTTGGGGATCTTCTCCGTGCAGTCCCAAAACATTCCGCCGAGCACGTCGTACTCGTGGATCGCATGGTCGATGAACCCCTCAAGGAATTCACGACGATTCGTGGACTTGCTGGCGATCTGTTCAATGGTTTGTTGCTGCGTCGCGTTCATTGATTTTGCAGGTTAATGACGGAAGCTTTCATTTTAGTCGATCGCGACGATGGGTTCTCGCAAAATTCGCCTAGAATGACACGTCACAATCGGCGAACAATCCACATAACCGGAACCGAAACTGCAGAATGATGACGCGTATGACCACCGTCCGATCTTTCATCCTGGCTACGATGGCGATTCTTGTCGCCACTTTCACCCTGCCACAGGGTGCGGCCGCTCAAAAATTGAGCGAGGAAGGGCAACTGCGAAAGTCGGCCCACACGTTCCTGTTTCAACAGTTTGCAACGAATCGCAAATGTGATTTTTCGGCGGACAAATCAATCCTCAAAGAGATCGTCGTCATCGCGGATCGCGTTGAAGCGAACGGTGAACTGATGATCGAACTCCCCGAAGGAGCCCAGCGGATCGCCAGCATGTTTCGGCATCTGACGCTGCGTGGCGAAAACCTCGATCGCGTCGGAGGCCTGACGCTTGAGCCCTATCAAGCCAACGCGACGATGCACCACAGCATTCAGAAGCCCGATATTTACCGCGTGCAGATGGGTTCCTTGCCGCTGCCGAGAGACGGAGCGCCGAACATCGTGCTGCGAGCCAAAACTTCCGGGCCAGTGGTTGTGAGCGAAGTCGCGTTTAGCTCGCAAGGAAAACTGCGGACAACTTTTGACGATATCCCGTTCCGCAATCTTGGTGATGAGCATCCGGTTGAGAGCGTTGTCGTTGAAATCGATACGACTCGTGAGCTTTCGATCTCAGGTCACGTCGACCTTGAACGCGAGAAGTTTTTCAGATTCTACGCTCGTCCCGGAATGCATCATCCGTCGGCGGAAAAGTGGGCTTACGAAAGAAACTTTCTTCCCGGCCGACAGATCTCGAAGATGCAATACGCGTTGGTAAAAGGCTACAGCAAAAATCAACCGAAACTGAAAGAGTCGAAGTCAAAACAGGGACACGCGGATCTTTCGTTCTTCGATGCTTACGATTCGACACCAACGGTCACGAAAGCAATCGAGCCAATTCGCGAAATTGACTATGCAATGTGTCTCGACAACTGGCCAGATTTTATGTCGATCGATCATGTCGGACGTGGAACGCCCAAAGTCGAATTTTTTGACGCCGCTGCTGAACTGGCGGGCGCCGTGGTCGCCGATCAAATCAAAGACGGTGGTCGAACGGCGACGTGGTGGGAAGTCAAAAACGAATCGACGATCAAATCGGAATGGGACTATCACTGGGCCGAAAACTCATGGGATCTGCTGGCGGATTTCCACAACAAGGTTGCCGATGCGATTCACGAACGTGCACCGGAAACGAAAGTCGGCGGGCCTTCGTCGGCGTGGATGCAATTGCAGATCAAGGATTTTTCGCTGTACAAAAGCCAACGAAAATTTATGGATGCGACGAAAGGGAAGCTGGACTTTTACTCGCATCACTTCTACGAAGATTTCAACACGATCGGAGCATGGGAGCGGCGATCTTCGACCTATTCGAACTACCTCGCTGGTCGGCTGGAGGCGATTCTCAACATGTTCCGGGCTCACATGCACGGCACTGACAACGTTCGCCCGATTTTGATTACCGAGTGTGGTTCGCTGCAACCGGGAACGGGGCCAAGCGATTACTGGTTGCGGCTTCGGTCGTGGAGCGCGTACACGCACAAGTTCATGCAACGACCCAACGAGATCGACATGAGCGTTCCGTTTGCATTCCTGACCGTTCCCTGGAACCCAAACAGTGGCAACGCTGCGTTTGTTCCTGACGAAGATGGGAAAGGAACCAACGGACCAATCGAGAATCTTAACGCGACGCCAGTGACGCACTTTTTTGATCTGTGGAGCGATTTTGATGGGCGTCGATTGCCAGTAAGTTTCTCAAGGAAATGGCTCGACGTGACGGCACTGCATGATGGAAAACGAATTCACGTCGCGTTGACCAACATGGGCGGACAACGATTGAATGTTGAGCTGTCGGGGATTTCCGATCTCGATTCAATCGAATCAATTCGCCAGAAACGTTTGTTCTACCGCGACGGGAAAGTCCATTTCGATCCGGCGAAATCTTTGAAAGACTTGTCTGCGGTGGACGTTGATGTTGAAGAAACCACGATCGTTACGATTGAGTTGAAGCAACCGCTGGAAGTTGAAGGTTTGCTTCGACGCGAGTGTTTTTATGCCGCGGATACCGCGATCAAGGCTGACGGGTCGGCCGAAGGGTTTCGGATTTCGATCCCCAAGCACGGTGACGTCGAAAAAGCTCGCTTGATCATCGGTGTCCATCGCGATGGCGGACTGAAGGATCCGCTGGAGTTGAACATCAATGGCAAAACTACTCCAACGGTCCAGGCTTGGGCCTCGGACGTGAAGAACCTTTTCGATTCGGTCGTCGTCCATGTTCCAACGTCGCTGTTGAAAGCAGAGAACGTCGTCAAAGTCGGAGACTATCCGGGACTGACGATCACGTCGATGCACATCGAAACTGACTCTGCCGAAAAGTGATGTGGCCGTGGCTTGGCCGTTGTGGACCTCGTAGTCGCGGCCAGTTTTTACGCGCTCGCGTCAGCGATCTACGACCGAACCTTGCCGGCTTGCCGGGCGATGACCTGTTCGATTTGCTCGATATCAATCGGCTTGGCGAGAAAGTCATTGAAGCCCGCTTCAGCACACGCGGCCACTTCGCTCTGTGCAACACTGCCCGTCAACGCAACGACGGGAATGGAAGCGAACGCGGGTTCGGCTCGAATCATTCTGAGGAAATCAAACCCGTTACAGACTGGCATTGAAATGTCAGAAAACACGAGGTCAAACGAATGCTGCTGAAGCTGTTCCAGTGCTGATTTCGCGCTACCAGCCGTCTTCACCCGATGGCCTCGATTTTCCAGCAGTCGCTGCAGCATAAACAGGATCGCACGCTGGTCGTCGACCAAAAGAATTTCAAGCGGTTCCTGTCGCTCCGAAAAAGCCGAGTCTGTAGAACGTGTTTCTGTCGAACGGGATTCTTTTTCAGACTTCGTTGTCTCTGCCGTAACGCCGACCAGCAAAGGCAATCGGACGAGCATCGTACAACCTCCCAATTCGCTGTTCGGATCGATCGAGATATCACCGTCGTGCAATTCAACAAGCTGCCTGACGAGAGCCAGTCCGATTCCCAACCCATTTTGCCGCGTCGGTTCTGTTGCCTTGGCCTGTCCGAACAATTGAAAAACCTGATCGACCTGATCGGGAGCGATCCCTGCACCGTCGTCGGAGACTCGAATCTGGACGCAACGTTTTTCTTCACCTACCACCAGCGAAATTCGAATATTGCCGCCGATCGGCGTGTACCGAGCAGCGTTGGTCAGCAAGTTCGTGATCACCTGAACCAGTCGGCGTCGTTCGCCGCTGACCCAAAGCGAATCGTCCGGCGTGAGAATCTCCAGCCGTTGTTCCTTTTCTTCAAACAGGCACGCGGTCGCCTGAACCGATTCGTGGATGGCTTCATTCAAGTTCGTTGCAACCTTTTGCAACGAAATCTTTCCCTGCTCAATTCTGGACAGATCAAGGAGGTCATCTACCAATCCCACCAGTTGCGTTGTCTGATCCAACAGGACTCTGGAGACTTCTGCCAATTCCTCTGGTTCGACTTCCTGGTTCGCCAGCATCTGAGCGGCTGAATAAACAGGAGAAAGAGGGTTCCGCAACTCGTGGCTAAGCTGAGCCAGGAAGATGCTCTTTTGCTGCGATTCCGCAGTCAGGCGACGCAAACTCTCGCGCAATCGGATTTCGCTTTCCACGGACTTGGCCAACCCTCTGACGATTTCGAGGTCGCGATCCTGCCAGTCCCGTGGCTTGTCATCGATCACGCAAAACGATCCCAGGCAGTGGCCGTTTTCGGCAAAGAACGGAACGCCCAAATAGGCGATCACGCCCAGATCCTGAATCGCCGGATTGGATTCGACCAGCGGGTGTATGCGCGCGTCGGCAACGACCAACGGCGCGTTACTTTCGACAGCAAAACGGCAGAAGGAATGCGTCAGCGGGGTTTCGCGACTGGTGCTCCAGGGTTCAGGAAGGCCAACACAGCTTTTGAAAAACTGCGTGTCCGGACCGACGAGGGAAACCAGCGAGACAGGCACATCAAGAAGAGTTGCAGCGAGTTCCGTAAGGCGATCAAACTCGGCTTCGGCTGGAGTGTCAAGTATCTCCAACGCATGCAAGGTCTCAAGTCGACCGTGTGCGGTATTCTCTGCCAATATTTCGCTCTCCATCCAACGATTCAATCGACCTTGCCGACTCATTTCCCAAAAACAATCTTATACAACATATGTGTCAAATTTGAACAATCAAACCGTCAGAATATTGCCCAGAGTCTTCCCCCCTAAAATTGACTAAATCACCGGCAAGCCATAGATTTTCTGTCACAGTGATTTGGAGGCGTCCACGATTCACGATCTCGTTTTCGCTTGCCAGCAGCCACGTTTGAAACTATTTCCATGTTAGACTTTCACGCATGAAAAAGATAACACTCGCCGATGAACCAGATTTTGCACCGATCGCTGGCTATCGGGCAAAGATGATCCATTCGGATCAAATGTCGATTGCCCACTGGACGGTCGAGCCAGGTTACGAGCTTCCCGAGCACTCGCATCCGCATGAGCAGATTACGAACATCATTGAAGGGGAGTTCATTCTGGTGCTTGAGGGCGAAGAAATCCATCTTTCCGTTGGCGAGTCGCTGGTGATTCCGGGTGGCGCAAAGCATTCAGGAAAGTCGTTGACGGATTGCAAGATTATTGACGTCTGGAACCCGCCGCGGGATGATTATCGCCAGAACCCCAACGGCTGATGACGGCGAGGATGTCTGGTTCAGGTCGGCGCAAGAAAAAAGCGTGCTGAATGAACAGCACGCCTTGATTCTGTTGGAGCGGAGACGACAGGATTCGAACCTGCGGAACAGTTTGACCCGTTCACCTAATTAGCAATCAGGCGCTTTCGACCACTCAGCCACATCTCCGGTCAGGCGATAATTTGACAGATCGCCCCTGCTTTATCAAGACGTAAAGAGCGAAAACAGGTTCGCTCGATTTCCAAACCCTTGCTTAGGCTTCCAGCCCGGAATTGCAAGGAATGGAGCGTCGTCTCACGCGATCACAGGGCTCGAAGCCTATGCCGCCACGATCCAGCCCATACAATCATGGGCTGGAACTCAATTCCGTCGCGGAGCCGTTTTTTACTTTAGCTCTCGTGCCAGCCAATCGAAGAACACGCGATGCCAGAGCACGCCGTTTTGCGGGCTCTGAACCCAGTGGCCTTCCTCCGGGAAGTACAGAAATCGCGAAGGCACGTCGTTCACCTGAGCCGCCGTGAAAGCCTCCATTCCCTGCGTGACCGGAACCCGGAAATCTTTCTGGCCGTGGATCACCAACAGCGGCGTCTTCCAGTTCTTCACGAAGTTGTGCGGCGAGAACAAGTCGTACTCCTTCTTGATCGCGTCGCTTTTCCAATAGGGTCCGCCCAAATCCCAGTTCACGAAAAACAACTCCTCGGTCGAACCGTACATGGACTCAAGGTTGAACACGCCGCAGTGAGCGATCATCGTCTTGAACCGATCGCCGCCGTTGCCCATCAACCAGTAAACCGTGTAACCACCAAAGCTCGCGCCGATCGCGCCAACTTTGTCCTTGTTGATGTAGGGCTCAGCCATCATCGCGTCCGTGGCTGAGAGGATATCCTTCATCGCCTGTCCGCCCCAGTCGCCACTGATGTCATCGTTCCACTTGCGACCAAAGCCCGGCAATCCACGACGGTTCGGAGCAACCACGACGTAGCCCTGCGCCGCCATCAAGTGGAAGTTCCAACGGTAGGAGAACCACTGTCCGATTTGGCCCTGCGGACCGCCTTGGCAGTAAGTCAACATCGGCCACTTCTTGCCGTCGTCTTTCTTGAAGCCCGGCGGATAGGCGACCCAACAGTGAATCTTTTGACCATCGGTCGCGTCCACGAAACGTTCCTCAATCGTGGCAACTTCCAGACCTTCATAGACGTCGTCGTTGATGTGAGAGAGCACTTTGTCGTCACCCGATTCGACGTTCAGCAATGTCAATTCGTTGGGGCGAATCATGTTCATCTTCGTCGCGATCGCAGACTTTCCATCCGGAAGAAAATCAACGACATGCCAGTTGAACTGGCCACTGGTGACCTGTCGTTTGGTGCCTGGAGATTCCAGTCCGATTTCAAACATCTGATCGGTGCCGCGATACTCCGACGCAAATGCGATCTTTTGCGAATCAGGCGTCCAATGAATTCCGTTCGCGTTCTGGTCCAGGCCAATGGTCAGCTCACGCATCGTGCCGCTTTCGCGCTCGATCAGCATGATACGATTTCGGTCCGACTCAAAACCGGCTCGTTCCATCGACTGAAACGCCAGCCACTTTCCATCGGGCGAGTAAACCGGATCTTTGTCGTAGCCAGGCATCTCGCCAGTCAGGTTTTTCTTCTCGCCAGATTCAACGTTCACGATCCAAACGTTCGAGTCCGTGGACTCTTCCCATTTTTCGGTGTCCTTGAGCGTGTAAGCGATCTCTTTTCCGTCGGGCGACCAGTTAAATTGCTCGCTGCCACCAAACGGCGGGACAGGACAATCGGCTTTGATGCCTTCCATCAAATCCTTGCCATCACCGGCTTTCCCATCGGCGATCGCGGCGACGTGCAAGTGCGTGTACTTGTAGTCGTGCCAGGCGTTCCAGTGGCGATACATCAAATCGTCGATGATGCGCGCGTCGGCTTCGGGGAGGTCTTCGTAGAGTTCGTTGACGGTTTTGTCGAGCTTGACGTCTTGCGTGTAAGCAATGTGCTTGCCGGTCGGCGAGACTTTCAAATTCGAGATTCCATCCTCGAGAGCCGAGACTTGCGTTAGCTCGCCAGAGCCAACGTCGATCGACCAGGCTTGCGGCGCGTCGGAGTGATCTTCGTCCTCATCCTCCTCTTCGTCGTCATCTGCTGCGTCGCTATCTTCTTCATCGTCTTTGCCTTCCATGCCTTCGAAAAACAATGTGGCCGAATCGCCCTCGCCAACCCATTGAATCGAACCGACCGAACTCCAGCTATCGAGCAACGTCTTCGTGCTGCCGTCGTCCAGCTTCATCAGGAACAACGAGGACTTGCCTTTGTTGTCGGCCAGAACGTAACGCCGAACCGTGTAGGCCAGATGCGTGCCATCCGGAGAAAGCGTCGCTTCGCCCAAACGTCCTAGTTTCCAGAGCAGTTCTGGCGTTAGAGTCTTCGTTTCGGTGGCTGATTCAGCAGCCTCCTGGGCGACGTTGGTTTGTTGCAGGCAGGCCAACAGGACCAGCAGTGCAACGCTCAAGATGCGATTCATAATTCTCTCTCCAGTAAATCCGAATGGTTCGCAGATCAATATAAGCCATGAATCAAGTCGAATCCATGATGGCAACAGGTTCCGCCGACGGCTGCGAATGGAGTATCATGGATGACGTTCCCGTCCCTGACCCCGAGAGATTCGATGCGAGTTTCAGCATTGTTTGCGATGATCGTTTTGGCATTGATCGCGATGCATTCGCCAACGTCCACCGTTTTCGCGTCACCGATTCCTGTTGCAATTCAGGACGACGTGATGGATGGCGCGTCGACGTGGAAAATTGACAATGAGCATACATCGATCGTCTGTTCGGTCAGCCATTTCGGGCTCAGCTTTATCTACGGACGATTCAATCAGTGTGCCGGATCGGTAGAGATGGACTTTCAAAATCCGGATTCCACAAAGTTTCGATTCGAGATTGATCCAGACTCGATCGATTCGAACAACGCGTCGCGTGATGTTCAACTCCGCGGTCCAACGTGTCTCGATGCAGCTCAATATGAAACGATCACTTTCGAGAGCATCGCGGTCAAGTCAGTCGACAAGCCCGCGGCGGCGGGGAAGACGAAACGAACGTTTGAGGTCGAGGGGAATCTGACGCTGCATGGTGAAACTCGAAAGATCACGATGCCGATTGAACTACTGGCGATGGGGAACGGACCCGAAGGGAAAATGCGTTGTGGATTCATGTCGCGGTTTGTCGTTCGGCGAAGCGATTTCGGGATCGACGCGCTACCGAAATCCGTTGGGGACAGCGTGGCGGTGACGTTTTGTTTTCAAGCCGTCCATCAGCAGCCTGAGCCTGAGGAAAAAGTCGAGGCGGTCGAGTTTGATGGTGACGATGTCTCGAAATCGCGGTTTGGCGAAGACGCTGACCGCAGGCGATTGAATGAACTGTTTCGTGAGCCTGATGATACGACAGTTCAGCCTGACGAATCTGGTTCGGACGAAATCACGGGCGAAGATAAATGAACTCAATCGAAGCCGCTGGCTCCGGTTCATCCAAAGGCTTCCCAGGATGGTGGCGAGTCGTTTTGGCCATTGCCGCCGTCTACAACCTGATCGCCGGTTTCGCGATGATCGTGTTTTACCACGAAGGTTTTCGAGGGCTGGGGCTCGAAAAGACCGCGTTCAATCTGCCGATCCAGTTGGTGGGAATGTGTGTTGCACTGTTTGGAGTCGGCTATTGGATTGTCAGCCGTAACCCTGTCGAAAACCGTAACGTGCTGTTGCTGGGAATGCTCAGCAAAGCCATCGGTCCGCTGCTGGCGGTTCGCTACATTCTTCGCGGCGATCTTCCAGTTTGGATTTTGATCGTGTTTTTCTTTGCTGACTTAATCTACCTCGTGCCGTTTTGGTTAATTTATTCGCGTTGCCGATCGTTGGTAACTCAAGCACGAAGCAGAACGGCGTAGTCGAATAAGTCTCGAACAGGAAGTTTGATGAGTTCCGTTTCCATTTCAGTTGATTCCCACCCAAGCCTTGATTTGGCGGCTTTCGTTTTGCAAAACGCATCGGAGTCGGGATCGCAAGGCAATGTGTTCAGTTTGTTTTCGCTCGCTGACGATGCAATCGCGAAAAGCCCTTTCGAAATTCACTCCGATCCACAGCGCTACGATACCGTAAAGTCCGCCGTCCGTGACCTGTTACGTCATGCAGGCTACAAGCCAACCGGGCGAGGGAAACCGGCGTCCGAGTATTTGGTCAAAGCCGCAGGCAGCGGAAAGCTGAATTCGATCAATCCAGTCGTCGACGCTTTAAATGTCGTTTCGTTGCACAGCGGATTGCCAATCAGCGTTGTCGATTTGGCCAAGTGCCATTTCGAAAGTGGTGCTCTCCGAGTGGCGATCGCGCCGGAGAATTCAGAATACGTATTCAATGCCTCCGGGCAAACGATCAAGCTCGATGGTTTGCTCTGTCTGTTCGACGACGAAGGGCCCTGCGCGAACGCAGTAAAGGATTCGCAGCGAACAAAAACGAACGACCAAACGGTGTGTTCGCTTGTTTTGATCTGGGGAACGAATGAGCTGTCAGGTCATGCCGCAAAAACAGCGGCCTGGTTTCGCGAATTGATTGAGAAACACGGGCTGGGCGAAGTTGAAAACGTTGAATTTCTTGTCCCGTAATTGGCTCAAGTTTGCGAGGCAGGCATCAGGAACCATCCATCATTAAAAACGTGACAAGCCGATTGATTTGATATATCCTCAAGATTCACTGTCTGCATCGGATGGAACGGGGCAAGCGAGCAGACGCCTGTGAAAAGGACAAATCAGCCGATGTTACGATTCCAAACCAACGTTTTCGTTGCACTGTTTGTTATTTTTCTCACTTCTCAACTGTTGTCGAATCATTGCCGACTTGATGTTGTTTCTGCATCGGCTGTCTTCCCGATTTTGACGTCGGAGACTCGTGATGATCTTCAAAAAGCAGACGAACTTTTTGATCAGCAACAGTGGTCCGAAGCGAGGACGCTGTATGAATCGGTCAAAGCACTTGACATTGAGACGCAGCTCCATATTGTCAATCGCACCATCACTTGTTCGATGGAACTTGAAGAATGGTTGGTCGCACTGAAACGTGCTGTTCAGTTCAGGCAATCACAACGACTTCAAATTTGGTCGGACCAGGCTTACTGGCCTCAAGACGATCACAAACTCAATGTGCTGTTGGGCTACATCGGACATCTTGAAGAGTCCCGAAAACTGTTGATCGCGATTCGTGATGGATCTCCTGCCGGGAAACGCGACGAATTTCAGATCCGTCTTGATGAGGAATCCATATCACTCAATTTTGAGTTGTTGAGAGCTCTTGATCCGGACAATGTCCGTCCTCGTAAAAGTTGGGGATGGGACACTGGCTATGAGAGAATTGATTGGTGGTGGGAAGGTGTCCAGTCAGCTGACGCGGATCGTCGCTACTTTCGTCACAGCAGAGGTGTTCCCATTAACGATGATCAACGACCAGCATTTTTGAAAACTCCGGACAACTACGACTCAGGACTAACCCGCGCAAAGAAAATACTGTTTCTGCTCAATGAGATTCAGACGCTTGATCATTCCAGGTCAAAAAAACATCTTGCCCGGACGCTTCTTCATCGCGCCGATCTGAATCGGCGGCTATACGGACCAATCCACGATCCTGCGTGGTATGACGCTGTCTTCTATTATCAATACGCGGATCGTCCAACCTTTGGGCGAGGTCGCGATCAAGCAGATCTGAAGCCGCTGCGAAACCTTGATGACAATGAAGCAAGACTGATTGTTAATCACAAGTTGCGAGTGATTACGCTGCCCGACGCAGAGAGTCCAATTGCGATTTGGCGTCGAGTTGAAAGGCTGAACCCCAAAAGTGAGTTGGCTGTCGAAGCCATGTATCGGCGAGCCTTGTATTATCAGAATCGTCGACAGTTCTCGAAAGCGAAAGAACTCTATCAACGAATCGTCGACGACTTTGGAAAGCATGACCGAGCCGAAGTTGCGAAACTTCAAATCGGTCATATCGACAGTGCCAATGTTTTATTGGGCAAAACGGGAGTTTACTCGGCCAGTATCAAGCCAACGCTTTGGTTTGCATGCCGCAACACTGCGAAAGTTGAATTTACCGCTCGCAAAGTTGATCTCAAAGCATATTTGGTCGATCGCGAGAAGTCCGGTAATTGGTGGGAAGTTGCCTACCTTGGCTACGACATTTTTAGTGAATGGAGTGACGACAACGAAGAGCTGGAACCTTTTGTTAGTGACGACACTTATGCGCAGTGGGTTGAGTCTTCACCCGTTTCAGACCTGGTCGAGTCCCACTCAACGCAGGCACCACTGGCCGAGGCGGGCGCCTATGTCATTGAAGCAAGAGTTCCGGGATCGAAAAATATTTCGCGTGGTCTTGTCATAGTTTCTGGAGTGACGATCATCCAGAAGAAGACGGACGGCAAAGTGATGGTTTGGGCAATTGATTCTGAATCGGGAAGGCCGCTTGCCGATCAGAAAATGAATTTGATCAGTTCCAAATCGCGACACAACTGGAAAACCGCACAGACGGATTCGGACGGTGTCATGTTTTTCAAAGACGAAGACGACAGCTTTGTCTTCCTAGAAACAGACGAAGGTGATGTTGCGTTTTGCGAAATCGAACGCATTGGTAAATCTTACGATAAAGAGGTTGGTTATGCCGAGTTTGCAATTACCGATCGGCCACTCTATCGGCCCGGAGACGAAATCAATTTTCGGGTATGGACACGTGAAATTTTGGATCGGAAGTACTTGCCTGCCAAGGCAGGAACGGAGGTTCAGGTTCATGTTGATGGGCCCAGCTATAACGATCGGGTCAAAACATTCAATCTCGTGACTGACGATTCCGGAAGCGTGTCGGGATCGTTCCGTCTCAATAGCGAATCACCCCTGGGTGAATACCGTCTGCAGGTTGAGCGATCGGGGGATCGTTGGCCCAGTACTGCCAGCGAGTTCCGGATCGAAGAATATAAAAAACCTGAATTCAAAGTCGACGTGACTCCGTCGGCGGAAACTGTGCAGCTTGGCAAACCAGCCAAGGCTGCCATCAAGGCAGCGTATTACACGGGTGAGCCTGTTTCGAGCGGCAGCGTCAAATATCATGTTCTGCTTCGCCGTCACACATCTTATTTCGCGCCGCCAACCGAATGGGATTGGCTTTACGGAGTCGGATTTGGTGATGTTGAATGGCTGTATCCATGGCTCGGCGATCAAGTTGCGGCCAACGAAAGTGATTGGGAAGAAGACCATTGGCGATTCTCGTGGGGTGAGGAAGAACCTGCGGAAATGATCTCAAAAGGAGAGGTTCAACTAAATGAGGATGGATACGCCGAAGTCGTTGTCGACACTTCCGAATTCAATCGTGATTCAGAGTACCAAATCGAAGTGGTCGCCAATGTCACCGATGAAAGTCGTCGCAGCATTAAAGGAACGGGATATGTCGTCGTCGCGCCGCAACCTTTCACTGTGTTCCTGGGTCTGGATCGTGGCTGGTATCAGGCAGGAGACACAGTAGCGTTAGAACTCAACGCTCGAACAACAAACAACATCGGTGTGCCGACGACAGGCGTACTAAAGCTCTACGAAATTTTGCCGAAAGACCCAGACGATGCAGTGGATTCAGGCGAAAGTCATGTATTCGAAAAACGGGTCACGCAACATTTCGATATCAGAACGGATCATGAGGGTAAGGCCACGGTTTCGTTTGGCCTGCCAGACGAAGGCCTGTATCGATTGGAGTTTGAGTCCGAAAAAAGCGGACAGCACTCGGCCTCTGCCACGAAGACCATTTGGTGTCTTGGTCCGAAGTTTGATGGAAAGGGCTATCGATTCGGTGGGCTGGAAATTATTCCCGATAAGCGAATGTATAAAGTTGGCGAAACGGCGCGCATTCTGATTAATACGTCCCAACCCAATGCACGATTGTTGCTTTGGGATTCAATGGACAACAGCAGTTTCGTTGATATCTCTTCACACAGCCAGGTTATCGAGATACCCGTTGAGCAACATCACGTTCCAAATTTTTTCGTTGAGGCAACTGTCGCTCACCGCGGTGAAGTCTTCAATGAAGAATGCGAGATCTATGTCCCTCCCATCGACGACATGCTGACGATTGAAGTAAGCCCCGATCGACATATTTATCGGCCAGGTCAAAAAGGAAATGTAAACGTCAGGGTGACGGACGCTGAAGGAAATCCTGTGTCAGGCTCGCTGGCTCTTCGAGGGTACGATAAATCGCTAACGTATATTCAGGCGGAGTCAAAGACGCGTCCCAAATCGCTTGTTGCAAGGCGACGGACGAAATATTGGAACGATGGCATCACTTCATCGATGGTTTCTCGGTCGTTTGAGGTCTCTGGACGGTTTACTTGCCCGGAATTTCATTTGGAAGATGCATCGGAACCAACGGCTGGAGGGATGGGCGGAGCGGCGCCCAGTGGCGGCGATCCCGCGGGTGTCAAAAGCCGTGCGACAAGTGCTCGCCGCGGCGGGATTGATCCTTCAACCAACGGTTATTTCGACAGCCAGCTTGCGGAACCCGAAGTCCGATCGAACTTCGCCGACAGTGCAATCTGGCTCCCAAATTTGAAACTGGACAAAGAGGGCTCTGCCAAAGCTGAAATCAAATTTCCAGAATCATTAACGACATGGCGGATTCAGGGCTTCCTGGCAACAGGAGACAAAACGCAGGTTGGCGAGGCAGTTTGTGAAGTAAAAACCAAAAAAGATTTTTTGGTCAGGCTTCAGTCCCCGCGATTTTTCACCATGGGTGACGAAGTGGTCCTTAGCGCGAACGTGCACAACAATCTCTCAGTCGAAAAGAACGTCTTTGCTGAGTTGCATTTCCCCGAATCGATTTTTGAGTCGGTCGAGATTGCAGGACATGAGAAGAAAACGGACCAGAACGGCAACCGGATTTTGTCTGCGAGCGAGCGAATCAAGCCGGGTGAAACACATCGTTTTGACTGGCCAGTTAAAGTTCACTCCAGCGGCAACGCAAGCATTACCGTCAAGGCTCGAACTGACGTTGAAAGCGATGCGATGCAATTGCGATTTCCCGCATTCTCTCGCACCATTCTAGAATCCCAATCACATTCAGGGTTCTTTGCAGCCAATGAAACTGGCAGCAAGAAAATGGAGTTCGAACTACCCGGGAACGTTGATGCTTCAAAGACCAAATTGGAGCTCAGTTTCGCGCCGACTGCAGCAGGTGCTGCCTTTGAAGCACTTCCGTTTTTGGCTGGCTATCCGTACGGCTGTGTTGAACAAACGATGAGTCGTTTCTACCCAACCGTTTTGGCCTATGACACATTGAAGAAGTTGGGAACTGATCCTGAAGCGTTGGCGGAAGCGATGGTCGCCCGGAACAGGAAGCTGGCCCGGCAAAAAGACCGCGCGTCCGTTTTCAATACGAGTGAAATTGAGCGTATGTCACAGGCAGGTCTCAACCGCCTCTATAAGTTTCAGCACAAGGACGGAGGCTGGGGTTGGTGGGAACACGATGAGTCGTCTCGATACATGACAGCGTACGTATTGTTGGGACTAAATGCGGCCGCTGACTCCGGAGTGGAGGTTTTAGAGTCCACTTTTCGCAATGGGGTCCACTACCTGGTTTACCCGAAAGCCAATGCTGTTTCGAAGATTCCCGACTCGGTTGATCGCAGAGTTGAACAGGCGTTTATTGCCTATGTCCTTTCACTGGGCCGATCAAAAAAGCATATTGAGTCAGTTAAAAAAACTCGTCAATTTGCTACCAGAGTCTTTTCGAATCGTGAGGCACTCAATCCGTACGGTCGAGCGTTGCTGGCGTTGGCACTTCAAAACAACCAAATGCACGAGGAAGCAGAAACACTGATCGGCGAAATCATTGGCAATATCGAAACCGATATGGAATCGAACATGTCATGGATGCCAACCAGCCAGCAGCATTGGTGGCGGTGGTACAACAGCAATGTTGAGACAAACGCGTGGGTTTTGCGCGCACTTGTGGCTCTCGATTCGGACAAATCGC
Source organism: Mariniblastus fucicola (assembly GCF_008087665.1). GTDB lineage: Bacteria > Planctomycetota > Planctomycetia > Pirellulales > Pirellulaceae > Mariniblastus > Mariniblastus fucicola. Next base: position 1,366,777 of record NZ_CP042912.1, read on the forward strand.
TAATCGATCGAATGGCAAACTGGCTCGTCAGCCAGCGTAGAAACGGAACTCATTGGCGCAGCACTCGAGACTCGGCACTCGCGGTACACGCTCTTTCAGACTACATGCGGATGATGCAAAAAGAGTCAGCAGAAGACTACTCAATAGGTATCTATGTCGATGGAAAACACGTGCGAGATGTTGACGTGAGCTGGCAAAACATGCTGGCTCTGGAGAATCGGGTAACGTTGACTGACGAAAGTTTTGCAGGTGGACGTCATCAGGTTTCATTGAAAAAAGACGTCAATGGTTCGGCATATTTCGCGCTAACAGCAGATTACGAAACGATTTACGAACAAATACCAGCCGCGCAAAACGGTGGACTTCAAATCAGCCGGCGATATCTTCGCCGCAGTGCCGCCGCGAACAATGATGTCGCGAAAGGAAAGCCCGCTAAGCCAACAGTTCTCACGTCTGGCGGCAGTTTGTCTGTCGGCGATGTGGTCGAGGTTGAGCTCACTGTTTCCGCTTCCGATGATTTTGACTACCTGGCTTTCGAAGACCCCAAACCTGCCGGTTGTGAGCCTGTGCGACTTCGCAGTGGCTACAGTTGGGGCGCCGGAATTGCGTCAAATGTGGAGTTGCGTGATTCAAAGGTCATATTTTTCGTTCAGCGACTTCGCAAAGGCACGCACGTGATCAAATATAGATTGCGAGCCGAGGTTCCCGGAACGTTTTCCGGAATGCCTGCGACAGGTTTCGCAATGTACGCTCCAGAAATTAATGCTCGCAGCGAAGAAGCTCGAATTCAAATTGACGACCAGAACTAATGGGCTGTCAATCTTCATGCAACGGCGACACGCCCGTTCAGATTTCAAAAACTCAAGTTTGGAAATGGATTAGCCCTTCAAACTCGCCAAGCCCTGCATTAATTGTTCGGGCATCGCCAGAGATTCGCTTTCCAGGCTCGCTACTGGAAACGAGCAGTAATCCGCCGCGTAGTAAGCGCTCGGGCGATTGTTGCCGCTGCGACCGCAGCCTCCGAAAGGAAGCTTTCCGGATGCCCCTGTCGTCTGCCGATTCCAGTTCACGATGCCGGCGCGGATTTGATGAATGAACTGTCTGTATAAGTCCGCGTTGTCAGTCAAAATTCCTGCGGACAAACCGTAGGCCGTGTTGTTGGCTTCCGTGATCGCAGCCTCAAAGTCAGGGACACGAATGACGCTCAGCAACGGCCCGAACAACTCTTCGTCCTCGCGGTCAGAAACTTCCGTCACGTCGATGATGCCAGGAGAAATCAGGGCGTCGCAACCTCGATGAGACTCCATTTTCACGATCGGATCGCCGCCACGAGCGATCAGCTTCTCCTGAGTCTCCAAAATGTGACGACCCATTGCACCGGAAATCACCGTTCCGATAAATGGTTGTGGATCGTCCGAGCTGAAACCGAAAGTCACCTTCTTCGTCATCTCAACCAGCGTGTTCAGAAACTGTTTCGATTCGTCGTTGTCGATCAGAATCAGTCGCCGGGCACAGGTGCAGCGTTGGCCGGCCGTGATGAAGGCTGACAGGATCGTCAGGTAGGACGCCGTATCCATGTCGCTGGTCTCGGTCACGATCAGCGGATTGTTTCCTCCCATTTCCAACGCCAGAATCTTTCCGGGTTCAGCGGCCAATGCTTTGTTGAGCGCCGCGCCCGCTCCGCTGGAACCGGTGAAGAAAAGTCCGTCAATCTCCTTGCTGGCACAGATCGCCTGTCCAACATCGCGTCCGCCCTGAACCAGATTCAGCACGCCGTTTGGCAATCCGGCTTCGATCCATTTTTGCATCATCCACGCCCCGACGGCGGGAGTCTGTTCGCTAGGTTTGAACACGATCGTGTTACCGGCAAGCAATGCAGGAACGATATGGCCGTTGGGAAGGTGAGCCGGAAAGTTAAACGGTCCGAGGACGCCGACGACTCCGTGCGGCTTAAAACGCGTGACGGCTTTGACTTCACCCATCTCGAATGAAGTCGTGTCGCGACGGGTCTTCAACGCATCGATCGATACGTCGACTTTTCCCGCAACCGCGCCGGCTTCTGTTTTGGCTTCCCAAAGTATCTTGCCGGTTTCAGCGGAAATGATCTCCGCGAGTTCATCCCCTGACTCACGAACCAGTTCAGCGTACTTTTGCACAATCGCAATTCGGTTTTCCAGTGGCTGATCCCACCACGATCCAAACGCGTCGCGGGCGGCGGAGAAAGCTGCGTTGACCTGGTCGGCGGTCGCTTCGTTGGTCTCGAACACGACGGATTCGTCGATCGGACTGACGGACTGAATTGGCGAACCGGATCCGGAAATCCACTGGTCGCCGATGCGGAGTTCTGTTTTTGAAGTGAGCATGGATTTGCCTGCGATAGAAATGTCTGGAAGGGGTGAAGCTGGTGCCGAAATTCTCGCTAACTATCTGACTCAGTATTTGGTGCAGGATCCGGCCTCAGATTGACGCTGCGAATTGCGTCGCCGTTCTTTAGCCCCAGTCGCAGTGCGGAAATCTGATCGATCGTCGCAACAGCGCCATCCCATTGAACTTCGCCAAGACAGGTGCGGAAATCGAGTCGTGAATTGGAGATGATTTGCCGCGTGCCGTTTTTGATTTTTTCTGCGACGGCACCGACGGTTCCAGATTTGCTTTCGCGAACGGCGCGAATGTTTTCGACCTCGCACTCAATCGTTGGGCCACCATCGAACAGGTCGACCAGGCCACGGTTTTCGAAACCTTCCTTGAGCAACATCGCCAATGCCGGTTCCGTGTTGGCGTGCACTTTACCGATCACGTCCTGAGCATCCTGCGGCAGTAGTGGAATGTAAATCGGATGCTTGGGCATCAAATCGCCGATGACTTTCTTCGATTGTGTCGTAAGCGTTTCGGCTTTGGGGAAGTCCATTTGAAAGAAGTGAGAGCCGAGCGCTGACCACAATGGCGACACGCCATGAGAGTCCACGACGCCGCGCATTTCCGCGATAACTTTTTGCTCAAACCGTTCCTGGAACTCGGCCAGAAACAGAAAGCGAGACATGCTCAAGAGCCGACCGTGTCCGCCGCCCCAATAGTCGGGCGAAAGAAACAGGCTGCCGATTTCCGTCGGGCCGTCGTGCTGGGCCAGCAAGTGCAGCGTGTCGATCTCTTTATAGACGCCAAGCTCTTTGCTGGCGTGAATCGACTTCTGTATCTCGTACGAATACATCGGTTCGAAGCCGCCAGTTTTCGAGTAGATCGCACAGGTGCCGACCAGCCGACCGATGCCAAGATCTTCCATCACGAAAACGTAAGGCTGCCCCGAAGGGCGAGCGTCCTTTTGCCGGAACGCGAACAGCGATCGCTCGATGCGGGATTCGAGTTCGCTTTTGGAAATCTTCAGCGTCGTCAGACCGAATTCGGATTTTTGAATCAGGTCAAAAAGCGAATCAAGGTCGTCTTCGCGAACACATCGTACGATTAGCATTTGGTTTCCGATTGAGCCATCGATAGTCCGGGAGTTTGAGGCTCCTGCGAAATCTGATTCTATGCAAAAGTCCCGGCCGGAGCAGTGGGCTGTCGAGGTATGGCACGGCGGAAGTTATGCACAGGAATTTGCTTGACGCCGCAACCACCGGGCTAAGCGAAGTGCTTGGCGAGCGAAGCATCCTGTTTCATTTCACCGATTGTGGTGTCAATGATCTCGCAGGCCAAATCGATGTGCGCTGTTTCGGTGCAGCCAAGCGGCATCAGGAACCGGAGTCGCGACGGGTTTCCGCCGGCCATGAAGGACATCAAACCCGCGGCGAACAGTCGTTTCGCCAACGCTGCAGCGGCTTCAGCAGAACCGTCGAGCGGAGTCAGGGCCACCATACCTCCGCAACCGTGAGGTCCGGAAATCGTGCCCGGATGTTTGTCGGCGACTTTTTTCAGACCGGCGACGAAATGATTGTGCAGCTTTTGGTTCTTTCCGTCGGCGCCAAAGTTGCCGTTCTCGATCAGGCCTTTGACGATCGCAATCGCCGAATTGATCCCCATCGTACTTCCGGTGAAAGTTTGACTGATCAATCCAGGTTTGAATTTGTATTCGTCTGTGAACAGCGTCGCACAAACCTGCGAAATTTTGCCGATCGTCACCACGTCGACTTCTTTGTCCAACTCGAAATGTTGAAAAGCGTAAGGACGCGTCGTGCGGCAGAATGTTTGAACTTCGTCAGCGATCACACAAATTTTGTTGGCTTTGGCAACCTTGGTCAACGTCCTGAAAAACTCGGTCGTGCCCGGGTAGTAGCCACCTTCTCCCTGAATCAATTCCATCCAAAGAGCCGCGTGCTTGCCAGGATTCCGCTCGATCAAATAGTTCAAATGGTTGGCAGCGATCTCAGTGCTACGCTCCGGCTGCTGCTCATCGTAAAACGGAATGTAGTCCACGTTGATTGTGTCCGGCAAACCGACGCGATACTTCGCCTTGTCGGTGACTTGAGCCAGCGCCAATGTGCGCCCGGCGAAGCAATGCGAAAACGCGATCACGCGATTGGCCGGATGATTGTTCTGGAACGCGAGCTTCAACGAGTTCTCGTTGGCCATCGCGCCGCTGGTCGTCAGGAAGCAGTGCTTCAATTCCGCGCCAGATTCGTTCGCGGTTTCAGTCAGCAGTTTGACCAGTTCGTAGCTTTCGTGATTCTGCTGCAAGTTCCCCTGCATGACTGTGTCGGCAACCGCACTGTCGACCGCGGCTTCGACCATCAGAGGATGACTATGACCGTAACCGTGAACTCCGATGCCCGTGATGAAGTCCAGTTTCACGCTGCCATCGCCAAGTTCCACAAACGGTCCGTTTCCGATTCCGCTGGAGAGATACGGAAAGTACAGACTTCCGTTGCGGATCGCACCAAACGCGTCGAGCGTCTCTTCGTATCCCGCGACCAGTTCCGGGTTGGGAGCCCGAACGGTCGTCAGCTCCGCTTGATGCTGAGCAACGGCGTCCATGATCAGCTGTTTGGCTTGCTGAAGTCGCGGATCGGATTTGAGTTTGTCAGACGCGAGGATCGGAGAATCTGTCATTGAAATGAGCTTACGCTTGATGGGCAAATGGAAGAGCACGAATTGTAGAGGCTGGACATATTACATCCAGTCCAGGTTCGTTCCATCACCCTCGCTGCCGAAACACGAACAGTGCTCCGGCAGCAGCTCACGCCAGAAATGCCTATTTCGCCCGAAGCAACAGCACTCGGTCTTTCCCGGCATCGACGCCGGAATCGAACTCCGTCGCGGCCCGCTGATTCGCGACCTTTGTAGGCGAAAGCTCGCCGCCATTTTCCGGGTCGAACCAGAACGCTTCAAAATCGACAGACTCTTTCGACAGCTCGAGACTGACTTTGCCGCCCTCGGGCAAGTAAACCAGATACAGGCTGCCGGGCTTGGCCAAACACCAGTTGCCGTAGCCATCGTTCTTGTTGCCGACGAGCCCGTTCATGTTCTTCAGCTCATGGATTGGAATTTCATTTTCGAGCAGAAACTCTTTCGCGATCTGGCAGTAGTCCCATGACTTGTCTCGCGAACGAAAGTCCTCGCACTTCAAATCGTTCTCCGGCAACGCGTAGCCAAAGTAGTACATGACTCCCGCGCCGCCCGCCATCAAGTTGCCCCACAGCGTTCGCTTACGGATGTCGTGCAGGTCGTACTTCCTGCCGTTCTTCATCGTGACCGTGCCGTCGAAGCCAGCGTACCCCGGATCCGGAGGGACGCCTTGGTCGGCTTGCCCCTGTTCGTCGTTCGCCACCACCCAGGGGTGATCGCTGTTGCGCGACTTGTTGACCCACAGCAACGTTCGCTTGTGGACGGCGTCCCACATGTTTTGCAGTGACAGACCTGTTAGTGGTGCTTTGCCCAACCACGGATCGTAAACTTTATCCTGTTGTTGCGGGTAGGTGTGCAGGGCGATGTTGTGGCCGTAGGCGTCGATGCTGTCAAGGTAAACAGCCATCGCCATTTGTTCCTCGAACGTCTGCGTGTTCTCTTCGCCGAGATTCCATTCCAACATGTTCAGGTGGCCGAATCGCGCCACAAGTTCGCGAAGGTACAGCTTTCGCTGTGGTCCGCATTTACCGCCGTCGAGAGCACCTGCGATTTCTTTGCCAGAATCCGAATTGGTGCCGTGTCGCCAATCATCGTTCTCAGTTTCCTGTAACTTGAAATGCAACAGGATGTTATGAAACTGTGCGTGATGGAAAACGCGACTCCATTGATCCAGTTTGGAGCAATCGAAGTGCATTTTGTCGGTCGGAGAAACATGAGGCCAGACGTTGGCTCCGTCGCCATCGACGTTGTAGGTCAGGAACGACATCGAGTTCAAACCTTTACTCGCCAGGTAGTTGACTGCTCCAAGCAAGCCCTTGCCTTTGCCATTCTTCCACGTCGGATCGGTTTCGTTCGCATCCTGCACATGATTCTTGAACGATTTCAGCGGGCCAGGCTTTGGCTTCAGGGTTCGTGTGCCATCGAAATCGCGAAACGCCAACAACGTCTCCGGTGCGTCTGGACCGACTTTGAAAAACGGTTTGCCTGATTCTGCGAACACGAGATGCGTGGCTTTCGGGAGCAACATTCCAGTTCTCGACTGGTCGCCGTTGCCTGGTTTCGACGGCCCGTCGACTTTGAAGGTGCCGCTTTTGCCGTCGCATGACGCAACAGACGTCCCAATTGCATTCGGATCGATCGCCACGCCTTTGCCGGAAACGAAAGAGACTTCGTATTTCCAATCGCCAGCTTTTGAAGGGCTGAAATGGGCACGCCAGGCGTTGCCAGATTTGGCAGAAGATTCGGCTGCGTTGCCATCAGCAGCAAAGTAGCCCGGAACGGTGAAGGATTGATCGCCTTGGGAGAACGTCACTTCCATCCGATAGTCCATGAACGGGTTTGGCTTGGCTGAATCCAGCAAGTCATGCGTTTCGTAGGCGTAGGGTCCGGATTGGGTGATCGTCACCGGATCCCAGACTTTGTCCGCTTCGACTGAAACGGTGCCGTCGCCAGCCGGACCGCTGGGCAATTCGAAAGCCGGCGCCGAACCCGACTTGAGCACAGTCGCCGCGCCGGCGTCCGCGGGGCGTTGAAAGTCCTTGTCCGTCGTCATCAAAAACTTGTCAAACTCGAAACCATCTTCTCGCATGGAGAACGAAATCGTGTGTTCGCCAGCGGTCGGAACGTCGATCCAGATTTCATCCGCGACGCCACAGTGAACTTTTTCGGTTCGCTGTTTGCTTTCCCACCACCACGAGTGTTTTCCGTCGCACCACTGCATTCGCTGGCCGTGTTCTGGCCACGTTCCGTCGATGCCGACGTGCAGTCCGTTGTCTTCCGATCCCGTTGAGTAGGCTCGAACCCAGACGTAGTATCGGCCCGGCGTGTTGAAGTGAATTTTATAGTTCAGTACCGCGAGTTTGCCGGGGACGTTTGAAAAGTTAACTCCGCCGGTGAGTTTTTCGCTGTGGTTGCGTCGCGTGTCGGGCAGGATTTCGACGTAGGCATTGCCGCTCGCGCCAAGCCAATGAGGCGGATCGCCGTCGGAGTCAGCTTTTGGGTGTTGTGTTGGCGTCGTGAGGTAAAACGCGCGGACGCCAGCTTTTTCCTGCGAGGCGAAATGCTCAGCTTCCACAGCGACGAAGCCATCTCTTTCTTCGGCAAGGAAATTTGCGTCGACGATCGACTTGGTCGAATCCTGAGCGAAGGCACAGCTGCCGACGATAGCCAGCGCGAACACGGTCAAAAAGATTTTTTGCATCCTGGTATCCCAATGGTGGTTTTTGATTCCTGCATTGTATCGAACCGAGCATTCAAGCGGCGGGTGTATAGACAGGGTTTTCTCGCAGCGTTGAAACCGCTTGCTGAAGTCGCATGTTGATCGAGTTGAGTTTGGGGGATGACTGGGCGCATAAAAAAAGCCCGACCAATATCGGTCGGGCTCGAATCCTGTTTGGCAGAAACTAGTCCTGCTGTCGGTAGACTTCACGGGCGTCTTCGATTGAAACGGTTGCCGCATCGTCTTGTGTCAACTTCTGACGCTGTTCCGCTCGTTCTGCAGCAACAGCAACAACGCGTTGTGCGAAAGCAAGTTGGTTTGGACTGAAGAATCGCTCGAAGTAGCCATCCATTCGCTCAAGGCGATTCAGTGTCAGCATCTTTTGCCATGAGAGATTGTCAGTGATGTTCCACGCAGCAGCCTGTGCGACTGGCTGAGCAACTTCATCGTTGGCCAGCATGCGACAGATTTCAGCGACTTTGCCGTCCGAAGTGAACTTGGCAAGTGGAACGATCGTGTAATCCATTTTGACGTTTGGATTTTGTTTTCCGTGCTCGAGGCAAACGGTTGTCAGTGAAACTTTTCCAACTTTCCCTGGAGGGATGTTGAAGACTCCACCGCCAACACCCTGGCCGCCACCACCGCCGCCGCCGAAGCCGCCGCCGCCTTGACCACCACCGCCGAAGCCGCCACCAGAGGCCTGGCCACCGCCGCCTTGACCGCCGCCGCCGAAGCCACCGCCGCCTTGACCGCCGCCACCAAGACCACCGCCACCGAATCCTCCACCGCCAAGCTGAGCGAGTGTGGTTGTCGGGACTGCAGCAAACGTGGCTGGCATTTCAATCGCCAGTGGTTTTTCTGATTTGTTGGTCACAATGACATTCGATTTCTTTTCATCGATTGTCTTGATGAGGACTTCGATCTGTCCCTCTTCCATTGCCTGGAAAAGTTCGGTCGACTCGAAGCCTTCGACAGGAACCGCAGTTTTCCAAATTCGCTTGAGACGCTTTTCAGCGATGCGTTTGGCTTTCGCAGCTTCCCGGGTTTCTTTCGTCACTTCCACCGGAGCAGCATTGTCTGTGTCTGCGGTTGAAGTTGTTTCTTGAGCAACGCAAAGCGAACCAATCGCCATGATTGCAGCCACCGCGAGGGTGAGTGTAAGTTTTGTCATCGATGTTCTCATGAGAGAAGAACTCCTAAATTCGAACCAGCGCACCTTGCATACGCCGGAATGTGCGACTTCTCAAATATATTCGCTGGCCTGAGACCTACCTGAAGTTTTCCAGAATAATTGGAAAAACACGGAATGCACACGAAATCCAAAAGGCCGATTCAAATTCGGATTTCGAAGTCAAATTAGCTGAAAAGCCAGTAAACCCCGCGATACATGTGAGTATCGGACAGCTTCTTGAGGCTCAACAATCCAAACGCATGCATCTGCATGATGCCGATATTGACGCTGGGAGTACCGTCAGGCGTCGATCGAGTTGCATCGATTCGCCTCCCGGAACGTGCCAGGCGATACAACCCGGACGTTCGGCAGCCTGAACCTCTCAACAATTCAATGATGTTTTACGCCCGGAAGGCATCCGCTAGATCAGCGTCGCGATCACCAGAGCCACAACGCTCATCAGTTTCAGCAGGATGTTTAGAGATGGTCCCGAAGTATCCTTGAACGGATCGCCGACGGTATCGCCAACGACGGCGGCTTTATGTGCGGCGCTGCCTTTGCCAAGCATCTTGCCGTCTACCTCAAAGCCTTCTTCGATCATCTTCTTGGCGTTGTCCCATGCGCCGCCGGCGTTGGACTGGAATAGAGCCATCAGCACGCCGCTGACGGTAACGCCAGCGAGGAGTCCACCAAGCATCAAAGCATTCGTGTTGCCGGTGATGCCAACGTACTTTGGCAGGAAACCAAAAGCGACAGGTACGGCGACCGCGACCAGACCTGGAAGGATCATTTCGCGGATCGAAGCCCGTGTCGAAATTGCGACGCAACGACCGTATTCGGCTTTTCCATCTGCCGCGTCGAAAGTCTCCTGATCGGCTTTGGACCATTCACTGAAATCCTTGCCCTCGTTTTTGTTCATCACATCCAGAGCCTGTTTCAGTTCTGGAATGTCGTGGAACTGACGTCGAACTTCTTTGATCATCGCCATCGCGGCGCGGCCGACTGCGTCCATCGACATCGCGGAAAACATGAACGGCAACATGGCTCCGACGAACAGCGAAGCCATCACGTAGGGGTTCGTAATATCAATCGTGTCGATCGGAGTTTCCAGATGCGTCGCGTCGTAAGTGGTCTTGAAAGCTGCGAACAAAGCCAGGGCTGTCAGGGCTGCAGATCCAATCGCGAATCCTTTGCCAATCGCCGCGGTCGTGTTTCCGACGGCGTCCAGCTTGTCCGTGCGTTCGCGAACTTCGGGTGGAAGTTCAGCCATCTGCGCGATCCCTCCAGCGTTGTCGGAGATTGGACCGTAAGCATCAACCGCCAACTGAATACCCGTGTTGGACAACATTCCCACGGCCGCGATAGCGATCCCGTATAGGCCCGCGAACTCGTTGGCTGCAATGATCGCGACGGCAATGATGATGATCGGAAGCGCCGTCGACATCATCCCGACGCCAACACCGGCGATGATGTTGGTGGCTTCGCCGGTCACCGACTGACGTACGATCTTCTTCACCGGTCCGGTTCCGGTTCCTGTGTAATGTTCTGTAATTTTTCCGATCGCCAGTCCTGCGCCCAAACCACAAAGGATCGCGAAGAACACTCCGTTGCTGGTGATCGTGATCGCGTCTTCACCGACGCCATAAACCCATTCGGTCGGAAGCATGCCCTGGATGATGAACCACGTGAGTGCCAGAAGAACCAGAGCCGAAGCGATTTCACCAAGGTTCAAAGCGAAATGCGGGCTGCCGCCTTCTTTAACTTTCACTAGAAACGTTCCCGCAATCGACGTCAGAATTCCAACGCCTGCCAAAACCAGTGGCAACATCACTGCAGACAGTGGTGCGTCAGCAAACTCAGGCAAGGTATAAAAAGCGGTTCCCAAAACCATTGTTCCGATAATCGACCCAACGTAAGACTCGAAAAGGTCGGCTCCCATTCCAGCAACGTCGCCTACGTTGTCGCCCACGTTGTCGGCAATCGTTGCCGGATTGAGCGGGTGGTCTTCCGGGATCCCGGCTTCGACTTTGCCAACCAGATCCGCGCCGACGTCGGCAGCTTTGGTGTAGATACCGCCTCCGACGCGAGCGAACAAAGCGATCGAAGATGCTCCAAAGCTGAAACCGGTCAGGACAGTGATGATCCGAGTCAGGCTTTCTCTCGATTCGACGCCAAACATCGAAGCGTAAACGATGAACAGCGTGCTCAGCCCAAGGACTCCCAATCCGACGACTCCCATGCCCATCACGCTGCCGCCCGCAAAGGCGACTTCCAGCGCCGTCCCCAAACCGGTTCGGGCTGCGTTGGTGGTGCGAACGTTCGCCTTGGTCGCGACTCGCATTCCAATGTAGCCAGCCAGAGCAGAACAGAACGCGCCGAGCACGAACGACAACGCAATCAGTGGAGACGACATTTCTCCCTGTCTCGCTCCAGCCCAGCCCAAAAGTATTGCGACCGCGACCACGAAAACGAACAGAACGCTGTACTCAGCCTTCAGGAACGACATCGCTCCTTCGGTAATATTCTTTGCAATCCGCTGCATCGTCTCGTTGCCGGCATCCTGGCTGCTGACCCATTTGGACTTCCAGAACGTGAACACCAATCCGACAACACCCAGCAATGGAATCGCGTAGCTGTACCAGGGAATGGAAGCTGCAGAGGCTGTCGACTGAGTAGGAGCAACGGTGTCCTGTGCCAACGCGGTCTCGCAGAGGCAAAGAAGGAAGCAGGTGATAACCAGCCCAAAAGAGGCGAGCAAAGTAAAGAATCTGTTCATGTTCAAATCGTTGAATGGAGTGGAACTTACCCTATATAAGCAGGTAGCCACGGCAAAGGAAGTAAAGACAACATAAAGGAAACGGTCACTAGCGTGTTCCGCGACCTAATCTGGCTCTAGTGGACGAAAACCGGTTATTAAACAGACTTTTATAATTCAAAGGAAGCCCGGGTGCGCGATCAAATTCAGTTCTTTGAATCTTCGTCAAAGCTGATAATTTAGGTCTGCATTGTTACGCGAGCGAATCGCATCGTCACGGGGCGAGATGGCGCCAAAAAGTCGCACCTGAAAAATCGTGGCTCGGTAGAAGCCAACGTTCGTGAGCGGTGTTTAACACATTGAGGGCAGATTGAGTTGCAATGCGATTCTTTATTCGAACCGGATTGTCTAAAATTCGTTGAACCCTAAGTCACAATATATTCCCATTTTGGAATTCAATATGCGGTCTTCAAGTCTGATCCGAATCACAAGCCTGTTTTTCCTGCTCCTCATGACGTCGCTGTCCGCTGCCCAGGATTCAGGGGATGCGGACCTTGAGTCTGCGTTCGATCTCAAAATCAAAGCCGAGAAACTTGGTGACTATGAAGAGGTCGTCAAGCTGTGCAAGTCGGCGCTGGAAAAGGGGCTCGACGACGAAGGCGAAGAGGAAGCTAAAACTTTGGCCGCGTCTGCATTGTTTGAGCAGGCTGAGCAGTTGATGATTCGAATTCGCCGCCAGAGTGACCCGACGTTCTTTCGAAACAAAGCCGTCAAGATGCTCAAGGAGGCCGTTGAGTTCGATCCCGACATGGGCGAAGCGTGGCTGTTGATCGCCAAGCTCAATTTGCTCAAAGGCGGAGACGTTGACGATGCTCGCTATGCCATTGATCAGTCAATCGAGCTGAACGAAGACTTGCCCGGAAAGCAGTCCGAGGCTTATCTGTTGCGTTCGATGTTGACTCAGCGAGACAATCGCGAGGCAGCACGGGATGATTTGGACAAAGCCATCGAACTGAACGATTCGAACGTCGGTGCATTGCGGGCTCGCAGCACGATCCTGATTCTGGAAGGCGATGTCGATCAGGGAATTGAGGACGCGAACCGAATCGTTGAGATCAACGACGGCAAGCCAGCCATCATGGAAGCCACCGGCGTTGCTTTGACAAAACTGGCCAATGCGAAAGAAGCCGCAGCGTTTCAGTTGGAGAGCGACAGTGAAGATGAAGACGAAGATTCCGATGCAAGCGAAGAGGAAGAGGAAGAGGAAGAGGAAGAGGAAGAGGAAGACGACGACTTCCCGAAGCAGTCGAAAGAGGATCTGGAAGCGGACGCGAAGAAGATCCGGGAAGCTGTTGTCGGTATTTTCACGAAAGCTATTGAATTGGTTCCAGAGCAGGAAAAGTTCTATCTGCTGAAGACTGAATTGCTTCAGGTTCTGGAGCAGGACGACGAGGCATTGGCGACCATCGATAGTTTGATCGAACGCGATGATCGTTCGATTGCGGCATTGCGAATGAAAGCTCGCATTCTGCTTGCGGATAAGGAAAATGATGAAAAAACCGTCGATGTGTTAAATCAGGCTGTCAAGCTTGATCCGTACGACTCGGAAACTCGTCTGTTGCGAATGCAATTCTTTTCGGCTCGCGAACAGTTTGCAGAGGCGATTGAAGAGGCTGAAAAAGTTTTGGAAAAACAACCCAACAGCGTTGGCGTGATGGAACGGTTGGCATTGCTTTATTCACTCAACGAACAGCCAGAAAAGGCAATTGAAATTCAGAGCGAGCTACTGCGGCGGATGCCAACCAGTTTGCTGAATGAGCTTCAGCCGCGAAGCCGTCCGATCTTCCTGGCTCAAAAGATTGGCGTGTTGCGATCGCGAGGTGACTCGTACCTGTCAACGGGCGAACACGAGAACGCTATCGAAGACTACGAGGAAGCTGTCGATCTGGGAGACCAAATTGAAGAAATGCAAGCTTCGCTTTCCGATCAGGGATTCGAGTACACTCCCGATAGCGGGGTCCTGAACAATCTCGCCTGGGTACTTTCGACTTCGACGTTCGATGATCTGCGAGACGGAAAACGGGCCATTGAATATGCGACTTTGGCTTGTGAAGTCACTGACTACAAAATGCCTCACATCCTGAGCACGCTGGCGTCAGCCTACGCTGAATCAGGTGATTTCGAGAAAGCGATCGAGTGGATCGAAAAAGGAATCAAGGTCAACAGCGAACGTGAGATCACGGAGTTCGTGACTGAAGAGGAAATCAAGAGCCAACGCGAAAGTCTGGAAAAGGAACTGGAGAGCTATCGCAAAGAGCAGCCTTGGCGTGAAAATCAGGCCGAGGAAGACGCTGCGAAAAAAGAAGCGGAGAAAAAGGCTGAGTCGGATGACGCGAAAGCCGAAGAGGGCGACGGAACACCTGGCGACAAAGATTCGGACGATGAAGATTCGGACGATGAAGATTCGGACGATGAAGATTCGGACGACGAAGATTCCGATAAGGACGACAAATAGTTATGGACGTTCAATCAGCCGAAGATCTCAACCGGAAAAAATGTGAACCCTGTGAAGGCGGTGTGGACCCGTGCCCGTTGCCTTTCGTGACCGAGCAGCTTGAAAAGCTCCCGGGTTGGTATTTGACGCACGAAAACCAGCGAATTCGCAAGGACTGGACGATGAAGAACTTTGTCGAAGGCTTGGCCTTTTTCGAAGCCGTCGGAAAGGTTGCCGAAGAAGAGGCTCACCATCCCGATCTGCATCTCGAAAGCTATCGGAACGTGTCGATCGAGATCTGGACTCACGCCGTCGGTGGGTTGAGCGAAAACGACTTCATCCTTGCCGCCAAGATTGACGCGATTGAAATGTAGTGACGCGATCGCTCGGGATTGTCGATCACTTTTCAACCAAGCCCAGAATTCCGATTCGTTTTGACAGGGGAATCGGCGATCGCGTTTTCCCGATCGTGTTTTCCAAAACTGCTGGGCCGCTGCCGGCCCGACCGTTGTGCGCAACGGCGCGGGCCAACCCATCGCTGGCAATTCTCGCCATCACTTGCCAGATGCGAGCACTCTCTTGGGCAGCGTTTCGACCTGCGCATGGTCGTCACGATCCCGATGACCGTTACAGATTGCCTTCAAGTTTGACGAATGAATCGGTTCTTTCATTCGTCGCGATTCTTCGCTTGCGCTTGCCTGTTCCAGTAACGCCGGTTGTTTCTGCGTGACCTCAAATTCCGATGGATTGGATTTTGATCGTCGATACCTGACGTACGGAATACAACTCCTGCTGGCGTTATTTTGGAAATATCGCCTGGACAGGTAAATGGAGCCAAGAGGCCTGAAATGATTTCGCGCAAGCCAACTCAACTCGTACTAATTCTCGCCGCCACATTCTTCCTACCCGGATGTGCGATCAAGCCGAGACAACAATCACGTTTCCACAATGTTGCCGCCGACGGAAGTTGCAATTGCTACACCTGTCGAAGCTGCGGAGGCTATATTGAGGACGTTTCCGCTACGTCAACTCTGTCCGGGCACGATGTGCAATATTCTTCGGGTCAGAACGTCCAGTACACGCCTTCCAGCGAGTCGTTCCAGTCTTCATCGTCCGACGATTCACAGCCGAGGAAGCTGTACGAAGTTCCGCCGCAAGAGCCAGTTGTTTCAACCGACTCGTTCAAGCCTGCGGCATCAGCGATCACCGACGATGCACCCGTGATCAACGAAGTTCAGCCCGAAGACCGTCCGTTCGACAACAGCTTGAAACTGGAGTCCTATGAAGCACCAAAATCCGAGCCCGGACCTCTCGACGGTGGTGAGTTCAAGCCATTGAAGTCTGAGGCAAGCATCGAAGAGACGGTCACGAAAAGCGAAGCTCCAAGGGTAGAGCCAGCAAAGATCGAAGCTGCGAAGATTGAGCCAGCAAAGGTCGAAGCGCCGAAAGCTGAGACTCCGAAGATTGACATTCCAAAGCCAAAGTCGATCGAAGTGCCTGTTCCTGCCGAGCCAGCCCCCGCTGCGGTTCCGAAAAAGCTGGACGTGCCGGCTCCGGCCAGCACTTTCACGCCTGGTGAAACTTTCAAGCCAAAGAAGCCTGTTGATTCGAGTTGGAAGACTCCGGAATCGACATTCAAGCCTTTCGAGCCTGCTGTTGATCTGAAGCAGGAAGTTGCGGTCACGCAGTCGCCTGAGCCAGTCGCGATCCCTCAAGACGACCCTGTCGATTCGTTTTTTGGACGAGGCGGATTCAAGCCTGTTGCGAAACCGTTGCCTCAGCCGCAGTCAGATTCTGACGGGAAAATCGTTCTCAAAGCGAATCCGGTAGAACGCAATGTGGTTTATTGCCCGCCGTCGAAAAGCATTTCACGCGTTGTCGTACCGGCACTGCAATCCAGCTTCAAAGGCAGCAGCGACGGCAATCAGTTGCGTGGCTTGCAGCATACGACAGCTCAGCCGCAACAGGCTCAGGTCGCATCTCAAGAACTGAACCAGCAGCGCTACGGAACGACGGCGTCGGCCAACATCGTTCAGCAGCCAGCCCGGATTCACCGTGAGGAGCCGCAAGCTCAAGTCGTCGAAACGCAGCCAAAAACGATTCCTGTTCGGCTTCGTGCGATCCCGATGAACGAGCAAATGATCAAGAACCAGCAAGTCAACGTTCGTTTCCGCGAGCACAATGCAGAACTTCAGGATATCGAGAATTGGCAGATGCAAGCCGCGGCGGAAATCACACCGGAACGCGTGCCGACTCAGCCAGCTCCGCAGCTTCCAACTCCTCAGCTGGCCACGCCTGAACCGAACTCTGTACCAGCGGCTCCGCAGCTGAACCTGACTCCGCCGTCATCGACAGAGATCAACTTGCAACTCGCCATTCCGGAACTGGATGACTCGGCTCACGAGCACACGGCCCGGGCTATTGAAACAGATGAAATGGTGACGCCACCGTGGCGAATTAAGTAGCCGACCAAAGGTTCATCGATTTCACCGCGACCAGCTGATGCTTGACCTCGCGGAGAAATCGAAAGCCCTGGTTGAGCAGTGTCGGAAGCGTAGAGCGTGAAACGAATCGAATGCTGTTTAGCTGATTCGGGACTGCGCCCCAGTAAGGCTTGTACGGCTGATCGCCGCGCAGAAAATCGAACACTTCGCAGCCTTGTTCGATCGCTCGTCGAACCGCGAACGTGATTAACAGGTGCCCCGGTTCGAGTTTTGATTTCTCGGCAAGAATTCCCGCCAGGTAAAGCTGTGTAATTCCCGGACTGTGGAGCACCAGATGAGCGCCGATCGGCTGTTCTTCGTGGAAGGCGACGATGATTTCTGCTTGGCGTTTTTCGCCCAGCGCTACGGCGGCGTCGTGTAGGAAATTGCGAAAGTTGTCGTCCGCAAACGCGCCGGGTTCGCCTTTGCTTTCGAACCGGCTCTGATGCAACGCAACGATGTGCTCCCATGCATCTTCAAACGGAAGATCGGCAAACGAGGACCGAACTTCGAACTCAGTCGAGTCCAAACGCTTGACGGCTTTCTTGATTTTGCGTTTGAGTGACTTTTTGGAGCTCGCGATGAAGCCAGCCCAATCGCTCGGCAGGCTTAGCTGCCACGTCGGATCCAGCTCGGTGTCGTATCGCCAAAACTGATTTCCCAACGGTTTATCGAACGCGTCCTGAGGCCTCGACCCGTCGACGCCTTCCATTTCCAGCATCGCTGCCGATGAAGCGACGGCTTTGGCGATCTCGATGGTGAACTGTTCGCGCCACGGATCGGCAACAATCAGGTCCGCGTAGTCGGTGCATGTTTTTCCGCTGCCGAGAAAGCGAAGTCGTTTTTGACCGTTCCAGCGGTCCTGAAAAAAAGGCGCGATGCCGACGACCTGATCGTCAGCTTCCAGCACGAACAAATTCAGCTGGCCAAGATGCTGGAAGTTGTTCCACCACGCGAAGTGCCACCCGAAGCTGTGGAGCGGCTCGCAAGTCAATTGCTCCCAGCGTGTTTGCAGGGACGCAAATTCTTCCACGGAGCGAACGGTTCGAAGCACAGTTTTCTGAGTGCCCATATTATCTGATTCCTGATTCTATTTCCGATGGCTTTCTGGATCCGCGCACCATCGGGTGCCAACTGGCGGTATCAAGAACTCTACTACCAACAATTGTCGTGCCATCCAAAAATGGAAATTCTTCGCAGTAATTTTTCCTTACAATGATGCAGCCTCGAAACGCGTGTTGCGAAAACGCACCATTGCAACGAAACTGTTCGCCCGCGATCTGGGGTCAAGGAAACGGTTTCCGGGATTTGCGATCGACGCTCGTCGCGCGAGTTTGAATTTGCTCCGGAGTCAGTGTGCCGTCAGAAAACAATCAAAACACAAAACCGTTTGAAGGAGTCGAAGTGGGGGAAAAGCCTGAGGACGGCGTCGTTTCGTTCAACCGGCAAGCCTGGGATCGTGTCGCCGACGCTGGCGATCGCTACTACCGAGCCATGACGTCGGAGCAGATTCAGTCAGCACGAGATGGCGAATGGCGAATTCGGATCACACCCACGAAAGCCGTGCCGAGAGACTGGCTTGAGCCGTTGGATGGAAAGGAGATCCTGTTGCTCGCCGGTGGCGGAGGCCAACAGTCTCCGATTCTGGCCGCACTCGGCGCCAAGGTTACGGTTTTTGATCTCAGCCCACGGCAGCTTGAACGGGACATCGAGATTGCGGAGCGAGAAGGCTTCGAAATCGAAGCCGTTTCTGGAGACATGGCCGACCTTTCGATGTTCGAAAGCGAACGGTTCGACATGGTGCTCAATCCTTGCAGCGTTTGCTACATCCCGGACGTCGTTCCTGTTTGGAAAGAAGTCGCCCGAGTTTTGCGGCACGGCGGCACGTTCATGACCGGCGTGATCAACCCGCTGTACTACATTTTCGACGCGGCCAAACTGGATCGCGACGAATTCGTTGTGCGGCACAAGATTCCGTATTCCGATGCTGATCTTGGGGAGGAGCAAAGCGAACTCTTGGGCGACGAACGACCTCGCGAGTTTGGACACTCACTCAGCGACCTGATCGGTGCTCAACTGGATGCCGGAATGCAGTTGGTCGGGTTTTACGAAGATGGCTGGGGCGGCAGCGACAAACTAAGCACTCACATTTCGACCTTCCTGGCGACGCGAAGTCGAAAACTGTAATCGCGTGACGGTTTAGGCTACAGATACTATGATGCTCATGTCCACCCTGCCCTGTTTCGGACTGAAATCATGCCAGAAATAAACATCAGCAACAGCTCTGACCGCGACGCCGTCGTCAGCATGGAAAGCGTCGCGACGCCACTACGCGTCCGATGGGTGGATACTCAGGCCAGACAGGCTTCCAACGTTCGTTTGCTCAAATCGACTTTGGACCACGATACCGAATCGCTGGTGAAAAAGTTTGGTGGCTTGGAAGAAGTCTCCCAGGCGATCATCGATGGTGATCCGGAAATTAACTTTGAGATGACCGGCATCACGATGCAGGGAACGTCGCGGGTGTTCGTCAACAAGGATCAGGAGCTGGTGCATCGCGTTCAGCAGTTCGAGATCATTCGCGATCCGGATGGAAATGAGAAAGACCGTCGGCCGCGGCAGATTGTGCCGCAGAACGTTTCCAATGAGCTGCCGTTGAAATGGACGGGCAAGTTTTTAAAACGTTCCGACGTGATTCGCAAGTTCGTCTTTGCCAGCAAGATGCAGTTAACGCACATCAACGGTTTGACTTACGACTTCCTGTTTGCGATGGCCAAAGACCTCGAAGATCGCGACTCGATGATGTTGCTCGGCGCAGGTCCAAACTCAAACCAGCCTCTCATCCTTCGCCGCGGTAGCTTGCCATATCGCGGTTTTCTGGAGGGACGGACGAAAGGCGATCGCTACGTGTTGCTGTTGCATCTTTCGAACATGGAGATGAAGAAACCGGAAGAGTCTGGATCATCCGAAGCCTAGTGGTCCGTCAAAGCTTAATTTTGGGATAGACGCTTTTTAGTTTGCATCGTGCATCGTCGATTTTCATTTGCCAATCGACTCCCCGCTGTGTCTCGTTGACATCTTTGTACCACGCTTTGATTTCGGTTTTGAGGATTTTCAAGCTTGGTATCCGTCTGTTCTTCAAGCACTGACGCGTCAATGAACTGAGTTCATTTTCTGCGACATTTAACCAACTTCCATGCTTGGGGGTGTAGACGAAGTTGATTCTCCGAACGTAAGCACGGGCCTCTTCAGGTGGATAGACTTCGTAGAACGCACCCTTGGTGTGGGTGTTGAGATTGTCGCAAACCAATGTAATTTGATCGCAGTCTGCGTAGCGTGTGTCCAGCAGGGTCGCGACCTCTTGGGCCCAGTCCGTTTTGGTACGTTGGCCGCGGGCGGTTGCTTGTCGCCATCCACCAAGGGGTTCATTAAACATAAAGATGCTGGCCGTCCCGGCACGCTCATATTCGTAGTCAACTCGCTTGGGGTGGTTTCGAGTTGCGGCAACTGGCTGACGCGTTTCCTTGATCAGCTGAACGGGCTGCTCATCCATGCAGACCACCGGATGCCCGGGATCATACGGTTTTTCATAGGTCTCGAGCACTTCCTCCATGTTGGCCACAAACTCAGCATCGGCTTCCGGGGGAATCACCCAGTATTCGATCTTTCGTTTGTTGGTCATGCCGTTTTTTTAATCGTCTTGCGAGCCGTTTCATGGCTGATCGATTCAGCCACGCCGAGTTCCACCACCTTACGCGCAAGCAGTCGCAACGACCAGTTGGCGTAGCCTTTGGGTGGTGAGCCCAGACGCATCGCAACGATTGTGGCTTCTTGCTTTCCATCGAGAAGCTTCGGAGTCGGTGGTGTATCACGTCTCTTGCGATTGAGACACTCTTCAAAACCTCGTTCGACGAATCGCTGACGAACATTCTCAACTGTTTGCCGGCGACAACGATACGCCTCGGCGATCTGAACGTCAGTCCAGTTCGGACCATCAGCATCCGACTGGAGAAGGATTTGGGCCCGGCGAACTTTCTGACTCGTGCCCTTGAGACGTTTGACTATTTCCTCTGCCGCTTGACGTTCGGCTTCTGACAATCGGACGATATACTTCTTCTGCATGGCAACCTCCTTGTGTTGCGTGCAGAATCCCGATTTTCAATCGAACAATCAATCCCAATCTTTAGTACTGACAGAACACTAGGCGCTGTTTGACTGATTGATTTTCGTGTTGTCAGCGCGGCCAAACATAGCGGCAAAGGCGATAGCCGCCGTTTCAATGCACAACGTACCGGCGGCTAGTGCCTGGCCGCTCACAGTTACGAAACAGCGCCTGGCCGGTTTGCAGTCTCGCTACTCTTCGCTGCCCAGTTTCGAAACGCCAATCGTGATGCCCAGCCCCAGCAGCACCAAACCGATTGAGCCACCGATCTGCGTTGCGTTGGGAGTAAATCGCTCTGTCTTCCAGTCTTCTTTTTCGATTTCGGCGAGCAACTCTACCGTCATCAACTGGCCTTTGATTTCGTCGCCAACTTGAGGTGGGACAGGAACCTGAAACGGCCACAGACCGATCGTGGAACCGAGTAACAGACCGAGCAATGCTCCGAGTGTGGGCTCGCGATGCTTTTCCAGCAACCACTTCAGCAAGTTGCCAACCACGACCACGCCCAGGACGACTCCGATCCCGACCGGCAACACGACCGACAGCCCAGGTTCCATCGCGGCGGAAATGTCTCTGGCTTTCAACGCGTCCTTCAACCGATCGATTCCACCAAGAATCGGAACGTACTGTCCCAGCAGCAACAACAGATAGCCGCCGGACACGCCAGGCAAAATCATGGCGCTGGCTCCCGCGAGCCCCGCGACCACCATCATTGGAAAACTCTGGGACCCCGATCCGGTGACTTCGTAAAGTTGCAGCAGGAACAGTCCCGCCATGGCAGCGAACGCGCCGATCGCCGCGGCAATGCTTTTACTCGAAAGCGGCTTCACCATTTTGTAGACCAACGGGACGCCGCCGAGCGTCAAGCCGATGAACAGGCTGTACATGATCCATCGTTTTTCCACCACGAGGTCTTTCAGCAGTCCCGCGAACAGGAGAATCGCAATTCCTGCGGCCACAACGACGGTTCCCAAAACCAGCAGCGATCGAAATCGAAAACGTAAACGCGTCACATCTGCAATCGCGTTGATGAATCGTGGATAGATACCAGCGGCCAATAGCATCGTGCCTCCGCTGATTCCTGGTACAAGATTCGCAAGTCCCATCAGAACTCCGCCGTAAGTCGATCGGGTGATCAATGCTGCGCTGGAAAGTTCATCGGAACCGACCAGCGAATTGTCGTCATTTGTTTCTACGGTCGTTTGCGCAGTTGATGGAGAGTCAAATGGATCCATTGTTTTCACCTGGAAGTAGGAAGTCGGCTATGAAATTGGCACGCCTGGAAATGTTAAGACACCGGCTTGCGGTAAAACCAGCGAAATCCAAATCTGCGAACCTGGTGGGAAATGTGATCGTGCGAGTAAAAGTATGAACATGTGGTC
This sequence comes from Mariniblastus fucicola, assembly GCF_008087665.1. Lineage (GTDB taxonomy): Bacteria > Planctomycetota > Planctomycetia > Pirellulales > Pirellulaceae > Mariniblastus > Mariniblastus fucicola. The sequence continues at coordinate 1,389,001 of NZ_CP042912.1, forward strand.
GGCCAACACGATTATTTTTAACGTCTCGCGGCACAAGGGGGGAACAAGTCACACCGTCGCCAACTGGTCGCCAGAATTGCCCTATTTGAATTGTCTGCGTCGCAACAATGGTGTTCTTTACAAAACGCATTTTGTTTTCGACAAAACCAGCCAAATTTGATAAAGTGCATTCTGAAAGACACTGGAGGTGATCGGTATGAGAACACCAATTCGATCAACCTTTGTTGAACAACATGAAGATTCGGCACCTGGGCCAAGACGGCCGCTCAATCAGGATTGCGACTCCCGCCAAATTAAATCTGTTTTTTGAATTGCTGGGAAAGCGAGGCGATGGTTTCCATGAAGTTGAAACCGTTATGTCCACCGTGTCGTTGTTTGACGACCTCCAGTTTTCAGCTCGGGACGATGGGCTGCTGCGGTTAAGCATCTTTCAGGAAGGATGTACCGCAACGGAATCGATTCCGGATGACGATCGTAATTTGATATTGAAATCCATGTCGCGTCTTCGTGACCGTCATGGCTCAAAGGATCTTGGTTGCGATGTCTTTCTGCGGAAACGAATTCCGTCGGCCGCCGGGCTTGGTGGTGCGTCTGGCAATGCTGCTGGGGCACTTCTGGCAGCCAACTGGATCTGGAAGCTTGGGCTCACGCCTGAACAACTTGATTCGGCTGCGGCGGAAATCGGAAGCGATGTTCCTTTCTTTTTTCACGGTGGCTCGTGCCTCTGTACTGGAAGAGGGGAGGTGATTGAATCAAAGAACGTTCCGTCCGGAATGGCGATTGTCATTGCCAAACCCGACACGGGGCTTTCGACGGCTGCGGTGTATGGAAAATGTTCCGTTCCCCATCAGCCAAAAAATTCTGACGCCGTATTGCGGGAACTGCAAATGGGGCGTTGGAACAGAGTCGGGGAAAATTTGTTCAACCGGCTCGAAGAGTTTGCCATGTCGATGACTCCGGCGATTGGCAAACTGAAGGATACGTTTGACCGGCTCGATTGTGTCGGTCATCAGATGAGTGGAAGTGGATCTAGCTATTTCGGTATTTTCCGAAACGCTGCTGATGCTCATCGCGCCGCGAAAATTGCAACATTGGAAACTGGCAGCACGATTTTTGCCTGTTCGACATTGGGTCAGGAAGGGACTTTCCGGGCGTTGGTCGAAACAGGATAGCGGAGACTCAGGATGGAAATTACCGAAGTCAGAATCAAGCTCATGGAGTCGTCAGAAGATCGACTGCGAGGGTTTTGCAGTATCACTTTTGATTCGTGCTTCGTCGTGCGCGACTTGAAAATCATCGACGGCAACTCCGGGCCTTTCGTCGCCATGCCCAGCCGCAAGTTGACTTCGAATTGCAGCAAGTGCCACACCAAGAACCACATGCGCGCGAACTATTGCAACCAATGCGGGCAGAAACTGCGACACGCGCGGCCGCAACAGGGGCCTGACGGGCGAGCCAAGCTCTACGCCGACATCGCGCATCCGATCAACGCCAAATGCCGGGAGATGATTCAGAATCGAGTCATTGAAGAGCTGGAGAAAGAACAGCAGCTGTCGAGATCGCCCGGCTATCGGTCTCGCTATGACGAATCTTACGACAGCGGCCCCAACGTTACCGCGGATGAAATTGAGAAGGATAACTCCGGGAACGATGCGGCCAACGGCAGAAACGAGTCCGATTCCAAGCCAAAAACTCGTACTGATGCTGCTCACAGGGATCCGCCAAAGCCTCACGCGAAACCGGATCGACCGACCCGTCCGGCCGGCGAAGAAGACGATTCGGATGCGCCAAAGGGCCGCGACGGCGATTTCGGCGAAGGAATTTTCGACTGAACTGAAACCGCGAGTTCGACCGAAGACAGCGACGGAACCGTAACCAATGAGGGCGAGTCGCAGCGTTCGACGCGTCTGAACTCCTTGATTTCCCCGCGTTTTCGTGAATTGGCAGCCCGTGCGATCCCGTGCCCTGCCCTCGAAAACCCGATGGCCGTCCATCGCGACGTGGACTTGTCAGGGCTGTGACGATTGACTCGATTGGTTTCGGTCCGTTTTGGCGAAAATCAGGGGGGCAAGTTTGATCATTCTATCGATGGTAAGACTTTATTTTCTCCGCCATTTGACGCCGCAACTATACTTGATTCGCCGGCAGCTCTTAACACGGCGAACCTGTTTCAACTGACCATCGGAATTTGGGCAGCTCTATGCTAATCGCAAAATTCAACCGTATTCACACTCTGATTCTGGCCGTCGTGGCGATGCAATTTGCGTTCGCCAATCCGGCAGTTTCTCAGGACGCCGCTTCACGCAAAATCACTCACCGGAAACTGGCTCCCGGTGTCCTCATCGACATCCCCAGCCAGCTCGACGTACGGGACAGCTTCTCGTATCCAATGGCACTGCCGGGCGTTGATGCTGAGCAGTACGAACTGGAAACAGACTCGATCGAAGAAACGCTTTATGGAATGAGCCGCCGGGTTATCCTTTATCGCGACGTCTACCAATACGATTTTGCGTTTACAGGACTTCGCCAGATCCGCGTTCCGGTCACCGGCAGCGATGGCGTCGCACGAAGCAAAAACTACTGGTACATGATTTATCGCGTTCGCGACCTTGGCGAAACGCTGACTTATGATCAGGTCAAAAAGAGTCCTCAGCTAAATCAGGTTTCCTACGAACTGAAGAAAGGCGAGCCTGTTGCGGAGGAGAATCGCTTCTTTCTGCCGCGGTTTACGCTTGAGGGCTGGGTTTTCAATCCGAAAACAAAGCAGTACCAAAAAGTAGCTGTCCGCGACACCGTCAGTCCTTCCGTCGCTCGGGCGATTCGCATCCAGGAAGACCCGCGGATGCCGCTGCTCGATGGCATTCAGATGTCCAAGGTTGAGATCCCGAAGGTGAAAGCTGATTCCGACATCGGAGCCTGGGGCGTTGCAATCTGGGAAGACATCAATCCGAACATCGACTACGTCAGCGTTTTTGTTAATGGACTGACAAACGCGTACCGAATCAAACGCGGCGAAGACGGATCGGTTGGATTCGTTCGCAAGACGCTGCAATTAAATTTCTGGCGTCCGGGCGATGATTTCGAAGAAGAGAAAGACAACGTGCAGTTCGGAATTCCACTGGTAGATAGTGCCAAAGAGCAAGTTCTGATTACCCGTCGCTATGCATTGCCGGGACCGGTCATCCGGGCTTATGTCGACGACAAAATGGCGGACCGCAAAGTTTTGATCATGGAAACCGACGCCATGGTGAACATGAAGGACTTCAAATCCGCTCTGGTTCCGACTCTTAATAAAGGCAGTTTGCCGGACGTGATCGCCACAGCATTTGCAGACGCCGGGCAATCTGTCAGTCGGGATGTTGGCGTCGATATGCTGATCGACGGCAAAAAATGGGCTTTCAAGCAAGGGAAGCTGGATATCGAGCTAGTTCTCGAGCCTCAGTATTGGGAACCTGATTTTGAAGGCATTCGTTTCATTAAAAGCCTTGATTTCATGTGGATTTACCGATAGTATTTCCCGACTAAACCTATGTCGTCCGGGAAAAACCGGGGCATTGCAAGAATCAGAGTTCGAGATTTTAACCAAATTCAGGTAGAGAAATGGCTCATAAAAAGGGACAAGGTTCCAGCCGCAACGGTCGCGATTCAAACGCACAGCGTCGCGGAGTCAAAAAGTTCGGCGGTGAGTCGGTCGTTGCTGGCAATATCCTGATCCGTCAGGTTGGCAACAAATGGCATCCAGGAAAAGGCGTTGGCCAAGGCAAAGACTACACGCTGTTCGCGTTGGTCGATGGCAAGATCATGTTTGATCGCAAGGGGCGCCGCATCAATGTTGTTGCTCCGGAAACGGCGTAGCGCGAGAAGGCTGTTGCCTTCAATCGAATGAACATCAGGATGCCTTCTGGCATCCTTTTTTTATGCAAGCAACGATGTGCCAGCTCGCTGCGTCGTTTACTTGCACGGACCAGACGTCAAGTTTCACTCCTTATCTTTTCACACCGCGAACATTGTTCGCGATCTCATGTTTGTAGACCAAGTCCACGTAGAAGTTTCCGGCGGAAGAGGCGGCCACGGCTGTATCAGTTTCCGACGCGAGAAATATGTCCCACGCGGAGGTCCCGATGGTGGCGACGGCGGTGATGGAGGGAGTGTGATTCTGGTCGCCAAAGCTGGCGTCAACAGCTTGGTGGCTCTGGCCAACAAACATCACATCAAAGCCAGGAGTGGCAACAACGGGCAAGGCTCTGGTCGACACGGTGCCGGGGCGGACGACCTGGCCATTGAAGTTCCACCAGGCACGGTCGTGATGGATTCGACCAACGGTTTGGTGATCAAAGATCTTGCGGATGGCGAAACGGTTATCGCTGCTCGTGGTGGCAAAGGCGGGCGAGGCAACACCCGATTCAAATCATCGACCAACCAAGCGCCTCGGCAAGCGACCGAAGGGCAGCCTGGCGAAGTCCGTCAGCTTACGTTGGAACTCAAAGTCATCGCTGACGTCGGGCTGATCGGTTTGCCGAATGCCGGCAAGAGTACTTTGCTCAGTCGCGTCAGCGCCGCGCGGCCTGAAATTGCCGACTATCCGTTTACAACAAAGTACCCCAACCTTGGGATGGTCCAGTTGGATTTGGAGCGTACGTTTGTGATGGCCGATATTCCTGGTCTGATTGAAGGCGCCTCTGACGGTGTCGGGCTGGGGCATGACTTCCTGAAGCACATTGAACGGTCCGGACTGCTCGTGCATTTGGTCGAGCCGTTCCCGACCGATCAGACGGATCCCGTCGAGAATTGGAAATCTATCCGCAAGGAGTTGGCGCAGTACAGCGAATCGCTGGGACAGCGTCCCGAAATTCTGGTGATGTCAAAATGTGAGTTGCCCGAGTCGGATGCCGTTGCGGATGATTTGGCCGAGGCCTCTGGTGAGCAGGTGTACAAGATTTCGGCCGTGACCGGAAAAGGACTTCCGCCGCTTTTGAATCGGATCGTCACGCAGCTGAAAGAGGAACGTGGCGAATGCAAACAGTGGTAGCCGTCGACATCGGCAACAGCTCGATCAAGCTTGCAGTTGATCCGAAGGCGGTAGTCGTTGTTGTCGATGCATCGCTTCCTGACGAAGGTCGAGCTCAGCTGATATCCGATGCGACCCGGGATGTCGGTTCCCGATCGCAGTGGCTGGTCTGCAGCGTCGACAAAGTGCAAACCGAGTGGCTTGAAGCGTGGGTGTTGACCAACCGTCCGAACGACTCCTTCCATCTTGTCGCTGCCAATGAAATTTCTCTGGCCAGTCACGTTCGCGATCGTGAAGCTCTTGGTCGCGATCGACTGCTGGCGTCCTGGTATGCTGCCGACCAGGCCGGCGACGGGGCAAACGCGATTGTCGTCGACGCAGGAACTGCCGTCACGATCGATGTGGTTTTGCGCAACGAGCACCTCGGCGGACTCATCTTTCCAGGCACCGCAACATGTTTGAGTGCTGTTTCGTCTCAAACCGATGCGCTGCCCGATTTGGCGCAGCAGCCAGCACCAGAACTTCGCACCGAAGTCTCTCTTGGGTTGTCGACCGAGCCAGCGATTCTGCTGGGTGTTCATCAGTTGCAGCTGTTCGGAATCGTATCGATGGTCCGTTCGCTGGAGCAGCAATATCCTGACGCCGTTGTTTACTGTTGCGGCGGCGCATTCGCGTCCGTTCATGCATTGCTGCCCGAATCGTGGTCGTATCGTCAGCACTTTTTGATCGATGCAATTTTTCGCCTCAAGCAAAGTCTGTAGCGATGGCCGTTGAGTTTCATGAGCTAACCCACCACGGTCGCGGCGCGATTTCTGTCGTCGGCGTGCGCGGTGAAGGTTCGGATGGCGTCCTTGACTCCTGTTTTGCGCCAGTTTCCGGACAGTCATTTTCAGCGTTGAAGAATCGGCCAATCGTATACGGAATCTGGAATTCGACCGGAGAAGATCTGGTCGTCGTTCGCATCGGCAACGACGCTTTCGAAATTCAGTGCCACGGCAGCCTGGCGGCGGTTGATGCAATTGCCACCGATCTGGCGGCGGGCGGAGCAGTTCAGTCTTCCGATGCGGCAAGCTGGACGCTGGCTCGCAACGAACTCCAGGCAGAAGTCGCCAAAGCAATGGAATCCTGTTTGACTCAGCGAACCGCGAGGCATTTGCTGCAACAGTTTCAGTTGTGGGGAGAGGTCAATTTTAACGATCCTGAAATTGCTCGCGAAGCACTTCTGTTCACGACCTTTGGCGAAAAATTGACGTCACCGTGGCGCATCGTCCTTTGCGGTCGGCCCAACGTTGGCAAAAGCAGTCTGATCAATGTACTTTGCGGGTTCGAACGGGCGATCGTGCACGCGACAGCCGGGACGACGCGCGATCTGGTCAGCCAGCACACCGCGATCGATGGCTGGCCCGTCGAGCTAGTCGATTCCGCTGGTATAAGAGACGAGGGGAACGCTATCGAACAGGCCGGAATCGAGAAAGCCCGTCAGTTGATTGCGGATGCCGACCTCGTGATTCACGTCGTCGACGCAACGGACGACAGTTCATTCGATCCGCTGCTTAGCCAGCATCGAGCCGGTTTGGTTGTTGTCAACAAAGTCGACCTGTGCCAACAGCCTGCCGTTCCCCAAACAGATTGTCCGCGGATGTTGGTCTCTGCCGTAACGGGACTGGGGATGGACGATCTGCAAGCCGCGATTTCAAAAGCAATTGTTCCGGTAGTTCCCGGTGATGACCAACTGGTTCCTGTGTCGACAATGCAGCGACGTCGGCTTGAGCAGCTGGCGTAGCCGAAGGCATTCATCTGCTACAATGCCGGCAAGCAAAATTACTCTCAGCAACGCAAACCATGTTCTTTGTATTCGACGGCGCCGATGGCACCGGAAAAACTACACAACTCAACCGGCTCGCCGACTGGCTCAGTGAGCAAGGGCACGAAGTTGTCACTTGCAAAGATCCTGGCACGACCGAGCTTGGAGAACGGCTGCGCGAAATTTTGCTGTCCAAATCGGACACGCCGATCCACATGCGGAGCGAAATGATGCTGTTCACGACGGCTCGAACGCAGTTGGTTGAGCAAATCGTTCGCCCGGCATTGCAGGCAGGAAAAGTCGTCGTTCTCGACCGCTACGTTTTGTCGACGGTTGTCTATCAAGGCCACGCAGGCCCGCTCGATCCGACCGCGATCCGTCGCGTGAACGATTTTGCAACCGATGGACTGTGGCCGATTCGAACTTTCGTGTTGGACCTGCCAACGGAAATCGCGATGCAGCGGCTGGGGGATAGTCTCGATCGCATGGAGTCGCGCGGAATGGCTTACTTTGAAAAAGTTCGTGCCGGGTTTCTTGCTGAAGCGGAAGGCCAACCCGATATTTCCGTTATCGACGCAACAAGAACCGCGGACCAAATCGCCGAAGCGATTCGTACAATTGCTCAGTCGGTGATCGAGCAACAAACGGCAACTGGAAATGAAGCCGCTGCTGGAGGAGCGAACTGAAATGGCGTGGCAGCAGATTTTGGGACACGATAAGAACGTCGAGCGTTTTGCGGGCAGCCTGAAACGAAACCGGATGGCAAGCACATTCCTGTTCGTCGGTCCGGCGGGAGTTGGTAAACGAACGTTCGCACTGCAGTTGGCTCAAGGGCTGTTGTGCGAGAGCAACGCGGACGATTCGATTGACCCTTGTGATCAATGCCCGTCGTGCCAGCAAGTCATCGCATCAACCCACCCGGATCTGATTCAGGTTTCCCGGCCGCCAGGCAAGGCTTTCATCCCGGTTGAACTGTTCATCGGCGACAAGGAGCATCGTCGCCAACGCGGACTGTGTCATGACATTGGGCTGAAGCCGTTTTCTGGAAAACGCAAAGTTGCCATTATCGATGACGCGGACTTTCTGAACGTCGAAGGCGCCAACAGTTTGCTCAAGACTCTCGAAGAACCGCCGTCAGATTCGATTCTGATTCTGATTGGCACCAGCGAGCAGCAGCAGCTATCGACGATCGTCTCCAGGAGCCAGGTGATCCGTTTCGCACCTTTGTCCGAGGAGCACGTGGCGACGATTCTGGGCCGTATCCAATTGGAAACCGAAATTCCGATCGAACAGCTGGCTCCGGCGTCCGGTGGCAGCATTGAGCGAGCGAAGAAGTTAATTGAACCTGAGGTGCTGGAGTTCCGAAACAGCTTTCATCGCAAATTGGCGTCGCTTGATCCAGCCGCCAACGGCTATACAAAAGATATGCTCGGCTTCATCGATGGTGCCGGGAAAGACGCGTCGGCGAAACGTGATCGAGCCGTGCTTGCGGGTGATTTTGCGATCGAGTTCTACAGTCACTGGCTTGCCAGTTTAACCGGTGCCGATGCGAACACCTGCGACCCGTCGGTAAAATCGGCCATTGAAATGACGCCTGATACTTCTGACCACGACACCAATGAGATTGCTGTGCGGATCGCGCAGTGCATCGAAACAACGGTCATGATGCAGCGGAAAATCCGCTCTAACGTGTCATCTGCCAACGCTGTCGAAATGTGGCTGCGCGATTTGGGGCGGGCGTGTCGAGGCCAATTGGTCGACGCGGTCGACGATCTGGTGGTCTAGTTCTCTTCGGCTCTGTGGCGACCTTGCCGACGTTGGTGCCACAGGTCAGAATGGAGTTTTTATTGCTCTCCGGGAAATCCTTCTTGAATGAACGCCGCTCGTGATAAGCCAACTGATGATGCGGCGCTCGAGAACAGTGGAAGGGTGACCGACACAATGCTGCTGGTTGAGACGCCAGAGAAAATCGCGTTTCAGTATCAGCTGGTTGGACCATTTCGACGCGTCCTTGCGTACGGATTGGATCTGCTTTTCTCGCTCGTTGGATACACGATTGTCGTGATCTTTTTCGGGATCCTGCTCTCGATGCTGGCTGCGTACACGCAGGGCACATTGATTGGCTCGATCATCGGCGCGATCGGTCAGATCAGCGGCGCCATTATTTTGATCGGCTACTTTTTGGTGTACTGGTTTTACGGCGCCTTTATGGAAGCCAGATACAACGGCCAGACTTTGGGGAAGATGATCACCAAACACCGCGTTCTGTCGCACGACGGCCACGCCATCGATGTCGTGCAGGCGTTGCTGAGGAACTTTTTCCGTTTGCTAGACCTGTTCCCGGTCATTCCGTTTCCACTGATGAGCATGGTGGCTGGCGAAGATATCCCTCCTTTTGTTCCGACCGGACTGTTCGGGCTGGTAACGATGTCGCTAAGCGGGAACTTTCGCCGTCTGGGAGACCTGGTTGCCGGGACGATCGTTGTCGTCGACGAACGCAAATGGGTTCCCGAGTTGGCGTCGTTTACGGATCCAAGGGTGGAACAGTTGGCCGATGAGTTGCCTTCCGATTTCTCGCCGTCGCAAAGCATGTTGCGAGCATTGGCGGACTATGTCGATCGGCGTCGCTATCTCTCGCCGGAAACCAATCAGGATATGGCCAAAGGATTGGCGGTTCGAATGTTGAAAAAGTTTGGCTTACCGATGAACACAGACTACGACTTGCTGCTGTGCGCGATGTACTACAATGCGTTCATGCAGTTTCAGATGCAGGAAGGTGCAAAATGAAAGCTTCCAAACTGATTGAGCTTCGGCAGCCTTCGTGGTCGCGGTTGGAAAAACTCTGCGACGAATTCGGCAGTCGGTCTTCGAATAAAGTTCCAGCCAGAACGGTCAACGAGTTCGCAGCGCTTTATCGGAATGCCTGTGCGGATCTGGCGCTCGCCGAGTCCAGTCATCTGCCGCCGAATACGATTGAGTATTTGCATCAATTGGTCGCGCGAGCACACAATCAACTTTATCGCAGTCAGAAGTTTGATCGCAGCGTTTGGTACGAGCGAATTTTCGTCGATACTCCCAAGCTGATTTTCAACGATCCCTACGTGCATATCGCCGCAGTGATTTTCTGGGGATTGTTCCTGCTGGCCGGTTGGCTTTCGTGGGACAACACAGCCTGGCCGGGGTTCGCAGAACAGGTCGTCGGCGAAACGCAGTTGGAATCGATGGAGGAAATGTTCACGGGGTTCAACGGGCGGTCGTTTTCGCAGAACTCCTACATGTTCGGGTTCTACATTTTTAACAACGCCGGAATTGGATTGAAGTGTTTCGTGATGATGCTGTTCGTGCCCGCGGGCATGGTGACGTTGTGCTACAACGCGATCGTGCTGGGGACGAGTTTCGGATACATGTTCCGGCCCGATGTTGCCGAAGCGGGTGCCAATTTCAAGAATTTCGTTACCGCTCACGGACCGTTTGAGCTCACAGCGATCGTATTGTCGGCGGGCGCGGGTTTGAAGATCGGGCTGAGTTGGCTGGTCGCTCGCGGCGTCAATCGACTCGATTCGTTGATTCAGAATTCGAGAGAAGCGTTGCCGATTGCAATGTGTGCGGTCGCGCTATTCTGTATGGCGGCTTTGATCGAAGGATTTGTCTCGCCGACGTCCGATACCATTCTGCCGTGGTGGGCGAAAGGATTTGTGGCGACCGCGTCGTCGCTACTGTTGATGTTCTATTTGATCGTGTTGGGATATCCGCGGACCGATGACGAGGAATACGATGCAGCTTGATCGCACCTTCATCGGAATTCGGCAACGTTCAGCTCTGGAAGTCTGGGACCTGACGCTATTGGTGATCCGTCGATATTTCAGGCCGCTTTGCTGGTTGTTTCTGATCGGAGCGATTCCCTGGATGATCCTGAATCACCTGATGACCATGTGGATGGTCTCGGACGATTACTTTTCCGATCACGTTCAGTGGTTCTATTGGATCAATGCCTGCCTGGTCGTTTCGCAGGCTCAGGCCGGCACGTTTTGGATCGCCCACTACCTTGGGCAGGCGATGTTCAATCCGAATCCGCAAGCGATGGAAACAGTGTCGGCAGTTCGGAAATCCAAGCATCGTTTCTTTTTCGGTTGGCTGCACTTGGTGAACCGAATGGTGTTGCCGGCTTTGGGGCTGGTGGCAATTTTGTGGTTTTCAGAAGAAGACGAAGTCAACGCGCTGCTCGCCGCGTTTGTGCTGCCAATGCTTGTGTTTATCGGATTGGTTGTACGAGCCAGGACTCCGTATCTGAGCGAAATTTTGTTGCTGGAGGAGGCTCCGCGCAAGTCGGATTCGACGAGGGTGCAGTCTTATTCCTCGCGAAGCAAGAACTTGCTGGGAGCGCCGGGCGCTGACTTTTTCGTAAAGTTTTCGCTTGCTGCCATCGTGGGTGTCGGGCTTTCGTTGGCGATTTACGAGAGCTTTTGTTTGCTGGACAGCGTGTTGGGTTTACAGTCAATTGCCAGTTCCAATTTGAACTATATCTATTGGCAATTTTCGCTGTGGATCGCGGCCGCTATTGTCGCTGTGAACCGTTTTTTGTCATACATTGATCTTCGCATCCGCACCGAAGGTTGGGCTGTTCGCCTGAGACTGATGGCGGAAGAAAAAAGGATGGCGGCTGAGGCCTGATTGAAAACGATGCCTGAAGGAACCCGAAAATTTTCCTGGTTGATTGCTGCGATGTTGCTGTCGTCGCTTTTGCTGTGCGTTGCCGATTCCGGAATTGCGTCGGGTGCGCTGACGGCGGCGGGCATGACGGTCGAAGAAGACGAAGACTTCGAAGCGGCGTTCAAGACTTCAGATTTGCCATGGTATGACGCTGGCACTGAAGGACTCAAGTCATCGACGGCTCCCAACAGACCTGGCTCGATCGTTTCCAATCGCAATCGCATTCCGCCGCTGGTGGAAAAGAAAAAAGGGAAGCAGGTCAGCAAGCCATTGACGCCTCCGGTCGGCACGGGCGGCACTGGCACTGCGGCCGGTACCGTGGGGACGTCGTTCGTCTATGTCATCGGAATCGTGTTCGCCATCGTTTTGGTGGCTTTGCTGATTTACGGATTCCTGAAGCTCGAATCGGACGACACGGGCACAGAAAGCAATGCGAAAAAGCGACGGCAGATTCGTGATCACATCAAACATCTGCCATTTGAGATCGAAGAACAGGATGGCGATTTCGAAACTTTTGCCGAAAAATCATTTCGCGATGGAGACTACTCGAAAGCCGTCATCTATCTGTTTGCCGATTTGCTCGTCGCGATGAGTGAGTCGGGCGTCGTTCGATTGCAGCGCGGCAAAACGAATCGCCAGTACCTTAACGAAGTCTGGGATCATGGCGAAATTCGACCTTACTATCGTAAAGTGATGACGGCGTTTGAGGACGCTTTTTTTGGCAAGCATGTGATTGAGAGACGGCGAGCCGAAGTTTGTTTTTCAGAACGCCCGGCATTCAACGCAGCGTTGGAGAAAATTAAACAGCAGAAGTTTGCCGCTATGCAAGGCGCTTCGATGTTGGCTCAGCCGAAAGTCGGCATGGAGGGGACGTCTTGATCGCTCTCCGCGCACAATCGCTCCGATTGGCAGTTTCCTTTTGCATTCTCACTAGCCTTGTGTTGACGACAGGATGTTTCGATTTCGGCACGGATTTCACGTATGGCAAAGCGGCAGATCAGAGCGTCAATGGCGTGTCTGTTTTCGCCAACCTGCTGCGTGAGCGCGGGCACACAGTGTCGCGGAAACGTCGGCTGACGAAACGCATCGACAGATTCGATACGATCGTCTGGGCCCCCGACAACTCTGCTCTTCCACCCGAAAACGTTGTGGCCTGGTTAGAAAAGTGGCTGGGCAAGGGTTCGCCAAAAGTTCTGGTTTTCGTGGGGCGATCGTACGATGCCAAACTGGACTACTATCGTGGAAAATTCGAATCCGCGTCGCCGAGGGATCGTGAAGGCTGGCAGCGAGAGCTGGCTGAGCAGATTATGCACAGCCGCGAATACAATTTCGATTGGCGTTTCAATTCAAGTGATGACGCGACTGCGTTCTGGTTTGATGAAGTAGACGATGAGGACGCGAAGCCATTGGATCCGTCGAAACTTGGTGGACCGTGGGCGGCAGGGATCGATCCGCAGGCTGTGCATTTGGACTGCGAACGATTGCTGAAGCCAGTTGAAGACTATAACGAGGAAGACGCGGTTCCCGAGTTTGCAATCAGTGTCGATTCAGAGGAATCTGAGTATGACGAATACGATTATTGGGCCGAAGATTTTCGGGAAAACGAGATCGTCGTGAAAGATTTGCTGACGGTGGATGGTGAGCCATTCGCGTTCGAGATTTCGACCTATGTCAATCCGAATCGCAAAGTGATCATCATTGGCAACGGTTCCTTCCTGCTAAACTATCCACTGATGCATGCTGAGCATCGAAAGCTGGCTTCGAAGGTGGCGGACGAAATCGTCGGGGACGTCGTGTTTCTGGAATCTGACTACCGCTGGCCAAGAGTCGGCGGTTCAGCGAACGACCCTGCGCTACATTGGTCCTGGGTGGGGCGAGCACCAATGAACTATATCGTGCCGCACTTTCTATTTTGGGGAGTGCTGTACTGCTTCGTTTTCTTTCCAAACTTTGGAAGGCCAAAGCGAATCCAATTCCATCCTCCGAAAGCGTTCCGCAGTCACGTGACTGCGGTCGCGGCGATCCTCAGGCGATCAAAAGAAAAGAATTGGGCTCGGCAAATGGTCGACATGTGGCTCAAGCGAACCAACAAAACCAAAAACTGATATCGAATTTAACGCTGTACCGATAACTCTATGAACGCAAATTCTCCTGACACAACGATTGAGTTCGATTGTCCCGCCTGCCAGTCGCGTCTGCGGGTTCCGTCTTCGCTGGCGGGTCAAAATGCCAAATGCCCAAAGTGCGGCCAGATTGCATTGGTGCCGTCTGTCAGCCCAGGTGATTCCGCACCGGCAGCGGCACCAGAAAATATGTCATCGAGTGCCGCGGCGCCCGTTGCTGCTGTTCCGGCGCAGTCGATTGGTCCAACAGTGAATCCGCCTGAGCCGACGGTTATTGAAGGCGCCGGAATTTTGCTGCCGGCCGACCCCGATGCTCCGGTGCATGCATTGGACGACGCGCCAGAAAATCAAACTTCGATTGTCGACATGCCGCGTGAGCCCGTCGTTGGGCGCGATACGGAAACAAGGCAGCTGTTCGAGTCAATTTGTGACCAGATCAGCAAAGTCTTCGTCGGACAACGTGAGCTTGTTGAAGGGACTTTGGTCGCACTGTTTTCCGGTGGCCACGTTCTGATCGAGAGCGTTCCGGGGCTGGGTAAGACTCTGTTCGTAAGAACGCTGGGGAAAATTCTGGGCTGCGACTTTGGTCGCATTCAGTTCACGGCGGACTTGATGCCATCCGACATCACCGGGGCTCCGATCTTCGATATGAAAACGCAGGAGTTTCGTTTTCGTCCCGGCCCGGTTTTTACTCAATTGCTACTGGCTGACGAAATTAATCGCTCGCCTGCGAAAACGCATGCGGCGCTGTTGGAAACAATGCAGGAACGACGCGTCACCGTTGATGGGCAGACTCACGATCTCGATTTGCCATTCTTGGTGGTCGCGACTCAGAACCCGATCGAGTCGGAGGGGACGTACAACCTGCCGGAAGCTCAGCTAGACAGATTTTTGTTCAAGCTTCGTGCAGACTATCCGTCCGAAGAGCAGGAAGCAAAAATTCTGATGATGCACGGAGATCAGGTCGACCTGACGAAGAAACTGAACGACGAAGTCGAGACAATCTCCTCGCCGGAACAGATTCTCCGCGTCACCGACGAGAGCAGCAGGGTTCGTGTCGAGCCCGTGCTGGTGAACTACATCAACCGGATCGTTCGCTTGACCCGGCAATGGCCGCAGTTCTATATGGGTGCGTCGCCGCGTGCCGGTATTGGATTGATGCAAGCCGCCCGAACGCTGGCTGCGTTTTACGGTCGCGACTACGCGGTGCCGGACGATGTCGTTCAGCTCGCACTTCCGACGCTGCGACATCGGGTCATGCTAACGGCGGAGGCCGAAGTCGAAGGCCAGCAAGTCGATGATTTGCTTCGCGAGCTGATTCGCCGTGTGGAAGTGCCTCGAATCGAAGCTTCCTGATAGCGAAACCTGGCTTACTGGCCGTCTTTCGGTGCAAATCGTTGCCATTGAGGCCAGATCCGTCGATACAATAGAAATCGCGAAAACTCGTACGGACATTGCGTGTTCAAAGCAGTGTCCATAAAAAGTCACTCCACTCCATCCGAGGGTCAGCTGTTATGAGTATCAAAAACATTGCCGGAATCGCTGTTTTGGTTGTCGTTGTCGCTTTCGCCATTCAGCTGGTGCAGCAGCGCAACGTTCAGGCTCGCCAAACGTCCACCAAGGCAGCCACGCAGACTGTGCAAGCAATCGAATACGCGATCCTTGAAGTCGATGCTGACGGAAGCAACGTGACGTGGCTGATCGGCGGCAACGATCGTGTCTACACTGAGTCGGTCAAGTCGACGTATCGACGGCTTGGCGGAAGAGGCCAGGGCTCGTTTTCAGATTTGCTGAACCAGATTGGATCCGATGGCTGGAGCCTGAACCAGAAAGACGACAGCATCTGGATTTTCTCGCGACTCGCTCAACAGTAGTCTCACGGCTCTCTGAAGGTCCGTCTGTTTCGGGCGGACACGGCGCCGCGTTTCGCAACGACGTTGCTTTGCTTGCAGCTACTACCCTGGTTGCGGCCTGAGGTTGAGCTACATCCAGCCGCCATTGCTTTTTCCCACCACGCAAATTTTCCACACCATGATCCTGCTCATCGATAACTACGATTCGTTTACTTACAACCTCGTGCAACGATTAGGCGAGATCGACGCCGAACTGGACTTGCGCGTCGTCCGCAACGACAAAGCCACCGTTGATGAGCTGGCAGCGATGAATCCCAGTCACCTCATCATCTCGCCAGGGCCATGCACTCCCAATGAAGCCGGCGTTTCAGTCGACTGTGTTTCTGCGTTTCATGGCAAAGTTCCGTTGCTGGGCGTTTGTCTTGGCCACCAGTCGATTGGTCAGGGCACGGGAGGAACCATCGTGCGAGCCGACCGATTGATGCACGGCAAGACCGACGATATTCATCACGACGGAACGGGTTTGTTCGCGGGTCTGCCGAACCCGATGGTGGCCACGCGTTATCACTCGTTGGTTATCAAGCCCGATACGCTTTCGGACGAATTCGAAATCAACGCCTGGACGTTTGCTCCTTCGGGAGAAAAAGAAATCATGGGCATTCGCCATCGGGAACATCCGACGTTTGGATTGCAGTTTCATCCCGAGAGCTTTCTGACGGTCAACGGAACGGACTTGTTGAAGAATTTTCTTGAAACAGGCGTGTGCGTTTGATGGTTTCCGTCGAAGAGGCACTGCGGCTGATTTCGCAAAACGTTTCTGCACTTTCTATCGAAACCGTCGCACTCGAGAAAGCCGTCGGCCGGGTTCTTGCGGCTGAAATTCTTGCCGATCGCGACTCTCCGCCGTGGCGAAAATCGATGATGGATGGATTCGCCGTTCGCTCCAGTGACATCAACTCTGGAACGAAGAATCTGACCATCGTCGAAACGGTAATGGCCGGCGGTGCTCCGAAGAAAGTGGTCGAATCGGGACAGGCAACGCGAATCATGACAGGGGCTCCGGTGCCCGAAGGCGCGGACGCAATCGTAATGATCGAGCATTGCCAGTTTGAAGAAGGGTCGGATCGGGTTGTCATCGAAGCTGAATCTGTCGCGACCGGGAAACATCTAATGGAAGCCGCCGCGAACTTTGCCCGAAGGGAGCGGATTTTTGCTGCCGGCCGGAAAGTTCGAGCCGTGGACGTCGGATTGTTGGCGGAAGTCGGTGCCGTTGAACTGTCCGTTTTCAAACAGCCGACGGTGGCAGTGCTTCCTACAGGCGACGAACTGGTTAGCCCAGACGAGACTCCTCGAGGCCCACAGATACGAAACAGCAACGGGCCGATGCTGATCGCCATGCTTGGCGAAATGGACATCGCCGCGACGGACTTGGGTATCGGCCACGACAATCGCGAGGCAATGCAGTCGAAACTGAAACAGGGCCTTGAGCACGATTTGTTGCTGCTTTCCGGCGGCGTTTCAGCCGGTACGCTGGACCTTGTCCCTTCTTTGCTCAAAGAGCTGGGAGTCAAAGAAGTTTTCCACAAGGTAAAAGTCAAACCCGGCAAGCCGATATTTTTCGGCGTCCACGATCGCAAGAACGGCTCACGCGGTTATGTTTTTGGCCTGCCTGGCAATCCGGTTAGCAGCCTGGTTGGATTTCGGCTGTTCGTCACCGTAGCGTTGTCGATTTTGACGGGGAAATCAAACGCGATCGAAACCAGTCCGCAACTGGCGAAAATTTCCTGTGACCATGAAACACGAGGCGATCGGCCGACCTGGTGGCCGGCGAGGCGTTTGCCAAGTCCGGACAGCCATATGATCGTCCAGCCACTCGTTTGGAACGGCTCTTCCGACTTGTTGGCACTCGGGAAAGCCGAAGGGCTGATCGAATTTCCGGCTCAGGGAAAAATCCACAAAGCCGGATCCGAGTTTCCATTTTGGGAGCTGTAGTCGCCAGCGACGTTAGCCCAAGTAGCCCGCGATCAACTCTTCCAGTTTGACGATGTCAGCCGAGAACTTGCGAATGCCTTCGGCGGTTTTTTCCGTCGCCATGGCGTCTTCGTTCATCAGGAAGCGGAACGAATTCTCGTCGCAGTCAACTTTCGCGATGTCCATCGAAGCCGACTTTGCCGCGTCGAGTTTCTGCTCGATCGAGTCCTCGCTATTTTGAAGTTGCTCAAGAAGTTTTGGGCTGATCGTCAGCAAATCGCAACCGGCAAGCTCAATGATCTGACCAGTGTTGCGAAAGCTCGCACCCATGACTTCCGTCTCGTGGCCGAACTTTTTGTAGTAGTGAAAAATCTCGGTGACCGACTGCACTCCAGGGTCTTCGGCGCCGACGTACTCCTTGCCAGTGTCCTTCTTGTACCAGTCGTAAATGCGACCGACGAAAGGCGAAACCAGTTTGATGTTGCCCTCCGCACACGCGACGGCCTGAACCAGTGAAAACATCAGCGTCAGGTTGCAGTTAATGGATTCTTTCTGCAGCACCTCAGCCGCGCGAATGCCTTCCCAGGTCGAAGCGATCTTGATCAGAACTCGCTCCCGCGGTGTGCCGGATTTTTCGTAAAGCGCAATCAGTTCGCGGGCCTTGTCGATCGTTCCCTGAGTGTTGAAAGAAAGCCGAGCGTCGGTTTCGGTCGAGACACGCCCCGGGACGATTTTCAGGATCTCGTTGCCGAACGCGATGAGCACCTGATCGATCGCAGCGTCCACATTGGAAGCCCCGCTGATAGCTTCCTTGACAAGGGTTTCGTACTTCGAATCGTTGACCGCAGCGAGAATCAGCGACGGATTCGTTGTCGCGTCCTGCGGCTGGTACTCGGCCATGGACTGGAAATCGCCTGTGTCGGCAACGACTTTGGTGAACTGTTTGAGTTGATCGAGCTGGTTCATTTTGGTTTTCGGTTTTCTGTGTAAGACTTTCGGGCCGATGCGATGAGTTGATTGTAACATCCGGTTTCACAGCGGTGGCATAGGCTTCCAGGCTGTGATTGCATTCGCGCTTCACTCGTCCACAGGCTGGAAGCCTATGCCACCTAACGTGCTGGAAACCAGAGCGATCGCTGGCGTGTTTAGTTGCACAAGAAGTGACAGATGTCGCCGTCTTGCACGATGTAGGCCTTGCCTTCGACGCGAAGTTTCCCCGCGTTCTTGATCTCGTTCTCGCTGCCGTGTTCGACCAGATCATCCAGTGTGAAAACGTTGACGCGGATGAACGTCTTTTCGAAGTCCGTGTGAATCACGCCGGCAGCTTGTGGAGCAGCCGTTCCAACCGGAACCGTCCAGGCACGGACTTCTTTCTCGCCGGCAGTGAAATAGCTTTGCAAGCCAAGCGTGCGATACGCTTCACGGGCCAACACGTTCAGGGCTGGTTCCTTCAACCCGTAAGCGTCCAGCATCTCGCCGCGATCTTCTGCCGGAACTTCTGCCAGTTCGGATTCGATGCTCGCGCAAACCGCCACGAAACCCGCCCCAACGCCAGCCGCATACTCGCGAACTTTCGTGGCCAATTCCGAGGTGCCCTCGACGTCGTCCTCGGAAACGTTCGCCACATAGAGCAACGGCTTGAGCGTCATCAGTCCGAAACTGCGGATGCATTTCTCTTCCGGTTCCGTCAGCTCCAGCTTTCTCAGCGGCGTTTCGGATTCCAGATGAGCAAGGCACTTGTCGATCACAGCCAGCCGTTCGATCGCTTCCTTGTTTCCGCTTCGCGCCGTCTTGCCGGCTTTCTGCTGAGCCGATTGCAGCGACTCGATATCAGCCAACATCAGTTCCATTTCGATCGTTTCAATATCCGCCATCGGATCGACTTGGCCGCTAACATGGATCACGTCGGGATCTTCGAAGCAGCGGACGACTTGCAGGATCGCGTCGACGGCTCGGATGTGGCTGAGGAATTTGTTGCCCAGGCCTTCGCCCTCACTGGCGCCTTTCACGATGCCCGCGATATCGACCAGCTTGACGACCGCCGGGATGACTTTTTGAGGCGTGATGTACGTCGTGATTTTGTCCAGCCGATCGTCCGGGACCGTGATCACGCCTTCGTTTGGCTCGATCGTGCAGAACGGATAGTTCTCACTGGCAGCGGACTTGGACTCAGTGAGTGCATTAAAAAGCGTGCTTTTGCCGACGTTTGGCAAACCGACGATTCCGGCTTCCATTTTAGAGACTCAGGTTTGGGTGATTGGACAAGCTGGAATGTTAGCGAAAACCTTGCCTTCGTTCCAGCGGATGGCTGATATCGAACGCGCCCGGTCTGGTGAAAGCTATCCAACGTAGAACTTCTGCGCGTACGCTGATTGGGATATGATAGCGTACGTTGGGGCTACGTTTGAGTTTGTTTGGATCTGCCGCAAATGCCCAGCCTTCAAGAGTCTCCCGTGAATGACGAACAAAATGGAATTCAAAAACACAGACTCATTCGTTGGGTTGGGCGGCGAATCCTCAGTACATCAGCTGCCGCGTTGACTATTGTTGTCGTCACAACGTTGGCCGGTTTTTTCGCGCGGCACCACTGGCTTGCCGACCTGTACACTAACCTGCGGATGCAGCAGGTTATCGGATTGATCGGCGTGGGAACTATTCTTGCGATCGGTCGTCATTGGAAATGGGTTGTCATAGCGTTCGTCACGCTCTGTGTTCATGTTCCGTGGTTCGCTTCCGCCCTGGTGCCGGAGCGTCCCACCGTTGGCGATGTTCCGGATGGTCAACGTGAATTGGTTGTCATGACGTTGAATGTTCTGACTTCGAACCGGCAACACGATAAAGTCCTCCAGCAGATAGAGACTGCCAGTCCGGACGTATTCACGATCCTCGAGCTTGGAACTCCGCTGCACGAGCGATTGGAAGATGGGCTGTCCTCGACTTATCCGTACCGGACCACGCTGCCACAAGACGGAGGCAATTTTGGTATTGGCCTCTATTCGAAACATCCGCTGACGGATGTTGACAGCTTTTCGACGAACATAGATAGCATCCTGTCGATCGGAGCGACGGTGACGGTCGAATCTGCTGCGTACCGTATTATCGCGACTCACCCTTTACCGCCGATCGGCCGCGATGGGTTCCAGTCGCGAAACGAACATCTGCAGATGTTGGGGGATCGAGTCGCTGGACTTCGCCGCGGCAACGGTAGCGTGCCTGTTGTCGTGATGGGCGACCTGAACCTTACGCCATGGTCGCCGCTGTTTGGTGATTTCGAATCCCGGTCGGGGTTGAAGCTGGCCCAAAGTGGCCAGGGGATCATTCCGACCTGGTATGCGAAGCCAAAGCCAATATTCCCGTTCGGGCTGGTTCTGGACCATGTTCTGCTGAGCGATGATCTGCAATGTGTTCGCCGCGAGGTCGGTGGGGACGTCGGCTCCGATCACAGAGCCGTAATTGTCACATTTGCGAACCGAAACACCAAATAGTCGACTTGTAGCGGGCTAGGCACTGTTTGACAAATAGATTTTCATGTCGTCAACGGGGCCAAACAGTGCCTGGATCGCCCCTGCGATTCGTCTGCCCATCGGGGGCATCAGCTCTGCTTTTTCCCGGAAAAAGCCCTTGCAAAACTGGCGTTTTCCGCGATATTGTCCGATCTTTGAAACTTGGCCTCGCTCGGTGAACTCCGGTGTCGAGAGCCAGACTGACGCAGAGCTGGGCTATGGCCCGAAATTGCCGGGACGTCCCGGAAAGCTTTCGCCAGAAATTCACCAACCGCTCACGAAGGAGCATTGAAGATGGCACGTTATACAGGGCCCAAGGGCCGCATCAACCGTCGTTTGCAAACGGCAATCTACGAATCCGCTGGAGCACTCAAGGCTCTGGACAAGCGTGGCAACCAGCCTCCTGGTATGCACACTCGCTTCCGTCGTCCGTCCAACTATGGACAGGCTTTGATGGAAAAGCAAAAGATCAAGCACTATTACGGATTGGGCGAACGCCAACTGCGTCGCTATTTCGATAAAGCGACTCGCCAAAAAGGTAACACCGGTGCGAACCTGTTGATGCTCTGTGAGAAGCGTATCGACAACGTTATCCGCATGGTTGGTCTGTGCAAGACGCGTCCTCAAGCCCGTCAAGGTGTGGCTCACGGTCACTTCCTGGTCAACGGAGCCAAAATGGACCGTCCTTCGTATCAGGTTCGTCCTGGCGATGTGATTAGCATCCGCCCAAAAGGTAACTTGCTGCGTTACTACCAAACGGTTCGCGAATCTGGCGTTGAGGGCGAAGGCATCGATTGGGTTTCTTTCGATACCGAAAAACTGACCGCAACGGTTCAGGGTGCTCCTTCGGCCGAAGACATTTCGCTTCCAGTAGACGCCAACACGGTCGTCGAATTCCTGTCGCGTTAATAACGTCAGCAGAATCATCGAACGTCGCGTTCAGGTTCTGACAAACATCGCCCTTCCGCCCTTCCAGGCGGGAGGGTCAGCGTTTTTACGCTGGGAGGGCACATCAGCAACAGCCCTCAACTATCAAATAACCCGAAGTGGCCGAAGTCGCAGCAACCTGCACCTCGCATACGCTTCGGGTTATGATTTTGTACGGCGGTAACCTTGCCGCTTCAACTTTCAGGAAAATCAAATGCAAACTCAACTGGTCGTAATCGGTGGCGGTCCTGGTGGCTACGCGGCAGCTTTCCTCGCAGCAGACGAAGGCATGGAAGTGGTCATCGTCGAGGCCGACGTTCGGCTCGGCGGAACCTGTTTGATCCGCGGATGCATTCCGTCCAAAGCCCTGTTGCATGTGGCTCGCGTCCTTTCGGAGACCGCTGAGCTGGAACACGATTGGGGCGTCAGTTTTGGCACGCCGCAGATTGAGCTGGAGAAACTTCGCGATCGCAAAAACCGCGTCGTCGACACGCTCACCGGCGGACTCGATGGACTTGCCAAGCAACGCAAGGTCACCGTTGTGCAGGCTCGAGCCAAGTTTGTGAACTCAACGACGATTGAGCTTGAAGGCGATCACGAATCGATTCCGGAAGGCAAGCAGATTACCTTTGAGCACGCAATTATCGCGACAGGTAGCGTGCCGGCGATGCCTGGAGCTTTCAATCTTGGCTCCGATCGCGTGATGGATTCGACGGGTGCTTTGAATCTGGCCGACATCCCGGAATCGATGTTGGTCATCGGCGGCGGATACATCGGCCTGGAAATGGGAACCGTTTACGCGAACCTTGGAACACAAGTCAGCGTGGTCGAATTGCAGGATGGGTTGCTGATGGGCGCCGATCGCGATTTGGTTCGTCCGTTGGAAAAGCACCTCAAAGTTCTGTTCAACGAACGGATCTTCCTGGAAACGAAAGTCGGTTCGCTGTCTCTCGATGGCGACAAAGTTCAGGTGACGTTTGAGGGCCCGAAGAAGTTTGGCACCGAGTCCTACGATCGCGTCTTGGTTTCGGTTGGGCGTTGGCCAAACACAAAGAACCTTGGCCTTGAAAATACATCTGTTCAGACGGACGAAAAAGGCTTCGTCAAGCACGATGGATCGCTGCGGACTGACGACGCAAATATCTTTGTGATCGGCGACGCGGCTGGCGAACCAATGCTGGCTCACAAAGCCAACCACGAGGGTCGTCACGCGATTGAGGTCATTCTCGGTCATGCGACAACGTTCGACCGACGCACGATTCCTGCGGTCGTCTTCACCGATCCGGAAATCGCATGGACAGGACTGACGGTAGAAGAAGCGAAGGCTCAAAACGTTCCGCACGAAGTCGTGAAGTATCCGTGGGCTGCCAGCGGTCGTGCTCAGGCGATCGGCCGCACCGAAGGGGTGACGAAATGGCTGGTCGATCCTGAAAGCGAACAGGTTATTGGCTGTGGCATCGTTGGCCCGGGGGCTGGTGAGCTGATCGCCGAAGCCGCGTTGGCGATCGAGATGGGCTGCGAAGTCCGCGACATCTCCGAGACGATTCACGCGCATCCGACGCTTAGCGAAACGATGATGAACGCTGCGGAAGTATTCTACGGCACCGCGACCGAGATCTATCGCCCAAAGCGTAAGAAGTAACTGACAAAAGATGGCATGGGTTCCAACCTGTGATTGCATTGGGGTTCGAGGGGTGGCATAGGCTTCCAGCCTGTGATTGCATTGGGTTCCAAAGTTGACATCCGCCTCAAAGCTTTAACCGCAACGTCCGCTTCGGCACGTTGTTGCTGTCTCGCCTTTCCGCCCGTGATCACATCCGATACCCTATTCCCGTCACTCTCCCTCCGGGCGAAAGTGGCATTTTCAGACCGAAAACCGTAAGCCGAAAAACCATGTTCCGCTACGTTCTCCGCTCCAAACGCGAAATCAAAAAGATGCGTGCGGCCGGACTTGTTGTCTGGGAAGCTCATCAGTCTGCGGCTCGAATGATCGGACCCGGGGTCTCGACCGCCGAAATCAATCAGGTCTACATCGACGTGTTTGCTCGGCACGACGCCACGCCCCTGTTTCTCAACTACGGTGGAACCGAAGAGCGTCCGCCCTTCCCTGCCGAGATCTGTGCGTCGATCAATGACGAAGTCGTCCACGGGATTCCGTCTGCAGGTCGCGTCCTCGAAGAAGGCGACATCATCGCCGTCGATACGGGCTGTCGAGTCAACGGTTGGTGCGGCGACGCAGCGGTGACTCACGCAATCGGCGAAATTGATGACGAAGCCGCGAAGCTATTGCAGGTGACTCAGCAAACGCTCGACCTTGCCACCGACGCGATGGGTCGCTGCAGCAAGTGGTCGGAAGTCGCCAAAGAAATGGAAGACTTCGTCCATGCAGGCGGCTTTTCCGTTGTCGAAGAAATGGTCGGCCACGGCATCGGGAAGGAATTGCACGAACCGCCGCAGGTTCCGAACTATCTTTCTCCGTCACTGAAAGCCAGCGAAGATTTCGACCTCCGGCCTGGCCTGGTTCTGGCCGTCGAGCCAATGGTCAACGCGGGCGTCAAGGAAATCCTGGAAGAGGACGACGGTTGGACGATCGTAACGGGCGACGCCAAGCCCAGTGCTCATTTCGAGCACACGTTGGCCATCACCGCTGACGGCGTCAAGCGTCTGACAGGCCCGCCGAACGACGAAGAACTTTCGTCGATGCCGGAGTGGCTTCACGATTCAAGCAAATGGCTGATTTGGTAAACCCTTTTGATTCGTCGCTTGTTGGCAAGTGCGGCCTGTGAGCGGCGGCATGGGTTTACAGCCAGTGACCGGGTGGCATAGGCTTCCAGCCTGTGATCGTAGTTCAAACACGAATTCGTTCCCGCAACGAGAGCTTCATCGATGGACGAATGGTATTCGATTAGCGGATTCAATGATCCGATGAGCAGCCTGTCTCATCTGGTGGGGCTGGTTCTGTTCGCCGCCTTCTCGATCTTTCTTGTGATCTCTGCCTGGCATTCGCGTTCAAAGCTGTTGTTCAGTTTGCAATTCATTGCCGCCACGCTTTTCATGCTGTCGATGAGCTTCGTCTATCACATGATGGCGATTGGCAGCACGGCCCGAGAAGTCATGTTGCGGTTGGACGTTGCATCCATCTTCATTTTGATCGCCAGCACTTTCACCGTCATTCACGGCATGCTGTTCGTTGGCCGCAAACGCTGGATGATTCCGACTGCGTTGTGGTCGATTGTGATTGTTGGCGTGACACTTCGCACCATTTTCTTCCACAGTATTCCATCCGTTGTCGGTGACGGGATCTTTTTGCTGATGGGTTGGCTGGGCGCGGCGTCATCGTGGCTGTTGTGGAAAGAATTCGGTTTCGAGGGCATCAAGCTGGTCGTCATCGGCGGCCTGTTCTACACGGTCGGAGCGTTGATCAATGCTACTGGCCAGCCAGTTTTCATCCAGAAAGTCTGGGGCCCGCACGAGACATTTCATTTGCTGGTCCTTGCCGGACTGGGAACCCATTGGGCTTTCGTTTGGTCGATCGCAGACGGTTCGTTTCAGAGAAACGTGGTCAAGGCTTCCAGACGTAATCGTTTGAATGGCTAAGTCAGTCTTGAGCCTTCGAAACTGAATGTTTGCGGAAGATAATATTTTTCCTGATGTGGAACGAAATCCACACTCTGGACGTCTCAGCTAGGCACTGTATGAGTTTGCCAAACAGTGCTTAAATCTCAACTGAGTTTTGGGTGATTGCCGTGAGTACTCGCAGTCTGCATTTGACATTGCTGATTCTGATACTGTTCGTGTCCGAGTTGCGAGCTCAAACTTGGCATCCATTTGAAGGTTCACCTCAGGAATTCCTACAAAAGGGACAACCTGAAGAGGCTTTGCGCATCATGATGTCGAATCCGAAGTGGATTTCACTTGGTGACTCGAGGGGGAGAACTCCTCTGCACTACGCTGCCAAGCTAAATTTGCCGGACGTGGCGAAGTGGCTGCTTGAAAACGGAGCAGACGTAAACGCAGCGGCGAAAAAGAATACATCTCTAACGTATTCGGGAACGCGTTCCAGAGTGCAAGAAATATTGAAAAGGCCATATGGTGAGACCGCCTTGATGTTCGCGCGAACGCGCGAGATGGCCAAGCTGCTACTGGACCGCGGTGCTGACATCAATGCAGTGAATGAACTTGGAGAAACACCTTTGTTCCTCACTCAATCTCCCGAAGTCGCGAAATATCTGATTGCCAATGTCTCCGATCTTGAACTGAAAGACAATTTCGGTCAGACAGCTCTGCAATCTGTTACCAAGTCGATTGAAAATGGCCGCTTTCGAGTCGACGAAGAAGACAGGAAGGCGTATTGGAGGAGGCGATCCGAGATCGCTTTTGAGTTGATCAAAGCTGGAGCGGAATGCGATATCGAATCAGCAATTTGCCTTGGTGATTTGGTACAGGTGAAACGAAAGTATCGGCCAGGACCCAACAATGAATATTCATTTGCTCTTAAGACAGCTGTTCGCGTAGGCCAAGTTGAAATTTTCAAGTATCTTCTTGCCGAAGAATCCATTGACTTCAACAAGCCTAAACTTGGCTATGATTCGCTTTTTCATCATGCACTTAAACACCCCGCGATCGTCAAGCTGTTTATCGAAAACGGTGCAGATGTGAATGCGACGCTTGGACTCTCCGGTGGCATGTCGGGAATGCACATTATCGGGCTTAAGGCGTTGGTCATCCACCATGCTGTCAACGTCTCCGCGCCGCCAGCGTCGATCAAGCTAATTCTTGATGCGGGAGCTGACCCGTTTGATCAATGTGAGTCTATCAACGGCTTAAGAGACGGTGAGAGCGACCTTGTTACTCCGATCGATGTCGCGTTTTGGCACAGCGCATTTGGTGATAACTCCGAAATTGTCCTTGCGTTGATTGGGCATGAGAAATTTCAGATTGATGAAAAGGGCCAACGGCAAGAGCTGTTTGATCGCTACCTGTTTCAGTGTTTTGGAATGGAAAAATCGACCGACCTTGTCAAGATCATGATCGACAAAGGCGCAAATCCTAAAGCACGTTTCAACGGCTTCTCGGCACTTCAGGCGAACTGGCTGTCGTATGAACTCATTGGCGGAAAGCGTGTCGCCGCGACCAATCAAAGTTGCTTTGACGTTGCCAACTTGCTGATCGAAAAAGGATTGAAGCAGGATTTGGAAACATCGGTCATGTTCGGCGACTTGCAAGCTGTTGAGAGATTGCTGGCCCAAGGAGAGAGGCTCAAAGACGACTGTCACTACAATGCAATCGGGATTTGCATCAAGGAACGCCGACCAGAGATGCTGCAATGCCTTCTTGAATCAGGCGTCAAAATCGAAGAAGGGCCGTTGGCTTGGGCTGCCGCGATGGGGCAAAGGCAAATAGTGGAAATGCTGTTGCAACATGGTGCGGACGTGAACGAACATGATCGGTTTTTCGGAACGCCATTGCACCGTGCGGTAAGAGTTGGCCATACCGATATTGTCAAACTGCTGCTTGAAAACGGAGCTGACCCGGAAGTGAAAGATGGGAAGGGGAAAACTGCCTTGCAGGTATGTGATGATCCCAAACGCCGAGTCGAGATTCAAACGATTTTCGAAACGTATGCGAATGAATCCAAAGATTGAACAATGGGTTGGTAAGTTTTGATGTTGCGGCTGGAGTTGAAATTCAGCTTGCGAACTTGTCACAGGCTTCATTGTCGAGGCGACCGCCAGAACAAGGTAACGGTTTCAATAGCTTGGGCGTTCGGATGCGGATCACAGGCTGGAAGCCTATGCCACCTACGAGAGCAGGCCGAACATCAGACCCGCCATGCAAGCCGTGATGCAGCACGCTAACATCCCGCCGAACATGGCGCGGAGGCCAAGCTGAGCCAAATCGCTGCGACGCTCGGGAGCCAGTGGGCCGATGCCGCCGATCTGAATGCCAATCGCGCCGAAATTGGAGAATCCGCACAGAGCGTAGGTCAGAATCACTCGGGTCCGCTCAGAAATTTCAACGACTTGCTCCTCGCCGTTGACCGGTAGCGTGAACTGTCCGTTGAGAATCGCGCTCAGGTCGAGGTAGGCCACAAACTCGTTGACCGCCATCTTCTTGCCCAGCAGCAAGCCGGAAACTTGACAGTCCTCCGGGCGAATGCCCATCACCCACGCCAGCGGATAGAACAGCGAACCAAGCAATCCGTTGAGCGACCACCGAATGTCGATGGCATTTTCGGCCGTTCGAGATTGGTTCATCAGCCATTCGATGCCCTCGCCGCTTCCGCGAAGAATCGCATCGATCATTGCCAGCAGAGCCAGAAACGCGATCAGCATCGCGGCAATGTTGATGGCCAGCTTCATGCCGTCGCTGGCTCCGATCGCCGCGGCTTCAATCACGTTCGATGCCGGACGTTCCATTTTCTCGGTGACTTCTTCGATGTCAGCGGTCTGTTCAGTCTCCGGCTGCATGATTTTCGCGATCACCAACGCCGCCGGAGCCGAAATGATTGAAGCCGTTAACAAGTGGCCCGCGCTTACGCCGAAGTTGACGAAGATCGCCATCAAGCTTCCGCTGATCGTCGAAAAACCGCCGACCATCAACGCATTCAGTTCACTACGCGTCATGCCTGCAACGTAAGGCTTCACGACGAGTGGGGCTTCGGTGTGACCGACCAGAACATTCGCTGCGGCCGCCATGCTTTCGGGGCCCGATGTGCCCAGCGTCTTGCCCATCACCCAGGCCATGCCGCGGATTAGCCATTGCATGATGCCGATGTGATACAGGATCGCCATCAGCGACGCGAAAAAGATCACGGTTGGCAAAACGCCAAAGGCAAACGTTTTCAAAACGACTTTGGGGTCCGTTGGGTTTCCTTCTGCGATCCCGTTCGCGTTGAAGACGAATCCCGATCCGGCTTCCACGAATTCCTGGATTGATTTGAACACGGAATCCAGTGCCGCGAACAGTATACCGTTCGGGTAAGCTCCTCCCATCGTCCAGTTTTGCGATTGGAAAAACAGAGCGGCAAGGACGAGTTGCAGCAGGATGCCGGATACAACCAGTCGCCAGTTGACTTTGGTTCGATGCGAGCTGACCAGCCATGCGATAAAGAGCATGACGAAGATGCCGAGCAGGCTGATGAAGTTAAGGTGCCAGGAAGAGTATTCGGCAAGAGTGGCAGAGTCGGTGGGCATGCAGAGGGCCTTTTTGAAGGTCAATTGTAGCAAAGGCTGCGGTCAGGTGGCATAGGCTTCCAGCCTGTGATCTGCACCTTTCGTAGCGATGTCTTCTAGCCGTCGCATACCTCAAAAACACCTTGATTGGAATCCGCACCACCATCTGTGCCAGCGCGATCACAGGCTGGAAGCCTATGCCACCGTTACATCTGTTCGATCACGCCGATGCCAAGCAACCCCAAGCCGCGTTCTACAGTTCGCGACATCAAATCGCAGAACTGAAGACGGCTTTGCTTCAGTGATTCGGTTTCCGCATCCTTTACGCTGCACTTTTCCAAAAACTGGAAAAACACTTGTGTCAGATCGAACAGGTAGCCACAAAGCAAGTTTGGTTTGTACTCGACAAGGACTTCGTCAATCGTTTCGCCAAAGCGAGCTAACTTCACCGCCAGCTCACGCTCGATATCCGTTGCGAACTCGAACGGAACTGGATTGGCTCGGACTTTCGCCATGTCCGCGCCGGTCTTGCGAATGATGCCTTGGACACGAGCGTAGCTAAACTGCAAATACGTGGCGGTGTTGCCACGCGTGGCCAACATTTTGTCGTAGCTGAACTTATAATCCGAGCCGCGGTTTTGAGACAAGTCGGCATACTTGAGTGCTCCAATACCCACCGTTGTGGCGATGTGTTTCTGTTGCTCTTCCGACAGATCAGGATTTTGCTCAACGGCGATCGCCAAAGCACGTGATTCGGCTTCATCTAAAAGCGATTCGAGGCCTACCGTGTCGCCAGAGCGAGTCTTGAACGGTTTTCCATCATCGCCCAACACGGTGCCAAAGCTGACGTGCGTCAGTTCGATGTCCTTGTAGCCCCACAGTCGCGCGGCGTCGAATAGTTTGTCAAAGTGCTCATGCTGACGATGGTCGACCACGCACAATGCAGCATCGGCGCCGAAGTGATCCACGCGGTATTTGATCGTCGCCAGGTCGGTCGTCGAATACAGAAAGGCACCGTCTTTCTTGCGGATAATCATTGGCGTTTCGTAATCGTCCATGAACACGCAAACCGCACCGTCGCTGGTGCGAGCGAACCCTTTGGCTTCGAAATCGGAAACGACATCACCAAGCATGTCGTGGTAGAAGCTCTCGCCAAGTTCGTGATCGTGTTCGATGTTTAGGCGACGATAGATCTTCCGCATATCCTCCCAGCAATACGGCAGGAACTCGGTCCACAGTTCCTTGTTCTCCTTGTCGCCTTCGTGAAGCTTTGCAGTCTCAAGCAGCACCTGCTGGCCAATTTCCGGGTGTGCGTTGGCGATGCCGATCAGATCGGGGTTGGATTCGATGGCATCGATTTTGGCTTTGAGTCCGTCGCCGGTTTCCTTTTGTGAGTCCAATCGCTTCGTGACCGCCGATAGCTCTTTCTTGATTTTTTTCGTTTCCGCTTTCTCTGTCGCCGCAGCCTGTTTTTCTTTCAGTGCAGCGACTTGTCCCGACAGTTCGATAATCTTGTCAGCCACGTCATCGACTTTGCCTTTCGCCGCGTGATAGTCCACCAGTTGACGCACGAACTTGTACAGTCGCCCCAGTTCGGTCACGGGGTCTTTCTCGTACGCCGCCGCGTCAAGAAAATGTTTGTAGCCGTAAATGATCATGCCGAACTGCGTGCCCCAGTCGCCGACATGATTGTCCGTAATGACTTTGTGGCCTGCGAAGCTCAGGATCTTCGAAATCGCATCGCCAATCACGGTGCTGCGGATATGACCGACATGCATCGGTTTGGCCACGTTGGGTGACGAAAAATCGACGACGTAGGTTTTCGGATCGGCGACTTTGCTCACACCCAAACGTTCATCAACGAGAGCAGCAGACAGGCTTCCTTTGAGCCACTCGTCGTCCAGTTTCAGATTGATAAATCCCGGTCCGGCGACGTCGACGTTGCTGCAAAGCCCATCAACAGCCAGCTTTTCCACGATTTCGGTCGCCATATCACGCGGCGGCTTTCCCAACTTCTTTCCCAGGGGCATCGCGAGGTTGGCTTGATAGTCACCGAAGGTCGCGTCCTTTGCCGGGCGGATCATTCCGAGCAACTCTGTGGGATCGTCCACAAGCGAAACAAGTGCGTCGGCAAAACGGGTTCGGATTTCGGCGAGAGCGTTCATGAAGATTGAAAATGTTGGCAAAGGGGCAATGCTGGAGCGTCCAACGAATCGAAATCGGCGTTAGAATACGTTCGTCAGTCGTAAAATGGTCACAGAAAGTGGCTGTTTTCGCAATCCGACAACGGAAGACAAATTCAGAGGATATATGTTCGGAATGTTCAAGAGCATTGCTTTTTCGCTATCGTTCGCAGTCGTTTGTGTGACGTCAATTTTCTCATCCGCGGCGGCTGGTGAGAATTCTGTTTCGGCCGGCGTCAATCACCCGCTTTCGATCGTCGAAGCCGATGTGCTGGTCGGCCGCAGGAAGCTGATCATGCGGCTGAAGTGCTATGCGGAAGATCTTGAACTGCTGCACGGCGTCGAACCTTACGAAGAAACGGGCAAATACGACAACACCGAGCTGCAGGAAGGCACCCAGGACCACGCCAAATATCTGCTTGAGAAAATCCTGATCATGGACGCCGAGGGAGAAGTCCTCGAAGGAGAAGTTACCGAAATCAGGCCGTTCGAAATACCGAAAGAAGGTATCCCGGCCGGGCAGCTGATGAACTACACGATCGGCTACATTTTCGAATACACGTACGAGGAGCCGCCTGAGTTTATCACGATGGAACAGCGGATGATTGCCGATGGAGCTCTGCTTCCCACGGAGCTGAAGTACATCGTGAAACAGTCTGGCGCTGACGTTTCATACGGTGGCAGCGGTAAAATCATGAAGCCTGCGATTCCGGAAACGTTCCAGTTTGACTGGGAGGGCGTGCCGGACAAAAACGATGACGTCGCGGTATGGGACAAGTGGCTGGAAGAGCAGCGCGAAAAGAACCTTGGCATTGAGAGCTACGGCAGCGTCTACAGTTTCTTTTACATCACCCGTCGTGAGGTTCGCCAGGAAATTCTGATTCCGATCGCCAGCCTGTCGACTTTCATTGACATCGAAAGCGAAGACGGCAGATTTCTTGAAATCGACGAACAGGACGCGCTCAAGCCCAAGATCGAAGCGTTGTTGTCAGCGGCCAATCCGGTCACCATTGACGCCAACGCGGTGCAACCCAAGTTTGACCGGATCGATTTCTATGGGCTGGATATTCGTGATTTTGCAATGCAAGCTGAACGTCGAAAAATCTCGATGGCCAACGGTCGAGTCGGTGTCATCATGAGCTACGATCCGGGCGGCGCGCCGGCTCATGTTTCGGTCACTTGGGACATGTTCAATTCTATCGTTCGCAGCGTGGACACCGTCGTGATCGCTTTGGGGACCGTGCGCCGAACGCAGTTTTCAAAGTTCCTCGAGAACAATACTTACACATGGTCCAACGCGGAACCGGTCAACGACGAAGCCATCGAAACTGTGCCCGCTGAATTTGATTTGCCGTTTTGGGAAGGTTTCCCGTGGCTCAGTTTGCTTCTGTTCGTCGGGGCGATCGTCACGTTTGCCAGCGGTCGTTTTCGGGATTCGAAAGCACAGCGTTTCACGATTGCGGGTGCGTTGACCGCGGCGGCGTTGTTGTGCGTACCGCTGGTGAAAGTCGACCTGTACGCTCCGTGGAGTCGTCGGATGCAAGTCTCGGAGCAAAAAGCTGACGAGGTGTTCGCGGCTTTGCATGCGAATCTGTTTCGCGCGTTTGACTATTCCAGCGAGAGCCGCATTTATGATGGTTTGGCGAAAAGCGTCGACGGCAAACTGCTTGGAGAACTTTACCTGCAACTGAATGACAGTTTGCGAATCAAGGAACAGGGCGGTGCCGTGGCCAACATCACGGAAGTGAATCTTTTGAAAGGCAAGCTGCGGGAAAATGGAAAGAGCTTTTCAACCGCCAAGCCCGGGTTCGTTTACCGTTGCAAGTGGAACCTTGTGGGCGACGTCGAGCATTGGGGGCACATTCATGAGCGTACGAACGTTTATGACGCGTCGTTTGATGTTCAGGCGATCGACAACCAGTGGAAGATCACGGCGATGAAGCTGGAAGATGTGCCGCAAGGGATCGTCAAACGCCGATTGCGCAAGTTTTAAAATAGGGCGAAGTCGAGCGAGCAATTGCGTATTCTTTCGCTCACACGTCGTGCTACAACGCTGGTGATAAAGGCAGGCTTTGCTTAGAGCCAGTTTCAAAACTGATCACTTGGCAGTGGCTGCGGCGTCTCGCCGCAGTATTTCTGGTATCAACTGCGGCGAGACGCCGCAGCCACAAGGTTTTGAAACTGCCTCTAAACAGCCTGGCTATTTGCGATTGAACTCGGACGGATCGTAAGGGTCGACGGCCGGGGATTCCACTTCGATGACTTCGTTTGCAGTTTGCTCCGCAGTCTCGACCGATTGCTGTTGCGGTTTCGGCTGTTCTGGCAATTCACTTTGTACTTCAGGCCGATCCTGAGAAGCCGCTGGGATAGGTGAAACATAAGATTCCTCAGCCAGCTGCATCAGCCATCTGGCCGGATCGGTGCTGACCGCGACAGACCATTTTTTCAATTCGAACACGAACGGATCGTTGGCGCTGAACGCAGCAGAACTCTGTTCGCCATGAGCCATCGTCGCCATGCTCAGCAACTTACTGGCCAACGGATTCGAGCGATCTACCTGTTCCATCACGAAATGTAGATTCTGTTGGCTCATGCGACGCGGAATCGTTTGCCCAAACGAACGTTTGCTCAACGGCATCGCCACGCTGCGAGAATCATGGCACTGAATGCAGTTCTCAATTAGCGTCGGCTCCAGGTGACGTTTGTAAAAGCTGACCGTGCCGTCGGCCATCATGCGTGTTTCGCGATCGAGTTGCCGGTTGTTAACCCAAGCCGGTTTGCTACGCCTGGTCAGCGGCTTGGGCGCCGGTGCAACGTCTTCCTCAAAGTCAACCAGTTCGACCTCGCTGGCAACGTCCGGGCCACGTTGAGGCATTGGCTCAAGCCTGCGGACGGGTCGGCCTTCTTCGTCAATCGGAGTAGACGGAATGGTCGGGACTGCTGCGAATTCTGGCTTTCTGCCCGTTTCGATTTCAGGCAAGCTGCGAATCTGCAGGGCTTCGATTTCTTTTTGTTTCGCCAGCAGGGCTTCTTTTTCGATACGTGTGAATACGAGTTCCAGCTCCTGAGCCATCCGTGTCAGATGGCTCGCCTGATCTTCGAGATTTTCAATTTTTGCGACCAGGTCAATTTGCTGCTGAGCTTCGTCCAGCAAATCATGCTTCAGGCACCAGCGAAACAGGCTGATGTGGCTGTTTGCATCCGTCGGATCCACGCGACTCCACTTGTCCCAGTAGATATCGCTGATCGAATCCGCGACGAAGTTCACCCGGTCGGCGCCAATGATGATTCGACTGCCGTTTTGCATTTCGACCGTGTAGCGATCGTCGTCGAGCGAAATGTTGCCTTCAATGGTTTGGCCGTTTGTCAGGACCAGCCATTGGTTTTGAGCGAACAAGCCCGAGCAGGCGCACAGCGTCGCGACAAACGCGAAAAGTGCGCAGCATAAGTGTAGTTTTGGATGCTTTACCGGGAACTGCATGCGTGGACCGTAGAGAAATCACGACCTCGGGTCAACGCGAGTTGCAACCGGCCAAGAATCCCGGAGTTTACGGGCTTGGGGCAGTCTCGCATTCGCCGCAGAATGCCTGGTCTCAGCAGATTTGAGCGCCGTTTCGGCAGAGGTTGACCGCAAAGTTTTAGCCGGAGAACGAATAGATTCCCGCCGCGATCGCGATCGCTCCGACCGCGAAGCAGTACCATGAGAACCAGCGCAAATTGGCGGCTTTCACCAGCGAAATCATCCACGTGCAAGCCAGTAAACCGGTGATGAACGCCGCGCTGAAGCCAACGATCAAAGAAACCGGATCAACGCCCGCACTCCACAACTCGCCATCGAGCAAATCCTTCGCCATCTTTCCAAAGATCAGCGGCACCACCATCAAAAAGGAAAACCGGGCGGCTTTCGAACGGTCGATGCCCAGCAGCACGCAAGTCGAAATCGTGGCGCCGGAGCGGGAGATGCCTGGCAGAATCGCGATCGCCTGCGAGATGCCGACGATGAGGGCGCTCACAAAACCAACCGACTTGTCCGTGTTCTTTGCGCGATCCGCCAGCAGCAGAAGCACGCCGGTCACCAGCAACATGCATCCGACCAGCAACATGTTCTTGGTGAACAGGTCGTCGATCTCCTCTTCGAACGCCATTCCAACGAAAGCCGCCGGGATCATCGAAAGGATGATCTTCAGAGTGAACTCCGAGTGCTCGTTGTACTTGAACTGGAAAAGTCCTTTGAGGATTTCGCCGACTTCTTTGCGGAAAACAACTACCGTGCTGATCGCGGTTGCAAAGTGCAGAACGACCGTCATCAGAATCGACGCTTCGCCGACGGCTTTGTCGCCAAGCAACGCTCGAACGATCTCGATGTGGCCGCTGCTACTGACAGGAAGGAATTCGGTCAGCCCTTGAACGATTCCGAGAACGGCGGCTTTAATGATTTCAGTCATCTAATTCAGGTCACGTCGGAGCGTTTGGGATCGACGGAGGGTTGGGGATCGAAACGGGGCAAAAGTTTGGCGAAGCGTACTTTGTTTGGGAGTGACTCGAAAGGGAAACTTCCAGAAAATCAAGCTTGGCTTTATGATAGCCGAACCAACAGGCATGTCTCGGCCAGACGTTGCCAAACCACCATTTGCCAAGAGAATCCCGACCGGAATCGTCATGATCGCCAAAACGCCACGCACTCTGTTCGAAAAAATCTGGGACCAGCACGTCGTGCACCACGAACCGGGCAAGCAAACGATGCTGTATATCGATTTGCATTTGGTCCACGAAGTCACCAGTCCGCAGGCGTTTGAAGGTCTCCGCGTTGCCGGCCGAAAAGTCCGTCGTCCCGATTTGACGGTTGCCACGGAAGACCACAACGTGCCGACGATCGATCGACATCTTCCAATTGTCGATCTGATTTCGCGTAAGCAGATTGATACGCTGCGGCAGAACTGCAAAGACTTCGGCGTACGACTTTACGACCTCGACAGCCCCAAACAGGGCATCGTCCACGTGATCGGCCCAGAGCTTGGATTGACTCAGCCCGGAATGACGATCGTCTGCGGCGACTCGCATACTTCGACGCACGGCGCGTTCGGAGCGTTGGCTTTCGGGATCGGAACCAGCGAAGTCGAACACGTGTTGGCAACGCAAACGTTGTTGCAGACTCGACCGAAAACGATGGAGGCTCGCTTCGACAATACGCTTGCTCCCGGAGTCACCAGTAAGGACCTGATTCTGTTTCTGATTGGACAGATTTCGACCTCCGGCGGAACAGGCTATGTGCTGGAGTACACCGGCGAGGCGATTCGTGCATTGTCGATGGAGCAGCGGATGACGATCTGCAATATGTCGATCGAAGGCGGAGCCCGAGCCGGATTGATCGCTCCTGACGAAACGACGATCGACTACATTCGCGGCAAAGAATTCGCACCCGCGGACTTCGATGTCGTCGCGGAAAAATGGCGGAAGCTGCCGACGGACGAAGGTGCGGCTTATGATCGCGTCGAGATTTTTGACGCGTCGAAGATTGCCCCACAAGTCACGTGGGGAACGAACCCGGGTCAGGTGATTGGCGTCGACGGCGTGGTGCCGAATCCGGCTGACTTCGATGATGCCGTCGTGGCCCAATCGGCACAGTTGGCGATCGAGTACATGAACCTCACGCCCGGTCAGAAGATCGTGGACATTGAAATCGATCGCGTGTTTATCGGTTCGTGTACGAATTCGCGAATCGAAGATCTTCGCGAAGCCGCAGCGACGATTGCGGGCCGCAAAGTTTCTGACAAAGTCGACGCGATGGTGGTGCCTGGCAGCGGGCAAGTCAAATTGCAGGCGGAAGCAGAAGGCCTGGACAAGGTGTTTCTCGAAGCCGGATTTGAATGGCGAGAGGCCGGTTGCAGCATGTGTCTGGCGATGAATCCAGACAAACTGGAGCCCGGTCAGCGATGTGCTTCGACGAGCAATCGTAACTTCGAGGGGCGTCAGGGACGCGGAGGATTGACGCATTTGGTCTCGCCGGCGATGGCGGCAGCGGCTGCGATCGAAGGCCATTTCGTGGACGTTCGGTCGTAGGAGTAGGCAAGTCTGTCCCAGACTTGTTCATGATGTGTCAGGCTGGGACAGCCTGACCTATTCAACACGCGATTTACTCAGCAGTTCAACCTACTCAACCGCCCAACCTACTTCTCACCCTGCGCGTTAAAACGCCTAACGTACTCATCGTAAACCGTGATCGTCCGGGCGGACCGATTCCATCCAGCTCCGCCATCACCGCTTGCGAATCGCAACGTGACTTGCGAATGCCAATCGAACGACCGCAAAACGGCCTCCAGCTCAGTCGCGAAATCTCCGCTCTCGAGCGCCGACGCAAACATTGAATCGTCTTCAATTGCCAACCGCGCTTCCTTGGACTTCATGCCGTCGTTCATCCAAAGCGGCTTCAGAATTCGACGCCACGAACGATGCAGTTCGCTTCCGTAATCCCTCGCCCCACGAAACTCCGATCCGGTCATCTCGACCAGGTCTGCCAGCGATCCGAAAGCTTCCGAATCGTACGCAATCGCAGTCGCCGCGATCTGATAGGCTCGGCGTGCATCTGAATTGTGTTCGCCTTTGACCGTCCATTCGTTGCGAGGCACCTCTTCCGCCTCAATCATCAACGAAGAAATCCTTGCTTTCAAAATGGACGAAGCCCTCGCCTTTGGCATTCGCGAAACGATGTAGTGCGTCGCAAACGTGTCCGCCAAAGTCTCCTCATTGCCAAGAACCGGCAAATCAAATTCGCGAACCAGAGCGTGACCAAGTTCGTGGACGACGACGTGAAACAGAACGTCTTTCGCGAACGGCGAGATCGTTCCGTCGCCGGCTGGCTCAGACTTGGATTCCCCGCCGCCTTCATGCGTACAGTTCACATGTTTGTAAGCTTCAATCGCCGCAAGGAAATCTGCTTCGGCAATTCCAAACTCTTTCGCAGTCGCCACGGCGAGTGACTTGCCGTCGTCGTGGTTCTTGCGGGCTGTTTTCAAAAAGCCAAACACTTTCGGTTCGTCGATGTGGAACTCGTGCATCAAAGCGTTCGACGCAATGTCCGACATGTGCTTCACGTTATTCAAATCGATTCTGCAAGCGATCGCCTCGCTCGACTTCGATTTTTGCGTGAGGCCGGTAGCGGCAAACAGAAAGCTGATGGCGATTGCCGCGCAGAAGATGACTCGATCCATCTGGTTTCCAATTCGTAAATTTGGCGTGTGAATGTTCTGAATTGTGGCCAAGACCGGACTGGGGTTCAACTGGGAAACCCCTATGGAGGCCGACAATGGAATTGATTCCATTCTTCGGGCAGCAAACTCGCACAATTCCACGATTGCATTGGGTTACGCGTACCGAAATCGGCTTGGCTCAATTATAAATGTCGCTTCGAATAAAGTTACCTTCTACCAAC
Organism: Mariniblastus fucicola; assembly: GCF_008087665.1. Lineage (GTDB taxonomy): Bacteria > Planctomycetota > Planctomycetia > Pirellulales > Pirellulaceae > Mariniblastus > Mariniblastus fucicola. The sequence continues at coordinate 1,427,687 of NZ_CP042912.1, forward strand.
CACCACGAAAATGTCGTTAGTCGTACAAAAATTCGGCGGCACCAGCGTTGCCGACAGCGAAAAAATTCTTGCCGCAGCACGCAAAGCCGTACGGGCTCATCAACATGGCCATCAAGTCGTTATGGTCGTCAGTGCGATGGGTAAAAACACCGACACGCTGATTTCACTCGCCGCCGAGATCAACGAGAAACCGCCGGCTCGCGAAATGGATATGTTGCTGTCGACCGGCGAGCAAGTGAGCGTCGCGTTGATGGCGATGGCGATTGACTCGCTGGGTTACAAAGGCGTCAGCCTCACGGGTGCTCAGATCGGAATCAAAACCGATAGCTCTCACACAAAGGCTCGCATCCATTCGATTTCGACCGATCGCATGAAAGCGCTGCTCGATGAAGGCAACATTGTCATCGCGGCAGGTTTCCAGGGCATCGACGATCAATTCAACATCACCACGCTTGGCCGCGGCGGAAGCGACACAACAGCCGTCGCGCTCGCTGCAGTTCTGGGCGCGGACCAGTGCGAAATTTACACCGACGTCGACGGCATCTATACGACCGACCCGCGCGTTCTCCCGGAGGCATGCCTGGTGCCGCGAGTTTGTTACGACGAGATGTTGGAGCTCGCGAGCCTCGGCGCCGGGGTGATGCACAGTCGCTCGATCGAGTTCGGCAAGAAGTTCAACGTCCCAATCCACGTTCGCAGTAGCCTTAGCGACGGACCCGGCTCATTGATCGTCGACGACGCTGATACGGCCGGCATGGTTGTCAGTGGAGCCGCGTTGACTCGCGATGAAGCCATGGTTTCGGTGATGGATGTTCCCGACGTTCCCGGCACGATCCTGAAAATCTTCAAGCCGATCGCGGATCGCAAAATCACGGTCGACATGATCGTGCAAAACGTGAGCGACGATGATACGACCAGCATCAGCTTCACGGTTCCGCGTGGCGAAGCCGCCGAAGCGGTCTCTGTTATCAAAGACGTCGTGGCCGAGCTTGGTGGAACGCTGGCGCCGGTCAACGAAAACGTTTCGAAAGTTTCAGCCGTCGGTTTGGGGATGGCTCATGAAGCCGGCGTTGCCAATCGGATGTTTCGCGTGTTGGCGGACGCCGGAATCAACCTTGAAATTATCACGACCAGCGAAATCAAGATCTCGGTTCTGGTCGACCGAACGAATGCACTCGACGCGCTCCGCACCATCCATGGCGAGTTCTCACTGGACAAAATCGAGGCTCAGCCCAACGAAGTTCGACCATCTGAAACGGCAAAGCGAGACGTGAGCGCGTTGGACGTAATCGAACGCCTGCAAGTCATCGGGATGGAAGCGTTAACGATCGACGACATCGTGCTGGACAATACTCAGGCTCGCATCACGATTTGCAAAATTCCCAACCGTCCGGGGTTGGCGGCCAGCCTGTTTGAGCAGATTGCGGACAAGGGCGTTTTTGTCGACATGATCGTTCAGAGCTTCAACAACGAGCAGATCGCGGACATCACGTTCACGGTCAAGCGGGAACAGCTTCAGGACGCAGTCGCAGTCGCGGAAGAGGCCAGCAAGGAATATGGTTGCGAAAAGATCGACTTCAGAGAACGTATTTCCAAGCTATCCGTTTCCGGAATTGGCATGCGCAGCCACACCGGCGTTGCGATGGGATCGTTCGAAGCGTTGGCCGAAGCCGGTATCAATGTCGAGATGATCAGTACTTCCGAGGTGCGTGTGAATGTCGTGGTCGACGGTGACGACGGAGCCCGCGGGCTCGAGTGTCTGCAAACGCGATTCGCGGAAGAGCTCGAGTCGTAGCTGCTCAGTCGTTCGCGGCCTCGTCGAAATCAAAACATCTGACATAATGTAGGTGTGGAGGCAGTCGCAAATCCTGCGAATCGATTTCGAAGCGGTCCTCCAGATTTGAACGTTCAATTTTCAAACGTGGTGAACCATGGCCAGCAGTTATCTCATCAGCGGTGCTCGAACTCCGATCGGCAGTTTCCTTGGCGGATTAAGTTCGCTCCCGGCCCCGCAACTCGGCGGCATCGCCATCGAATCCGCCATGTCGAAAGCCCAAATCTCCGCGGACAGCGTCGACGAAGTCATCATGGGCAACGTGATCGGCGCCGGAGTCGGACAAGCTCCCGCGCGACAGGCGGCTCTCGCTGCCGGACTGCCGAACTCGATCGCAGCGCTGACCGTCAATAAAGTCTGCGGTTCGGGTTTGAAGGCTGTTATGCTGGCCGACCAGGCGATTCGTTGCGGTGACGCTTCCGTGATCGTCGCCGGCGGAATGGAGAACATGTCGGCGGCTCCGCATCTGGTCAAAAACCTTCGCGGCGGCTTGAAGCTTGGCGATGGAGCACTGGTCGACGCCATGGTCTATGACGGTCTGACTTGTTCTTTTGAAAACTGCCACATGGGAATGCACGCCGAACACATTGCCAAAAAATTCGACGTCACTCGCGAGCAGCAAGACGAGCTTTCGGCGACAAGCCAACAGCGAGCCTCTGCGGCGATCGAGGCCGGATTCTTCGACAACGAAATCGTTCCCGTCACGATCAAGCATCGCAAAGGAGACAAAGTCGTCGATCGGGACGAATGCGTTCGCGCCGACTCAACCGCCGAAGGGCTATCCAAGCTCCGCCCCGTCTTTGATCGCGAAGGTTCTGTCACCGCGGGCAATGCCTCGACGCTTTCCGATGGCGCCGCAGCGGTCGTTGTGGTCAGCGAAGAAGCCGCGGCAAGCGCCACCAGCAAATTTAGAATCGTCGCGAATTACACTTCCGGGACCGAGCCGAAAGATCTGTTTATCGCGCCGGTCGAAGCCATCCGCGGAGCCTTGAAGAAAGCCGACATGTCGCTCGACCAGGTCGACCTGTTCGAGATCAACGAAGCTTTCGCCAGCCAAATGTTGGCTTGCGTCAAAGAGCTTCAACTCGATATGAACAACGTCAACATTTGGGGCGGCGGAATTTCGCTCGGCCATCCCATCGGGGCCAGCGGAGCCCGCGTGCTGGTGACGCTGATGAGTGCTCTGAGGCAAACCGAAAAGAAAATCGGCGTCGCCAGTTTGTGCCTTGGCGGCGGGAACGCGGTCGCGATGGTGATCGAACGCTGCTAACGCTTATGACAAACCGGTGATCGTTCCGTCGTCCGAAATGTCGATATGCTCGGACGATGGAATTGACGGCAAGCCCGGCATTCTCAGCATTTCACCCGTGATCGGCACGACAAATTTGGCACCGGCATTGATTTCGATTTCGCGAACCGTGATTTCGAAACCCTGAGGCCTGCCCAGTTTTGACGGGTCATCGGAAAAGCTCTTTTGCGTTTTGGCGATGCAAACGGCGAAGTCTTCGAATCCCAGCTTTTTGATTTTGCGCAGGTCTTTTTTCGCCTGAGACGTGTATTCGACGCTGCCAGCCCCGTAGACTTTTGTGCACACCGTTTCGATTTTGTCTTCGATCGGTTGATTCCAGTCGTAGAGCGGCGAAAACGTTTTTTCGGTCGACTCGATTTTCGCAACGACGGCATGTGCCAGTTCCTCAGCACCAGCGCCTCCCTCACCCCACACGTTGGCGACAACGGCGTCGAAGCCCAGCTCTTCACAGCGTGCTTTGACGATGGCAAGTTCTTCATCGCTATCGGAAGTGAAGCGGTTGATGCCAACGACCGCGTCGAGGTTATACAGCCGTGTATTCTCCAGATGTTTCTCCAGGTTCACCAAACCCTTCCGCAGCGCGTCGGTGTCGGGCGTCGTCAGCTCTTTCAAGTCCGCGCCGCCGTGATACTTCAATGCCCGGATCGTCGCCACCATCACCATCAGTTTCGGAGCAAGTCCCGACGACGCGCACTTGATGTCGCAAAATTTCTCTGCGCCAAGATCGCTGCCGAATCCTGCCTCGGTCACCACATAGTCCGAAAGCGACAGCCCCATCCGTGTTGCGATGACGGTGTTGGTCCCCTGAGCAATGTTTGCGAACGGGCCACCATGAATGATCGCCGGCGTGCCCTCAATCGTCTGAACCAAATTGGGTTTGATCGCGTCTTTGAGCAGCGCAGCCATGGCGCCCTGAGCTTTGAGGTCACGAGCGAAAACTGGCTTTCGGTCGCGAGTCATGCCAATGAAAATGTTCCCCAGCCGTTGCTTGAGATCCGAAAGATCGTTTGACAGGCACAGGATCGCCATGATTTCGGATGCCGCAGTGATGTCGAATCCGGTCTCTCGCGGAACGCCGCCGGAGGTGCCGCCAAGTCCGACGACCACGTTTCGCAAGGCTCGATCGTTAACGTCAAAGACCCGTTTCCAGACGACGGTTCTTCCGTCAATGTTCAGCGACCGCTTTCGGTCTTGCAAGTTGTTATCGATCAGGGCGGCCAATAGATTGTGCGCTTTCTCGATTGCTGCAAAGTCACCGGTGAAGTGCAGGTTGATATCTTCCATCGGCAGGACTTGAGAATGTCCGCCGCCGGTAGCGCCGCCCTTGATGCCAAACACCGGGCCGAGCGATGGTTCGCGAAGCACGACTGTTGTCTGTTTGCCGATCCGGTTCATGCCCTGCGTCAGCCCGATCGACATCGTCGTTTTGCCTTCTCCGGGCGGCGTTGGCGAAATAGCAGAAACGAGGATCAGATTCGAAGCGGCCACTTTCTCTTCGTCGATCAGAGACAAAGGCAATTTTGCTTTGAAGCGACCGAAATACTCCAATTGCGTTTCAGGAATCGAAAGCTGGGAAGCGATTTCGACGATTGGCTTGAGTGTTGCTTCGCGGGCGATCTCGATATCGGTTGACATGCGCGGCTCTGAATGGGGAATGCTGACATCAAGAATGTAAAGATAACGGGCTGGCCGATGTTTACGAATCCGGCGTCAAAAATCCCTTAGGGGAAAGCGTCCTTCAATGGTGGTCAGACAATACGGAGAATCAGTAAGAATTGACACCATCGCTATGTGAATTTACCGCGCCTCCAACGCGAAAGAAGAATCCTTCTTTTGCGAGCTGTGTCGCGTTTTGCGACGGTAAAAGGCGTGGTTAAGGTTTCTTAATGTTACAATTCCGTGAAATCCCGTGTGAATCTTTGTGGTACCGATTTTGCCGCTATGCTTTGCGTGGTTGGCGGATACAATTCGGAACCCCCAATTAACTCTTCCATTATTCGATATTTAACTTTTGAGGCATCGATGTTTACTCGCAAAGAATTCTCGCGGCGTTCAGGATTTACGCTCGTCGAGTTGCTTGTTGTGATCGCCATTATTGGCATCCTGATTGGCATGCTTTTGCCAGCAGTTCAACAGGTTCGTGAAGCAGCACGACGCACCGAATGTGCGAACAATCTGCGACAGGTGGCATTGGCCGCTATCAATTACGAAAGTGCTCACATGGAATTCCCACCGGGATTCGAGCAAGAGTACCTCGGCGGACTCACTCCGAGCGAGAACAATGGCTATCAGGGCCATACTGTATTCTATCACATCCTTCCATTCATCGAAGCGAACAACGTTTACTCTGGAATGGATCGAGAAGTTCCCAAAGCGAACCGCGTCGCGACGACTGATTTGTTCCGCGCGTCATCTGTGATTCCAGCTTTCCTTTGCCCGTCAGACACGCTTGGCGCCGAATCGTTGCCATACCCGTCAACGGGAACTCCAGAGGAATACTACGGCGGAACCAGCTATCGTGCCAACGGTGGTGAGCGTCCGATCTATGCGACCAGCGCTACCAATGACGGTATGTTCATGGCGACAGGACCGGATGCTCGTGCAGCATCCGATGCTCCTAAAGGTATCGAAGTCGGATTCTCGCAGATTTCTGACGGATCAAGCAACACAATTCTGTTCGGCGAATTCTCGCACCTGGACCCTAACTTCGACTCGTTCACCGATATCGGCTACAACAGCGGCAGCACAATTCGCGGTTGGTCTCGCTGGTACCCGGCTGGTGGCGACACTGGTCTTGGAAATATCATGGGCGGTGCATTTGCTCCGATCAACTATCGCATTCCATGGGCGGCTGGCGAATCAGGTGCTCCTGGATCACAATCTGCCTGGTACTTTTATCAGGATCAGCGTCTAAGCTCTTTCGGAAGTAACCATCCGGGTGGTGCCAACCTTGCCTACTCCGATGGCTCGGTTCACTTCCTCAGCGATGACACCGCACAGAACGTTTTGCGTCTGCGTTGCGTCCGAAACGATGGCGAAGTTATTCCTGAGTAGTGAACGCTGCTACAAACTTACTTGATTGAATTGGTAGTGATGAAAAGAATCGGCATGAATTTGAACAGGCTACTACTGGCTTTTTCCATGATCCTGATGGTGTCTGCAGTAGGCTGCAGCGAGAGCGGGCCTGAGTTGGTACCGACTTCGGGAATCGTCAAAATTGACGGTGTTCCGGCTCAAGGCATCATGGTTCGATTTATGCCGGACGTCATCGACGATTCGATCAAGTTGCCCAGTTCACAAGGTTTGACCAACGCAGAGGGCAAATTCGAATTACGGACGACCGATAATAAAGTCGGCGCTGCGGAAGGGCCTCACCGCGTTTCGCTGTTCGATACGCTCGAAGAGCGGGTTCCTCAGGGGCAAACGGCGAAACCGGCTCGTCTGGATAGCAAGTTCTCTTCTGGAGCGATTGAAATCACGGTCGGCGACGGCGAAGAAATTGTTATCGAAGCGACCGGGTCGTAGCCACAGCGTTACGTTCAAAATAGATCAACCGCGTTCGGATTTCGAACGCGGTTTTTTTTGTGGCTGCGTTGCTGCGTTTTAGTCCTCTCGTGATCCGAACAGCCCATTCTCAAGCTGATGTTGGATCTTTGCAATTAACGGGTCCGGTTTGCCGGACGGGTGTTTGGTCGGAGGCACTTCGATTGCTTCGCAAACTTCGATTGTGACTTTTTGTTTGCCACATTTTCGAGGCCGATCCGTCAGGTCTTCCAGGATCTTTGCAGAGATCTCGAGAATGCGATCTTTGGAAGCATCGCCGGCGAGATAGTCTTGCGGATAGCTTGCCATTTGCCACGCCAGATAAGTACGTTCAAGGTCATGCCAACGCAAGTTTCGTTCTTCTGCTGACAGATTTTCGTTTTCCAACAGCTCTGGAAACACGCGTGATCGAATGTCGCGAATTCGGTTAGCAATGTTCTTCTCCGATCGCGTTCCAAACCAGCGAACTTCGGCTTCTTCCATCACCGAATCTGCGAGATGCTGTCGTCGTTGAAAAGGGCTATGGTTGGGGTTTCCTGTTCTGTCAAACGCACGTTCCTGCTTCGCAACCAACGCATCGAGCGAAACCTGAACACGCTTGGCTGGGTTGGAATCCAGTGACGGAGAGATCTGCAGTTCGTTTTCGATTGACGTGATAACCTTCTCGAACTCCGTCGCGAAATCACCGACAAATTCGTAGCGAATGACGATCGGATGGATGACGGTTTTCAGCCCCTGTCTGTGCCTTCGCCTTGATGCCGTTCGGGCCACGAATGTAGGACCGTCGAGAAACGGCATTAGCGAACCATTGGTGCGACTGGTGGCCCCTTCGGGAAACATCAGAATCGGACGCTCATTTTTTTGAAGCATTGAAACCGAGAAATTGATTGACTCCCGGTCCAGGCCTTCGCGATTCACCGAATAGCCTCCGAAAGTCCGGATGATCGCCGTGTTCAACCAGCCCTGATTGAACAGATGCCAACTGGCCATCGCAAACATGGTCGAGTTGGCTTGGCGAATCAAATCGTAGATGACGACCGGATCCGAGACTCGTGGATGATTGCCGATCATCACAACTCCATGTCCTGCCTTGATGCTCTTTTCAAGCCGATCAACACCGCGGGATTTGACGGCAACGATGGACTCAGTGGTGCGCAGCATCGTTGAATGAATCAGGCGATTGTTCAGCAGCCACGGCAGCCAGGTCGACATCAGCGGCCGAACAAACCGGTAGGGTTTCTCGATGAAGATCTTTTGCATGTGTCGGGCGGGTTCGGAATTGATGGCGGCATCGTCGTGCTAAATCGGCGTCGAGCCAGCAAATAGCTACGCCATCGACGACTTCAAATTGGCTTCCAGTTCCGCGATTTCACGTCGGAATCCGCCGGAAAGGATTGGAAAACGACACCAGGTCTTTGGATCCAGATTTTTGTCGTCCAGGTGAAACGACGGAGCATATCTCTCTCGCTTCCACTGATTTCGACACCAAAGCCTGAAGAAACGGATCGTCCACAATCCGAGTTGCTTTGAATCCACGTCCGGGAAATCGACTTTGATATGTTCGAAGACCTCCAGTGGAACCATCTTGTCGCGAATCGCGTAGCACTCGATCGCATCGAGAATGTCATACGGCATCAAGTCGTCTTCATCGGTCTGTCCGTCTTCCGGAGGCCGCAGTTCCGCCGTTGGTTGCTGATCATTGACCAGTTTGAGCTCGGGAATTGGAGCGCCGCCAACTGGCCCGGTTATTTCCATCCATTTTAACCATTGACGCAAATAGGCTTTGTCGATTCCCGCGATCGGGCTCAGGCCTCCCGACGTGTCACCATCCATCGTCGCGTACCCGACCGCGGCCTCGCTGCGATTGCTGGTCGAAAGCAGTAGTGCGTTGTTGATGTTAGCCAGCATCCAGACTCCGGGCGAACGGACACGTGCCTGGATGTTCTGTAGCGCAATGTCATGCTTTTCCCAAGTCAACTCTTTGCCAATCGCTTTGCTGACCATGGTTCGATAGTCCTGTACCAACGAGTCCACATCAAATTCGTAATGCGTTGCGTTGACCGCCGCCGCCAGTTTGTTTGCCGCGCTACGCGTCACTTCACCGCTGTTGCGAGTGGACTGATAGACCGTCGTCAGCAATCGATGGTTGAGTTCCGCGACATCTTTCGGCAAATCGTCGTCGCTCGATTTCGGAATACACCACTTCAGCCGATCCAGCAGAGCTTCGAACCCAAGTTCCTTTTCGGCAAGTTGCAGCATCGAAGTGATCAATGCCACGACGCTCGCCGAATCGCAACCTCCGCTGAGTGAGACGATGAATCCTTTCGAGTTCGATTTTCGCAAATAGTCGAACAGTCCCAGTGAAACCGCGCGGGTGAATTCTTCAGCCTTGATGTCAGTGTTGGTTTCCCACTCGGATTTGACGAGTTCCGGACGTTCGAGTTTGCAAGGCGGGAACTCAAAATCGACATCGATCACATCGTCTTCATCGCCATCGACCGACGGTTCAAAACTGCCTGTTCGAGCCCGCACCATCCGCGTGGCTTCAACATTAATGATGGCCGACGTCAGCAAAACCGGTTTGAAGCTCAAACGCTGACCACAAGCCAACAGGTTTCCTCCGCTGGCGATCATCGCGTCGCCGTCAAAGATTGCTCGGCCGGACTCATTGCCCGTCAGATTGCTGTAAACATAAGACACGTTGAACGCGCGGCTGCCTTCGAGCACAAAGCGTTGCCGCACCTGATGTTTGTCGAAGGCGAAATGGCTGGCACTCGGATTGAGGATAATGTCCGCGCCACGGGCCGCCAGACTTCCGCCGGGCCGCGTTCCAACCCACGCGTCTTCGCAGATTTCAAAACCGATTCGGACCCCGCCGACATCGAAAATCAGGTCTCCGATCGGATACTCCTGATCACCAAATTCAATCTCTCCGTGAATGCCGCCCGGCCAGGCCTTGAACCAGCGAGGTTCGTAGTGGATTCCGTCTCCAGCGAGGTGCTGTTTGGGTACGAAACCGACCAGTCGTCCGTCGACCGCTAACGCCGCACAATTGAAAATACCGCCTGCGTACATCAACGGTACGCCAAAGGAAACCACCATTCCGACGGTGTGGGGAAGCAATTCCAGCAAAATTTCCTGAGCCGAAACGCGAATTCCTGGGCTGTGAAATTCGTCTTCACAGCCATAGCCAGAGATGCACAGTTCCGGCAGGCAAAGAATGGACACGTTCGTGTCGCGAGCCTGCGTAATGGCCGAAATGATGTTGTCCGAGTTGTTTTTCCAGTCCAGCGGTGTCTGGTTGAGCACACCTGCGGCGACGTTGATCAGTTTCATGGGCTAAGCCGGGAAGAGCGTTGCGAAAGTTATCGGTCTCAAAGAAGGACGCCGAATAAAGAATCGGTGTTCGTGCATTGAGTTTCGTTTGCCTATAATAGCGTACACGTTGACAGTCCAATTCATAACCGCAAGGAGAACCGTTTGGCGTCCGACGACCCTAACATTAATTTTGCTTGCCCGGAGTGCGAGGAGCGTCTGTCCGTCTCCAGAGACAAATCGGGCGAACAGATCTATTGTTCTCATTGCAGCGAGCCAATCCGCGTGCCCAGCCCAATGTCGGTTACTGACAAGTTGCTGGCTGGGATGATCGATGAAGAGGAAAACGATCACCCCGGAACGTTGAAGATAGACGGGATTTCAGCCGAAGCGGAAGATGGTTCTTCATGGCACATTCGATGTCATGTCTGTGACTCGGTGTTGCTGGTGACGGATCACCAGGTTGGCTCAAAAGTAAAGTGCAACGATTGCTATTCGATGCTGGAGGTGTTGCCACGAAAGCAGCTTGCCAAACTCGACGGCGAGACCCCGGACGCTTCAGGTTCGCCTGCTGAAGAGCCGCTTTCCTTGCCGCCAGTGAACGCGACTGACTCGGATGACTCCGACTCTGCTTCGGACTCCGCTTCCGCTTCGGACTCCGACTTCGAAGAGCTGACGTTGATGCCAGAACTGGAGCTGGCACCTGAAATTGCGGACGCCCAAAAGGAAACTTTTATCGAGGAGTTGGTTGAGGATGACGACGTCCCCGAGCTGACCGACGAACATCTTGAAGACGACGTCGATGATGACGAGCCGATCCAACTGATGGATCCGATTTACGTTGCTCCCGTTAGCAACCCGCTGGTTAAAGACAGTACCGCCGATTTCGATGACGACGATGATGATAGTGACTCGGATGAGATGATCGAAGTCCTGGACGTGGCTCCTGAAGAGCTGAATTGCGCACCAGTTTCGACTCCTGCGTTGCCGGCGGCTGCAGTTGCAGAGGTGAAGCGGGATCCAAAACGTTTGCCGCGGGTGCCTCGCAAAGGCAGCAAGAAGAAACAGCCAAACGCGATCCCGGTCGAAGATGACGAAGACATTCCGGTTCGAGTTCATGCCAAGCGTCGTCGCAAGCGTGATGAGGAAACTCCACAGTACGTTGCACCGAAAGGTTTTCAGTTCGACCAGGCTCAGCCCGGCGAGATACTGGACAAAGCGGTCGGTTTGCTGAAGTCAGGAAATATTTGGATTTGGTCGTTGGTCGCGATCGCGCTGATGGCGACTGGCAGTTCTGTCTGGCAATGGCTACGACCCGACCGTCTGGATGTAGAAACGACGACGCTGGCAACCCGAATGATGGCTTATGCTACGGGCTGGATTTTCGGCCAGGCAATTTTCTTCATCGGCTATGTTGTGCTGCTGTTCGTCGGCGGCGTCGTGTTTCGCGAAGCGGCGCAGGGCAAATCCAGTGTCGATTCGGTTTCAGCCACGGATTTTGCAGACTTCACCAGCACGATGCTGCTGTTTGGATTTTCAATGTTCGTGGCCGCCCTGCCCTGCATGTTTTTTGGATACATGTTTGTTTCCTTGCCGATTCAATTTTTGCTGGCTGGTGTTTTTCTGTTCGCCGCCTGGAAAAATCAGGGTGCGTTTTCGATTGTTTCGGGCAGCATCGCTGAGTCTTTCTCCAAGCAGTCTGCAAGCTGGAAGAACTGGTTGATTGGGGCTGGAATCGCAGCGGCAGGCGGGATTTTCGGAGGACTGCTGATGGAAGTCGACATCGCGTTCGTTTCCGTATTCACTTCGATTGTCGGAGCTGTCATCATCGCGTTCGCCACACTTTTGTACGCTGCCATCACTGGATGGCATTGTGGCCATACGGTTGAGACACTGAGTCAGGCGAAAGATTAGGCAGATGGCTGGAAGATCGATAAAGTTCGCCAGGCTCCTCGAGCGTCAAACGGTGCTTCATATCCAGACGCGGATTGTTGCGTGTGCGGCGATGGTGTTGTTTTTGTTGACATCGACATCATCTTGGGCGTCGGCTCCAGCAGTTTTGCAAAAGCCAAATGCGTCGGAGCCGGATTCGACGTCTTCTAAATCGCTACAGAACGCTGAAAATGAACCGCCGGTGAAACCGCTCGAGGGCGAGTCTCGTCAGAGTGCAGCGGTTCTGGTTCGGCAGCTTGGAAGCTCAAACTATGAACTGCGTCAGCAGGCGACGCGAGCACTTTGGGAAATCGGTTCGCCGGTGCTTGAACTGCTTCGCGTGGCTGCCGACGGTGGGGCGAATAGTGAAGCTCGGATGCGCGCGAAGGACCTGGTGACGCTGATAGAAGTTGGAGTCGAACACGATGCGGACGCTGATGTCGTTCGCTGCATCGTGGGTTTTCTGGACCGCGAAATTTTGGTTCAGGGGCGTGCGATCCGAAAGTTGTGCCATTTACAACAGCGTAGTGTCGCCAAAAAGCTGATCGAACTTGTACCCTCAGAAGCGGATCGGGAAAGTCTGCGCGAGTTTTGCTCGATGGCGGCGAGTGATGCAGAAGTCGCACTCAGGCTTGGCGAGGACGAAAAATTTGAAGAGTGGATCAATGATCCGGCGACTCGCGAATCTCAAAAACTGCTGTTTTACTATTACCTGTGGGTCGACAATAAACTGGACTCGGAAATTGAGCTGCTCAAGGTTCAGGCTCAGGCGGACATCGCCACGGCCAAAGAGTTTGCGGCGAAGCTTGAAAAAGAAAAAGCCAAACATGACGCTGACAATCGGGGCAAGAAGAACGGCAAGGCTGCGAAATTTGAGCCTTCCGAAAAACCGCCCGGGCAGGAAAAACTGCTTACCCTGATCGGTTTGCTTCGATTTACCGAACGATGGGCCGAAGCCGAAGAGTTTGCGGATCAGGTTTATGACAAAACGAAACGGCGGAATTTGACGCACTCGATTTTGATGGAGAGCGGAAATTGGAAGCGGCTTTCTGAGTTGATGGTCGAACCGGAAGACGGCGTTGGAGAGGATGAGAAGTATGCCGCGAACGAAGGGTTGGCGTATCCGGCCACAGGCTACCGTCGGGCACTGGTCCAATTTTACGCAGGACAAGAAGCCGATTTTGAGGCCACAATCAGCGAACTTGAATCGGAAATCGAAGAAGAGTTCCGCAAGCAAAAGCAGGCAGGTGTCAAGGAGCCTGGCGGCAACTCCGCGCACGCGAACTTTCTGCGTTACACGCTCGATTTTGACCGCGCTTTGAAGTTCGATCCGCTCAAAAAGAACCTTGCGACGTATCAAATGCTTAGTCGTTATCGTCGCTACGAAAAACTGTTCGACGTCTTCAATTTGGAGACTTACGAAAAACGCGTCAGGTATTTCAAAGGTCGAGCCCGGCATATCCGGTCGCTGCAAAAACGCGTCGAGTATCACACCCAGCAAAGAGAAGAAGACGAGGCCGAAACGTATTCGGACAAACGTGATTTGGAAATCGAAAACTGGCGCAACATCGTAGGGTTGCTGGCAACGCTGGGATTCAACGAAGACGCGGAGCTTTACTATCGCCAGTTGTACTTTGAGTTTTCGGACAAAGTATCTTATATCGCGTTCCGCACAATCGCGGATCTGCAGGCGATGTCTGCGTATCAGTCGGCGTGGGAAATCGCGGAAATTGAAAGCAAGCGGAACCGTGAAATCAATCTCCGAGGCGCGTTGTTAAACCCTGGCGGATATGACCATCAGGCCGTCGGTTTTCTTGACTCAGAATTGAGTAACAAGATCGAAGATCCGATTGAACGATATCGTAAGATCGCTGCGTTGGTGAAATCGCCTGCGGATCCCGGCAACGAGAAAGTGGATTTCTGGCAAGAGATTGGGGCTCTGGATTTCACGGATCAAACCGATGCCATTCGCCACCTTTTCATGATCTGGGGTCTCGAAGAAGAACAGCTTTTTCAGAGGTCGGCCAGCCTTGATGGCTCCGAGATGCTTCAACGTTTGATGCGGGACGGAGAATTTTTGCTGGCCGCGCAGAAGTATGAAGCGCTGGCGCTCACCGACGGCTATCCGGTCCACTACGCTCAGGCCTGGGATGCGTATCGAAAAGGCGGCGACGCCACCAAGGCGCGGCAGATGAGATTCCTGTTCGCGCTGAAGTTCGATGCCGCCGACGCCTACGATTACACCAGCGGATACAGCGGATTTGAGTGGCAAGCATTGCCGTTCGATGCGTTTCGACTGCATGACTGTCTGGAACAAACCGATGTCGGCGAGAACTGTTACTACATGTGGCGGATTGCGGAAGGCGATGCCAAGGCCGTGCTGTCGGCGCATCAGAAAATGGTGCGAACGCAGATTCTACGGCTACGCTACATCGATTCGCCTTACCTCGAAGACAGCGAGGAAGATCATCCGCGATTTATCGAAGGCTCTTTGCAATCAGGCGACATCGTTGCGGCGCGGCGATGGTTCAACAAGCTTTCTGACTTCCAACCAGCAGATTCTGGGTTCGTTGAGAATAACTTTCCTCTGTTCGAAAAACTGGGGAACAAAGAGTTCGTCGACGAGATGTTTGAGAAAGTTTCGGCTGACTTCTATCGCATCCTGGAAGTCTATCCTGACAGTGCGATGTACCGCAACAACTACGCGTGGGCCTGTGCCTGTGCCAAACGCAACGTTGAAAACGGGATTGCGATTGCCAAACGCGCCGTCGAGCTGCGACCCGGAACTGCGGGCTATTTGGATACGCTTGCCGAACTCTATCACGTCAACGGACAACGGGACCTGGCGATCAGTACGATTCGCCGCGCGATTGAGATCAACCCGATGCGGGCTTACTATCACGAGCAGTTGAAAAAGTTCAAAGGCGAGACGCCTGAATAGTCGGCGATGTTGAACCGCAACCTTTGAAGTCGCAATCTTTGAAGTCGGAACCTTCGACGTCTATTCGCCAGGTGCCGGTTCAATCGTGGCTTTCATCGAACCCTTGCAGCGGTCAATGTGTCGATCTTTTCCGAAAGCATGAATTTGGTCACGCTTGAGTTCCGCGTGCTCCATCGTCGTCGTCAGGCAGATGGCTTTTCCCTGCGAGTCGACTTGTCGCGCAATCACAAACCCACGATCGATCGTGTGGCCGAAAAGTTTCCGCATCATGCCGATCACGTAATCGTACGAATGATCGTCATCGTCCCAAAGAATTACGTTGTACCGAGGCTGCTTTTTGTTTTCCCGCTTCTTCTGTTTTTCTTTGGCGGGAGCGACTACGGGGTCGGCAACGTCGGCGAATCCATGCTCAGTCATTGTTCAACCTGTCTCTTGCGAATCATATCTCTCCAATTTTTCCCGTTCTGGCGACGTTGGGCAAGCCAAATTTTGTGGGAAATGCCCCAATCATCGCCAAGGCTGCTGAAACGGCCGCTGCTGCGGTTCCTTAACGGTTTCCGCTGCTCATGGTATTTTAGTCAACCGCTTGATGTTTCAAGCCAGTTAGCTTGAAGTTGCCAGTCTGCACTATAAATCACCATTCCCAAACGTTTCAAAAGTTGGCGATCCCATGGAAAAAATTGAGTCCTGGTTGGAAGAAAATCGAAGCCGGTTTCAGGAAGACCTGTTCGCTCTGTTGCGGCTGGCCAGTATCGGCACAGACCCGGCCTACGACGATCAGGTTCGTCAAACCGCGACGTGGATCCATGAATTCTTCCAATCGATCTCTTTCACCAGTGAGTGGATCGATACCTGTGGACATCCAATTATCTTTGCCCAATCGCCCCATATCGAAGGCGCGCCCACCGTTCTGGTTTATGGCCACTACGACGTCCAGCCGCCGGATCCGTTGGAGCTTTGGGATACGCCTCCGTTTGAACCTACCGAACGAAACGGAAACGTTTATGCACGCGGTGCCACCGATGACAAAGGCCAGATGATCACGCATCTGTTTAGCTGCGAAGCATGGATGAAAGTCAACGGCGGACTTCCTCTCAACGTCAAATTTCTCATCGAAGGCGAAGAAGAATCTGGCAGCAGCGGGCTCAACGAGTTGCTCGCCGGAGTCTACGACGAAAAACTCGGTATGCCCGTCGCGGAAAAATTGGCGGCCGACATCGCGGTCATCAGCGATACGTCTCAATACGGCCCCGGTCAGCCAGCGATCACCTACGGCCTTCGTGGGATCTACTATTTCGAATTGCGACTCAAGGGACCCAACGTCGACTTGCATTCAGGAGCCTTCGGCGGATCGGTAAGCAATCCGGCCAATGCACTGACTGAAATGCTGGCCGCTTTAAAAGACGACCACGGACGAATTCAGGTTCCCGGTTTCTACGATGGGATTGTCGAACTGACCGAAGAGGAGCGAAAGCAGTTTGCAGGATTGAATTTCGACGACGAAGCTTACAAAAAGAGTCTCGGCATTGATGAAGTCTTTGGAGAGGAAGGCTTTACGACGCTTGAACGCCGCTGGGCACGTCCGACTTTCGACATCAACGGATTGTGGAGCGGCTATCAGGGCGAAGGCGCCAAAACCGTGCTGCCTGCCGAAGCTGGAGCCAAATTCAGTTTCCGTTTGGTGCCCGGTCAGGACTTGAAAACGATCAAGTCAGGCTTGGAAAAACTACTGGCCGAAAATTGTCCGCCAGGAATTGAGATGAAGTTGATCGACATGCACGGTGCCAATGGCGTCGTTGTCTCGCTCGACAATCCGTACATGAAACTGGCCGCCAACGCGGTTGAAAAAGGCTTCGGCACCAAGCCCGTGTTCACCCGTTCTGGCGGGAGTATTCCTGTCGTGTTGAGCTTTCGCGAGTTGCTAGGCATCGACACGATGTTGCTGGGTTGGGGATTGGACGACGACAATCCCCACAGTCCAAACGAGAAATTCTCGCTGTCGGACTTCTTTAAAGGCATCAAGTCCAGCGCGTGGCTCTGGAATGAACTTGCCGCGAAGTAAGTAGCCAACGTTTACTGCAATGAGTCGAACAAGCGGGGCAGCCAGTTCCGCGCACCTCTGCAAACTGTCTCGTGAAAGCACTCATTGGCAGAATGTTGGCGAGAGCTTGGCGTTGTGACGATAACAAACATTAGCTTGTTTATTCGTTACAAACGTCAGACTTTGCCAGGTGTCCCGGTTGCCAATTCAGTTCGAAAGCTCGACGCGATCAACGCTTCGAAAGTCCGTTTGGAAATCGGTGACCGCTCTTTGTGTGCTGTCGATGCTTGTCAGCGCGGCGGCCGCCGATGACAACGAGTTGCTCTCAGTTTTTTCCGAGAGTTCAGTTGGCAGTCAGGGAACGTTCGAATTTACTGCGACCAATGAAACAGACCTGTCCGGATCGCAGTGGGGTTTTGGCGTCAACGAAGAATCCGTTTACCACGCGGCGCTCAAGCATACTCAAGCTGCTGGAGTCGCGAATCGTGATTGGGAGATTCGCGTTGGGCAGGGCGGACAGATCTATTCCATTCGCAGCGAAGTCGGCGAAATCGTGCCGCCGCAGTCACTGGGTCGCCCGTTCATGGATGAAGTTTTCCAGGCGATCTCTGTCGATACAAGTCTCCGGGACAATGGCAATCAGGCAGCGTTCTACCATCAAGCGGGATACTATTCCGATGGCGACAACGTAACGCAACCTACGTTTGCGCCTCTACTGGCGAGTGGTTCAGCTGACGCAAATTCCTGGTCCACGCTTTCCCTTGCCGTTCAGGCGGATACGAACTCGAACCCACAACAGCCGTCGGGACTGCTCAACTATCAGCGAACTCGTGACCTTGGCGATGGAGTCATCGAAGTCACGCATTCGATCTACAACTTTGGTGATCATACCGTCGACTTTCATAATCTCCCGTGGGGCGGAGTGAGAAAAACTGAATTTGATCATATGCTGGTTTCCAATCCTGGCGGAGGATTTGCAGAACGTGAAATCAAGAGCTTCGGTGAGCCAAAAGGCCAGGTCGTGCTGGCTGAAAACACAAACGGTTGGGCTGCCTTCACCGAAGGCACTCAAGGAACCGATCGAGGGTTGGCGTACGTATTTGGCAACAGCGACACGCATCAGTCTGAGCAATGGCAAACGAACAAAAGTTCATGGCGTTGGGGCGACGGCGGCGGAGACGTGATCGGTATTCCGATCCGCAATTTCAATGTTGGAACGTTTCGACGCTTTGTTGATGTCGAACCTGGCGACCTGTTTGAGAGTCGATATTTCATGGTGCTTGGTGACGTCGATCACATCGAATCCACTATCGAAGATCGCGGTTTGTCCGGCGAGGCAATGTACGACAAGATTCGAATTCGAGAACAGGATGCTTCGACGCTTTCATGGCGAGTGGTGACCGACAACGGGTCGATCACCGTGTTGGAAACCGGCGTCAATGTGCCGTCGAATTTTAGAACTTACGCCAAACCAGTGAGCGGATCGAAGCCTCTGTTTTTGCTTGAAGACACCGAAGGGCGACAATACCTGAGCGTCGATGCGTACGCGATCAGTGATTTCCCCTGGGGTGGCGAGACTACGTACAAGGGCTTACTCGGATTCGTGCTGCCTTCGGATTTGGCGGGCGAAAATGGGCCCTATGTTGACCTCGAATCGCTGCTACCCAACGGGTTCTACCTAAATTCCGATCAGAGTGTG
This sequence comes from Mariniblastus fucicola, assembly GCF_008087665.1. Classification (GTDB taxonomy): domain Bacteria; phylum Planctomycetota; class Planctomycetia; order Pirellulales; family Pirellulaceae; genus Mariniblastus; species Mariniblastus fucicola. Next base: position 1,446,301 of record NZ_CP042912.1, read on the forward strand.
ACCATGCTGGCGCTCAGCGGCAACTCCGCAGTGCCCGAACCGTCCGGGTGGGCGCTACTGCTTTTCGCATTGAGATACCTGCTGTTCCCGGTGCGGAACCGGAAAAGGTGTTGCTGACGATCGAGGCAAAATCTGTACGTCGCGGAGACCGTATCTGCTAGTCGACAAACTCAACCAAAATCGCATCGGCCTCATCGTGAGTCAGTTCGATTTCCGTTCCGCTTGGCGTCACCATCACCCAGGTCTCGCCGTCGTTCCGCCGCGCCGCCATCGTGATCACTTCGCCCTGCGACAGCCCGAACTTCTTCGCCAGCTTTTTAATGCGAACGACCTTCGCCTGGTGCCCTTTTCGCAGCAAGCTGGCCATGATCAGTCCGTCACGTTTGCGAACATCGGTTGGAATGTTACTTCCGTGCGGGTCGGTTAGCGGGTGCCCAAGTTTGTCATCGAGATATTCGACCGTTGCCTGATCCGAAATGTGCTCAAGCTGGTGAGCCTTGCCGTGAATCTCGGTCTTGGGAGTTCGCGTTTTGTCGAGGTATGTTTCCCACAGACGATGCGCGCGAATCAAACGGTTCGCATGAAACTCACCATCGTCCGTCAACTTCACCTTGTCGTCCTCGAACTCCAACATGCCCTGTCGAGCCAGCGAATGAATGGCTTTGCGGATCTTCGAGTTCGGGTTTTCGACGTACTTCAGAACATCTGAAATCGGCATTGGCTTTCCATCGTTGCGAAGTACGACGCCCAGCACGTCTTCCATCACTTCTTGAGGTACTGTGTTGTTTTTGCGAACCCAGTCAGCGACCAATCCGTACCGCGGTGCGAAAACCAGGCACAGCAAGAAGATCAAAGTCATCGTGACGACGACCGATGCGCCAGCTGATGCTCCAAGTGCACCGGCAGCGAAGAAGCCAACCCAGAAACCGACGGCCCCCAAAATTGCGGATAGCATAACCATTCGATCGAGCCGATCTGAAAGCAAATACGCGCTCGCGGCCGGCGTGATAATCATCGCCACGACCAGAATGACTCCTGCGATTTGCACTCCACAGACCACAACCAGTGAAGTGCAAGTCGTCAACATATAGTCGACTGCCAGAACCGGGATTCCGATCGACGCCGCCATCACGGGGTCGAAACTGGTCAGCTGAAGCGGTCTATAGAACAGGATCACGACGGAAAGAACGATTGAAGAAACAATCGCTGCCAGCCACAGCTTTTGAACGTTTGCCGACACGATGGAGCCGACGATGTAGTGGTAAATATCGATGTGAATGTATTGTCCGAACATCTCGAGCGAAAGAACGAACGATCCGATCGCGAAGATACCGGTGTACATGATGCCGATCGCAGTGTCTTCTTTCAGTCTCGAAAAACGCGTCACGAAACCGACCATCCCAACAGTGATGACTCCGGCGATGATCGCGCCTAACAGCATCGCGCCCGTTTCCGCTTCCCCGCCCAGAACCATTTTCACGATCAAATACCCGGCAATGACGCCAGCAAGCATCGAATGCGCGATCGCGTCGGCCAGGAATGACATCCGACGCAAAATAATGAAACAGCCCAGCACGCTGCAAACGATCGACACCAGCGTGCCCGTCGCTAACGGCTTGATCAAATATCCGTACTCGCTCAAAAACTCATTCATCCGATTGAGTCTCCTGAAGGTTTGAAAGTTCAGCAAACACTTTCAGGTTGCCTTCGTAAACATCGCAGAGTAACTCGGGATTCAGCACAACTTGTGGAGGCCCAAAACCGAACAGCCGTTGCTTCAATAAAACCAGCTGATCAAAATACTCCGCGGCAGTTGCCAGATCATGGTGCACAACGACAACCGTTTTTCCACTGGCCTTCGTGCTTTGCAAGACATCGAGAATCGCTCTTTCGGTTGCCGCGTCGACGCCAGCAAACGGTTCGTCGAGGAGTAAAATCTCGGCGTCCTGAGCGAGGGCTCTGGCCATAAAAACGCGTTGTTGCTGTCCGCCCGAAAGCTGACCGATCTGGCGTTTCGAAAAATCGCTCATGCGAACTTTCTCAAGCGCTTCATCCGCCGCCGCGTAATCCGAACGTGAAAGATCCTGCCACCAACGCCGGTGTCCGTAGCGGCCCATCGCAGCAACCTCCCGAACGGTGATCGGGAAATCCCAGTCGACGCTGCCGCGCTGAGGAACGTACGCAACCAGACCTTTGGTATGAGAAACTTCTTCGCCGAACAGAAACACCTGCCCAACGTCGGGCTTTACGAATCCCATCATCGATTTAATCAAAGTCGATTTTCCCGAACCGTTGGGGCCGATCACGCCGATCAGTTCGCCAGCCGGAATCTCAACCGAAATGTCGAGCAACGCTGGTACCGGACCGTAGCTGACCGTCAGGTCTTCGACCTTGATCGCGATATCTGGAGAGAGATTGTCGTGGGATTGAATCATCAGTGGCCGTGTCCCTCGTGAGAATCTGAGGCCGGAATGCTGAAAGAGACATCGCCCCCGAGCGAGACCGCGAGGCTATCGGCGTGGAACATTTTCTCCGCAACCACCTGATCGTCATAGCTGATTTGCACCAGCATCGCACGCAACGGAGGAGCATCGTCGCCAAAGGAGTCTGGAGAAACGGCGTTCGCAAAAACGGTCAGCGTGTTGTCCAGTTGTTCAACATTCTCAAGCTCAAACTGGACCGATTGCTCGGGCGGAATTGATTCTGACTGGTCGAGAAAGACATCCTCGCCGCCGAACGTAACCTTGATCGCCGGTTCTTCGAAATCCGCATTGCCGAAGCACTCGAACGTTCGGTCGATCGAAACGATGGTTTTCCCGCTGGCCTGAGTGTACAAAACTTCGCTGGCAGCTTTCTTGATACCACTATCGATCGAGATATAAGTCCACGTGCCACCGATAATCAGCAGGCAAAGGACCACGGTTAAAACTAGACGCATACGACGCTCGAGCTGTCGAGAATTTCAAATGTAGCACGTGCTACGGATTGAAGTATACCAGCTTTTGGGCGTATCTGTCAACCAATCTACTTCTTGCTGGCGCTGCTTTCGCCCAGGCCGGCAATGATTCGGAGAACGTTTTCGCGCATCATGCCGAGGTAAGTTTCTCCCGCAGAGCCCTTTGGTCCCATCGCGTCGGAATACAGCGGTTGGCCGATTTGAATTCCCGCGTCCTTTGCGATTCCGGTCAGCAATTCGTTGTTGGTCGACGTCTCAACAAAGATCGTGGGCACGCCTCGTTCGCGAATGTACTTCACCAATTCCTGTCGACCGGAAAGCGAAAGCTCGGTCAGTTCTCCTGTCGTCCATCCAACAGGGCTCTCGGCGACGAACTTGTAGGTGTCGCAAAAATATCCGAACGCATCGTGATGCGAAATTAATACGCGTCGATTTTGTTTGACCTGACTGAGGCTTTGTTTGATCCAGCGGTCGAGCGCCAAAAGTTGAAGCCGATACATGTCGGCTCGCATTCGAAACTCATCCGCGTACTCCGGTTCAAGTTCACAGACGGCATCGCGAATGTTATTGACGTAGATCAGTGCATTGGAAGGCTTGAACCAGGCGTGAGGGTCTTTGATCTCCATCCCCTCTTCCTCTCCGTGGCCTTCGAGCACGCGAGGCTTCACACCGTCGATGCAGGTAATCAGTTTCTTGTTGTTTTCAACTGCGATTCGTTGCATCCAGGCGTTACCTTCCAGGTTCCAGCCATTCTGCAAACAGAGGTCTGCTTTCGCGCAATCCTGGAGGTCATTTCCACCCGGTTCGTAGGTGTGCGGATCTTCTCCCGCAGACAGAACGCACTTCACCACACAACGGTCGCCGACAATCTGTCTGGCGAAGTCGGCAATCTGGGTTGTTGAGCAAAGGATGATTTTCTTGTCGCCTTGGGCTTTCGCTGAATCGCTCCACAGCAAACAAAACGCACTGCAAAGGATCAGGAAAACGAGCGAACTGAAATGGCGACGGACTGGATGATGAGCCATGAAAAACACCTGAAAGCCGGGAAATACACTTGGAAGCGAACGTCGGCGGACCTGCAATGCTTACGGCAAAACAAATGGCTGGCTATTTCGCGCCGGCATTGTAGGGACGTGGACTTCGAAATCCAAGCGTCGGAAACAGAGTTCTGCTGGACGCCGCAGCGAACGTCGTTTGGAATTGGCGAGATTTTTGTTTGATACTGCACCGTTAAACCCTTACACTGGCGTCTGAAGGGGTGTTGTGCGGCCAAGGCTGAAAACTCTTGGGCTTCTACCAATTCAGTCGAAACACGCTTGACGGAAGTCAGGTTTTAGTAGGTGAGGTTTAGTGCACCGCGGAGTCCGCTGTGCAATCGAATGTCAAGCGACTCAGGTCGTTGTTGGGAGGCGTTTATGCTTGAAATCAAGCACAAGGAAACTGGCAAGCGAATTGTAGCCATCAAGCACGATTCGCTCCGCGGTCGGGCGATCAATGGTCTCGACCTGACAGGCGCCGACCTGAAAGGACTGGATCTTTCTGCGTGCAAGTTCGTTAGCTGCAACCTTAGCGACTGCGATTTTTCAAGCGCGAAACTGGTGCGTTGCAAGATCAGTAATTGCGTCGCCAAGCGTTCGAATTTTCAAAACGCAACGATGACCGAATGCGATTTCTCCGACAGCGTTTTCGACGTCAGCGTGTTTCGTGAATGCAAAGCGAACGATGCAAAGTTTCGACACGCGAGGATGAAGTCTTCCGACTTTATGCATTCAGACTTTTCCGGATCCGACCTGATGTTCGCGGAACTTGAGAGCGGCGATTTCCGCTCCGCGAACCTTTCAGGTTCAAATCTTTTCAGTGCAGATCTCTGTAAGGCTGACTTTACTCGCGCCGATTTGCAGCGAGCCAACATGACGGACGCCAAGATTCTGGGCGCCGTTTTTCAGTTCGCGAAGATGGCAGATTGCATCGCCACCAACGGAAAGCCCTGGGGTTTTTCAGTGCGTGGCGACAAAGCGGCCCGCAAGCCATGGTGGAAAGTCTGGGACGGAACGGCTGCCCTATAGCAATCGGCAACGCCTTGAAACTGCTTCGCTAACTTCCGCGAGCGGCTTCAAAGGCTGCAATCTTGTCTTCGTGCTGCAGCGTCAATGCGATATGGTCCAGTCCCTGGAGAAAGCACTGTCGTCGAAATTCGTCCATGGAAAACGAAGCAGAGAAGCTCGCCCCATCGGTGACCGTCAGATTCTCAAGGTCGATCGTCAACCGATAGCCTTCCTTGGCTGCCACGTTTTGGTGCAGCAATTCAACTTCTTCCGTCGTCAGAACAACGGGAAGAACTCCGTTTTTGGAGCAATTGTTGTAGAAGATATCTGCAAACGATTCAGCGATGACACATCGAATGCCATAGTCGTCTAGCGCCCAAACCGCATGCTCGCGGCTGGATCCGTTTCCGAAGTTCTGACGACCCACGAGGATGGAGGCATCGCGGAACGCCGGCTGATTCAGCACAAAATCCGGCTTTTCTTTGCCATCAGGCTCAAACCGCCAATCGAAAAACAGAAACTGTCCGAACCCGGTTCGTTCGATACGCTTCAAAAACTGTTTCGGGATAATTTGATCGGTGTCGACATTGGAGCGATCCAGGGGCGCGACGATACCGGTGTGCTGAGTGAAAGATTTCATGGGACGAATCGGTCAAGTGTTAAAAGTTGGCTCGCAATATGATCCTTTGCGAGGCGTCCTATCATACCGCGAAATCGTCTGCTCACCACAGGTTCATTCGCTGTCAGATCGACTGCGAGAACGAACTGTCGAGCACCGTGATAATTTGGCTGTAGTTGAGTTCTTCGCCGTCGTCCATCAGGTTGGTCGAATCGTTGATATGTTCGAGGCCGAGGTTGTGAGCGATCTCATGGGCCGCGACTCGGGCGACGATCCGACGTCCGCCGGTGGACCCGACAAGGTTGTCACCGGTGTGCATGGTGACTCCACTGGCGTCGATGAAAGCCAGTCCGTTTGCCGAGTTGGCTGTCAGTTCCTGGAATCCGGGAACGCGATTCACAAAGTACATGTCGATCACCAACGGATTCGAGCTGCCGATTCCGGAGTTGTCTCCATCGGCAACGATCGTTCTAAGATCGTTTTGCGGACGAGTCCCGCTGCCGGTGCCGTAATTGACGAACGTGCTCGACGTAGCTTTCGCGTCCAACCATTCCACGTCGATGCCGGCTTGGAGATAGATCTCGTCAATGCGACGTTTGGTGTCGAACTCCTGATCTGAGTTGCCAAAGAAGACCGCAGTGTTGGAGCCATTGTTGTCGGATGCAACAATCGGTTGAACGTAAACTCGCTGCGTGACTTGGGCCATCGCAGCGCGACTTCCGTCAGCGAACGAAAGTGAATCAGCTCCCGAAACCAGATCCTGTCCGTCGGTTCCTGTGGTGTCGCGAATGACCAGCGAGTCGCCGCTCTGCGTCACAACGTAGTTTGCGTAGGCACCTGAGTAGACCGCGGTGTCGTCGGACAGGCTGCTCAATTCCAGCACGTCATCCCCTGCCCCGCCAGTCGCTCGATCGTTCGAATCGGCCACAATCGTGTCGACGCCGGCATCACCAAACACTCTGTCGCTGGCCGACCCGCCGTCGATGAAGTCGTCCCCATCATCGCCCGCAATCCGGTCGGCATTGTCGCCGCCTTCGAGGGTGTCATTTCCTTCGTTTCCGCGGATGACGTCGTTTCCGCCATCTCCGTAAACCTCGTCGTTGCCTTCTCCGGCAAACACCAAGTCGTTTCCGTCGCCGCCGCGAACGGTGTCATTGCCTTCTCCCGCGAACACAGTTTCGTTTCCGTCCCCACCGTTGATCGTGTCGTCGCCCTCATCGCCCAGGATCCGATCGTCGCCAAGGTTTCCGTTGAGCGTGTCGTTTCCGAGTCCGCCACGGACGGTGTCGTTGCCGCTGTCGCCTTGAATTGTGTCGTTGCCATCTTGGCCGAAGAGCAGGTCGTTATCGCCGCCGCCAAAGATTGAGTCACTTCCGAGGTGCCCGTAGACCAGATCGTCGCCGACGCCACCGTAAACCGTATCGTCGCCTTCTCCGGCAACCAACACGTCGTCACCAGATTCTCCATAAAGCTCGTCGTCGTCTCCGAGTCCGTACAGCACGTCGTCGCCTGACCCACCGAGCATGGTGTCCATTCCGGCGTTGCCGAAGAGCCGATCATTTCCACCTGTGGAGACCAGTGTGTCATCGTCGTCGCCGCCGTAAAGTCTGTCAGTGCCGCCAGCCGTTATAAGCGTATCATTTCCTTCGTGCCCGACCGCAAGAGTGTCGATGTTTGTGAAGTTTTCAAAGAAGTCATCGCCAGCAGAGCCAAAGAACTCAATGTCCGCAACGTCGGCGAAGTTGTACTGAGCTGTCAGGTCGCCAGTGAGATTCAAAAAGCTTCCGGACTGACGAACTTCCACGGTGTTCGCTGTCGAATCACCGTAGATGCTTAGCGTTGAGCCGGAAAGCGACGCGGACACCGCGAGCAATCGCCGATCTTCCAACGGCGAGTACTCACATTTTCGATACTTGCGATTTCTTGACATGCTTTTGCCCCAACTGTTTGTCAAATCATTGCGTTCGGAGAAACGGACTGGCGAAATTCAACACGCATCGAAACTATACGTTTCCGCGGTGACAAAGGTCGTCAAAAAACAGCCACTCTTCCGTCTGATTTTCGCAACGGCAATGTATTGTTTTTGCAACGTTATTTGACTGTGATTCACCTGATCCGCGAAAAGGGCCGGGAATTCGCCGCGGGTGCTTCCGGGCAGGCAAAACTTGCGGGCAAACTGCCGTTCAAGCGGGTAAATGCACTGTCAAAAAAGTGTCTCGCAATCGTCCGATTTCGCGGCTGACAGGGGTCTGGGTTGTGTACAACAGTGCGGTTGGGACATGTTGTTCTCCGCAAATCAACTTCGGGAGTCGCGATGTTTATGAAGTCAAAAATTTACTACCTGTTCGCCTTGCTGCTTTTCTTTGCGGCCGTCGGCGGCTCTGCCAATGCTCGCGCGATGCAGGACTCTCAACCGGACAAGCAAACATTGATCGACAGTTTGAAGCTGATCGTCGATCTGCTGGAGAAGAAAGACTACGACACGGTCGAACAGTATTTTTATCTGCCGCCGAACTTCAAACCGGAAATGTTTGACGTATTGTTGGCTCGAAAAGTCATCTCTCGCGATGGCGTTTTGGCGATTGAAAAAGGCGGCCAATTCGGCACCGTCAATTTGATCTTTGGCGAAAAGCGTGCGGCCACAAAAGTCTCCGACGTCAAGGCTCCTGTCGAAGAGTGCTACGCGATGGTGATGGAGCAGAATGACCGCAATTGCGAAGTCGTCGTGCACTGGACCGAGGGGCGTTTCAAGATTGTCGACATCGAGCGTTTGGGGAGCATGGTTTCGGCAGACGTTGTGGTTGCCGAAGAGATCGAAGTTGCGGCTTGGCCGTCAGGGAAAGAGCCATCAAAGAAACTGTTGCTCGATTCGCTTGCCGTGTTGCTGCATCACATTGAGAGCGGACACTACGAACAGGCGAAGTCGCGAGTTTACGTACCGGATGATTTTCCGGCAGCCAAATTCAAGCAGACGATCGAGCGAAAAGAACTCTCTGCCGATGGCATCACGGTGATGCGACAGATCGGGAAGTACGGGACGGCGGTCGAAGTGTTCGGAGCCGAACGAGCCAAACATTTTGCTGAACGGGTCAATGTTCCCGTCGAAGAATGTTTTGCGGTGATCGGTGTTCAGGACGAAGAGGGCGAAACGATGGCTCATTGGAAAGACGGCAAGTTCAAGTTTCTGCGAGCCGACGACATTGGGAAGCTCAGGCTGCTGAAATCTGAAACCGATCCTGATTCAAGTGGAAAGCCGGAAGGTGCTGGCGCTAAAGAGCCTCCAAAATAGTTCGCCAGAAAGTCGCAATTTCGAGCTGTTATTTTTTGCCTGGAATCGAGCTGGTTGGCTTCGCACCGCGTAAATGTCCTGTATTGAAGTCACTTTTATTGTGACCGGCACGACTGGAATTTCCGGCGCGAACCACTTCGGGGTGCAGTTGTCTGCTACGCATCAGCTATAATTCTGCATCCCTCTTTCACGACCGTTGATTTCTGAAGGAGATTCCCTGCCCAGGTGCGGTGTAACTTCCATCGCAACAAAATGACCGAAGCGACTATTCAAATGACCGATCCTCAAATGGCGTTGCCGTTGTTTGGGGCGCGGGACCAACACTTGCGACGCTTGCGCGACAAATTCAAAGTCAGCATCACGCATCGCAATGGCCAAATTAAAGTCAACGGTGAAGACGAAACCAACGTGGCCAACGCCACCGATGCGATCGAGCAGCTTAGCGAGATCGTGCGCCGTCGTGGCAACCTGACTCCGGCGCTGTTCGAAGAAACGATCGCTCGGATCACAGGCGAATCCTTGCCGGTGCCTCGAATTGCATCCATTGAGACGCTGGCCGTCGGCAAAGAGATCCGTCCGCGAACGGCAGGGCAAGCGAACTATGTCGATTCGATTCGCAAGCAGGATCTTGTGTTCTCGATCGGGCCGGCAGGTTCTGGAAAGACTTATCTGGCCGTCGCGATGGCGGTTGAAGCTCTCAAGAATCAACAGGTGCGAAAAATCGTACTGGTTCGACCTGCGGTTGAAGCCGGCGAGTCGCTGGGGTTTTTGCCAGGCGATTTGCAAGCTAAAATCAATCCATACTTACGTCCTTTGCTCGACGCGATCCACGAGATGATTGGCTACGACCAGGCGGTCGCGCTGATGGAACGCGATGTGATCGAAGTTTGTCCGTTGGCGTATATGCGCGGCCGGACGTTGAACGATTCGTTCATTATTTTGGACGAAGCCCAGAACACGACTGTCTCGCAGATGAAGATGTTTTTGACGCGAATGGGCACCAGTTCGAAGATCGTGGTCTCTGGTGACCCGACGCAGGTGGACTTGCCGCATAAAATGCAAAGCGGACTTTTGGATGCCGTTTCGCGTCTAAAATCGATTAAAGGCGTTGCTGTCGCCCGGATGACAGCAAAAGATATCGTGCGACATCGGCTGGTAACGGATATCGTAAATGCGTACGACCGACCTGGTCGCCCTGATCGTCCGCAAAAGAAATCTGCGAATTCTAACGGTTCACGACCTCACACGAGAACGGAAACGGACAGACAGTAAAGCATCGTTGCGAACGCTGGCTGGTCCCAACCATGTCGAATTCATCACTAAAACGTAAACGTTGGACGTTGTCTCCTCCCAAGGCACCGTTCGAAACGGCCGCCGAGTTTTTTAAACGAGGCGATGTCTGGACTCGTGTTGCGCTGTGTGCTGTTGCCACAAGTCTCCTGTGGGTTGTGATGGCTGGGTGGGCTCCCGCGTTTTCGTATCGCGTTCGTGAAGCGCCGTTGCGAGACCTGCACGCCCGGACGACGTTCGAGTACGACGACTTACAGGCTACGGATCAGGAAAAGCAACGCACACAACGAAACCTGCTGTGCTTTTACTTCAACGACCAACAGGCATTGGAGCAACTGCGTCAGGCGTTGATCGACGATGTGTTTTCGGTCAAAGAAAAAAACTTCGACGAGGTTGAAGACAGTGCGACGCTGCATCGGTTCTTTCTTAACCCCAACGGGACGGTTGCTGAAGCGCCTCCGTTACCGCCGCCGAAGGAAGTCGTTGAAGAAGTCGTGGATGCAGCCAGCCCTGCCAAGGTCGCGCAAGACGTAGACGACACTGCCCAACCAGATGCGGAGGCTGAAACGCCGGAGGAGGAGCAGGTCGAGAAAAGTCCGCTTCAGTTGAACTTTGATCGGTTCCGTAATGCGTTGGAGAACGATGCCGAACTGGTGGCGCTTCGCGAGGCGATCGAAAGAGCGTTCATCGAAATCGACAAAAACGGCTTGTTGCAGTCTTTGACGCACGAGATCGGCCAGGGCAGCATGCGAGAGATCGACGTCTACGTGGGTGACACCAGCGGGGCCAGGCGAGTCGCGGTTTCGAGTGTGCGAATCGCCGAAGTTAGTGGTAAGCTGCAGAGCGCTCTAGTGTCAGAACTGAAATTGAAAGCCGATACGATTTCCGATCCGGAGTTCGTCGCCAATACGGTTTTCCGCTGGCTCAAGCCACAATTGCCAGTCACGCTGACTTGGGATCAGGAAGCAACCCAGAAACGAATCGACGAGACGTTGCGGGCGATCGAGCCGGTCAAGAAAACCTATCAGCCGGGCGAACCGCTGGAGCAGTTTAACGCGGAAGATCTGGAACGCCGCGGGATCAAAGCCGGAGTTCCGATCAATGAAGCTGACTTGAAACTGCTACGTGCTGAGCATCGTGCTCAGGCCAAATCCGAAAACTGGACGGTCCGAACTATTCATTCGCTATCGTTCATCGGTCTGTTTGCGGCCGTGTTTTCGATGTTGTCGCAATACCTTTACTATCGAGACCGGCATCTGATCGACAATTTGCAGTCGTTCGCGCTGTTGTTGGGCCTGATGACGGTCACGCTGGTTACGGCCTGGTGGTTGTCGCTATATCCGACTTGGCGTGCCGAAGTGGTTCCCGTCGTCCTGTTCGCGATGACCATTGCGATCGCCTATCACGTCGAACTGGCTCTGTTTGTTTCCGGTTTGGTTTGTTTTGCGTTCTGTGCCGCGCACGGTTTTGGCCTCGACGAGTTCGTTGTCCTGATGGCGGCGTCCTCGACATCGGCTTTCTATTGTCGCAACATTCGAAGTCGAACGCGTTTGGTTAACGTTGGACTGACCGCTGCGGCGATCGTCTTTCCGACAGTTTTGGGCGTGAGATTTATGCTCGGCCAGCCGCTTCAGCAAGCGTTGTTGACCGATGCGATTCTGTTTTCAGCCGGAACATTCGCCGCGGGGCTCTTGATGACCAACCTGCTTCCTTTTCTGGAGGGTTGGTTTGAGATTCAGACCGACGCACGGTTGTTGGAGTTGAGCGACGCCAACCATCCATTGTTGAAAGAGCTCGTGCAGCGTGCGCCTGGAACGTACAACCACAGCATCAACGTTGCATCGATCGGCGAAGCTGCGGCCGATGCGATTGGAGCCAACGGTTTGCTGTGTCGCGTCGCCGCTTATTTTCACGACATCGGAAAGCTGCGCAAGCCCGAGTACTTCATCGAGAATCAGGCTGGCGGCGTCAACAAGCATGACGACCTGACGCCCAGCATGAGCACGCTGGTGATTGTGGCTCACGTGAAAGATGGTGTTGAGATCGGCCGAAATCACAAGCTGCCGCCGCGAATCATCGACTTGATCGAGCAGCATCACGGAACGACGATCGTTGAGTACTTTTTCCGCCGTGCGATCAAAAACTCCGAACAGGAAAATGATGGAGTCGCGACGGGCGTCGACGAAGCAGACTTTCGCTATCCCGGTCCGCGTCCGCAAACGCGTGAAGCCGCGGTCATGATGTTGGCAGATGCAGTCGAAAGTGCCAGCCGAACGCTGAGAGAGCCGACTCCTGCCCGAATTGAAAACCTGGTGAACGAGATCTCGAAAAAGAAGCTCGACGACAACCAGTTCGATGAGTGTAATATCACGATTGAGGAACTGAAGACAATCTGTGACAGCCTGGTCAAATCGCTCAACGCGATGTATCACGCTCGCGTGCAGTATCCAGAGCAAGCCGCGAAGGCATAGGGCTTTGGTCGAAGGCGCCCTTTTCCTGTCGAGGCGACGTTGATGTTGCCACGCACGTGCCGTGTACCCTCGCAGCGCAAGCGATTTCTGGCCAATCGGTGCTCTCTAAACGCGGACTGCTCCACCCGCACTCTGCTCCGGATGCGGTCTGATCAAGCAAGCGATTTCAAGCGAGTTCGCTCCAATCACACGACCTGAGGAAGCCATTTGAACCGTTGGTGACGGTTGTTTCGAAGCTTCGTTTCAAGTCAAAGAATCCGACTCACACGGTACGACGATAGAAGTGAGCGTGCGCGCTCTTCAATGTTAGTCGAATCGGGTTCCCTCATGGCGCGAAGAAAAAAAACTGGCTTGGCCGCTTTCATCGATAATCTTTCACCGATGAAACTGCTTTTCCATCCTGCAACGTTGTTCGTTTTGTTCAATGTTGGACTCGCCGCGACTGCAGTTTGGTGTTGGGGGCGATATCAGAACAAAATCGTCGATCCGGCTCTGACGCAACTGTCAGCCGAGAAAATCGAAATCAATACTCCGCCCGCATGGACCAAAACGGACATCAAGGAAGCCATCCTTACATCGACAGGACAGCCTCGGTCTCTGCTCGAACCCTCCCTGATTTCGGATGCTGTTGCAACGTGCCAAACCATTGGTTGGATCGAGCAGGTTCGCGAAATGAAAAAGACTCGCGAAGGTCTGAAAGTTGACCTGCTCTATCGCCAGCCCATCGCGGTGGTGGAACTGCACAGCAAAACCGTTCCGGACTGGAAACAGGAAGCCAAGTTGATTCCTGTCGATCGAACCGGCGTGATCATGCCGCAAAAACTTGCTCTTGCTGGAACTGTTCAGCCGAAAATATTCATCTATCACAGTGATGAAACTCAAAAACATGCTCCGCAGCATTTGCGGCACATCTATCGCTGGACGCAGTGGCCGGACGAACGCGTCAAAGGCGCCGCAGCGATCAGCGAAGTCCTGATTGGCGATTGGCAGATGCTGGGGCTGAGTCGGATTATCTCGTGGCGTCTGTTCGCCAACGCCGACGATCGGACCATCCCGTTTGAGTTGTGGACCGAGGAAGGCGAAAACGCAGCGACCGTTATCTGGGGCAATGCTCCAGGTTTGGAACTGGAAAACGAAGCGCCGTGGGATCAGAAAGTCGCTGCACTCAATAATTATGTCCAACAAAAAGGACCGCTCAATAAACTGTCGGTGCGAATCATTGATCTGCGCAGTGGGCAAGCGGTTGAAGTGGGCCGCGCTTCTGGTTTGGGGCACCGCCGCGAATTGGATGTCAGATAGTTCGATTGACGCACAGCGATTCATCCAATTCAATCAGACGCGGTGGACCTGCGTTTGATAAACTCAACCATCAGTTCAAAAACTTCCTGTCGCGAATCGTCCTGGTGCATTTCATGCTGCACCTCCTCGAACGTCGTGAACTGGCATTGCGTGGCAGCTTTTGCAAATTGCTCGGACGCCGAATAGCTGGTGATTCTATCTGCCCGAGAGTGCCACAAGCGTAGCGGCAAGTTCCACGTGGACGCGTTCTCGAGAATGCTCTCTCCGGCTTCAATCATGCCCACCGCCAGGCTGAAACCCAATCGATTGTGATTGAGCGGATCATTGTCGTAGCGATCCTGTTCTTCTGGAACGTTCGAGATATTCTTGCCGGATACCGGGATGGGCATCGTTGCTGTGGGCACGAGGTGCTGAAGGGCCTTGACCGCGGCACGTAGCGCGAACGGAATCGGGCGTTTGGCAAGAATCAGCGGAGCTGAAACCAGATAGCCGGACAGCGAATCGGATGTCGCTGTTATGCCATGATGCAAAACCAGGCCGCCACCCATCGAGTGACCAAACAGGAAGTTCGGCACGTCGGGAAACCTGCGAGCCGTTTCTCCGATCAACGTTCGCACGTCTCCATGGATCGCGTCGTAGTTCTTCGCGACGCCGCGCGGGCCAGGCGTTTTTCCGTGACCACGAAGATCGACTCCGACCACGGAGATGTCATTCGTCACCAAGTGCGATGCCAGTTCTTCGTATCGCCCACAATGCTCGCCAAATCCGTGAACAAGGCTCACCGCGGCCTTCGGTTGCGTTGCCTGCCAAAGATAGCCGTGAAGCAAAAGTTCGTCGGAATCTGATTTGATTTCAAATGTTTTCACCGCAGTATTGTTGCGATTTCCGACGATCGTGAAAGCCGTGAACGGCTGAAGGACGAATTCGATTTTGCTACAATGTGAACTGACTTCCATGCCAAACATTCGTGATCGCCATGAACCGAACACCGCTCGTTACACTGCTTCTGTTTTTCATTGCCCTCAGCCAGACGCAGGCAGAAGAAGGCATGTTTCCGATCAGCTCGATCGATCGATTGGGGCTTTCCGAGAAAGGCATGCAGCTGACCGCCTCTCAGATCTTTAATCCAGACGAGACCTGTTTGTTGGACGGGATTTGTCGTGTCAACGGATGTACGGGCTCATTCGTTTCGGACAATGGGCTGATTATCACCAATCATCACTGTGCCTATCGCGCGATTCAGTCCGCCAGCACGGCAGAGAACGACTGGCTGAAAAACGGTTTCTTCAGTCAGTCTCGCGAGCAGGAGATTCCTGCTCCGGGCTACGTGGTTCGAATCACTGAATCGTATCGCGATGTTTCGGCAGAAGTCCTCGCGGCAGTTGACGATTCGATGTCGGCCACGGATCGCAGCAAGGCAATTGAAAAACGGCGCAAAGAACTGGAGAAAAAAGCCGAAGAAGAAAACGCCGGGATGCGAGCTGACATCGCAGAGATGTTTACTGGAAAAACCTACGTGCTTTTTCTGTACACCTACATTCGCGATGTTCGTCTGGTGTTTGCACCGCCGTCGTCGGTCGGAAACTTTGGCGGAGCCGTCGACAACTGGGAATGGCCACGGCACACCGGCGATTTCTCGTTCATGCGAGCCTATGTTGCTCCAGACGGATCGATGGCTGACTATGACAAAGCCAACGTTCCCTATCAACCCAAACGCCACATTCAGGTTTCCAAGGCCGGCGCCAATGAAGGAGACTTCGTCTTTCTGTTGGGCTATCCCGGCCGAACGGCGCGACATAAAACGGCGTCTTTCCTCGAATACGAACAGAACGTTCGGTTGCCGTATGTCGTTGATTTGTACCAATGGCAAATCGCAACAATGGACGAAATGTCCAAAAACGATCGCGGCGTCGCGCTGAAACACTCGTCTCGCAAGCAGAGCCTCGCCAACGTGGAAAAGCGTTCGCGAGGTCAGCTGAAAGGGCTGCGTCGTGCAAACATCGTTGCCAAACGGAGGGCAGTCGAATCACAACTGCAGAACTTTATTGATTCCAGTCCGGATCGAAAACAGAAATACGGTTCGCTGTTGAAAGAGCTTGATGCTGTCTATTCAGAGCTGGGTGCGACGGCGAAATATCGTCTGACGCTGAACAATTTGGTGTCGGCGTGCCGAGGTTTGGGGCTGGCGTACACGATCTATGATGCGGCTGTAGAACGGGCGAAGTCAGATCTTGATCGCGAAGCTGCTTACATGGATCGAAACTACGAACGCACTGTTGATCGCGCAATTTTGGGATGGAAAGACTGGCATCGAGAGACCGACATGCAAATGTTGACCGAGATGAAGCGAAGACTTCGCAAAACAGGACCGGCAAATTCGGCTGGCGTTGTCAAAGCCTTCCTCGATGACGAAACGTTGGGTGACGATTCTTTTGCTGAATCGAAGTTTAACGACGAGTCCTACATTCGATCTCTGTTTACAAAAACTGCAGATGAGATCAAAGCGATCGACGATCCGTTTCTGAAATCGGTCATCGGTTTGTACCCGGAATTCGTCCGGCTTCGCGAACAGAGCAAAGAAATCGACGGACGGCTCGGGCGGCTTTATGGTGAGCTGATCGACGTGAAGCAGGAATTCCAAAAAACAAGTTTCGTCCCTGACGCGAATGGAACATTGCGTATGACCTACGGCAACGTCAAAGGTTACTCACCCGAAGACGCGGTTTACAAATCGCCCGCGACCACGTTGCGCGGCGTGATCGAGAAAACGACTGGCGAAGAGCCGTTTATTACGCCAGATCGAATTCAGGAGCTGTATGAGAAAGGTGAGTTCGAAGGCTTCCTTCATCCGACGCTGAATCAGGTTCCCGTGGCGTTGCTGTACAACACGGACACAACTGGAGGTAACTCTGGCAGCCCGATTCTCAATGGTCGTGGGCAACTTGTGGGAGTTAATTTTGACCGAGCTTTCGAAGCCACGATCAATGACTTTGCCTGGAACGAAAGCTACAGCCGTTCGATTGGCGTGGATATTCGATATGTGCTGTGGATCACCGGCAAGGTCTACCAATCGCAGCGACTGCTCGATGAGATGGGTGTGGAGTAAGCCGACCGGTTTCTGATCTCACGCTTTTTCGCGGCGTCGGCGTCTGGCACTTTCCACTGTTGTTCGGCGGTCTCTCTTGTTTGCGAGCCGCTATTTCCGGGTGTTGCGGCGAAATGTCGCCGTCTCGGCCGACATCCGCAAGTCCGGTAGTAACAGTCCTGTGCATGGTCGGGGATGGACCAATTGCTCCAGCCTTGTGCGGCGAAAATCTTTCGACAATCCGAGGAATTGGGAGCATCCAGAATTCGCCCAACTAATGTGGATCGCAGATCAACACTCGAATTCTGGAGACAGATAAATGAAGAAACTCATCCTCGCCCTCACCCTCTCAGCTGTTCTGGCTCCCGCAATGTCGCAGGCGCAGGACGCTGGTCAAATTCAGGAAATTGAAGCTCCTAACCCGCAAGCCAAATTTGAAGAGCTGCAGGCGGACTACAACGCACAAATGGAAAAGCTTCGAGCAGAGCAAGATTCAAAACTTGCAGAACTGCGTGCGGAGCAGGAAGCCAAGATGGCTGAAATTCGTGCTGAAGAAGAAGCACGCATTCGTGAAGAACAGGAACGCCTTGCAAAAATTCGCGCCGAGCGAAACGAGAAAATTGCGGACCTTCAAACACAGTTGATGGCACTTGAAGCTGAGCGTGCTACAGAGATGTCTGTGACAGGTGCCCGCGTCGTCGGCGATTCGACTTACTCAGCGCCGACAATGTTCTCGACACAAGCTCCGATGGCTCAGCCTGGCATTGAGGCGATTCCGGCTCCTGCACAATCAATTGAATCTGCTCCTGTTGCGGCAGCTCCAATCATGCAAGCCGCTCCCGTCATGAGCGCACCGATCATAAGTGCTCCAATGGCAGCACCCGTCATGTCGACTCCAATTTTTGTTCCGGCTCCGGCACCGCTGGCAACGCCGAGCTACATTCCGGCTCCGGCTCCACTGCCACAGCAATCGATTCCACCCGTCCTGATGCAAATCTACGGACCACCAACAGTCACGTTGGTTCCAGGTCGCGGCGGTTGTCTTTCAGGAAAGTGCCGTCGCTAGTTCGACTGTATTCACTCGAAAATAAAAGCCGCGGAGAGATTTCTCTGCGGCTTTTTGCATGCGCGACGTGACGTCTCGGCGAATTACGTTGCGGCAGGACCCAAGCGGATCCGCGAATGCGAAATCAAGCGTCGCCAAGCCTTCGACGCGCCATTTCGCAATATTCCTCATTGCAATCGATGGCGATGAACTTTCTTCCGAGCTTGTGTGCGACGACCGCCGTCGTTCCTGCTCCGCTGAACGGATCCAACACCACGCCCCCCGGCGGGCAGGTGGCGGCAATGCAAGTTTCTACAAGCTTTGGCGGGTAGACCGCAAAGTGGGCTTCGCGAAACTTCGACAACGGAATCGACCAAACCGTGCGTTTGTTGCGGCCTTTGGGGTGAAAAGCCTGGTCCCAGCGGCCGTCGTGAAGATTGGTATCGCCGGTGTTCTTGCCTTTCTCCGGAGTTCCACCGCGTTTGCCAAAGTGCTTCCGCCCGCCTTTCATTTTTGAACTTTCCGAGAAAGTCACGTGCGGCTCGCGGATCGCATCGGCGTCGTAGAAGTAGTCTTTGCCATTGGAGAACAGAAAGATGTACTCATGATCTGTCGTCGGACGAGTCCGAGTGCTCGACGGCATCGCATTCGGCTTCTGCCAAATACAATCGCTTCGCATCCGCCAACCGACGTCCTTCAGCCCAAACGCGACTCGCCAGGGCATGCCCATCAGTTCGCCTTTGAGATACTTGTCACCGATCACCATCCAGACAGAACCGGTTGGTTTGACAACACGTTTGAGTTCGTCGAACAACTCGCTTAGCCGTTCAACGTAGGCCGCCGGGGAAATTTCCTGGCCGATCTGATCAGCCGTGCCGTAGTCTCGCTGCTGCCAGTACGGCGGACTCGTGACGATCGTATCGACACAGGCGTCGGGGAGCGTTTTGGCGACCTCAATTGCATCGCCACAAAGAAATTGATCAAGGCATTTCTTTAGCGATTTCATTTTCGCGGGCATGGAATCCGTTCCTAACTCGGTTGGGGGCTTACGAAGATTCTGTTTCCCCGGTTTCCGTTTCCTCTGGTGCGTCCGACGGTGTCGGCGTTTGCACCTGAGGAACTCCAGTTTCATCTGACTTTAGCGGCGGCAATTCGTACGTCCGTTTTTCGTCAACGATGAAGATCTCGTCCATCTCCGTATCGTCAACGTCTTTTCGCAACAGTAAATACACCGCTGACGCCATGCACCAAAACAGACCATACAAAAATGCGGCTGCGATCGTTCTGATCAGGCCATTCCAAAACGCAATGGTGTTTTGGGCGAACGAAAGCATGGATTCGGACGACGTTTCAGTGTCTGACGCCAATCCCTGAAGAACTTCAATGCGAGGCTGTTCTCCACTGCCGACATTGGCTCCCCACGAGGACGCCCAGTAGCTGAGGTTAATGACCGAGCCCGAAAGATTGGCAACGATCAACCAGCAAAAGCCACCGAAAAGCATCGCCGCAACCGCGTAGCCAAGGCAATGTAACGGTCGCTGGAAAACGTAAGCGTAAGCCCGCGTCATCGCGTCGAATGAGTTCTGGCCTTCGCACGCAGCGCTTGAGACAATTAGCGGCCAGGCATATGTCAGACCAAGCAATAGCAACGCCATCGCTCCGCCGAGAGCCAAAACCAGCGGCCATAGCAAGCTGACAATGGCGGCTCCCAGGTCAAACGTCATCAGCAACCCGATTAGCGATGCCGGGATGCAAAGTGCCAGTGCCGCGACCAGCGGAATGCTGACTCCTCCGAAACTTGCCAGCCAATGGTCAAACGCAAAATCGAAAGCGTCATCAATGCCGATGGTTTCGTTTCGTGTTAGCCGCAACAGGCACACCCGAGCGATCGCCAGCCCGACAAAGCTCCAGATCGCCATTGAACAAACAGTGCCGAACAGAAAGTACAGAAATCCAGACGTCCCCAGTCGCACGTTTTGCCCGCCGACCGCAGTCGGTTTGACTTTGCTGGCGAAAATGTATGTTGCCGGACGTTTGATCTGATTGAACACGGCACGCGGTCCGCTCAACCGGGCACCGAGAATGCTGAGCGCGTTGGTGTCTGTTCTGGCATCGACGAACACACTGCGATACGGACTGGTGTTCAAGCGGACGACTTCTGCCATTGCAGCGTCCTGTTCGAGTTCACCGTGAACGAACAAGTTTTCGCTCAACCACCACGTAAACGAAGCGGCAAGCACGCCGACCATCGCCAACGCCAACACAGTGACGCTGACCGCCACGGGAAGCGTGCGAAAGATGATCGTCCAGGGGCAAAGTTCTGCCCAGGAAATTTTCTTGATGATGACTGGCTGGTCGCTCATTGAAGCTCACGAGAATCGGTTGAGAATGCTGCGGGGCATTATAGATGCAATTCGAATCGAATTCACGTAGGCGAATCGAATTCACGTAGGCGAACGGAAGATGGTCGACCGACGCAAGACGACCTCGCTCGAGAGTGCTCAGTCAGCCGCATTGACAGCAGATGGGCGACGGCGGATGGGCGACATTGCGTCAACCATCGGGACGCGACCAGAGATGCGGAACAGGAACCACAACCGCTTGGGTTGCCTGATTCTGGAAGTCGAGAGTTATTCTTCGATCTGTTCCCGTTCGCCTTCACCGTCCCACGGCAATCCATAGGACTCATTGAGCCACATTCCCAGATCGGCTCGATGGCAACGGACGCTGCAAAACGGCATGCACGGAGAAGCCGATCGCTCGGTCTTGCGGCCACAGTAGGCGCAGCGAAACAGGGTGCTGTTGGCGGGAGTCTTTTTCGAAGACGACTCCGGCGAATCACCACCCTGACCTGTTTTTGACGCTTCCGAATTTTCGTACATCGGAGACTACTTCTTTGCCAAACCCATGGATTCGATCAAAACTTTGTAGCCGGGAGTCATGTTTCGCAGTTTGTCAGCGAGGACCTGTTTCTCCGAACCAGTAGCCTTTGCAGCGCGAGCCCGCAAATGAGCAATCTGCTTGCGGCGTTTCCGACGTCGTTTAATTTCCTTTTCCCGTTCGCTTGCCATCTTTGATTCCGTATAGTTTCTTGATTACGTGTGAAATAGAATTTGAGATATCCGGACGCCCAATTCGTCGAGCGAAATGATAGTAGAACCGTCATTCAAAATCAATCGATTCCTTCCCTCACAGGCCATGGTTTGCCTGATTCTGGGGCTCGCGTTCGCCCTGTGCCAATCTTCATCGGCTCAGGAGCCCGACAATTCGACGAAAGTTCAGGAAAAAGCCGCAAGCTCGAAGAAGAAAAAGATGGTCGTGCTGGGGCGATTCGAAGACCAGCGAATCAACGAAAGTAGCGGCGTAACCGTCGCCAGGCCGGACGACAGCGGCAATGCTTCCAACGCAATTTGGACATTTAACGATTCTGGCGGATCTCCAGTGCTGTTCCAAGTGAGCACCAAAGGCCAAACTCAGGCGACCCTGGAAGTCCTGGATGCAAAGAATCGAGATTGGGAAGCGATGTGCGGATTCTCGATGAATGATCAGCCGTTTTTGGCGGTCGGCAATGTCGGCGACAATCAGTTCAAGCAAAAGAAGTATCAGCTGTACGTCGTTGCTGAGCCCTTGTTCAAGCCAGAATTTTCCTCGAAGGGCAAGCTGAAAGAGCAGCAACTAAAGGCGTCCTCTGCAACTATCGAGTTTAAATACGAAGACGGTTCGCACAACTGCGAAGCGATGAGCTACAACGCCGACGACGACACGTTTTGGTTCATTGAAAAAGTTTACATCGACGACAAACGCAAAACGCAGCCAGGGATCTATACGCTGGCCAATCCGCTGACTGCGGAAGCGAAAGCAAAGCAAACGAAACCAAAGAACATCGCCCGACGCGTCGCGGACTTTCCGATTCGCAACGTTACCGGAATGGCTTTTTCACCGAACAACAAACGGTTGATCGTTCGCAACTATTTTGGAGCCTGGCTTTTTGAGAAAGGCGAAGGGAAAACCTGGTTGCAGACGGTCACGGAAACAAAACCCACTGTGTTGTCAGTGCCGCTGCAGAGTCAGGGCGAAGCAATTTGTTTCGCGGCCGATAGCGAGGCTGCGATCCTGACGTCGGAACTTAAAGGGGCGATCATCTGGAAAGTTGCTCTCGATCAAAACGCCCGCAAGGACAAGAAATGAGTTTGAACGTGAATCGTCATGCCGTGGAGTCGTTGCAGTGGCTTGACGACAAACAGGACTCGATGCTGAATCTGATCGTTGAACTTTGTGACATCAATTCGGGAACGTTTAATCTTGCCGGAATTCAAAAAGTTCGGGAACGTCTGATCGAAGAATTCTCAACCTTGGGCGGCGAGCTAGAAGTTGTTGAGTCCGAACCATGGATGACGGTCGATGATCGTGGTGTCAGCGAGGAGGGCAAGTCTGGGCCAATTCTTCACGTCACGAAATGGCCTGAGGCGGAAACGAAAGTCATGCTCTGCATTCACATGGATACCGTGTACGGGCCGGACAGCTCATTTCAAAAATGTGTGACCCGTCAGGACGGCACGGTCAATGGTCCCGGCGTGATTGATGCCAAGGGCGGAATCGTCGTGATGCTCAACGCGCTCAAGACTTTGGAAGCCAGTTCGTTGGCCGGAAAAATTGGCTGGGAAGTCATCCTGAATTCGGACGAAGAAATTGGATCGCGAGGCAGCGACACTTTCATTCGCAGCCGTGCCGGGCACTGCGTTGCCGGACTGTTGTTTGAGCCCTCGCTGCCGGACGGAACTCTGGTGTCGTGGCGAAAAGGTTCGGGAAACTTCGCGTTTATCGTCCGCGGTCGGTCCGCTCACACTGGGCGGGATTTTGCGAAAGGCCGCAACGCATTGGCGGCGCTTTCCCGATTGTGTGTCGAGATCGACGAACTCAATACCGATCCTGATATCACTTACAACGTTGGACGCATCAACGGCGGTGGAGCCCTTAATGCGGTTCCCGATTTGGCTGTCGGCCGAGTCAACGTTCGCGTCGTTGACACGGACCAGCAAAAACAGGTGGAAGAGAAATTTGCGTCCCTTGTCGCAAAGTACAACGAAGCCGATGGAATCTCCGTCGAGATGAGCGGCGAGTTTTCTTCTCCGCCGAAACCGATCGATGATGGCGTACGTCAAATGCAGAGTCGAATCGAATCGTGCGGCGAAGCATTGGGGATGGAGATCAAGTGGCGAGGAACTGGTGGAGCAAGCGATGGGAATCGGTTCGCGGCAGCAGGACTTCCAAACATTGACACGCTCGGACCTTGCGGTGATCACATTCATTCAGACCAGGAATTTCTGATCCCTGAAAGTCTCGTCCCACGCGCTAAATTGGCAGCGTTGGTGTTGATGAGCTTTGCCGCCCCGTAATCCTGTAAGCAAATCTGTCCCAGGCACTTCGTGCTTGGTCTTTGCACGCAAACTCGCCTAGTTCAAACTGAACTCAGTCGCACATTCTGAGTACACTTCGATCAGCTCGTAGATTACGGCAACTGCCTGCCAATCGTCTGCCCGCAAGGCAGCTTCCATCTCCTTCGCGGCCGAGGCTACTTCGCCAAGCATCACCGTGCCGCTGGTCCCTTTCAGCCAATGCGCCAGCGAAGCGAGTTGCTCTTTGTCGCGGTTGGCCAGGCTGCTTGAGAATTCGGCTTTGCGTCGATCAAGTGTTTTAAAGAAATCAAATGAGAACTTTCGAACCATTTGGTTATCCGGTAAATCGGATTCCTTGAACTTGAGACGGTAGGGGCTGTTGATAGCCATGTCGGTATCTTTCTTAGGGGGGGGATCGTTGTCGGTGTCGCTGCCCGAATCGCGGTCAGTGTCGCCGCTTGGGGTTTCTGTTTCGGAAACCGATGCGATCTCGGATCCGGCGACTGCGGCCATTGCCTTTACAAGGCCATTCAAATCAATTGGTTTCGTCAAATAGTCGCTACATCCGGCGGCCATGCACTTTTCACGGTCACCCTTCATGCTGTTGGCTGTGAGTGCGTAAATTGGGCCCTCATAGCCTTCACTGCGAAGTCGCTGGGTCGCCGAATATCCGTCAAGAACAGGCATTTGCATGTCCATCAGGATGATGTCAAACTCTTCGTCGCCCAGAGCATGATCGACGGCTTCCTGCCCGTTCTCCGCCAGCGTTATATGCGCTCCGCAATCACTAAGCACCAGAGAAATCAGATCCCGATTCGTTTGTGCGTCGTCGGCCAAAAGTATGCGAAGCCCGGTCAGGTCCGAAGTGATCCACTCCGAGGTGATCTGTCGGTCAACGAAATCTTCAAGCTCATTTTCCTCAAGCAGTTCCAGCTGATCGGATGGCCCAGCTTCCACGGTAATCGAGAAAGTCGACCCTTCTCCCGGACTGCTAACGACGCTGATCTCACCACCAAGTGCTTTAGTAAGTTTTTGGCTGATGGAAAGTCCCAATCCAGTGCCTCCAAAACGTCGAGTGATTGACGAGTCAGCCTGGACGAAGGGGTCGAAAACGTTTTTGAGTTGTTCAGGCGTCATCCCGATACCAGTGTCGATCACGTCCAGCTTCAGCATCCCACGGTCTCCATCGTTAAAACTGCTGACTCGCAAGGTCACCACTCCGCCGGATGTAAATTTGATCGCATTGCCAAGGATATTGGTCACGACCTGTCGCAGTCGTTTCGGATCGCTCTGAATCGTCGAAGGAATTGGCGCGACCAGATCCAGCTTCAGTGTGTTGTCACCTTCGCTGGCTTTGGAACGCAACGACTCCACAATCTCTCCGAACAGATGCAGCGGACGACACTCGATCTGCTCAATCTCGATTTTGTCGGCTTCGATTTTGGAGATGTCCAACAGGTCATTGACCAGCTGAAGCAGATGCTTTCCGCTCGACTCGATCGAGCGAATCTTCTTGAGTTGCTCTTCCGGTTCGGAAATGACTCCACGCAAGATCAATTGTGTGAAACCCAACACGGCGGTGATGGGAGTCCGGATTTCATGGCTCATTTTCGCCAGAAAGTCACTTTTGATTCTGTTCGCAGCCTCGGCCGCGCTCGCTGCGTCTTCCAGACGATGCTGTGTCGCACGAAGCTGTTGAGCCGTCAGTTCCAGCTCACGTGTTCGAGATCGCAGTGACCTCGTTCGGTCGGAGACTTTCTGCTCCAGGCTGGCGTTGAGTTCGTCCAGCTCCTGGAAACTGGTTTCCTTTTCCAGACTCGACCCGGCTGCATTTCCAATGAACTCGGCGATCCTCAATTCGTTCGGTCCGAACATCGATTCGATCAAACGGTTGGAAACGTAGATGCATGCCACGACTTCCTTGCCCGCCACGATTGGGCAGCACAGTACCGAGACTGACCGGTTGTTGGACGTGGTTCGGCCGCCAGTGTTCTCGTGGTCGCGAATGATCGGTTCTCTGGCTTCGGCGGCCTCCAAAATGATTGCTTCGTCGAAAGAATAATCCGACTCCCACGCGTGCCAGCCGTTGTCTTCATCGGGAAGCACGATTAGCGTCGATTGACCTCGCAGCATGTCGGCTGCAGAGTCGACGGTGTGTTTCAAAATGTCCCGTTTTCCGAGTGCCGACGTAATCTTGCGTCCCGCGTCAAGCAATGCGTCGAAACGGCTGACGATGGAGACCGTTTCCCGCGGAGCACTCAGCCGGACGGTTGCTTCAATTTTGCGAACGTCATGATTTCCGGATCGTTCATCCTCTTCGATTTCGCGCCAGCCGAACCTTGCATCCATCCGTTCGAACGCCTGTTGCGTCAGCGCGGCTTCATAGGATGCATTCTGTGCCAAAGCAAGTTTGAGCGATCGAATCAGGCATTTGCGAGCCCGTTTCTGGTCGGCTTTGTCAGCGTAGGCATAGCCCATTTCCCGAAGCGCGTGCGGCAACTCGTTTCTGAATCTTTGTGCCACGCGAACAGCATCTTTTGCAGCCGAGTAATGTCGCTTGAACGAAGACGCCGAAACCGTCCCTTTTTTCCGTTCGTGTGCGATCTTGCGCCGCAAAGCTGTCGCCAACCATGCCGAATTTGGCGAAGTGTAACAATTCGATACACCGGTTTTCTTGACGATCTCGAGCGCCCGTTCGAAGCATCCGACGGCTTGGGAGGGATCGCTGTCGTTGTTGATCCGATACACGCCTTCGGCCAGCAGAACTTGCGGTTGCAGTTGCAGGTCGTCAAGGTCCCGGTTTTTCTCGGCTTCGATGTATTCGAAAGGAATCTTCCCCAACGAAGAACGTGCCAGAACATCAATAATATTTCCGGTCGACTGATAGTCGCCAATCTTGATCGCATCGCGGAGAGTTTGCTCCGCCAGTTCGTAGGCTTCTTTCAGATTGCCCTGTCGGTACAGCGCGGCGGCATGTTGGTAACGGGCGATGTTCAGTTCCCAATAATCACCAGTCCGCATCAGAATATCTTCTGCTTTCTTGGCTTGCGCGATACAGTGCTCGAACCGTGACGTTGCGTAGAGCAGGATGCTGAAATAGTTCCTGGACTGCCCCTCGCCCCAAACGTCCTTGAGCTCATTGCGAATCCGCAGTGACCTCGCCGAATAATTCGCTCCCCGCCCGTACCACGGAATCAATCCCATCACCGGTGCGTGCTCCGACCACGCTTGTGCGAGCTCCCGAGAAAGCTGGCCTGTTTCTGCACGGTTAAGTCCGGCAAGGTGAGCCCACAACACGATCGACTTGCCACGCGTGTACCAATAGCAGTGAGCCAGCCGGCTGTACATCTTCCAAACCATCCGATCGCGGTCGGTCGTCTCCTTCTTGCGATGGAGGAATATCGACGGCATCAACGAATGAGCTACCTGAACCATTAGCTCCCACATGACATAGATCTGAATCATCAGCCACGATCGAGGGATCGACAGATTCAGTAGTTCCATGGCGTTCTCTAGCAGTTTCACCGCGCCGCTTTTGTCGCCGCGTTTGAATGCCAGCTCGCTACGCTGCATGATGATTCGAGCGCGGACCAGATCACAATCGGTGTAGCCTTCAGCACGTTGAAACCAAATGTCGCTTTTGTGATACTTTCCACCAAGCATCAACACGCTACCGATTCGTTCCGCGATCTGTCCACGTTGTACGCGATCACCGAAAGGCACGCCTTTCCACGCGACATGATACATCTGCAGCGCCGTCGACAGCGATGAGGACTCATAAGCCCGCTTGGCAGCCCTGACCGCTGGCGCGAAGGCAGATTCTGAATCGCCGGCCTGGTCGTAGTGAAGTGCGATTTTGATTGGATCGCCGTCCTGAGCCTCGAAGTACTTCGCCAGTTGTGCATGCAGGCTACTTCGGAGTTCGCGAGACAACTGATCGACCATCGCAATGCGAATACGGTCGTGCACAAATGCCTGCGAGCCATCAGGTCGCGACCAGATCAGACGCTGCTTTCTGGCCCAATCAAGATGAACCTGAGTTTCGGATGTCGACGTCCCTGTAATCGAGGAAACGGTGCTGGATTGGAACGATTTTCCGATGATTGCTGCGACCGAAAGCTGCTCCAAAACCATCGGTGGGATCTGTTCCAGGCGATGAAGTAGCGCTTCGGTCGCATCTGTTGAAGCCTGAACACGATTTAATGATCGTTCGTCCACCTGCCACTGTGCGTCCTTGAAGTGGATTGCTCCGGTTTCCGCCATCTCACGCAGAATTGCTTCCGCCATGAACGGGCTACCCGACGCCAGTCTCACGATCGTTTCGACGACCTGTTTAGGCAATGCCACCGCCATCGAATTCACCAGCTCTTCAAGCATGGGATCCGGAAGGGGGCCGATTCTAATTTCGGTGTCAAAGTGAATGTCGATGTGCGATGTGTTCGGTTGTTCTCGCGAAGTTCGTGACGTCAGAATGATCAGCAACGACTCTGTGTTCCATCGCGAAAGCTCACGTAATGTCTCGATCGTACTCGGTCCCAACCATTGGCAGTCGTCGATCCAGATCACGGCCGGTTCGTGCGGCGTTCCCAGCTTTGACAGCACGCTGCAGACGGCGCGGCTAAGCCGGTTTAGCTCGAAAAAGTCAGACTTTTCCGGGGCGATCTCTTTGTTGTCTTTTTTTGAAAACTGGCCGTTTTCATTTTCCGGCTGCCGCAATCCAATCGCAGTCGCAAACTTGGGAAAGAAGAAATGTACTTCTTCATGAGTCTCGTCAAGCTTCTCAGCCAGCGTCGGTGCGATGTCCGAGTGCACGAGATTGTTGATCAGTTTCGTAAGTGGCGCGACAGGTTGCTGACCGACGTGTTCGATGGCTTCGCTTTGAAATGTTCTCATTCCAAGCTTGCCGGCTTCGCGAATTGCTTCACTTACAAGTCGCGTTTTACCGATGCCGCTTTCGCCGCTGATCAAAGCGATACGACTGCCGCCGGCGCGGACTTCATCCACCATCCTGCGAATTTCCGTTCGTTCTTCCTCACGCCCGACGAACATCGGCACGGTGATTGAATCACGGATTTCATTACGACCCGCAACAAACTGTTTGGCTTCTTCTGAGTCAATTCGATCGCTCAACCAACGGAAATCTTCCAGGATGGATGCAACGGACTGGTAGCGATCCTGGGGAATCTTCTCCAGCATCCTCTCGGTGATTTTCATCAGCGGCGACTGAATCGTTCTTCCGTTTTCGAAAACCTGTTTCGTGAGGTGGGCAGACAGTATTTGGCTTAGCGAAGAGCCATCAAACGGCAGTTGTCCTGTTTGCAAACAGTAGAAGATGACCCCTATCGAGTAGATGTCTGAACGATTGTTCACATCGTGTTCGATCAGCCCCATCAGCTCTGGAGAGGCACATTGTACGAACGAAAGAGACCACGACTCTTCGCGACATTCCGGCTTGGAAAACATCCGCAGGTCCGGACAGATCAGCTTCGGAGTGTCGCCGTCGATAATCAACTGGCTGGGGCGAAAATCCTGCTGTGTAATCCCCAAGGCGTGAACCATGTCGACCGCTTCGAGCAGGGTTTTCATCCACCGATACTGCTCCTGCAGATCCGACGGCATGCTGCGATTCCATCTCGCATCACCGCTGGGTGAATTGGTGTCGTCCAGCAACTGTTCCAGTGTCGTACCGTCGGCTGAAGGGCGGCTAAGCAGCACATACTCCGTGCCCGCATCGTCGGTGACGAATCCCTGGTCCGTGGGTGCCACGAAAGCATCCAGTTTCAGTCGCGAGGCGTAACCGAAGTAGTGTTCGAGCCGAAAAAGTCCGTCGTTGTCAAACTGCTCGATCGGAATCAGCTCGATTCGCACTTGGGTGTCGAGCACCGTGTCTGCGGCCAACAATTCAAAAAAGTCGTCACGAGTTCCAGAAATCATTTCCTGGAATTGGTAACGAGGCGGCAGGAATCCAAAGTCCTCGGTCGTCGTGTTGGACTCGGGACGATTCATGGGGCCAATACAGTTGTGATGTTGAAGTAAAAAGCTTTCCGGGCACGGCTGTCATTCCACAAGTGCCCACTCGAAGAGCCGTCCCCGGAAAGCCAAAGGTTGGCTTGGGACGTCGCGTTCTCATCGCCCCAATCTTCGAAGTGTACATCCTGAAAGTTTGCCTCAGCGGAAACACATTCGAGGGTTATCCCGTAACCAGGGCACGATGAATTCAGGGCAGCTTGAGACTTTAGCCAAATGTGGAATCTTTCTGTTGACCCGCCAAAGAATGAGAACGATTCGCCGAGAAATGACGTTTGTGATTGACGCTTTTTAAATCGAAATGGGGCTAGTTAGATGAATACGACACGCATACCTGAAAGAAAAATTGTTAGCTGGGAAGAAGATTATCGAAGTCGCTCCAATCCGGAGCTAATGAATCGGCTGTTGTACAAAGCCGTGCCTGTGCTAGAGGCAACTCAGTGGAAGATCACGAGGGTCGAACCTGGCTATTGCGAAACCGTCTTGCCACTGAATCATGCGACGACCAATCAACACGGAACGCATCAGGCGGCTTTGATTTCGCTGTCGGCTGACTACACCGGCGGCATGGCTTTGACTTCGTTGCTGCGAGGCGTTCCGCTGGCCGGGATTCATCAATGTCGCGCAGAAGAGTCAGCTTCGCTTTGGCTGGCATCGATGAATGTAAAATACGTCAAGCCAAGTACAGGGCATATGACAGGACGTTGCCGCGTGCCGGACGACCTTGCGAAGAAAATTGTCGATCGATACGCCAGCGGGAAACGTGTCCTGGTCTCGTTGCCGATTGAGTTCGAAACCAACGGACAGAAGGTTGCCGAAGCAGAGCTGAAATACTTTGCCCAGCCTACGATCCAGTTAATGTCCGGTCCCGCCGAAACGTCGACGTTGCTCAATGCGAAAGCCAAGGCGTCGGCGAGAATGATTGCCGGAGTTCGAGCTCGCAGCCATGGTGATCGAAGCGGAAGTTTCTACAAAGGGCCTCGGATCGACTGCGCTCATGCAGCGACAGCCGCCGGTCCGCACGGAATGTTGCTGGCTGAGAAGATGAATGTGGCGCTTCCGCAGCTCGCCGACATGGTGATGGCCAGAACGATGAGCATCGATCAAACGACTCGTGCGATTCCAGGGTTGCAGCAGATTGTTATGCTGGGCGCTGGACTGGATATGCGACCGTTTCGCAATGGTTTTCGCGGTCATGGGTTCAGATACTTCGAAGTTGACTTGCCGGAAATGCTGGGCGAGCGGGAACGGGTCTGTCGCGAAATCGATGGCTGGGAAGAAGTTGATCGAACGCCGGTCGCTGCAAATTTTCTGACCGATGATGTCGCGGCGAAACTTTCGGCTTGCGAAAATTTCGATCCGAATTTGGCTACTCTTTTTATCTTTGAAGGCTGTTCGATGTATTTTGACCAATTGGTCAACACTTCGATGGTTGAATCCGTTCGATCGTTGATGAAGCATCCCGAGAGCCGTCTGTGGGTTGATTTCGTCAATCAGTCGGCGATCGATGGAACGGCTGACGAGCCCAATGTGTCTGCGTTTCTGAAGCGAATGTCAGATCTGGGAGAAACGTTTACCTACGGGGTGTCCAAGCCAGATCAGCTGTTGAAACATTGCGGTATGAAGATGAAATCGGCGACGACGACCGGTGAGATGTTCTCGCACGTGGACGCAGCGGCAAAATCCGTACTTGGGCTGTATTGGTTCACGGTCAGCTCCGCGTAGATCGGCGGGTACTGTTTTTGTGGATTATACGTGGAAAATGTATGATTTCTCTGCCTGAGAGTGGGGGTGGCGTTTGGTCTTCTTGCGAAATTGGACCAAACGCAGCCGTCGACCGATTCAACGAATCGAATCCGGCTGAAATGGGGCGAAATTCGCATTTTTGACGGGGAAAACGTGGATTCATATCCGAAAAAGCCCTTTAACAATGGGGCAGATGGCCCTAGAATCTCGAATTCGAAATTTGGGCTCAGTAGAGCCACGACTCTATATAGGTAAGTGGAAGTCTCATGACGGCCAACAAAATGAAGACCCATAAGGGTACGAAAAAGCGTTTCAAGATCACCGCAACTGGTAAGATCTTGCACCGTGCTTCGGGTACCAGTCACCGCAATGTTCGCGTTTCGCAAAAGCGGAAACGTAACTTGCGTGGCACGCGCGTTCTGGCAACGTGCATGGAAGCGTCTGTAAAGGCGGCTCTGGGCAAGTACAGCTACTAACTAATTCACTTGAAATCTGTTTGCTCTGCTGGGGCACAAACTTCGCACGCGAAAACTTGCGAGGCCTCACTGGCGAAAGGAAAATTAAATGCGTACGAGGAAAGGTGCAGCTCGCACCAAGGCGAAACGTCGCCTGTTCAAAAAAACCAAAGGCTATCGCGGCGGTCGTCAGAATCTGACCCGCACCGCGAAGGAAACCATTGTTCGTGCTGGCGTGTTCGCCTATCGCGACCGCAAAGTCAAGAAGCGTAGCTTCCGCCGATTGTGGATCACGCGTATCAACGCCGCCTGCCGCATGCGTGGGATCAACTACAGCCAGTTCATGAACGGCCTGACCAAGGCTGGCATCGAACTTGATCGCAAATCGCTTTCGGAAATCGCGATCTGCGATCCGACCGGTTTTGACACGATCGTCGATGCCGCGAAAAAGGCGATCGCGGCTTAGTGCGACGCAACATTTGAAGTTATTGAAAACGGGACAGCCTACCTGCGGCTGTCCCGTTTTTTTATTGTCGAATTGGAACCGCGCGGCCCGAATGAAGTGTTGAAGCCTCGCCAACCGACAACGAAACGCCTTGCTTTGCATCCACCTGAGAATGCACACGCAGACTTAATATTTGAATTTCAGCAGCGTGTTCATTTCCGCTTTTACAATCGACTAGTTCCTCGTTCCCGCTTCGGGTTATGATCTGCGGTCGGAAGACCGATCGACTCGAACGACTGCTTTCTACGACGGCTTCGAACCGTTGAAAAACAACCTAACAAAACACAGCCATGTCACTCGAACAATTTGTCGGCGATTTAAAACAGCTGGTCGAAGACGCCAAAACGGCTTTCGGTTCAGCTTCCTCTGGCGACGACCTTGACGCTGCACGTATTGAATTTCTGGGCGCAAAAAAAGGGCGACTGAAGACGATTCAGAAGTCGCTTGGCAAAGTCGACAACGCCGACAAGCCGGCAGCTGGCAAAGAACTCAACGCGACCAAGTCCGCGATCACCGATGCTTTCGATGCTGCCAAATCCCGATTGGGCACGGGCGCCGACGGCGAAGTCGCTGATCCGACTTTCGATCCGACACTGCCAGGGACTCAGTTTCGGATGGGGAATCTTCACCCGATCACGCAAACGATTAACGAGCTCAAAGACATCATGGGTCGGCTCGGGTTCACACACGCTGAAGGCCCGGAAGTCGAAGACGACTATCACAACTTCAAGGCACTCAACATTCCGTCTTCGCATCCGGCTCGCGATCCACTGGATAACTTTTATCTTCGCACTGCCCAAAACCAGGCAGACTCAATCGGTAAAGAGTTGGACGATGAGAATCCTTTGTTGTTGCGGAGTCAAACCAGCACCGTGCAGATTCGTGTGATGGAAACGACGAAGCCGCCGGTCAGGATTTTCTCGCTGGGTCGCGTCTATCGTCCGGACACGCCAGACTGGTCGCACTATCCGATGTTCCATCAAATGGAAGGTTTGATGGTCGACGAAAATGTGACTTTGGCAGACCTGAAAACCGTTTTGCGATTGTTCGCCAATAGCTACCTTGGCGGCGACGTGAAGATTCGAATTCGCCCTTCCTTCTTTCCATTCACCGAACCGAGCGTCGAAGCGGATTACTACTGGAACGGGAAATGGGTTGAGTTCGGCGGGGCTGGTATCGTGGATCCGAACGTTCTTGCCGCGGTTGGCTACGACACGGAATCCGTCAGTGGATTTGCGTTTGGACTCGGCATCGAACGCTTGTGCATGATCCGCCACAAGATCACCGACATCCGCTACCTGTTCACGAACGACGTCCGATTCTTGCGTCAGTTCTAGTTCACATCCAAAACGCGTAAGCGAGCTGCGTGCGATCAAATGCACCTTGGCAACCACACTCCGAACTCCAAACGAAAACCAAAATGATTGTCTCCTGGGAATGGCTGAGCCAATACGTTGATCTGAAAATGAGTCACGACGAACTGGTCGATCGGTTGACCATGTCAGGGCTCAACCATGAAGGCACCGAAGATGTTGATGGCGATAAAGCGATTGACCTTGAGGTCACCAGCAACCGTCCTGATTGTCTCGGGCATCTTGGCGTGGCACGAGAGATCAGCGTGCTGTTTGAGTTACCTCTGAACACTCCCGATCCGCAACCGGCAGTCACGGACCGCAGCGCGGCGGACTATTGCCAGGTCGAAATCCAGTCGCCGCATTGCTATCGCTACACTGCGCGTTTGATCCACGGCGCGAAGATCGGCCCGAGTCCGGATTGGATGCAGAAACGACTCAAGGCGGTCGGTTGCGAATCGATCAACAACGTTGTCGACTGTACGAACTACGTGATGTTCGAGTGCGGTCAGCCTTTACACGCGTTCGACTTCGAAAAAATCAAGGATGGCAAGATCATCGTTCGCAATGCTGGTGACAAGGAAGAGTTCCCTGCGATCGATCACAAAACGTACAAGCTGGATGAGCAGATGTGCGTCATCGCCGATGCAGACAATGCTCTGGCACTCGGCGGCGTGATGGGAGGAGTCGATTCTGAGATCTCGGATGCGACGACTGAAATTCTGGTCGAGGCGGCTTACTTCAATCAGCTTTCCGTTCGCCGCACCGCGCGGTCGTTGAACTTGCAGAGTCCGTCTTCTTTCCGCTTCGAACGCGACGTTGATTCAGCGCAGCTTGACTGGGCCAGTCGACGTTGCTGTGAACTGATCCTCGAAACGGCCGGCGGCGTGCTGCTCGAAGGCGTCGTCGATGTCGGCGATCGGCCCAAGACGCCTCCGACGATTACGCTGCGACTATCGCAACTCAAACGCGTGCTCGGCATCGAAATCCCGGCTGATTTCTCCGCGAAAGTTTTGGCCGAACTCGGTATGGAGGTCAAAGAATCGGACCGCGAGCAAGTGACCGTTGTTGCTCCGTCGTGGCGCAACGATTTGACTCGAGAAGTCGACCTCGTCGAAGAAGTTGGACGCATCTATGGCTTCGAAAACGTTCCTGATGACGCGGCAGTCCCAATGGCGGCGTCGTTCAAACAGAAAACGGATCGCGTGCTGGACAAAGTTCGCGACGTGCTGACCGCCGGTGGATTCAACGAGGCACTTTGCCCCAGCCTGATTCCTGGCAAGTGGTCGGATTCGTTCAGCCCGTGGACGGATCAGCCGGCGATTCGAAGTAGCCAACCGATGCTGGGCGTGTTGGAGAAAGCCAGTCAGAACATCGGTACGGTAAATTTGCTTCGTCGCTCTTTGGTGCCAAGTCTTTTGGAAGCGCGTCGCATCAATGAAGCCCGTTCAAACCAGGACATTGATCTTTTCGAAACGGCCAAGGTTTATCTTCCCGTCGCCGGAGAGCCGATTCCTTACCAGCCGACAATGTTGGCGATTGTGACAGGCAAGGACTATTACACGCTTAAAGGGATGGTCGAAGCGATCGTTCGTCGCGTCGATCCGATGCAAAGTGTTTCGGTCAGCAAGTGTGAGCTGGATTTATTTGACGTGAGTCGTCGCGGAACGCTGGAAGTTGCCGGCAAGCGACTTGGCTTCCTCGGTGAAGTCTCGAAGTCGGGCCGAAAACTGTACGGTCTGCGAAGCGGCGCCACAGTTGCCGAAATCGATTTGGCTGTGCTGGAGGAGCTTGCGATTCTGATTCCGCAGCATGAGGACCAGAGCCCGTTCCCTCCGATGGCTCGCGATTTCAACTTCATCGTCGAGGACAGCGTTCACTGGCTGGATCTCGAGGGCACTGTTCGAGAAGCCGGCGGGGAGTTGGTGGAATCGATTCTGTACCGGGAAACGTTCCGCGATCCGAAGAAGGATGGCGAGGCGAAAAAGCGACTGTTGCTTTCGGTCGTGTTGCGA
This sequence comes from Mariniblastus fucicola, assembly GCF_008087665.1. Classification (GTDB taxonomy): domain Bacteria; phylum Planctomycetota; class Planctomycetia; order Pirellulales; family Pirellulaceae; genus Mariniblastus; species Mariniblastus fucicola. The sequence continues at coordinate 1,481,896 of NZ_CP042912.1, forward strand.
TCCAAAGATTCGACGCTGACTGGCGAGCAGGCTGACGATGTTTGCAACCGGATTATCTCAAGCTGCGGCGAGAAACATTCGGCCACGCTGGTGAGTTAGCGGTTCGTCAAAGCCAGCCCGACCATTCCGTGAGCCACACACCACGCGGTTGCTTGCGAATGGCTCTATTGCGTGGCACTATTGCGAATGACTTTACTGCGGATGCTTTCGCGAACTTGGGCCTGCACCCATCAGGCCAGTTCAGGTTGCAGTTGCTCGCTCAGCGAATCGGAAAATGAATCGTTGAACGAGCCGTTCATTGGCAAGTCCATGTCCTTTTTCAGGTATAGCTCGTTGGTGTGATTCATGCATCGTGGCCAGATGTGGAACCGTCCCGAGGACGATTTGATTTGCCAATCGCCGCGGATGCCATCTTCAGACAGCTTGCCCGAGTACATCACGCGATGCAAACCAAGATACTGTTTGATCCATGAGCAGAGACCGGTGTCGAGGTCATAACTGCCGGTCGCTACCCATGGGCCAACGTAATCCGTGCCTTCGCCCTGGATTCGTCCATTGGCAAATTCAAGATACATGCTCATCCATCCGCGGCCGCTGCGGTGAGCTTCAAGATAGAAACCATTCCATTCGCCGGTCGGCAGACGGCTGTCGGTTTCCTGATCATTTTTTCGGTTTGAGTTTGATGACATGGCAGTGCAAATCGATAGCGCAGTGAAAACTTAACGCCGCAATTAATGCACTGCCTTCGCAAACAGGCAATAGAAGCAGAAGTAACAGCTCGAAACACCGGAAAACGCCGATGTTTCGAGCCATTGGGCCGCTGGACACGTTCGTGCAACGCTATTCGTTATCGCTGCGCTTTGCCGTTGCTTTCCGCTCGCGAGACCACTCTGCGGAAATCTGGTTGGCTGAAAGAGTCAACGATTCCATCGCTTTGCCGTGCCGAATTTGCACCTGATTCAATTGATCATCATTAAGCTCAAAAAACATTCGATTTTCAATGGACCAGTCTGTCGCCGAAGTCTTTGCATCGACTTCAAAGTACAGCCATCCCTGTTTGATCTCCAGTTCGGATCCAACCCAGCGGATTTTTGCAGCAACAGATTGCTCCTGTTCGTCGCCTGTCTGAGGGAAGAAACGAAATGTCTTCGCCACGTAGCGGTTAAACAATTCATCGCGGCTGGATTCAGATTCAGCATCAATGTCGATTGTCCGCTTCTCCATTTTCGACACAGCCAGCACAAGGTCTTCGGGCCAGACGCAGAGCGACACTTCAAAAGTCTGTCGCTTCGCGTTGTACTCGATCTCAGCTCGCGAGACATGAAACGGGTGCGAGGCAATCGCCACATTGCTCGTAAAAACGAGCGTGGCAATCAGCAAGGCCGCCAATGTGTTAGCACGAATCATCATTCGTCCTCGCTTTCGTTTTCTTCCTCTTCTTCTTCATCCTCAGATGCTTCTTTCGACTTCTCATCAGCCTTCTTATTGGCCGCGTTTGCCTTTTGCATCTCGTTGCTGCGACTTCTCGAATCCTTGAAGAGTTCGAAACGCGACTTTACGATCTGCGGCGGGAAATAGTTGTTCGACAAATCGACATCTGCGGTTTCCAACTGCGGATCCAACGTAACTTTCGCGATTGGCTTTTCCGTGATCACCATTCGTGTCACCTTTTCGTTGTCACGTGTCCAGATTTCAGCCGGCACGTGAAAACGTTGCTTGCTGCCATCTTCGAACTCTGCGTCGAAGATGATAGGCATGACCAAACCGCCTACGTTGGCAAAGTCGATGAGGTAGAAGTGACGTTTGTCCTCCAGCAATTTTTTCTGTTCGTCGTCCAGGCTTTCAATAAATCTCTCGTATGACTCGCGGTCCGCATCCGTCACGTCCAACGGGTCGAACTCATTGTAGAAATCATTCAGCTCTGGATACTCATCAGCCCGCTTGGTCAACTCTTTGTTCCGTTGCTTCGAAAGCGTCTCGGGTTCATTGTCCCGTTGTTCTCTCTTAAGCCCTTTCTCAATTTCCGGATCACCAGTGCTGACGTTGAGTTGGCGAACTCCGGTTACGGCGATATCAACATGATCGGTCGAGTAAAACCAGCCTCGCCAGAACCAGTCCAAATCGACCCCGGAGGCATCCTCCATAGAGCGGAAAAAGTCAGCCGGCATTGGACGCTTGAACTTCCAACGTTGAGCGTACTCTTTGAAGGCGAAATCAAACAGTTCCCGGCCGAGAATCGTCTCGCGAAGAATGTTCAGTGCCGTCGCCGGTTTGGAATATCCATTTGGGCCAAACTGTAGAATCGATTCCGAGTTCGTCATGATCGGAACCTGATTGTTGCTCCTCATATAGCTGACGATGTCGTTCGGTTCGCCTCGTCGCGACGGATAGTTTTCTTCCCACTCCTGTTCCGCCAAATATTGCAGAAAAGTGTTCAGTCCTTCATCCATCCAGGTCCACTGTCGTTCATCGCTGTTCACGATCATCGGAAAGTAGTTGTGGCCGACTTCGTGGATGATGACCGAAATCAAACCGTACTTGGTTCGAGCCGAGTACGTGCCATCTTTTTCCGGACGGGGACCGTTGAAGCATATCATTGGATACTCCATGCCGCCGACGGGACCGTTGACCGAGATTGCAACCGGATACGGATAGTCGAAAGTGTAGCGCGAATAAACGTTTAGTGTATGGATGATCGAATGAGTCGAATACTTGCTCCAGAGCGGTTCGCCTTCGTTTGGATAGTACGACATCGCCATCACAGGTTTGTCGCCAAGATTGTGCTGCATCGCATCCCAGATGAACTTTCGCGACGACGCCCACGCGAAATCGCGCACCTGATCCGCTTTAAAGATCCATGTTTTCGTTTCTTCTGACTTGCTCGATTCGTTTGCCCGGGCTTCTTCCGGAGTCACGATGAACATCGGCTTTTCGGTGCTTTCAGCTTCCTTCAGTCGCTCTCGCTGTTCGTCAGTCAAGACTTCGTCCGGGTTAAGCAGCACACCTGTCGAAGCGACAATATGGTCTGCCGGTGATGTGATCCGCACCACATAGTCGCCTAGTTCCAGAGTGAACTCGCCCGAACCCAAAAACTGCTTGTGCTGCCAACCCGTCGTGTCGGTGTATGCACAGAGTCGCGGAAACCATTGGGCGACTTCGTAGATGTAATTTCCATCTTCCTCAAAAAGTTCACAGCCCGCGCGGCCGCGAATAAGTTTGCTGTTGTTGAGCTCATAATTCCAATCGACCTGGAACTCAAACGTCTCGCCATTGGATAGCGGAGCAGGCAGGTCGACTCGCATCATCGTGTCGACGATCGTATGTTTCAGTTCTTTGTTCGCCTGGACGTCTTTGCACGTTGTGATGTTGAATCCACCGTCAAAAACTTCCTTCGCCATCAGGCTTTGCATCGTCCCCATCGGAATCCGATCGAAGCTCAGCGTGCCACGGCCAAATCGAGTCGCGGCGCGGCCCCGGTTCGCAGCAGAATCGGGTCGGAAAATGTTTCCGTCCAGTTGCAGCCAGAGATACTTGAGTTTGTCCGGGCTGTTGTTCGTGTAGCTGATCTTTTCGGATCCGCTCAACGTCTGGTCGTTGTCGTTGAGCGAGATCGAAATTTCGTAGTCTACTTTCTGTTGCCAGTACGCGTGTCCCGGAGCACCGGAGGCCGTTCGGAACGTTCCCGGAGTCGGTAGAATCTCCTCCAGTTGTCGGAACTTGTCCTGCTGGTTGAACTTGCCGTTGTCGCGGCGGTTCGATTGAGCTGAAGAGTCAGCGGATAGAAATGAGAGTGCGATCGAGAGCGGGAGTAGTACCGCCAGCAGAGCTCTGAATTTCATTGTTTATCTGTTCCGGGTCGAAGTTGTGTAATGGGAAACTCAGTCCCAGTTTACTTCAACTTTCCGGGCAAGGTGAGAACAAATGTGGCTCCTTTGCCAAGCCCTTCGCTCTTGACAGCGAGCGAACCTCCGAGCTCACGAGCCGAATTGGCGCAGCTATGCAAACCGAAACCTTTTCCCTTATCGCGGGTTGTGAAGCCATAAGTGAAGAGCTTAAGGATGTTTTCTTTTGCAATGCCGATTCCGTTGTCCGAGACGCGAATCGAAAAACGATCCTGCCCGATGTTCGAAGCCGAAATCATGATCTGTTTGGGGAGAGATTCTGACTCCAGGCAAGCGTGTTTTGCATTACGAATCAGATTGACAATGATTTGCAGAATCTGATGTTTGTCGGTTTCTACAAGCAAGCCTTCGTCGAAATCACGGACAACGCGGATGTTGTGGTTTTCCAGAGAACTACTGCTCATCGTAATCGCGTCGGAGATAAGCTTCGAAAGGTCGACTCGTTCGATGACTTTGGAAGCGGTTGCGTAATCCTGTTGTTGAGCGACGATGGTGCTGATGTGATCAAGGTGGCGGCGACAGTTCGCCAGTTCTGCTCGAACCTTGGACTGTTCGGCTTCAAAACTTTTCGTCAGTTGGCGGAGAAATTCAGGGATATGGCTGCCGCGGCTTTCTGGTGCAAAGAAATCCTCGTCGGTTCCGTGTTGCTCAATCAAGTCAGCGACCCGTTCGATTTTGTCGAATGCAAAGCCCTCGCAAAGATCACCTGAATGAGACACCGAAATCTTTACACTGGTCAGGACGTTACCGACGTTGTGCAGAACATTGGTCGCAATCTCGGCCATCCCGGCCCGCCGCGACGCGTCGACCAGTTTTTGATTGGATTTGTGAAGCTCCAACTCCATCTCACGCTGGGCGGTGATATCGCGGCTGATTCCGAAAGTGCCAATGATCTTGCCTTCGACATCGAATAGCGGAAGCTTTGACGAGGAAACCCACGCGGTCTTGCCGTCTCGCAGCTCAGTCTGGACGACGCCAAAGATGGGTTTGCCAGTCCGAATAATTTCCTGTTCGTCGGCAAAGAACTTCTCGGCGCACTCTCGATCAAAGAAATCGAAGTCCGATTTTCCGACGATGGATTCATCCGAACTACCTGTGAATCGCACTGTCATCGAGTCGCTGCACAGCGTGATCACCGAATTCAGATCCTTGAAGTAAATCAGGTCCTCGGTCCTTTGCAGCAAGTTACGGATTCTAATGTCGACGTCCTCAAGACGCGACGACGATGCCTGCCCTGTTGGACGATTGGCTGATTGAGTTTGCATCGCTCGAATCTCCGTGATCAGGATGAGACCGTTTCTACCGCAGGCTTGTTTTTGGATTGATTCTCCAGGGCCATTTCCAGGAATCGATCCCAGCAGTACAGAAATGCATCGACAATCGCCGGGTCAAAATGATTGCCCCGTTCCGATTCGATAATTTCTTTGGCTTTGAATGGGCACATCGCGCGTTTGTAAACTCGTTCCGAAGTAAGCGCATCAAACACGTCCGCTACGGCAACGATTCGTGCAGACAGTGGAATGTTCTGCCCTTTCAGTTGCTCCGGATAGCCACTGCCGTCAAATTTTTCATGATGGTAGCGAGCGATTTCGGCAGCCGTTGAAAGGAAGTCGCAGTACTCCGAGCGGTTCGCTGCATCATCAAGTGCGTCTGCGCCGATGGCAGCGTGCGTTTTCATTATCTCGAACTCTTCGGCCGTCAATCGTCCCGGTTTAAGCAGCACATTGTCAGGGATGCCAACTTTACCGATGTCATGCAGAATGCTTGAACGGGATACATAGTCGATATAAGTCGGCGACAGGACGTCCGTATATGGACCGGACTCGAAAAGTCGCTCTGCGAGTATTCGTGTGTAAAACTCGATACGCTCAAGATGCTCGCCCGTTTCCGGATCACGCGACTCCGCCAGTCTTGCCAGAGACGTGAACACCAGATCTTGCGTCGATTCAATTTGCCGAGTCCTCCGTTCAATGATGGCTTCGGAAAGCAACTGGCTGCGGTTTGACTGTCGATTTAAATGCCAACGTGAAACTTGCGATGCCACGATCTGACGAAGCTCAAATGGCTCAAACGGCTTTTTCAAAATCAGAAGCTGGTCGGAACGTGGCAGTCGATCAGAGATCTCTTCCCACCCGTAATCCGAGTACGCGGTGCAAAGTACGATCGGCAGGTCGGGGGCGATTTCCCAAATGCGTTGCGCAGTTTCGACTCCGTCCCACCCCGGTGGCATGCGAACATCGATCAAAGCCACCGAATAAGGCCGGCCTGACTCCGATGCTTCCGCGACCATCTGAAGCCCATTCTGGCCCTGGAACGCTGAATCGATCGTGTAGGTGAATCGTTCTTTCGGCGCTGCAGCGGAGTCTTCACCGAACAGCAACGCCTCAGTTTCACGCAATCCATCGTGGCTTTTGCGCGGGATCAGAACTTTCTTGTAGTCCTCATGGATCGACGGATTGTCATCAATCGCGAGTATGCGCCATCGTCGGGAGGTTGGAATGTTCATGCCAGGCGAGCGGGTTTGTGATATGGAGAAAGAACGAATGCTGGAAACGGTCAGGGTGAGCGCGACGGCAACGCCCAAGTTTCTAATTCGAAACCGTTGGGCGTCGAGCCAACAGAAGGCTACGTTTTCCCGCGGGCACGCAGCCAGCTCAGTGGCCATTATTCCGGCAACCAGCGTGCGTAACTTCGGAATCTACCGGCCATGAGGAACAAGCAGCCTCGATGGCAGAAATTGGGGCTACTCTATTTCCCGTAACACTGCTCGAACTTGCCGATGTAGCAATTGAGGTGCTCGTACGGCAACCAGTTTTTGCTTCGAGAGTACGAAAAACGCCACGCCAGGACGTCTCATCGGTTCCCCAATCGAATCGGACAAAATTGCCTCCAGCCGTTCGGTCGTCAGCCGACCATCCGCGAGTTTTGCTAACGGGTAGAGCTTTAGCAGAAAGATGCTGTCAGCGACGTCCTGTGAAGTAATCCAGACCGTTTCTTCGTCGACGATGTAAACGGAAGCTCCCATTCCGTGAGCTGTTTCCTTGACGACATCGCCAACGGTTCTTTCATCGATCCAACCAGGTGCCATCGAATCACTGGTCCAACCAGCATTGCCGAGCGAGTGCCAGTCAGCGATCAGTTGCACACCATTGTTGTCTCGCAAGTTCCGGAAAAACTTTCCGATCGGCAATCGAATCGAATTCGTGGGCGTAAAGTCAGCCGCGAACTTTCCAGAATTGATCCAGGGGACGGGCTGAAGCAGTTCACTCGCCGCAACATCGTTTCGCGCTAGCGCTTTCAGACCGTCGACCAGTTTCTGCACTTCGCGAATAGCTGCGGGGGAATGGTTCAGTTCCAACTTTCCGGCTACGAATTCGATTTTGCCTTTCGGATCACCGGTTCCGTCTATATCTTCTTCGCGGACGTTGCCAGTCCAGGTTCCCGGAAAGATCAAACGGCGAATCAATTGCACCAGCTGGTGGCCGTCGTCTTCGTTTTCAATGATCAATGCGATGCCAATGGACTCCGTTTCAAATTCCTCGCTGTTGGCGGCAGTAATCCAGAACCCTCGGTCGCTCTCGATCGCAACGAGGCCGACGGATTCGGCGATCTTGCGAATGACGGTGCCAGTGGATTCATTTTCAATCTGAAGCGAGACTTTTGGATTGACGTCTGCTCCCGAAACCGCGATCGTCGGTGCATCGATTGTTAAACGCAAACCCGATATCGCGGCCAGTTCGTGAAGCACGGTTTGCAAAGGCTGCTGGTCAAACTTCACGCCTAAAATGATCTGATCTTTTTGACGTGACGGATCGGCGTCTTCAAAGCCAACTTTGTCGAAAAAATACTTGGGAGTTCCGATCGTCAAATCGCTTCGCATGTTCGAAGCAGCGGTTTGGATCTCAAGCAATGATGTTCCCGATTCCGCCAGAATCGAATTCAAATTTGCGTTTGGGTCGACAAGTTTCGCGACGGGTTCTTCGCCCGCACCAAGGTCGGAGTCATCGTCAAAGCCTTCTATCGGAGGCTTGGTTTCCGCGAGCGAATCAGTTCCCTCGGTGCCAGGGATTTCTGGCGGAGTATCCGGAATTCCAATGATCGGAGGAGCATCACCAATTTCCGGCATCACAATTTCAGGTTCGTCAATGTCTGGCGTCGTGATGTCTGGGGCATCGGCCGGAGGATCTGTTTCCGAGTCAGCGTCGGCGATAGCTGTGTCGTCAGGCGTGGTGTCAGTTACGGCTTTCAAATCGTCGTTCTGTTCGACATTCTCGTCCGGAACTTCCGCAACGTTATTGTTGCCAGATCCGAACCCGTTGATCAGGAAAAAAGTTACCGCGCCGATTGCCAACAGGCTTCCGATGGCTGCCATCGTTAACAGCACCATCCGTTGTTTCTTTTTCGTGGCTGGATTAACCCATTCCTGGCCGGGAGCAAGTTCCGGATTCGCCTGTTGATTCGGGTTCGAAGGCGTCTGTTGGTTCGGACGTGTCTGTTGTTTTTGGTTGGGAGCCCTTTGTGTAGGCCGTTTCGGTCGAGGAATCTCTGCCGAAACTTGCACTGGTTTTTTGGGCTTCGGCGGTGACGCTGGAGCTCGATTATCAAGCAACGCATCAAGATCCATGTCGTCGAAACTGGCCATACCAAGTTTCGATTCGCCAATGTCGTGACCTTCAGGCGCTTCGACCAGAATCATTTCGCGGCATCGCGGGCAGGCCAGTCGCTGGCCGATGGCAGAACGATTTCGGACTTTTAGCTTTGACGCGCAGCCTGGGCAAAGCAGTTGAAACGGTTCCACAATCTATACTCCGGCGAATAACTGGGGCTCAGGGTTGAACCCGAAACACTTCGGGTAAAACGTAGTCCTTTTGTGCAGCCGCTGCACGAGTCGTGACCAGCACGAACTTCTTTCCTGGCGATTCAGGGTCTTCCGTGATGACCCACACAAGCTTACAGTTCGCGTCCGCCGGTCCAGAGATTTCCTTGTTCGGATTTGCTGACACCATGACCTGCGTAAGAATCTCGGACACCGATTTGTCTTTGATCTGCAACGGTCCCGGACGCTGGTTTTGCGTGATCCCATCTTTTTGCAAATCGGTTCCGTTGATTTGAATGTTGAACTCAAAAGGTAAATCGAGGTACTGATCAGAAATCTCTTCCCGGATGTTGCGCAACAGGACGTTCAGGTCAGGCGGGTTGGCAATAGTTAGATCGCGTCGAGTCGCCAAAAGTTCCTCCAAATTTTGCGGAGTCGCGGAAGTTTCGGCAACGCTGGCAACCGACCGTTCGGCAGGCTCAAACGCCATCGCCAATTCTGTTCCAGCCGCCAGATTGTGTAAAGCTCCGGGTGAAAGCCACGCGTTGCCAATGACTTCTCCGAATTCAGCGTCCCAGCGAAGCTGTTTGGAAAGGTCGCGGAGCATCGCAGCGTAGCGGGCACGAACGGGTTCCCAAAACGGCAACGCTTGCCGCTGCTGAACCGACAGTTGCACCTGTTCAAGCTTGGATGCGATTCGATCCCGCATAAGCACCGCGGCAACCTTCGATTTGAGATCAGACGTATGATCGACTCGAACTTCAACATAGTCTCCGTCGTCGAGGTGAAAACTGAACGCCAAACCAACCACGGGCTCTGGCAGCGTCAAGCGCAGCTCGTTCATCCATTTTCTGTAGTCCGCGAACAGCTTCTGCCCCTCGGTGTTGAACAGCGAGATTACCGGCAAGATAAAATTCGCGTCGCGAGACCTGTCCGAGCTTCCGACGAGGCGACGCAGCGTCCCCGAAAGCGCGGCGACTTCGCCCTGAGCGACTTGTTGAACCAGTTCGCTTGGGCCAACGACAAACGAGACCACGTTTCCGGTGTCCGGATCCGTTTTGGCGATCCATCGCGACTCGCCAGACGACTGCTCAAACGCGTTCTCGATGCCGGGAATCAAAGATGGCTGCTCCCAATTCTGCAAACAGGAATCAAGCGGAGTTGGAGTTTGCAATGTAACGACGACGAACGAGTCGTACTCAAACGAGAGATTGCTGTGCATTGAGATAACTGTCGAATCGACTTCCGACATCGGGAATCCGATCCGGGATTCAAAGTTTGCAATCAGACTTTCGACGCGAGGCCCAAACGCTCGCAACGAAAGCACTCCGGTCGGGCTGTCGTAAATCGAACGCCAGTTGATTGCGGCGATCATTCTCGGTGATGGCGGCAATGAGCTCACGTCGATCGGAAACCCGGTGGTTGGCGACTCCCAAAGAGTTTCCTGATCGTCGGCAATCAGTTCCTGAACGTAGCTTTGCGTGGCCAGTAGTTCGGCCAACGTTTTCCGCTTCGGTTCCGCAGGGGATTCGTCAGATGCTTCGGCGACCATTTCAGGATCGAGCCGTTCGGTGTCCTCAACATCGTCGTTGGTCGCAAACCGCGGCGTGTCAAACTTTTTCAGATTCGCCAGAACCGCACCGATGCCCAGCAACGCCGCGAATCCAAGTAACGTCAATCCGACTGTCGCCGCTACCGGAAGCTGCCATTTCGGTTTCGCGATCGGTGTCTTGGGCGAGATCCGATCTGTGTCTTCGGGTGCAAGGTCTGGAATTTCATCGTCGACAGGTGTCGACTGTTTCCAGGGAGTCAGGCCAGCAACAAAAGCTGATTCAGTCGATGACGCGGCGGTCTGGGGTTGAGTCTTTTTGGAATCACCGGCGACGGCATCGAGACGTTTCAGGAACGCGTCTGCAGACATCGAATCGTCATCCACCATCGACTCATAAGCCAGTTCGCCAATCTCTTGGCTGAGTTTCCGTTCGGCAAGCTTCTCAGTGAACTTGTGCATCCCGACTTTGAGAAGTTTCTCTGGTTCCGGAGCATCACGTCCGGTCAGCAATCGGAACAGCATACGACCGAGAGCGTTGACGTCTGAACGAGCCTGCGAATTCGGAGTCGCGACCACGGGCGGCATCAGTCGCGTGCTTCCATCTTTGACGTTCGCATAAACGGCCTCAAGACTCAGAGATCCGTGCGACAGTCCATTCGCTTCCAGTTCAGCAACGCCGGACGCGACGTCGCGCACAATTTCAATCGCCTGCGATTCGGTCAGCCGTCGCTTCAACGGCATCTTTACGTCAAGTGAATCTTTTCCGCCAACGGCGGTAGCCAGGAAACGGTGCGAACGGGTGACGACCGATTCATAAACGCGAACCAGATTTGGGTGCTCGATTTTTGCAAGCGCTTCCGCTCGATCCTCGACTTGATCCCATCGCGCAAGATCCTTCCGCGTGTCGCCTGCGAAAAAGTGAAGCCAAACCGGGTGCGTTGTTTTTCGGTCGCGGGCCATCCAGACATTTCGCTGCGGGTCACCACCGACCAGGCGATAGCGACCGAACTCAAACGGCCCCGAATGACCGGCAAGGAGAACTTTGGTCTGTAGAGGCGTCAGAATTTTTTCCCTGACAAGCCAATTCGCAATTGATTCAGCGTCCTCAGAATTGGTAATCGTCGCTGCTTTTTCCCGGATCTGCTGCAGTTCCGCAGGAGCAATCAGACGGCTCTGAATGAGCACGTCCCAGAACTGATCGATTCCAATTTTTGGTGGCTGCATCATCAACAGAAGGCGTTCCGCAGGAAGGATGGTTGGAGCGTGGCGTGATTGTGCGAAATTGCCGCGCTGCCTGATTGTCGCATCGGGATATACCGCTTATTGTAGGTCAATCACTCAGTCTGGCGAGCCGTCGGATGACTTTCTCCCGTAGCTTCGGAATACGATGAACGACCACACTCCGCGCAAGCATCACATGAATGCTTTTGAAACTGTCCAACATTATTTTAATCGCGCTGCCGATCAATTGGAGCTCGATTCTTCGTGGCGGAAGCTGATGATGATGCCCAGTCGCGAGATCACCGTCGAGGTTCCCGTTGAGATGGACGACGGTCGACTTGAAACCCTGGTCGGCTTTCGTGTTCAGCATAACAATGCTCGCGGCCCGATGAAGGGAGGACTGCGGTACCACCACGAAGTCGATCTTGATGAGGTCCGTGCGTTGGCTTCTTTGATGACCTGGAAAACGGCCGTCGTCAACATTCCTTACGGCGGAGCCAAGGGCGGGATCTGTGTCAGCCCGCGTGAGTTGAGCGTCAAAGAAAAGGAACGCATCACTCGAAAGTTCATCGACCAAATTCACGAGATCATTGGACCGGACAAAGACATTCCTGCGCCTGACATGGGCACGGATTCCAGAACGATGGCCTGGATTCGCAACCAGTGGGAAAAATACCACGGGTTCAACCCGGCTTGCATCACGGGCAAGCCGGTCGAGGATTACGGAGCCAAAGGTCGCGAAGAGGCAACCGGTCGCGGGGTAGGTATCCTCGCTTTCAAGTTGCTCAAGCGGTTGGGGCATCGTCCGCCAGAAACCAGAGTCATCATTCAGGGCTTTGGCAACGTGGGTTCGCATGCTGCGAAGTTTATGCATGAGTCCGAGTTCAAGATCATCGGCATCAGCGATGTTTCCGGCGGCTATATCAATGAAGACGGGCTCGACATCCCCGCGGCACTGCATCATGTGATCGAGAACCGTACGCTGGAAGGTTTTTCCGGCGCGAAAAAGATCAGCAACGACGAGCTGTTGATTCACGATTGCGAGATGCTGATTCCGGCGGCTCTTGGCGGCGTGATCCATTCGGAGAACGTCAACGATATCAAGGCAAAGATTATCATCGAAGGAGCCAACGGTCCGGTCGACGCGGATGCGGACGAAGTTCTGTTCGAGCGCGGCGTCGCCGTGTTGCCGGATGTGCTTGCCAATGCCGGCGGTGTCACGGTTAGCTATTTTGAGTGGGTGCAGAACCGGCAGTACTACAGTTGGGATTTGAATCGAGTCCGTCAGCAGTTGGATGCGATCCTTTCGGCTGCGTTCGAGGAAGTTTGGCAGGAATCGCAAAACGCGAACGTCAGCTTGCGTACTGCTGCGTTCATGTTGGCCGTCAACCGTGTGCGGAAATCGATGGAGTTGGCAGGGATTTAAGCGGGCAAATTTCACGCCGTTCTTGCTGCGTCACCCAATGGAAAAAGCCGACCGATATGCCCGATATGCCGGTCGGCTTTTTTGTTTGCTCGCTGCGTTTGTCTTTCAAGTTGGTCGTGCCGGCTTTAGCCAACGCTCATCAGCATTCGTAGCTCAAGGAATTCGTTTCTGAAGGCGGGACGACAAACTTTCAATTCAGGTTTTGATGCAGCAATTAGAACTTCTTGTTGACTGCTTCGGTAGAAGCCAGTTTTTCATTCTTCTTCGAAATCAAAGTCTGCAGCGGCCCCACGTTACTTGCTCGTGCCGGCCACGTGGTTCGAATCGAAGTTCCAGTCGGAGTCGTGATTCCGCTGTTGAACCAGAACCAGCCGCCGGAAATGATGCCCACAACTTCATGCTTTTCGTTGAAAACGGGGCCGCCAGAATCGCCAGGTAGCAAAGGCACGTCGGCGAAGATTTTCTCAAGGCTCGATGGCGTTGAAGCGGTTGCAGAAAAATGACGAATGCAGCAACTCAGGTTTGAACCGCCACCGAGGCCGGCAAACTCAAGCTCGTCGCCGCCCTGGATCGAATCCGTTGCGACTGGCGATGCCGGGACTCCGTCCGGAACCCAAACCCAAAGTAGGGCGACATCCTTGTGTTCGTCGGCGTGAACGATGCGGCACTTTTTGGCTCGCTTTCCGTTGCGAAATTTGACTTTTACAAGTCCTTCTCCGTTGTCGTCCTGAACGACATGCCACGCCGTCAAGACGTAGCCCTCGTGGCCGCCTTTAAGCGGTTTGGTTTCGTCGATTTCGACAACGACACCTGTACCAACGCCGCCAGCGGAATGGATTTCAACAATCGAGTGATGATGCTCGGCGATTGGAGTCCATTTCCACAACCCGGAATTCTTTCCGACTTGAGCGTTGGCTTGAGAGGAGGATAAGAGAATGCAACTGCAAAGAATTGCAAATGCGAAACGTGAATGGTGGCTTGGTGTTCGTGAAATCTGTCCCATGCTGCTGCCTCCGGCAGAGCGAACAGGCTCCCATTCCGTTCGAGTGATCCGTTGATCGATATTCGATTTGGCAGGGCCCGCCCGCCTTGAATTGTCGTCCGTGAAAAATTATTAAGATCTTTGGTATAACTGGAAATCGGCCATTCGAACAGAGAAAGTTTAGCTGCTCGCGCGATTAAGGGTTATTCAACTCTTCGCTGCAATGAAACGTTATTGAGGACGCCCCTATTGTGCGATTGAGCACGTAGATTCGGTCGTTGAAGATTCAAACCCGCCTCGGCAGTGCTAGCACATCAATGGCTTGCGTTCCCCCAATGGTGGTGGTTTGTCAGCCAGTTTTGCTCATTCCAAGGTTGATTTAGTTTAAGTGAGCGCTGAACGCAGCAAAAAAGCGGTGATGTTTTTGGGAATGAATGTCGCACAGAGTCGAAATGCACACTCGTGCAGTAAGCGTTGCATCGTTCTCGATGGCTATTTGCTGAAGTCAGTCTGCACTTCGATTTTGATGTCTGCCTTGGGGCGATGACGATCTGCAACCAGCTGAGAAAGGCGATTCGTTTCGAAGACTCGTAATTCCTCCGCGACGTCTTCGAACGTTTTCTTGCCGGGAGTTATCTCCACGCATCGAATCAGATGGATTCCGAACGGCGAAACAAACGGCTCAGAAAATTCACCTTCTTCAAGTTCGAAAGCAACCTTGGTGAAGTCCCGCGGCATCGGACCTGAATATGAAATCGAGCCAAGGTCGCCATCGTTGGTTGCCGACGCGGATTCAGAATGAGCAGTCACTGCGGTTGGCCAATCGATTTTGCCGGAAATCAGCGCCATGTGAACTTTGCGGGCCGTGAGCATGGTTTCCGCGTCACTGCTTTTCCACAAAATTTGTGCGACGTGAAGGGTCGTGCCGTCGAGGTATTTTCGTTTTAGCTCGAACTGTTTTTCGAGGTGGTCGACCGTGACAAACGTCGAGGCATACTTTCGCCAGGACGCGTTCCAAAGCAACTCGCGTCGAAACTCCTTTTCCGAGAGATTTGCGTCGGTCAGGAATTGCTCAAAACTTTTTCCGGAAAGTTCCAGTCGGGCTTTCTGTTCTTCAACCCGCCGATCGAGTTCGTCTTCGCTCGTTTTAAATCTGCCGGACTGGAGGTGTTGCAGAATAACTTCTCGGTCAATGCAATGCTCGACACCAGCGCCAACCACATCCGCGTTTCGATCCACTCTATCTGCAGCTTGCGGCAAGTGCTTCAACGAACGGTCGAGAAAGTAGTGCACGACGTTGAGTGAAATCTCCTGATCGTTGACTACGGCGGCGATTGAAGATTGGCAACACCAGGCATCGTTGCAACTGCCAACGCAGACAATGGAGATGGCCAATCCGATCAGGAATCGTCGAATCACGGCAATGGGATATCCTTGAGTTTGAAATCAGCCGGGACCGAAACGATCGCGCCCGGGCTTTCATAAAGCAGACCGAAATTGGCAGGCTCTTCAACGAAGAAATATTGAATCTGAACCCCACGCTCATCAAGGTCGCCACCCTGATGACCAATAGACGGCTCCTTTTTCCCTGCATCGTTGATCAGGAACAGCGGATTGTCATACAACCAGCCAAGATGCGATTCGAACTCTTCTGCATTGGACTCCATTGCGACCCGAAGGTTTACGGCATATAGGTCTTCGTTTTGTTCGTAGCCAAGATACTGAACCGAGACTCCTGCTTTGCTGACTTTGGGTTCGCCTTCGATAGAGCCAAGTTCTGCAAAGCGAAATTTCTCTCGCCGACCTGGCAAAATACATTCGAGTCGTCCTGAAATGTCTCCAATCGATTTGACGTCGCGATTCACATTCTCAAGCGTCAACGACATTTCGATCTGATTGATGCCCTGTTGAACAACTCCCGAAAGAACCTGATCCGGATTGGAAACTTTCAACTCATTGCCGTCAGCATCCAGGAATTTGACTTTGCTTAGCGGCATGTCGATCGAGATCGGAGTCAGCCTCGGTTCCCACTGAATTTCCAGGTCAACACGGGTGTAGTCGAGTTCGGGGCGAAGCAGGTTCCTTGCCGAGGATACTCCGGAAACTCTCATCCGAAAGATGCCTGAATCGTCGCTTGGCGGCGGGACCGAAGTGACCGCTTTGTCGATTTGAGCAGGGTCTGCGGCGGGACGCGGAATAACGGTCGCCTGTCCCAACTCGCCACCGTAAGTGTTGGAATCAAGTCCGCCTTTCGTCTTGATCTCAACGAAAGTATCCCAGAACGAAGCGTCCGTCAGGTCGAGCGTAATTTTCTTTTCGAGAAACGCGGGATCGTATCCTTCGCCGAGCGCGATCACGTTGCCGGATTGACGTTTCACTTCCGCGAAGGCCTGCTTCAAAGTCATTTCGCCGGAGATCGTAATTTTCGACGGAGAAATGGTTTCTTCAATCGCAATCTGTTCGAGCTGTTTGCGAACTCGAGTCAGTCGTTTGTTTAGATCTTCTTCAAATTGATCGGACGGGTCATCGATATAGTCCAAAGCATCGGAGCCGATTTTCAGGATCTCCTTTTCCGCTTCGTCTCGCTCCTCATAGCTGGCTGACTGCAGTTGCTCGACAAGTGCATCGACTTTGTCGGCAACTTTCATTTCTTCGGTTTGTGCCGAAGCAGTCGCATGGCAGAACAGGATCGCTAAAACAGAAACGGTCACCAGTAAGAAATTTTTAACAGCGGAGCGCATGGAATCCCAGACATCACTCAATAAGAGGTCACGAAACGTTGCTCTGATTGTATCGTATCGAGCAACCAATATTTCAAATTGAATTCTGATTCACATTGGACATCAATCCCCGCAGATCGGTGAGGAGATGGCCAACGAACTACTTCGGCGTTGTCGCCGGAGCGTTGAGCCGGAACTTGGACATCTCCAGCAGTCGCCCCGAGTCGGAAAAATTGACCTCGTCCATAAACGCCTGAATCAACACAAGGCCTCGGCCAATCCCATCTCGAAAGCTCTCCGGATTCGAAGCGTCCGGGAGCTGGCTGGTGTCGAAGCCATCCCCTTCGTCGCGAATCGTGATGGCGACTTTCTCGGGCGTAATCAACGCGTAAAAGTGCACTCGACGATCGCACCACGGTTCTTCCTTGCAGCGTTCAGCAATCAAATTCCGCGAAAGCACCGGGAACTGTTCGCGCGACATCGCGAGGTTGCCGCGAAACATGGCGTTGGTCAAAGCGTTCTCGAGAGCGACTCCCAGCTGAACCTGACAGCGCTGGTCGAGGATCTCCAGGGAGCCGACGATTTCCTGAATCATGTCGATCAGCGGATCAATCAGTTCGATGTCATTGTCGAGCACAAACTCAAAGTCACTTTTCTGAACACAGCTCATCAGCTTCATGTTCCGCGATTGGGCGCGGCTGAGCGACAGCACATACATCACGGTTTCGTAGAGGCTGTTCGCCAGATCCGACTTCGGCACATAGCTGGCGGCGCCGCTGGCAAGGGCCTGGGCGGCAATGTTTTCGCTTCCGTGAGCCGTGATCAGGACCACCGGCAGTTCGGGATACTTTTCATTGATCTCATTGACCAGATGCAGCCCGTCGTACTCCGGCATCTGAAGATCGGTCACGACGAGGTCCGGCAACCGATTCGAGATCTGGAGCAGTGCCTCGCTGACGTCCTTGGCATAGGAAACATCCAGCGACGGGTCGTTCTCCAAAAGACCACCCGCGAGGCGGCGGTCCACAGCGGTATCGTCGACGATCAGGATTCCTGGCATATCTGTCTCCGGTCTTGGGGTGGTCATCGGTCGAGAGCGACACGATTGAAATCGGTTTTAACTGATTTATTTTCCAAATGCCAGCAATTCGGTCCGAAAACGACGCGCAACGGAGTCTGTTTCCTGAGGAAGATTGCTTCGGAAGCGGTTCCAGGCGGGAACCTGAAAATCGTTAGAGACATCAGCCTTTCGCTAGCCAAAACGAGCGCGTGGCGGCTCGCGTAATTGCACTTTTGACGTGAATTGGTGGTCAAGAAACCTTTGAAACAAGGTATAAAATAAGACGCCTTACCGTTGACTCAATTTGGTTGGCGAAATTCGCCTTCCAAGCTTTTTATCTGCGGAGTTTGCGCTCGCAGTACCATGTAAATCCATGACATGTTCATGGTGCAACAAATTCAGGGCTGGTCATGAGTTCCATAAGCAAAGACGTTTTGAAAACTATCGAAGCAGTATCCGGCGACGGCAACAATCGCGTCCGAGTCGAGTTTCGCCGTTTCTCCCTTCCGTCCAACTGGTTCGTCGCAGCGTTAGCCATTCCAATGCTGACCGCGTTAGCGATATCGTCCTACTTGACCTACGTGTCAGTGACAGCGTCCGAAATCGCGGGATGCACCGGAGGTCAACTGTTTGACTGTGCTCACGTGATCTACAGCAAATGGTCCAAAGTGTTCGGCATTCCTGTGAGCGCGATGGCGCTGGGAACCTATGTCGCGATGATCGTCGCCGCCTCGGTGACTTGCATGAAAAAGCTCTCCAGCCCTGTCCGCTTGATGGCCTGGTCCGCTGTGACTGGATTGGCGATCGCTGCCGCTCTGGCCGCACTTTACTTCATCTACTTGCAAGTTTTCGTTCTTGAGCACCTGTGTCCTTGGTGCCTTGGCGCTCACGCTTGCGGGCTGCTCATCGCTACCGCGGTTCTGGTGTCGCGGACTCGCATTGCACTGCCACCTCTTGCCGCCGTCTCGAGTCTTGCGGCCGCTGGTTTGGCTGTAATGATCGGAGTTCAGGTCAATTCCGAAGAAGTGCAGATGTATGAGACCATCGATTACGTCCCTACCGCGAATGCGGCTTCTGGTGATGATTCAACGTTCGCGGTCGCTCCGGAAGACTTCGAAAACGCGCCTGTGGATGACGGCATGATGCTGCTGCCGCCCGGGGACGACGATCTGTTCATGCCACCGATGGACGAGGAGTTTGAGGATGAAGAGGATGACTCGATCGAGACTCCCTCAGAAGACACCAGCGAATCAGACGATGACGTTGCGGCCGTCCAGGTTTCTCAGTTGCGATCACTCGCAAAATCGGGTGTGGATGCAGCCTGCCAGTTGGCTGCTGTTCGAAGTCCGCTCGCATCACTGATGATCCTGCAGCAATCGTCGCAGCAGGAAAAGGAAGAAGCCTCGGAAGCCGATGCGGACGCTGACTCTGAACAGGACGACGCAGACGACCAGGCAGATTCAGAAGACCAGAACGATGCTGAGGCCAAGAAGAAGCCCAAGCAGGAGAAGCCTGAGCCACGAATTGTTGAGTTCATGGGCCGCAAGCTCAACGCTCATCAGTGGCCTGTCGATGGAAGCCCGACTGCCAAGTACGTTTTCGTCGAAATGTTTGATTACACGTGCTCGCATTGTCGCTCAACCAGCGAAGCGATTTTCAAAGTCAAAGAAAGAATGGGGGACGACCTCGCCGTGGTTGTTCTGCCCGTGCCAATGAATTCGCGTTGCAACGGGGCGATCAAAGTTGATCATCTCGCTCACGCGGAGGCTTGCGAAATCTCGACGTTGGCCATTGCGGTTTGGCGTTGCGATCCTGCGAAGTTCTCTGAGTTTCACAAGTGGCTGCTTGACGGCAAAGACGCACCTTCGTTTGCGGAGGCGCTCGCAAAGGCCAATGAAATGGTGGGCGAAGAGCGTCTCGACAAAGAGCGAAAAAAGAAAACAGCCGGTGCTTATGTTCAACGCCATTGCATGATGTACAAGATGCTCAACGGTGGTGCTGTTCCGAAACTGCTATTCCCCAAACAGGCGGTTCAAGGTGCATTCACCGGAGTCGATGCCCTTGAGAATCTGATCAAGGAACAGGCTGGCAGGTAGCCATCTTTTGGCTGGACTACGGCCTTTGGTGCTCCGTCTGCCGTTTAACCTGGCGTTGCCCCTTTCCGGGAAATGCAGATCGCTGATAATGATGCCTGAATAATGGCACACCATAACAGCGAGCTAACATGAATTGCATTCTCCGATATTCACTATCGTTGCTGCTTGTTCTCTCCAGCGCTGCACTTTCGCATGCCCAGGATGAACAAACGGCCGGACTCGATACAACTTCTTTCAACCGCGACATCCGACCCCAGGACGATCTTTTTGAGTTCGTCAACGGAACCTGGTTGAAGAATACTCCCATCCCAGCGGACAAATCCAACTACGGTTCGTTCACCAAACTGGCTGACCTTTCCGAAGAGCGTTTGAAAGCGATCGTCGAAGAGCTTTCGGCAGCCGACCATCCGAAGGGCAGCGACGAACAAAAAGTCGGTGACTTCTTCAAGGCTTACATGGATGTCGAAAAAGCCAACGAGCTTGGCGCGGCTCCGATTCAGGAAGAGCTTGCGAAAATCGACGCTCTGGAATCCAAAGAAGCTCTGATCGAGCATTTCGGATCGCTTGATCAAATGGGAGTTTCGACTCCACTGGGCGCCTATATCTCACAGGACGCCAAAGTCTCCACGCAGTACATCGTTCATCTGGTTCAGAACGGAACCACCTTGCCGGATCGAGACTACTACCTTGTGCGGCACGAAGAGAAAAACGAATCGGCACGAGCCGCTTACATGCAGTACGTCGAGAAACTGGTCGAGCTGACCGGCAGTTCGATCGACGGCGAAGAAGTCTTTGCTTTCGAAACCCGCCTCGCAGATGCGTCGTGGAGCAACATCAAACTTCGCGATGCCGAAGGCCGCTACAACAAATACAAAACGGAAGACCTTGCCAAATTGACTCCCGGAATCGACTGGAGCGTTTTGTTTGAAGCTTCCGGAGTCGAGCCCGGCGACGAAGTCATTGTCAACACGCCCAGCTATTTTGAAAAGCTGGATGAAATCATGCAGCAGACCTCTTTGGAAACGCTGAAGGAATACGCGAAGTTCCATTTGATCGATCGGTTTGCACCATACCTTTCAGAGCCCTTCGTGATCGCACATTTTGATTTGCATCGCAAGGAACTGGCCGGCGTAACCGAACAGCGCCCTCGTTGGAAACGTGCCATCGCGGCCATTTCCGGCGGTCGTGGTTTCGGAGCACTCGGTGAAGTCGTCGGAAAAATCTACGTCCAGCGTCACTTCAAACCCGAAGCCAAAGAGAAGATGGATCGCCTGGTCAAAAATCTGCTCAAAGCTTTTGGCACCAGCATCGACGGGCTCGCCTGGATGTCGGACGAAACGAAAGCCAAGGCGAAAGTTAAACTCAGCAAGATCCGCACGAAAATTGGTTACCCCACGAAGTGGCGTGACTACTCAGCACTCGAAGTCGAACCGGCCGATCTGGTTGGCAACACGATTCGCTCGGCGAAAGTCGAACACGATCGACAGGTGCAGAAACTTGGCAAACCAATTGATCGCGAAGAATGGGGTATGACGCCGCAAACCGTCAACGCCTACTACAACCCGACCAAGAACGAAATCGTTTTCCCGGCAGCCATCCTGCAGACTCCGTTTTTCTCGGCGGACACACCTGCCCCGCTAAACTACGGCGGCATCGGTGCGGTCATCGGTCACGAAATCAGCCACGCGTTTGACGATCAGGGAAGTCGCTACGATGGCGATGGAAACCTGAACAACTGGTGGACCGACGCGGACCGCGAAGCGTTCGAGAAGCTGACAACGCAACTGGTTGAGCAGTACGACGGCTATGAGCCACTGCCTGGTAAATTCGTCAAAGGCGACTTTACGCTGGGCGAAAACATTGCTGACCTTTCGGGCCTTGAGATCGCTCATCGCGCGATGTCATTTGAGCTCGACGGCAAAGATCCGATCGAAGTCGCCGGCTGGAATCAGGACCAGCTATTCTTCGTAGGCTGGTCGCGTGTTTGGGCTCGCAAGTATCGCGAAGCCGAAATGATGAAGCGTCTCCTGACCGATCCGCATTCACCGTCGGCTTATCGAGCCAACGGTCCGGTCACCAACATCGATGCGTTCTACAAAGCCTTCGATTTGAAAGAAGGAGACCAGCTTTTCAAACCAGAAAGCCAACGGATCAAAATCTGGTAGGGCTGACTTCAGTTCTGCAACTTCGGTGTGCTCAAGCCGCCGATTCATTCAGCAAAGGCTGGCCGTCAATTGACGGTCAGCCTTTTTTCGCCTTGGCCAACTTCTGTTAGGACTGCTCGTCGATGTGATAGCCAACCGGCGAAACCTTGTCCAGACGAAACTCTTTGCGGCTTAGCGCGACGTAGTGGTGACCAATCGAAATCTGCTCACCTTCCCAAACTCGGTTGCCTTCTTCATCCAGCCTCGCGTTCATCGTGGCTTTCTTGCCGCTATGGCAAATCGTTTTGATCTCGCCCAACTCATCGGCCCACGCGAGCAAATATTTGCTGCCCTCGAACGGCTCGCCCTTGAAATCCGTCCGCAGACCGTAGCACAGCACTGGAACGCCCAATCGATCGGCGACCAGTGACACTTGCAGCACCTGCCTAGACGACATGAATTGGGCTTCGTCGACGAACATGCAGCCAATCGGAGATTCTTTGAGCCGCCCTGCCACGTCGGTGAACAGATCGAAGTTCGAATCAAAGGCAATCGCCGGTCGCGTCAGTCCCAGTCGCGAACAAATTTTTCCGCTGCCGTCGCGATCGTCGATCACGGGCGTATACAGCAGGACGTTCATGCCGCGTTCTTCGTAGTTGTGGGCCGCTTGCAAGAGCGTGGTGCTTTTGCCGGCATTCATGGCCGCGTAGTAAAAATAGAGTTTAGCCATCCGCTGGAAGCCCTGAAAACCATGCCTGTATGAAGTCGGCGATCATTCTAACGTCACCAGGATTTTCGATGAACAGGTGGTCCGAATCGCCAAGCGTAATCAGCAAATTCGGCCCGCCGGTCCAGTCCTGTAAATTGTGAGCATGTTCAATCGCCACCGTTTGATCAACTTTCGAATGAAAGATCAGATGGGGAAGCGTCAGCTTTTTGATCGCCGCCGGAAGATCGAAATTCTGCAACACGTCAAGCATCTGTTGCTTCACATGATGCGTCATCCCACCAATCACGACATCGCCCTGCCCTTCAGTTCCAATCGCCGGATTCAGTCGCAGCAAAGTTTGTACAAGATGCGTTGTGTCAGAAGGCGCCGCCAGCGTCACCAGCCCACGAGCTGATTGGAATTCGGGAGCCGTCGCCATCATGGCCGCTCCTCCCAGCGAGTGTCCGATCAGCAATTGCGGTGGCGCGATTTCGTTGCTCATGAAAGCCACAGCTGCCCGGATATCGTCCTGATTGGTCAGAAAGTTTGAATCCGCGAAGACACCTTTGCTTCCGCCAAGCCCGCGAAAATCAAAACGTAGCACGGCGATCCCGTGCCGCGAAAGCAGACGGCTGATTCGCGCGATCGCTTTGATGTCTTTGGTGCACGTAAAACAGTGCGCAAACACAGCGGTCGCCACCGGTGATTCGTCTGGAAGATCAAAAATTCCCGCTAGGCTCGTCGGCGCAGCACCAGCAGAAACGGAATCGAATTGGACTCGGCGAACAGGCATATCAGTTCAGCATCAGGGTTTCAAACAGATTTTGCGAAGCGATTGGACTGGGCGATGTCAGTACTTCTCCTGCCGCAAATCCGGCAGCCAGCCCACAGGATTTGGCAATGTGTTCAACACGCTCAAACACGCTCTGCTTTTCCGGTGGAAACTGGGTCGCGTAGCAGCGAATGGAATCCATTTTGGCGTCAAAGGTATCCGAGATGTCGTGGACAATCTGCTTGGGCCCGACGCCAGAAAAATCGCCATTGAACAACAGCGAATAATAGAGCTGTCGGCTAATTCGATGCACGGGAAGGTTGTCGAATTGCTCATCCCACTTCGTGAGCCGACTGTAAAAGATCGCCGCGTCGGTGATTTGCATGGCTTGCCAGTGATCCGGCGAAGCCAAAGGAGTCTTGCCACCGATTCCGAGGACAAGTTTCGGGCGGTAGATGCGAAACTGTTTCGCCAGCTCGACTCGGGCTTCAAAGGAATCGAACAGCCGCCGATTGGGAAGTTCGAGGATAATCCGTTTGACGGCACCCAGTTTTTCGGCAGCAGCCTGTGCTTCGGCGACCCGGATCGCAGGATCGTCGCACAAAGGCGTTGGTTCGCCATCCGTCAAATCGATAATGCCGACGCGAAGGCCCTGTTTTGCAAGCTTCGCAATCGTGCCTCCGCACCCAATTTCGCAATCGTCAGGATGGGCTCCGACGGCGATGACATCCAGTTGTTCGTTGTTCATGGCGGTATTGTAGCAACTGAAATGAGAATCTGTCGCCAGGTTTGTTGGGTATCAGTCTGGGACAGACTGATCTACTCGAAGTCTGGGGCAGACTGATCCACTCGACAGTAGGCAAGCCTGTCTCAGGCTTGTACCCGTTCCACACAAGCCCGTCTCAACCTTCCCCATTCCTCACAAGCCTGAACAATCACAAGCCTCCACGCCAACGCAAGTCACTTATCCAACGCAGGAAACGGAAACGTCTCCGAGTCAACGTGCTGGTCTTTCATGATCGTTTCAATCTGTTGCACGATCTCAGGATGCTCGCTTGCCATGTCTTTGGATTCGCCAATGTCATTCTGCAAGTCGTACAGCTGAATCGGCGCGTTCGGTTTCCGCTGAAGCTTTTCCCGAAGTCCTTTCCAGCGTTCGCCAAGCCTGACAGCCTGCTGTCCGCCATAGCTTGGGAACTCCCAATAGAGAAACTCATGTTCCGGTTGATCGCCACCAACGAGCGTCGGAAAAAAGCTGATTCCGTCGACGTTGTCGGGCGACTCAATACCCGCCGCCTCGCACAGCGTCGGCACATAATCCCAGAACGCACTGCGATGATCGGAGACCGAGCCCGCTTCGATCTTGCCGGGAAACTTTGCCACCATCGGAACTCGAATCCCGCCTTCGAGCAAGCTGCCTTTTCGCCCTCGCATCGGTCCTGAAGATTCAAAGAAGTCAGAATCCGATCCGCCCAGCCGATCAAACGTCGGGCCGTTGTCGGAAGTAAAGATGACTAGCGTGTTGTCGTCGATTCCGTGTTGCTTCAGCCGCTCAAGAATTTGGCCGATGCCACGATCCATGTGAGTGATCATCGCTGCGTAACCGGCACGCGGATTCGGATGAGGCAGATAGCCGCGATGTTTGTAATCTTCCTCCGGGATTGTATTCAGATACTCTTCGACCGACGGATCAGGCACCTGAATCGAGAGGTGTGGAATCGCAAACGGCAAGTACAACAAAAATGGCTTGTCGTGATTCTCATCCACAAACTCCAAAGCGACATCAACGAAACGGTCCTGCGAAAAAGTCTTGCCTGTCGCGCTTCGATCGTTGCCCTTCAGATTTTCTTTGGTCTCGTTCCGCCACAGAAATTGCGGATAGTGATTGTGTGCGTGAACCTGGCAATTGAACCCGTAGAACAGGTCGACTCCCTGCTTGCCCGGCGAGCCAGAAGTGGAAAAATCGCCCAGTCCCCATTTTCCAATCGCCGCTGTCGCATAGCCTTTCGTCTTGAGCAGCTCAAAGATCGTCACCGCCGAATCTGAAATTGGCATCTGTCCCGGGAAGTACATTTCCTTCGGTCGTGGTTTGCCGCGATGTTCTGGATTCCCGTTGCCGCGAATTTCTGCGTGTCCCTGATGCATCCCGGTCACCAGACTGCATCGCGACGGAGCACAAACGGCTTGGCCGCAATAGTGATTGGTGAAACGCATTCCGTCGCGGGCGATGCTGTCGATGTGCGGCGTCTTGATCCATTTCTGGCCGTAACAGCCGAGTTCGGCGTAGCCCAAATCGTCGGCAACGATCAGGACAATGTTCGGAGGCTGCTCAGCGGTCGCGGTGGAAAAAGCGGAGAGCAGAATCAGCGTGATGACGGCAAGCAATTGTTTTTGCATGGAGCGGCTCAGATTGGAGATTTGAAAACGTCATGATAACAGGACGCCACGTGGTGTTTTTGCAACGTGTGGTTCAAAAAGGAAAACCTCTGTGCTTTGAACGTGCGAAAAACACGGTGTTTAGCCAGTATTTCACTTTGGCACGCGATGTGCAATTGTTCCCCATCATCAAGAAAGTTGGATTCAGTCAGGTGCGAAACATGAACAAGCTCATCACCAAAACAAACACTTTTCTGACAGATGAAACAGGCACGACTTCGGTTGAGTATGCGGTTATGTTGGTGCTGATCGTTGGCCTTTGCATCACAGCGATCGCGGCTGTCGGCGGCCAGAATGGCTCCATTTGGGGAAGCAACGCAGCAGAAGTCACGACAGCTTTGCAGTAGAATATCGCCCAACGGCGAAGCACGTTGAAAGTCCGAAGACGAAAACTCATCGGCGAATGACGAAAACAGAACAAAGATCTTCCGACGGATCTGAATGAAAGAAGCCCGGTTTCACTGCCGGGCTTTTTTCGTGGAGTTGTCAAAAGTGCAGATTGAACATGCAAGTCACAGGTTGGAAGCCTATGCCACACGTGATCCTGCAAGCTAGGCTTTTTCGATTGCCCGCTTCATCGCCGTACCCATATCAGCCGGGCTTTGAGCGACTTCGATGCCAGCGTCTTCCAGAGCAGCCATCTTTTCGGCAGCTGTACCTTTGCCGCCAGAGATGATTGCGCCGGCGTGCCCCATGCGTTTTCCGGGAGGGGCCGTTTTGCCTGCGATGAACGCTGCGACTGGCTTGGTGATGTGCTCCTTCACGTACGCCGCGGCTTCTTCTTCCGCCGTGCCGCCGATTTCACCCATCATCAAAATCGCTTCGGTTTCGTCGTCGTCCTGGAACATCTTCAGGACGTCGATGAACGAGGTACCAACGATCGGGTCGCCGCCGAGTCCAACGCAAGTCGTTTGGCCCAGCCCAAGGTTCGAAGTTTGCCAAACGGCTTCGTAAGTCAGCGTTCCGCTGCGACTCATGATGCCGACTTTTCCTTTTTGATGAATGTAGCCCGGCATGATACCGATCTTGCATTCTTCAGGCGTGATCACGCCCGGACAGTTCGGCCCCACGAGCACAACGCCGGCTTCCTGTGCAGCTTTGTAGACAGGAACCATGTCGAGCACGGGAATGCCTTCAGTGATCGCGCAGATGACAGGAATTTTCGCGTCGATGGCTTCCATAATCGCGGCCGCGGCGAACCGTGGCGGAACGAAGATCATCGTTGCGTCGGCACCGGTTTGTTCGACGGCTTCTGCGACCGTGTCGAACACAGGCAGACCAGCAACTTCCTGTCCGCCTTTCTTTGGCGTCACGCCGCCGACCATTTTCGTGCCGTACTCAAGGCAACCACGTGTGTGAAATTCGCCGACTTTGCCCGTGATGCCCTGACAGATGACGCGAGTGTCTTTATTGACCAGGATACTCATGATTAGTTGTTTCCGTTGAGGTGAATGTTTTGTTGGGAGCTCGTTGCGAGAGCCTATTGGATGGCCGCAACGACTTTTTCAGCCGCGTCAGTCAGGTCCGTGGCAGAGATCAGATCGACGTCGGACTCTTCAAGAATCCGGCGACCTTCTTCGACTTCGGTGCCTTCGAGACGCACAACCAATGGGACTTCGAAGCCCACGGTCTTGGCAGCCGAAACCAGAGCTTCCGCGATTGTCGAGCACTTCATGATGCCGCCGAAAATGTTGACCAGCACACCTTTGACATTTTTGTCCGAAAGGATGATACGGAACGCTTCGGTTACGGCTTCTGTTTTTGCTCCGCCACCGACGTCCAGGAAGTTGGCTGGTTGGCCGCCGTGCAGCTTGATGATATCCATCGTGCTCATCGCCAGTCCGGCACCGTTGACCAGGCAACCGATGTTGCCTTCAAGTTTCACGTAACTAAGTCCCGCATCAGAAGCGCGGACCTCGGATTCCTCTTCTTCCGAAAGGTCACGCATTGCTTCGACTTCCGGCTGGCGAAACAGAGCGTTGGAATCGAAGTTCAGTTTTGCGTCGAGAGCGACCAGATCGCCATCGCCGGTGACGACCAACGGGTTGATCTCCATCAGCGAACAGTCGAGTTCGACGTATAGCTTGCAGAGGGCTTTCATGAACGTGTCGGCCGCGGCGACGGACGGACCCGTGAGCTCCAGTTTGTCACAGAGCGTTTTGATTTGCTCAGAGCTGATTCCGACAGCCGGATCGAAGTTCTCCTTGAAGATTTTCTCTGGCGTTTCGTGAGCGACTTTTTCGATCTCGACGCCGCCTTCCTGAGAGCACATCAGGACTGGCAATTTGTTTTCGCGATCAAGCACGATGCCAAGATAAAGCTCTCGGGCAATGTCGCAGCCGGCTTCGACGATAACCTGATTGACCTGTTTGCCTTCGGGTCCGGTCTGGATCGTGACAAGGTGGTTGCCCAGCATGGCTTCGGCTGCAGCTTTGGCTTCTTCCGCAGACTTGCACAGCTGAACGCCGTACTGCTTGTCATTCTCGATGAAAGTTCCTTTGCCGCGTCCGCCAGCGTGAATCTGGGCTTTGACGACCGCGATGGCACCTCCAAGTTCATCGTACGCCTTGGCGGCTTCATCGCCAGATTTGGCGACGCGATTATCGAGCACCTTGACGCCGAACTTTTTGAAGAGTTCTTTTCCCTGATATTCGTGAATTTTCATGAGACTTTCGTTTCAAATGTGATTTGCAAGCCGAGGATTATAGTTGTCGCAAAAATTGATGGTCAACAGGACAGAGCGGGCTGGAGAACAACGAAGGCTGGATTGTCCCTCAAATTCGACAATTTCGACCGTATATTCCGCACGATTGACGGTCGATGTACTTCTGCGGAAGCATTGACGATTGTGTATAGAAGTCTTCATCTTCTGTGGCTCCCGTCTTTTGCTCATCCCGCCTATGTCCATTCAACAAAACTCAGTCGATCCCAGATCGGGACAAGGTGTAAGCCCAGGGAACCCGTCATTGGTCGAAGTGACCTCGCAGCTGTCGCCTGATTCGCAGGAAAACCAGATTCCAGCCGTCCAAATGCCGCAGAAACCACAGGTCGTGTTCGTCGATCGGGAGCTTGGTCGGACCCAGCAAATTATCGAGATTAAAGTCGATCCTGATCAGCTTGCTAGCCTTGTCGCGGCAAATCAAGGTTCGTCCCAGACTGATTCGACGTCCGTGTTTGGGCAGCCCGTCGGTGAAAACGTAAACGATCCCGGAGGACAAGCGTCTGCGTCGTCACACCCGCCGTTCCGGGTAGATTTGCCGATCGGCGAAGTTGAACCGTCGACTGCAGAGGCCAGATTTGCTGTCGACCCGTTCGTCTACGAAGTCGACGGCGCGATCCCGGTCATGCCGTCGCTTCCGATCGTCGCAGCCCAGCAGATGACGGAAGAAGTCGTTGCAAGAAAGAGCGCTGGCGATCACTACGCGTGGCGATTGATGCCCGGGCCCTATCCGGCCGTCGGGAATATGCCCATGGTCGACGCAGCAAGTGCTGACCAACCGAATCAAGATGCGATAACGGAAACGCCGAATTCACCACATCCGTCTGCTCCGGCGAGCACCACCGGTTCGGTGACTCGCAACACGGTTGCAGAGCCCTGGACGGAATCGGAAGTTGTTGTCGAGGCCGATCGCGGACAGAGCGGAGAGTGCTTTTTCGCGCAAGCGGGCGATGTGATTTCGATCGATGGAAATCAGGGGTTCGACCACATCGATCTGAGAAGCTACAGCATCGACGATGCGACGTTCCAACGCGGCGCTATCTTGTTGCACGCGGGACTTGAGCCGGCAGAATCTGGCGAAGGCGAACAGGCCTCGGCGCCGATCACGATTCGGCACCGAGGCGTTGGTTTCGCAATCTTCAGCGGCGAAGTGCGCGTCGAGCTTTAACCGCGACGCGACGTGCAAACGCGCGAGTCAGCCAGCGGCGGACTCGCACTCGCGGTGTCTGCTTCGCCTACAGGTCTACCTGCTGAGCTACTGAGTTCGGCCGCCGTCGGATTCCCGAGTCTGGCGAATGTAGGCTTCTCCGGGCTGTGACGTTCCGGTCAGGTAGTTGTCGATCTGCGATTCTTTGAAAATCTTCTGTCGAGCGAATTCCATTTCGACAAACAGCTTCCGCGTACGAACGTCTCGCAGAATGTATTCGCGAACATCCTCGATGTCGGTGACTTTAGGTTGAGTCCGGCCGCGGCAATAGAGGAACGTCCAGTAGTCACCCAGTTGAATGACCTTGGAAATTTCACCAGGTTGCAGCGAGAAGGCTTCCTGTTCCAACGTCGGGCGACCCGAGTATTTCTGAACCGGTGGGATGTGGCCAAAATTGTTCTTGGACATCGGCTCGATCGAATACTGATTCGCCAGCTGACCAAAGAACTCCTCCGTCGGGTTGGCGGTTGCCATTTTCCAAATGTTCGACGCTGAGCGATGATCGCTAAACATGATGGCTCGGACTTCAACACGCGGACCGTAGTTGGCATCAAAGCTCTTCTGGATATCTTCTTCTGTGACTTCCACGTTGTCGCGGACCAGTTCCTGAAGTGCGATCGAAGGCCAAACTTCGTCTTCGATGTAGAACTCAACCTTGGAGGCGTCGTTGCGAGTCATGAACTCAAGAAACGGCTGGACTTGTGGTTGGCCTTGCGCCACAAAGCCTCTTTCGACGGCGACTCTTGCAATCTCTTCGTCGATCAGTTGGCGAGTCTGCTCTTCGTCCAGAGTTTTTCCGGCAGCCTGAAGCGACTGTTCCAGCAGTCGATTGCGGATCAGTACGGCCAACATTTTCTTGCCGAATCGTACAATCGATTCCTCGGAAACCATTTTCAGCTGAACCGGTTTGCCGTTGACTGTCGCCGCTACGCCAGGATTCTGACGCCGCAATTGCGGATCGTTCATGACGTTTACGATCTTGGCGTTGGCTTGCATTCGTTCGAACATTTTCAGTGCGGCGCCGCGAAGTTTTTCCCGGGCAATCTCGGACTTGATCCGCTCTGACGCCGTCGAGATGTCACCTTCGGCAAGTTCCTCAGCAGGGATTTTGCGAATACATTTCATGACAACGAATTGATCTTCAACCGGGAACGGCGGCGAAAGCTGGCCGGGCTCGAGCGAGAAGGCCATGTTTTCAAATTCAGGAAAGCCGCTGTTGAGTCGGACTGGCGGAAGCAGACCTCCGAGAGAGGCACTGTTGCGATCGATCGAATGTTGCTTGCAGATTTTTTCGAACGAGGCAGGATCGGCTTCTGCGGCCGTGCGAAGCTGTTCCGCTTCTGTTCTTGAGGCGACGACCAGCTGGCGAACCTGGACTTTGGGTCCAAACTCAAATTCCAGACGCTCGCTGACTTCTTGTGGGCTGACCTGAGTTTGTGATTCGGCAAGTCGACGGAGTGCCAGTTCGCTCCACAGGATGTCCCGTTTGAGTCGATCGACGCTGATTCCTTTTTCCTCACACAGGAATTTGACGTATCGTTCCGTCGTCCAACCCAGTTGCTTGGCCTTGGCGCTCAGGTCGTCGTTGACATCTTTTTCGGTGATTGTGACGCCAAGACGTTGGCACTCATCAAAAACCAGCATCTTGTTGATCAGGCTTTCAAGCACCTCGTTGCCAAAGCGACGCATGCATTCGTTGGCGACTTCCTGGCGTGATATCGAGGAACCGTTAACGACCGCCAGCGTCTGAACGCGTGGCGATTGAGTGGCTTCGTTGCGTTGCTGAGCGTCAGCAAATCCGGGGGCGCCGAGAACGCAAATCGCAACGACAGAGGCGAGCGTTAACAACGCGGAACGGGTATGAGCGGGGCTTGCGAGCATGTATTTCGCCATTGGGTTACTCCATTAACCTGATTTCCCCAAGCCGGTCGGAGTGCCGACCGCTCTACAGGGATTCTTGAGGCGGAGTATGAAAATTGTTCCAATTGGGGTCAATTCCAGTCCGGGATATCGCTAGCAGTTGAATGGCTCGAAATGTGGACGGACAAAAAAACAGCCAACCGAAATGGTTGGCTGTGAGTTTTCTGTTGTCAGCGGCGTTTAGCCAACTGTTGCAGGTTCGTGGATCGTGTACTCATCCGGGTAGTCGTGACGAATCAGCTTTTGCGTTTTCTCGTCAACGTCTTTGGCGACCATGTTCTCGGCGTCCCATTCGACTTTCTTACCGGCCATCAACGAAAGGTTACCCAGCAGAATACTTTCAGTCAGCGGACCAGAATATTTCGGGAAATTCGAAACAGGATCAGCGCCACCGTGGATCGCTTCGCCAAGTTCTTCGACGTGACCCGGCGAAACCGTGTACTCGATGTCCTTGAACTTCGCAAACGGACTGTCGCCGCCATCGGTGTCACGAGGACGCGTGATTTTCGCCTGGCGAATGAATTCACCATTCATGATCACACCCGTGTGACGAGGTTCTCCGCCGTAATCGCCAGGAGAGTAGAACTTTCCGTTTTCGCCGACGACCAAGGCAGCACTGGTGTAGTGCTTTGACTTTCCATCACGTTGAATTCGAGGCAGGTCATCAAGCAATTCCGCATCCGGGCGAGCACCGCCGTCGTACCAAACCATTTTAACCGGGCCACGAGTTTCGTTGGCCGGGAACTCGAAAGTGATCTGCGATTTGGCAGGGAAGCAAACGCCATCGTGTTTGTCGTGAACCGCTTCCACCGAAGTCGGATTGTAAAGATCGTAAGCCATGAAGCTCATGTTGAGCGTATGGCAAGCCATATCTCCGAGAGCACCGGTGCCGAATTTCCAGAATCCACGCCATTTGAACGGATGGATTTCCGGGCTGTAATCTTCCGGTTCTGCAGGGCCAAGCCAGTTCGTCCAATGGACTTTCGACTTACGCTCGTCCCAGGCTTTCTCTTCGCCGGCAGCAGGCGCCGTTTTGACTTTCAGGCCAAAGCTTTGCGGCCATACAGGACGGTTCGTCCAAACGTGAATTTCTTTCGGAGCACCCACGATGCCAGCGCGGCAAAGTGCAGCGGATTCGCGAAGGTTGCTTAGCGCAGTTCCCTGGTTGCCCATCTGAGTTTTGACGCCTTTTGCTTTGGCGACTTCGCTCATCATGCGAGCTTCTTCGATCGAGTGAGTCAGCGGCTTCTGGCAATAGATATGTTTGCCCATGCGAAGGGCCTGCAGCGCGATCACAGCGTGAGTGTGATCCGGCGTGCTGACACAAACCGCATCGATTTTGTCACCCATTTCATCGAACAGTTTTCGATAGTCGGTGTATTTCGCAGCGTCGGGGAACTCGAGGCCTTTCTTGTCCAGTCGATCTTCGTCGATGTCACAGATGGCGACGACTTTTCCGATGCCAGCCATATTCGTTGAGTCGCTGTCGCCTTTGCCGCCGATTCCGACGCAGGCAATGCGAATTTCTTCCAGCGCTGAACGACCCGGATTGGCGAGAACGCCCGGACGCGGAAGAGCACTACCCCAAAACCCGACCATCCCTGCGGCGGCGGACATTTGCATAAACGAACGGCGGTCCTGCCCTCGCTGTTTCGATTTTTTGTTCTTTGATTGGCTCATATTGGAATCCTGATTTCAGTTCAGTGTTGTTTAAATGACATTGTAGATCCCCGGACAACGTGGAACCAGCCAATGAAATGTCTTTTTCGGCTCAGACTAATTCATTTTCGGCGCGTAGCGTTGATAGGGATCACTTTTCATACTTCTTGCGAAGTCTCTCAACGACGCTTTGAATCTCGGTACGCTCTTTCGTCGATTCGATGATTTCAATCGCCCGATTTTCGACCAAACGAGCCGTTCGCTGTTTGCCAGACTCGCGCATCAGCATTGATTTGTGAAGTAAAGCTTCGGCACGCAAATCCGCCGGCACGTCGATGTCATCGGCGAAAGTATCCAGCACCTGAAGTGCTTTGGCTTCTTTTCCGGCCGCGTAGAGCGAATCCGCTTTGCCGCTGACGACTTCCGCGAGAACGTCGGGTGTGTTCTTGGCTGCCTCGATCGCCAGATCGAAAGTCTCGACGGCTTCGTCAAAACTTTGAACCGAATCCAGTAGTTCGCCTTTGCAAGCCAGCAAATAGACTCCACTATTCCCCTTGGCCTGGCTGTCTTTTATCGACTGTTCCAAATACTTCATCGCTTTGTCGCGACGTTTGGACCCAACCATCAAGTAAACCTTCTTGACGATCAGCCTTTCGACCGTTGACTCTCCCAATCCTTCCAGCGCAATCATTTCGTCGAGCAAATCGTCAACGAGCGCCGGGTTGCCCATCTTGCGAACCAGGTTCAGCTTGATCTGCATGATCTCCAAGCGTTGCTTCGTCGTGAATTTGACCTCTCCGAGAATCTCGTCGATCATCGCGATGGCTCGTTTCGGCGAATCGAGCCGCGCGACCATCATCACATCAGTCAAAATTGACTTGCGAAGCTCCGCGTCTTTGGCCTCGTTCCATTTCGTACGCAATCCGAGCTCATCGTCCTCGTCCAGCTTCACGATCTCTTCGATGATATCTGAATAATACACGTCGCTGATTTCACGCGGCATTCCGGAAAGCGCTTCGTCAAGCAATCTTGCTCGATCGTCACCGGTGGCTTCGGCCGCAGCTTTCATTTTCTCGTCGCGAGTGATCCGGACCTGTCGGCTTTCTTCCAACATGCCCAGAAAGTTTTCTGTTCCGCCCTCTTCATAGCCGGCGAAGGCGTATGGCTTGAGTTCAGGGTCGACCAGAACGATTGTTGGGAACGAGTCGACGCCAAACTTTCTCGCCCACTCCTCGTTCTTCTTTTTGACTTCGTCTCGCAACGGCGAGTTCTTCAGAAAGTCGAACTTGACGAATACGAAATCGCCTTCGGCTTCGGCGTAGAAATCTTCGTCAGAGAAAACTTCCTGTTCCAGTTTCTTGCACGGCGGACACCAATCGCTTCCGGTGTACAGCAACAACAGATCTTTGTTGTCTTTCGCTGCTGTTTTGATCGCACTGGTTGGGTCGTCTGACCATTGTCCCTCTTCCGCGTGTACGCACCGGCAAGTCAACACGACGACGATGGAAAGGAACGCGAAGAAAGTTGGGCGTGAAGCCATAAAGTTTGTCCTGATCTTGCTGAGGGGCCGCAAAACTATATTTTGCAAAAAAAAGCGGCGACGAGCTATAAAACCCTACTGACATTCTAACAAACCTCAGCCGAGTAAGAGAGTGACGCAGAATCTGCGTTGTTGTGGCTTTTTCCGCCATTCGCGGCGTCTGATCAGAAAGTTGACGGCGGCAAAGAGCGACCAAACAGTCCTGTCAAGCGGGGATACGCTTGAATTTGCCTGTACAAGCCTTACCATCGTGCTTGACTCCGTCGAAGGATGGGTCCTCGCCATTTAAAAAATTATTTAGTGACGGACAACCACCGGCGCGTGACTGTGTGGAGGTTTCCATTTTCAGTTTCATTCTCGGCGTAAGTCATTCGAGGAAAAAAAATGTTGGTACTCAGTAGAAAGGTCGGCGAACGAATCTGGATCGGAGATGATATCTCCGTCACAGTAGTACGTATCACCGGTGGAGGCGTGAGACTGGGCATCGAGGCCCCGCACGAGTTGCCGGTCGTTCGCGAAGAACTGAAGAAGCGGCTTGAAGAACTCAATCCGGATGCGGAAATCGATTCTTCAGTGGCCGACCAGCAGGGCAGTTGAATTTTCCCGTCGACGATGGCTGCCGTTTTACTCAGTGATGTGCACCATCGCCTTCAGCACTTGAGCTTCCGGATCAAGAAACGACGCGAAGTCGCCAGAAAGGCTCTCCATCGTCGAACGGTGCGTGATCCACGGATCCGTCACGATCTGGCCGCTCTCCATCAAACGCATGACCTCCGCGAAATCTTCCGGCATCGCGTTGCGACTACTCATCAAAGTCATCTCTCGGCGATGCATCGTCGGATGGTGAATGTTGATTTCGCCATTGGATACGCCGACGAACACAAGCGTGCCGCCAAAGGCAACAAAGTTCACCGCCGATGCCATGCTTCCCGGATGTCCTGTCGCGTCAAAGACCACTTCGCAGAAATCTCCTCCGGTCAATGATTCCAGTTCCGCAGCGTGGCTTCCGTCCGGTTTAACTGCAACGGTGTGTTCAATTCCCATCTTGTCACGACAGAACTTGAGCCGATCCTCGTTGATGTCCATCATGATGATCTTGCATCCACGAACGCGAACGAATTCAACGCATGTCAAACCAATTGGTCCAGCGCCAATGATCAAAACGGTATCGTCCGGTTTCGGGTTGGCTCGATTGACCGCGTGGCAACCGATCGCCAGTGTCTCCACCAGTGCCAGTTGATCGTAAGCCAACGCATTGTTGACGTGCAATTTTTCAGCCGGGACATTGATTCGTTCGCACATGCCGCCATTGGAATGGATGCCGATAACTTGCATGTCGTTGCAGCAGTTCGGTTTCCCTTTGCGGCTGGAGTAGCTGTCCGGATTGTTCATGTACGGTTCGATGCTGACGCGGTCTCCGACAGCTACGTTGCTGACTCCGGCACCAAGTTCGACGACTTCGCCGCCAAGTTCATGGCCGGGGATTCGCGGGAACTGGAAAAACGGAAATTTGCCCAACCAGGCCGACGTATCAGTTCCACAAATGCCGACCCGATGGATCGCAACCTGAACTTCTCCTTCGCCCGGAGAGCCTGGAGCATCGCATTCGATCACGCTGATTGTTTTTTCTGCATCGAAAGAGATTGCTTTCAACGGATCGCCTCAAAATGTTTCGTGTGAATCGGGAAAGCGGCCATTGTCCTCCGGCAATACGTTTTGACAATGCCATTCGCGATTTGCATTGTCAGCTTGCTGTCCGATTCGCCGCCAATCTGCGGATTCTGCTGCTGAGTCGAAGCAAGCCCGCTGGATTTTTCCGACAATCATTCGATCATGTTGGGCTCGCTGACTGAAGCGTGAATGAGGTGCATGGAAGTCCTCGTTCACGCTTCGGGGCAGCGTTTCACGAAAAAGCTTCTGTCGACATTGACCGGAAAGAGTCCCATGCGTTTGATTGAAAAGTTCTCCTTTGGAGTTGGTGACCGCTTCACGCTTCAGGCTGCGGCCCAACTGGCTGCTGTGATGAAGATCAATGAGCACGGTTTCGATGTCGTGCCTGTTTGGAATAAGTCCAATCGCGAGCATCTGACCATTGGCACCGAGCCGCAGAGCATTCGCGATGCTGCGGATGCCGCTTGCGAGAAATTGGGATATTCTGGGTTTCACTATGTCGACGCGGATCATATTAATCTCTCCACTGTCGATCGTTTTCTGCCCTGCAGCGATTTCTTTACGCTGGACGTTGCCGACGCGATCGGTTCGCCCTGCAGCGAAGAAGAAATTGAAGCCTTCATTTCCGCCAATGAGAAACTGATCGGAACCCATGAGATTGAAGGCATTCCGGACGCCGTCGTGATCACGCGCGAATCGATGGAAGCCGCGGCCAAGCAATTTCTCAAAGCCGTGCTTTCAACAGCGGAAATTTATCAGTACATCAAATCGAAAAAAGGCGACGAAGACTTCATCACGGAAGTCTCGATGGACGAAACGGATTCGCCGCAAACGCCTGTCGAACTGTTGATCATCCTCGCGGCTCTGGCTCAGCATAACATTCCATTGCAAACCGTTGCGCCGAAGTTCACGGGTCGCTTCAATAAAGGCGTGGACTACGTCGGTGATGTTGAGCAGTTTGAGCGTGAGTTTTCCGACGACCTTGCCGTGATCGCATTCGCAGTCAAAGAATTTGGCTTGCCAGAGAATCTGAAGCTCAGCGTGCATTCGGGTAGCGACAAGTTTTCGATCTACCAGCCGATTCGCCGTTGCCTGGAAAAGACCGGTGCTGGGCTGCACATTAAAACAGCCGGAACGACATGGCTTGAAGAGATCATCGGGCTCGCCGAAGCCGGCGGTGACGGGCTGGAGCTGGCGAAAGATGTTTACGCTCAGGCTTACGAAAAACGTGCTGCTCTCTGCGAGCCCTACGCGACGGTGATCGATATCGATGAGTCGAAATTGCCTTTGCCCGCAGAAGTCAACGGCTGGGATTCGGCGAAGTTCGTTTCCACGGTACGCCATATCCCTGACGATCCGAATTTCAATTCTTCCGTTCGTCAGCTGTTGCACGTTGGATACAAAATCGCCGCGCTCAAGGGCGACGAATATCTCAATATGCTGAAGAAATACGAAGAGGTCGTGTCACGCAACGTCACCGAGAACCTTTTCGATCGCCATCTCAAGCCGTTGTTTCTCGGCGAAGCATAATCTGTCGTAGTGGCGAGTTCTGGCCTCTGTTCAATCGCGTCATTGCTGCCGTGGAATTCCTGACCACGGTACAATGCCGGACATGAAAATCGCCACCTACAACGTCAACGGAATGCACTCTGCGATCAAGGACGGAGTCCTCGACTGGATCGTGGAAAACGACTTCGACATCGTATGCGTTCAGGAAACGAAGACGCATCCGGGATCGCTGCCGTTGCTGCTGCTCGACGGGATCGGCTACAGGCACCATTGGCATCCGGCGCGACGCAAGGGCTACAGCGGCGTGGCGACTTTCTCCAAAGTTGAACCGACGAAAGTCTATAAAGGTCTGGGCCTGGACGACTACGATGTTGAAGGCCGTGTGATCAGAACGGATTTCGACGATCTTACGATTTTCAATTGCTACTTTCCGAACGGCGGTTCAGGTGCGGAACGTCAGGCCTACAAAATGCGGTTCCTCGATGACTTTCAACATTGCATCGAAAGGTTGCTGGAAGAGCGCCCCAACATCATCGTCGTTGGTGACTACAACATCGCTCATCAAAAGATCGACATCTTCAACGCCGATCGCAACAACGGAAAATCAGGCTTCATGCCGGAAGAGCGCGACTGGTTCGATGGTTGGTTGGATTGCGGATTTGTCGATTCGTTTCGGCTAAAACATCCCGAAGCTGTCAGTTACACGTGGTGGCGGACAACTCAGTTTGCACGGCAGTCAAACAAGGGTTGGCGTTTGGACTATCAGTGCGTGAGCGATGCTTTGGTTCATCGGATCAAATCAGTTTCCCATGACCATGAAGCGTTACATTCCGATCATTGCCCGGTGATTCTCAAATTGGGCGAATGAGACCGGTCCCAAAAGGTTTGGGAATTCTAGTCAGGCATTTCATGCAAAGAGGTTCCCGATGCGCCGACTGCGAATCATTGAGCCTGTGCCGAACAGCAGCTATCATCAGGTCGACCATTTCACCAGGGATATGCCAATGAAGACCTCCAGTGTTTGCTTTACGTTCGCCGTTCTCACAACCATGTTGATCAGCAGCGTCGCACACGCCGACGTGCGGTTGCCCGGTTTTTTTAGCGACCACATGGTGCTGCAGCAGCAATCAAAAATTAAGATCTGGGGATGGTCGGACGCAGGCGACGAGGTCACCGTTTCGATCGGCGAAAACAGCGCCGTCGCGACCACTAACGACGACGGGAAATGGCAAGTCGAATTGGCTCCGATGGAAGCCAGCAAAACTCCGGTCAGCCTTGTCGTCAAAGGCGGACACAACGAGATCAAGCTCACCGATTTGTTGATCGGAGAGGTTTGGCTTTGTTCTGGCCAGTCCAACATGGAATGGACGGTCGCTCGTTCAGTCAACGCAGAACAGGAGATCGCTGCCGCGGACTATCCACTGATTCGACACATCAAAATCCCTCGCGAACCATCGTCGACTCCCGTTGAAGATTTAAACGCGACGTGGCAAGTTTGCTCTCCCAAAACAGCCGGCAATTTTACGGCTTGCGGTTACTTCATGGCCAGGAAGCTTGCCAAAGAACTCGACGTACCGGTCGGTTTGATCAATTCATCATGGGGAGGCACGCGAGTCGAACCATGGACGCCGCCTGTTGGATTCGAGAAGGTTGAAGCACTCAAATCGATTCACGAATCTGTCATCGGCCGCACTCCAGGCAGCGCGACTTTCAAAAGCAAACTCTCCAGCTTCATCGCCGATTCGGAGAAATGGCTGGCAGAGGCGAAAGATTCTCTTGAACGTGGACTGTCGATCGGGAGTCCGCCTGAATATCCGGGTTCGCTCAAGCCATACACTTCGCATCAGGACCCTACGATGCTCTACAACGGCATGATCCATGGCATGGTCGGTTTCCCGATTCGTGGTGCAATCTGGTATCAGGGAGAATCAAATCACAACGAAGGCATGCTGTACTTCGAAAAAAAGAAAGCGTTGATCAACGGCTGGCGAGAGCTTTGGGGACAGGGAGATTTTCCGTTCTACTTCGTGCAAATCGCTCCGTATCAATACGGCAATGAAGATCCTTCGATTCTGGCCAGGTTCTGGGAAGCCCAAGCGGAAACCACGACGTTGCCGAAAGTCGAAATGGTCGTGATCAACGATATCGCAACGCTTAACGACATTCATCCTCCCAACAAGCAGGACGTCGGTCTGCGGCTTGCGAACCTTGCCCTCAAGTTTGACTATGGGAAAGCGGAGGTCGTCGCACTCAGCCCCGAGGTCGAAAGCCACTCGGTAGAAAACGGCAACTTGAAAGTTCGCTTCAAGAATGTCGGAGGCGGGCTGAAGACGCGTGACGGTAATGCTCCGACTCATTTCGAGATCGTTGGCAAGGGTTCCAACGGCTTTCAACCAGCGACTGCATCCTTTGAAGGCGACGCAGTGATCGTGCTCAAGTCCGAGAAAGTTTCCGATCCGACAGCGTTCCGATTCGCATGGGACAAGCTTGCCGAGCCCAATCTCACCGGTGGCACAGGACTGCCCGTAGGAGCCTGTCGCGGCGGCAAAGTGCCCGGGTTTTTGGATGTGATTCCAGTAGGCGAGTATGACCTGGTCTACGAACTGAATCTGGCGAAACTTGGCGACCAAATCAAATACGATCGCAACAATAGTGCGAGCATCGGTGCTTTCGATCGGATCGGATATTTGCTGGAGTTGAATTCGAGCGAGTATGGCGACCAGAAACTTTTCGTCACGATGGACGCCTTCACCGACAACGTGAAAGCGATTGGTGTTCCGACCGTTGAGTCAAAAGCAGTCTTCCAACAAAAGGTCAGTGGCCTGGAGGTGTTCGCCAATTCGAAGACGATCAAAACGGGAAAGATTGGTGAGGGAAATATCGAGTTCTGGCCAAACAACTATGGGCCAGGAAACGGATCGGGAGTGCCTGGTGCTTCCGGGCAGAAATTTGACTTCGGCGATACTTTCGCAGATCCAGAAGCCGGGTACGGCAGCATGCAAGTGCATAACTTCAAAGCGAAACAGACTCTGTTCGCGATCAACCATTGGAGCCAGGGGAACAGCGCCGATATCGGAATCGGAAACGGCACGGGCGATCATAGCGACTGGACTTTTTCGTCGAGCGGTTCGAAGTACTCGGCGAAGAAACTGCGAATCTACGTTCGTCAAAAGTAAGTGAGCAGGTGGATGGAACAAAACCGATTTCGCAATCTGTTGGTGATGCTGACGTTAGCCTGTTCATTGTCGAATTGGGCTGATCTCGTTGGTCTGCGTCCGGGCTGCTGTTCTCCTGTGGCTGGAACCTGTTCAGCTCAGGAAACCGATGTTGAGCGTCCGCAGGTGCTTAAGGTTTTGACATTCAATATTCTCTACGGCGGAGGTGAAGCCAAATCGGTTGGCTTTTCAAATGAAGACTTTGGCGGGTCCCGAATCGACGAGATCGCAGACGTTATTCTTCAAAGCCAAGCGGAGATTGTCTGCATTCAGGAAGACTGCGGTTCGGATGCGTTGCTGGAAGCACTAAGAGAAAGCAACCCGGACTGGAATCGCTACGATCATGTGTATTCAACATTCCCAATTCTTCCGGGAAGCAAAACGGACAAGGCTTGCGGCATGACGGTTTGCCAGGTTGAGTACGCAAAGGAAAAATTGCTGAGTGTCGTCAACTGTCACTGGTACCCGTCGCCGTTTGGACCAAGTTTGCTGCAGGACGAATTGAAGTTGGGACCGCCGAAGGACTTGAAGGCGTTGGCAGAGAAAATTCGGAAGAAGTCGGAAAAGTTCGAAGGCTATCGAGGCTACAACGCAACACTGGAGGCGATCAACAATGCTCCCGAAGGTTCGCCGGTCATACTTGCGGGAGACTTCAACGAGCCCAGCCATTTGGATTGGACGGTGAGGTTTTCCAAAGGCGGATTTGATCGCTGGCGTAAGAATCCAGGCACGACGAAACTGAACTTTCCAGTTGCGTGGACTGGATCGCAGTTGGTCGCCAAAGCCGGGCTCGATGATGCTTATCGGAGTCGGCACCCCAATGAAGTTGAAAAACCCGGAGTGACTTTCACGCCTGAATATGCTCCCGGGACACAAGGCCGTCGACCAATTGAGGACCAGGCACACACCCGAATCGATCGTATCTATTTTTCTCCGCAGACTCTATCGCCAATCGTCGCCACTGTGATCGGCGAAGACAGCGAGTGGTCGGATCTTGCCTACGAAGGAAATTGGCCTTCAGACCATCGTGCTGTGCTTGTCGAATTTGAAGTCCAACAGTGATGATCGTGCCCAAGGGACGGGCGAGTTGAAAAATTGAGCCCAGCGTGGCTAAGTCTTTCGCAACGTAAAGCAACCAACTTCTGGCGGGCAATTGATTCGGATACACTCGTCGCCCGAGAGTCCGCGGCTGACATGCATGAACGATTTTTCGATTTGGAAGTTGCCTGAAGCGTATAGCACTCCGAACTTCGACGGCGCAACTATCGGGCCGACAAACGGGATCGCAATTTGACCGCCGTGATTGTGCCCGGCGAAAATCAGATCAAACTCAAACGGCTTCGCCCAATCAATCTGATCCGGGGAGTGCGAAAGCAATAGATGCAACGCGTTGTCCGGTAGCGAATCGCGACCGAGTGATTCCGCTCCGGAATGCCATGGAAGTTCGTTTCCCGTCAGCGAAACCGTCGCTCCATTGATTGAAACCGACTCGCACTTTCCGCCAACCCACACCATGCCGTTTGGTCCTGCATTGCGTAACCGTTGCAACAGCATTTCCTGATCGGCGATCCGCAAGTCGTGATTGCCGCGAATGAAAAACGTGCCATGTTTTGATTTGAGTTGTCCGAAAACGGAATCGATCCAGTCCAGGCAATCAAGCTCGTCAATCAGATCACCCGTCACCAGAATCAAGTCCGGCTCGAAACGATTCGTTTCTTCAACAACTCGCTCAAAGTAAGCGAGGTCGATTTGACCCGTCAGGTGAAAATCAGACAGGTGGCAAATCTTTAGCCCATCAAGTTCATGCGGCAACCTGTCGAGGCCAACTTCGAACGAATCAATCGCAATCAAATGCGACTGATTGAACGGGATCCGCTTCAGCAATTTGGCCAGCGAGGTCAGGTAAATGTTTCTGCCGAGTTCCCGTTGAGCGTCAATGATTGACTGCTGCGCCGAAAGAAGCGAATCTGGTGGCGACTGAAGCTTTCGCCGGATCCATCGGCCGATGAAAAACACGCCCAAACCAACCGACAGGTACAGGTACAGCCACTCGGCTTTGCCTTCCGACGCAAGGTCCCAAATCGAAATCGTCCGCCGGGAGATGGCTCGTGCCGCGAACCAGAACATCGGCAGTAGCACCGCCACGATAATCAGTTTCTCGCAACGCTTGCGAGTTTTTCGCGGCCAACTGGTTGCATGCGTCCGGTTGTAGACGAC
Organism: Mariniblastus fucicola; assembly: GCF_008087665.1. Lineage (GTDB taxonomy): Bacteria > Planctomycetota > Planctomycetia > Pirellulales > Pirellulaceae > Mariniblastus > Mariniblastus fucicola. Next base: position 1,525,389 of record NZ_CP042912.1, read on the forward strand.
GCACCATGATCCAAGATGGCCAATGAAAGCAATTATCCAGAGAAGCAGATTCACGAATTCAGTGGAGGGTTCAGGGAAACCAGCGTTGAGGAAAGCGAAGCAGCATAGCTTATTGGGCCAAGCAACGCAGCACGATATCGGCGTACCCCAGATTCTGCAAATGAGTTATCTTTCCATGACTCACAGCAGCAAACTACGCGAAGGAACGCCGTGAAAAATTTGGCTCAATACTTACTGGTTCAATTCGTGATCAGCATCGTGCAAATTATGCCGATCGAAATGTGCGCGAAAATGTGCCGCTTTCTTGCCTGGCTGGTCGCAGACAAAATTGGCTTCCGCCGCAAAGTCATCCGCGAAAATATCCTGGGAGTCTATCCAGACGCGACTGACGAACGCATCGAGTTTCTGACTGGCGAGATGTGGTACCACCTGTTCCTGATGGGGTGCGAGATCGCACACGCGCCGCGGAAGATCCACGACACGAATTGGCGAAAGCACGTTTTCATCCGTGATAAAGTTCGCATGACCGAGTACCTGATCGACTATCGACCGTTGATTGCTGTGTCGGGCCATTTTGGTAACTTTGAGATGGCTGGGTATGTCACCGGGTTGTTGGGAATGCCAAGCTACACCGTGGCCAGAAAATTGGACAACGAGTTTCTTGATCGCTTCCTGAACAACTTCCGCGAACGCAATGGCCAGTTCATTTTGCCGAAAGACGGAAGTGCTCCGGCGGTCCAGAAAGTTCTTGAGTCCGGCGGCATTCTGACGATCCTTGGTGATCAGCACGCAGGCACGAAAGGCTGTTGGATCGACTTTTTAGGCCGACCCGCCGCATGCCACAAAGCGATCGCGTTGTTTACGCTGTCCGGGAATGCTCCGATGATGGTTAGCTATTGCAAACACACTGACAAGCCGTTGCATTTCGAGATCGGATGTACCGGAGTGGCGGATCCGCTGAAGTTGGAAGACAGCCTGCGGGACGTGAAATCGTTGACTCAGTGGTACAACGATCAGATGGGCGAAGCGATCCTTGATCAGCCAGAGCAGTTTTGGTGGGTGCACCGTCGGTGGAAGGAAAAACCGGTTCGCATGACTCGCAAGAAAAAGCAGGTTCAGGAATCTGCTGCGGCCTAGGCACGGTTTTACGAATTGATTTTCATGTCGTCAACGCGGCCAAACATGAGCGGCAAGCGACTTACAATTCACTAGCCGCCGGTCCGTTGCGCTTTTTTACGGCGACTAGCCCCTCGCCGCTTATGTTTACCAAACAGTGCCTGGCATCGCGTAATACTTTGGGGCACTGGGGTGAGATCGTGCGATCAAAACGATGGCCAATCGCCAGAGGTTAGTGGCTAGCATCGCTCCCGCCCTCGGCCAATGCAGACGCACGCTTTTCCGGGACTTGATGGCGTAGGCTTCAAAAGTTGCGCACGCCGCCCGTCATTATGTCGACCGGTGCAGATCAATGCCCTTGGCGGCGACTGGATAGTTAGTCGGGCTCGAATAGAACGTCGCCGCCACCGTGCATCGACGGCAAGCGTTCGCGACGACTCTGCGAACAGCACTCATCCCGGGAAATTCGGTGTTAAGCTGCGCAAGCATGTGAAGCTTTACCGGTTATTCGGGTCAGGCAGTGCCGTGTGGCAGACTTTTCGGACTGTAGCGATTTTTGGGTTAGCGTAAGCCGTGCGGGCGTTCCGATGGAAATGGAAAACGCCCATTACCGGTTGATTCGCCCTGGTTGATTCAATATGAAGTGCTCAAGAATTGCGATTGCTATCGCCATGCTCCTCCTGATCGAAAACAGTCAGGCTCAGGAAGCAAACTCCAATCCTTCGGCTGATCAGGCTGCCGCCATCGTCGCATCGCAAACCGGTTCGGTGACGAACTACGCGTTGCTCCAGCCGATCTCCAGCGAGCCCAAAAAGACTACGCTGGGGCTGTTGCAGCCGATGACTCGATCTCAGCCGGCGGCTCGACCACAACCGATGGTTCAGCTTCAGCCGATGGCACAATCGCCTGCAAAACCGGTTGAATCGCCAGCGTCCAGTTCAACGACCAACCCTGTCGGAGACTCAGTCGTGGTGACGCCTCACGCGTTCAAGCGTGGAGTGTTTGACCAACATGAGTTCAAGGTTCACAACGCAAGTCCTCGGCCGCTTCGGGACGCGAAAATTCTACTGAGAGCTCCCGTTGGCAGCGTCGTTCAGCAGGTGACACCCAAACCGGATTCGGTTGATGGTCTGAGTATTATGCTCACCGTTGAAAAGCTCTCGCCTGGCGAAAGTCAGATGGTCGAAGTGACGATCAATTATCCTCGGAACGAATTCGCACAATTCGAATCAACAGTGTTGTCTGAAAACTGGGTTGGGTCGGCGCTTATTGACCAGTCAATCGTGGCGGAAGCTCGCCCGCCGCGTGTGCCGATTGCGGATCAGGTTTCGAAAACACCAGAAGGAATGCTGCAGCCCTCAACCAATGCGATGCTCAAACCAAAGGTGCCTGCGATGACGGTTTCTGCGGAGACACGGCGAGTGGTTGAGCGTGGCAACGAAGCAACAACTGTCGCCTACGCCGCGCAGGCAGCCAACACCATTCAGGGAACTGGTGATGAAAGCGTTGAAGCCGCCAGATCCAGTCAGACTGATGCACTTGCCAAAGACTCGGTCATCAAATCCTACTTACAGGGGCCGGCTGAAGTCGTCGCTGGGAAGGAAGTTGATTTTTCGATCACTGTCCAGAACCTGGCCGCCGAGTCGGCAAAGGATCTGATCGTTCAGTTGTCGATTCCTGACACAATGAAAGTCACGATTCTTGACCGAGCCGCGTGGTACGATGCGGAAACACGAAAGGTTTCATGGAAGCTGGCGAATCTGGATGGACGCAGCGTTGAGACGATTCGTTACAAGGCTGTCGTCAAAACTGCGAACTCTATTGAACAGTCCGTCATTGTCGGGGGCGATGGCAGCGTCGAGAGCACATCAACGTTAACAACGACCGCGAAGTAGCGGCACATCTTGAACGGGTGGAGCCCCCAAAAAAAAACGGCCGACAAAATCGTCGGCCGTATATCTGGATTGAAGCAAAAAGCGTTGACGTTAGCGTCCGCCACGGCCTCTTCCGCCACGTCCACCGCGGCCGTCTTCGTCGCCTCCACCGAGGCCACCCATGCCTGGGCCGCCCATGCCGCCGGGACCACCCATGCCGCCCATGCCGAACGGATCGTCAGCGTTTGATTTGGATCGCTTTCTCCGTTTGCGACCGTAGGACGCCTCTTCATCCCGTTCGAGAATGGCAGCAATGTAGTTGCCGCGATCTTCGAGGTCGTTGCGAAGTTTGATGTTTCCATCAGAATCCATGACCAGGACTTCGCCGGGATAAAAGTAAGGGATCGGAGTGCTTCGCTCAGTTTCCAACTTTTCACCTTCAGCGACATCAATCACAACGGCTCCAGTGTCGACTTTGACTCCTGAAACTCTGTGGATTTGCCACGTCACCGGGTGAAGCACGTGTGCAGCCTGATCGAAGTTCAGCAACGTGCCGGCTTTGACTTCGGCTTTAAACGGAACTTTGACGCCAGAGAGTTTTCCACCCTGAACAAACTTTCCAGTCGCGATCTTGATTGAAGGTTCACCGTCAGGAACTGTCCCCCGGCCGACATCGACCCGTCGAACTTCAACGGGTTCGCCTGCATAGACGAACGAAGGATTGGCATCGACAGTGACCTTTAGAGTCTCGGACCATTTTGTTGGCCGAGCGTATCGAAGGTACTCATGATTTTTGGGAACTTTAACTTCCACCCAATCAACGACTTCGCCATTCTCATCTTTGACAGGCTCGCTGACAAAGTAAGTGACGTTTCCGTCTTCGTCTTTTACTTCACGGGCTCGGCTAAGTCGATCGCGAGCAGAAGGGTGGATCATGCTGTTGGCGATCGCCTGTTTGCTGGCAAAGCGAATATCGTTTTCACGATCCTCATCGGACTCGTCGTCATCTCCGCCTGTACCTGCGCCACGGCCGCCGTCAGCACCCATGCCACCCATTCCCATGCCACCCATTCCCATGCCGCCCATACCCATACCTCCAGCACCACCACCGCCGGTGATCTCGCTTTTGAGTGTAGGGTCTTCATTGTTGGGGTCACGAATCCAGACGCGAACGCGGTACTCATAGGTGACGCTGGATTTCACGCCATGGATGTCAAAGAAACGAAGCACCTTGTTCGGTTTCGTCGGCTCTTTGCGGATGTCGATTGCAGTGTAGTCGCTGTAATCGAGTGCTGATCGACCGGGAGCACGGTTGCCCATTCCCATGCCAGGCATACCCATGCCGGGCATTCCCATTCCCATGCCGCCCATCATTCCTTCACCGTCGCGGCCACCAGGCATTCCCATGCCCATGCCACCCATCATTCCCATGCCGCCTTGAGAACCACCGCCAATGGCGCTTCGGCGACGTCCGCCTGGATTCGGATCATCGTCGTCCTGCTCAATCGAAGGCTTGTCCCGGTCAGCCGTCTCTGGTTCTTCTTCGACTTCAGGAATTTTGAACTCACGAAACGCAGCACTTGGATGATTCGAGAACTTCGTATAGTCAACAGCAGCAATCGGTGGAATCGGCATCGTAATGATCCCGTCGTACTCTTCCGCAGAAACGATTTCGGGCGCCGTTTTCAGTGATTTTGGAAAGAAGTCAGGTTGCGAAGCGAGCAAGTTTGAAATGTCAGACCATTCGCCAGTCGTACCATCGTCCTTGACCACACGCCGTTCCACCTGAACGAAATCGTAACGCGGCGTGTCGCGGTCAGGGTGATAACCAAAGCTGTTTGCATAAACTGCTTTAAAGTTCTTCCACATCTTTTTGTGATTGATCAAGCCAGTGACGGCCACGCCCTGCATGTTGTACGACATCACCGTTGCTGGTGAGAAAGTATCGCGGATACCTTGCGCCTCGTAACGGGCTAGTTGCGAGACATACGTCCCGGCGTCAACTTCGGGCTCTTTGTCCTTCTTGCGATTTCTTCTTTCTTCCTCGTCATTTCCCATGCCGGGCATTCCTGGCATCCCGGGCATTCCCCCCGGCATTCCCATGCCCATGCCTGGCATCCCCATGCCACCGGGGCCTTCATCTTCATCTGGCTCCGGCAATTCCGGTTGAACCAAGGTGTATTCCCGCAAAGGATCAACGGCTCGTCGATTCTCTTGTTCGATCATGATTTGCCCGATGAAAGCCACGCCACGAAGATCGATTGGGCTTTCCAATTCCGCGTCGCGTCGCAGGGCGTCCCGTTTCACAGGGTAGCTCGCCGGGCCAACCACGAAGCTGGCCGACTGCACATCAGGAACTTGAAGGATGCGATCGATAACTTCATCGTCGCCCTGCCGAACGTCTGCGATCTCATCCCAGGCTTTGGGGTCAACCACATAGCGGTGAGCGTTCTTGACCTGGTCCACCATCTTTGAAGGCGTGACCTTCTCGAAGGTTGGAGTCGAATAGCCGAACCAGAAGAACAAGCCGAGCAGTAAAATGCTGAGCCCGAGGATGAGCTTTTCGCAGTGGTAAAGAAAAAACTTCTTGATGGATGCTCCATCGAGAGATGGCATTTTCATGGTCGTTACCGGGTTGGAATAGTTGATTCAATATTGGAGTTGAAGAGACGAAAGACAGCGAAATGGTTATCCATTGCCTGCTGGCGGACCGTCTACTGGAGCGGCTCCGGCCGGTTGTTCGGAAGGCTGGGCTCCGCCAGGTTGTGCTGCACCACCGACAGGCAGTGCGCCGCCGGCAGGCTGTGCTCCAGCAGGCTGACCACCGTCAACGGGTACGGCGTCAGGTTGTACCGTCGCAGCGCCCGGAGCAGCCGATTCGCCTGGTGGAGTTACGGCTGCCGGAGCTGCATCTGATGCGGCTGGTTGTTCACCAGCGGGTGCATCCGCTGCTGCTGGCTGTTCGTTGGCCGCTGGAGCCACGACAGGTTCAACCATCGATGGGTCAGCAGTTTCATCAACCACTTCCTGGCCCGCAGCCTTACGAAGAAAGTTTTCGCGAACAGGATTGTAGATCTTTACGACGCCATAAAATTCGACGAACACCATAAAGTCAGTTCGGCTTTCGACCGGAGTTGATTCCAGTTCCTCGGTCGCGTCCGAATCGCCCATTCCCATGCCGCCGTCGTCATCCATACCCATGCCCATGCCGCCAGCGCCCATGCCGCTCATGCCCATGCCGCCCATTCCCATGCCGCCCATTCCAGCTCCTTCGGAGTTCTGGGGAGCACCACCGTTGAACTCAATCTGTTCGCCCGGTACGTGGCGGTTGACACGAATCTGATTGACCTCAAACACGAACTCTGAATTCGCACAGATGGCAACGAACTCATTGATCTTTCGTTCATCCATCTCGACAGCAAGGCGAAACGGAACGCGTTTCGCAACAATCAGTTCCAGATTGGTTTCAGGCAGAAGTTCTCCGCCGAGGACGGCTTTGACTTGCGACGCCGCGATGGCTTCGTAGTTCGGATCAACATATCGTTCGTGATATGCGATCGGCTCGTGCAACGCTTCTCCCTCGCCACCAGCTCCGGGAGGGCCTCCCATGGTCATTCCCTGCATCCCTGGAGGGCCACCTCGCATGCCGCCAGGCATCCCTGCTTCAGGGTCAGGCACCAGCGAAGCCGGATCGGCTCCAAGGCGACTGTCAATCGCCGAAAGATTACCGAGCTGGACGATTGCTTCGCGTCCGAATACGACATGATCGATCGTGCGGATTACTGAAGTATCATTGGACGCCGAGCCCGCATTGATTTCCTTAATGTTGTTGAACATCGCTTCGAGCAACCACAGATCCTGCTGCAACATGTTGGCTTGCATGTAAGTCGGATAAAGGATCGTGCCCGAGTGGTCATCGTACCCTGTGAATTCCTTGAGCTTGCGTTGCCAAAGTGCCTGATTGAGTTTGTCCCAAATTACCGGATAGCGGTTCAGTTCATCGAGAGCACTGGTGTCACTGTCGCGACCCATGCCACCGCCCATGCCCATTCCTGATCCCATACCGCCAGCGCCCATACCGCCGGCACCCATACCGCCCATGCCCATTCCGCCCATACCGGGACCGCCGTCACGGTCGCCTTTCATCGCGTCTTCGCGTTCCTGAGCTTTCTTTCTGTTGAGCTCTTCGTTGTACTGCCAGTCGACACCGACGTCCAAACAGATTTTGTTCATGAATTTCGGGATGTTGTCGTAGTACTGCTTTCGGTACTTCTCGAATCCCTGACCCGGATCCGAAACTTTCTCGGGCACATCAATTCGGGAAAAGAAGTTACAAGTCTCTTTGCCGAGAATGTCTTCCGGCCACGTGAAGATGGACTTCTGTTCCTGGTAGCGTTTCCGCCAGACGCGAACGATCGAGTCAATCGTCTTGTTGATTTCAGCATCCATGCCGGCCTTGGTGGCCTCGTTCGGATGCGCTTTGACATCGAGTTCCGGTTCCGCTGTCGTGCCTGAAACCGCTTTGATCGCGTTAAGCTGCTTTTCAATTTCCCGTTCGCGTTCTTTTTGAGCAGACGACAATTGAATGGAAGAGAAGACCCAGCTTCCAATCATTGTGAGTGCGAGCAAAAAGCAACCGATCCAAAAGATGTTTCTTTTGCCCCATTGAATTGCGGGCTTGAGCGTATCCATATCTGTTCTCCGGCATCGCCGATAGTTTTAAATGATTCAGTCAGTAGATTCGAAATCGAAAGGGTTCGCGATTACTGCGCTTCGACTTCTTCTGCCTCGGCCTCGGCAGCAGCTGCCGCGGCAACTGCTTCCAGGCGAAGTTTCTTGGCTTCATTGCGTTCTGCGACAGAACGAGGTTCCCAGGCCATTTGGATGACGAAGGAGTAAATGTTGGCTTTGAAAATTGACTCGCCGTCAGAAGGATCGACTGTCGAGCCCGGACCACCGCCGCCCATTCCCATACCGCCAGCGCCCATGCCACCGGCGCCCATACCGCCAGCACCCATGCCACCGGCGCCCATACCACCAGCACCCATGCCGCCAGCACCCATTCCACCGGCGCCACCGCGACCGCCACGGCCTCCGCCGCCAATTCCACCACCGCCGATTCCACCGGGTCCGCCCATGCCGCCCATTCCTGGACCGCTTTTACCGCCCTCTTGAAGGAAGATGAAATGCTCGGTGCTGCTAGGGGAAACACGTGTGATCGTTGGGAAAGAAATCCCGAGGTCACCGTAAGTAAATTCGCCATCGGGAAGTTTGACGGTTCCCGTGAGGAGATTTTTCAGAATCGTATTCCGGACATAGTCGATCTCGGAATTCATGGCGTCTTCATTGTGAAAATGATGAGCCTGAATCTCGATGACCCAACCGGCCTTGCCAGTCAGTCCAGTCGGTTCAGCTTCTTCGCCGAAACTTGGACTTGCCGGAGCGTCTGATCCGAACTCGTCTTCAACAGGCGGGGCCGCGGCACCGAAAGAGTCCGTCGTTCGGGCTCCCTGTTTCTCGAAAATCTTGGCGATCCGGTCGTACCATTTGCCAAGATCCTTTTGGAACACGGTCTCAATGTGATCGATATAGATTTCTTCACGACCGGCGAATTCATATTCTTTCGGGTCAACAGCAAGTGCATCAGCCGGCTCGCTCTTGACTAACTCCTCAATCTTTTCGTCGCGAGGCAGCGCCTGATAGAGAGCACTGTAGATTTCGATCCACGACGCGCGGCCTTCTACCGAAGAGCTCAACTCTTTAGCGATGACATTGAACTTTTCCAGCAGCTCTTTCTGTTCGGTGTCCGCAGCCACGTATTTTTTACTGAGCTTCGATTCCTTTTCCGCGTCTCGAAGTGCTGTTTGCCAGCTGGTTCCATTCGGATCCTCGAACGACGGGCTCACCTGATTCGCGGCCAGCGTCTTGTAGAACAACCCAAGGCAGCAGCCCAGCAACAACAAGCTCACTGCGGCCAGAACCCAAGGTTTCTTCGCCCGGACGACTCGCTCAAGCACAATTTCCTGAGGCAGCAGATTCGTCTTCATCACGCTGTTGCCGAGTCCTTGCAGGCACAGGCCGTAGCAAGGGGCAAACGAAAGCGAGTTGTTGGCGAACGTTGACTGAGACGTCACATCGTTGCCGGTAAGATGTTTGAACTCGTTGGCACGAGAAACTTTAAGCTCCAGTTGCTTGCCAAGGAACTGAGTCAGTCCAGGAAGTTTTGCAGCACTACCAAGCAAAACGACTTCGGAAATGTTGGCCGATTTGTCCATGCTCTGGAAGAAAGTCAGCGAGCGCTGAACTTCGTTGACCAAATCGTTGAAAACTGGACGCATCGCCTGGAAAACGGCTTTTGGATTCTCCGCCATTTTCGCGTTTCGCTTGAGATGCTCGGCCTTGGCCTGAGTCAGTTTCATCTCGCGGGAAAGCTGTTTGGTAAAGTGGTTTCCGCCGATCGGAATGTTTCGCAACCAGAGCTTGATACCGTTGGTCACGATCAAGTCCGTCGTGTCGGTGCCCATCGAAAGAACGACAATCGACTCGGGTGGATCTTCCGGATCAAAATCTTCCGGAGACGGAATCTCGTCAATCTGGTCACGGCAGACGACATTGAAAATCGAAAGCGGTGACAGCTGCACGATGTCGACTTCGACACCGGCGTCGTCGAATGGCTGCAAAGCCCGGAACACCGCATCACGCTTCATCGCGAACAAACCGATTTCTGCATCAGCCACGCGTCCTTCTTCGTCTTTGCTTCCGCCAAGCTGCTGCCAATCCCAGATGACGTCCTCGATTGGAAACGGGATCTGCTGGGAGACTTCAAACTCAACCAAATTCGGGAGTTTCCGGGCGTCGACCGGTGGTGGCTTGAAGAAACGCGACAGTCCGGCCTGACCAGGCACGCTGATCGCGACCTTGTCTCCGACGACCTCGTTTCGCGAGAGAAATTGCTCAAGGCTGTCCCGGACAATTTCAACCGGATCTGCGTCGGCGGCACTGAGAATCTTTGGATACTCAATAAAATCGTAGCCCTCTGCCACGATCGTATCGTCCGGGCCTTTTACGCAGCGAAGGGCCTTCAAAGAAGATTGCCCAATGTCGATTCCCCAAACGGCATTTGCCTTGGCCATGGTCGCGCCTTTTTCCTGTACTCAAAGTTCTGAACGCCAAACCGGCGGCCAGCGATCTCAATTTGGGGCGGACCAACTCGATCCCACACCCATTGTCTATACTCTAGTGAAAGATGCCATAAATTGTCAAATTATCCCGGTTTTATCCGGGCAAAGTGTCAACAAAAGCATTCGTCGCAAGCGGTAACTCCGTTTGATCATAAAGACTGGCCGCCAGCGGGCAGTCAGAACCAGATTTCAAAATCTCGTCCAGCCTACAACCCAAAAAAGCGTCTCAACCGGAAGCCATCTTCACTCGCGGTAAATTTTCGACGAGCAGATCGCGTTCAGGTTCCCTGGCTAATGAAAAAATTCTCTCAACTGATTTTACTGCTGCCCTGTGAAAGCCTCGAAGAATTCCCCGTTCACGGCTCGCGAGGTGACGCCCGAAGTCTCCTCGCGGCCTGGACAGGATTGTGGCATCCCGGACTGATCGCCGATTCAGGGGCCGGGCCGCAGTGGCGAACAGCGTCCGATACTGTCTCTTCGGAGCAAGAAGCGGAACAACATCGCCAGAACTTCATCCAGCAGCATTACTACGACGATGACGGAACTGCGAGCTTCGATAGCCAGGTGGATCTGGACTTTGACCCCGAAGTTTTCCAGGCCCGGTGGGGCGAGAGTCTGGTCGTGATCCCTGAACCGGCGATCGGGAAAGTCTTCGACGGGTTCAAAGCAGCAGCCTCAGGTGTCGGGGCCTCGGTGGTTCATGTCATGTCTGCTGACCAAGACGCGTCCGGCAACGACGTTTCCAGCCGAGCCGGTTGGTTGAGAGAACTGGGCGTCGATTCCTCGATCGATGCGGAATTGGTCGAAGACTTTTTCGCTCTGGGATACGTTCGGCTGCAAGTTGAAATGATGACGCGGAAGTTGCGATACTCATCGGAACTGGACTGCGATCGGTTCGACCAGGTCGTTGTCGAGGCCGCGGTTGCGGCAAGTCAAAACGATGTTGAGACTTGCAAACAGAAACTACAGTCGGCGTTCGATCAGCTTTCGGAAGAAAAGAATCGCTACTATCCGGTCGCAGCTGACTTCGTTGACATGGTTTTGGTTGCCGAGTCAAACCGGCAGGAATCGATCGACGCGGAACTGAATTCCGATTCGCCGAAGAGTTTCGTGATGACCGGGGCCGCGATGCGACAGTTGGCTGAGAAGTCACCGGAAACCGCCAGCCGAATGAAAACGAAGATTGAAGACGAGAGTCTGTGCATTGTTTGCGGGCCGGAGTATGAGCTTCCGGATAACGTTTTGGCGATCGAGTCGATTTTGAATCAGGTTGTCCGCGGCCGCGAAAGTTGCGAGGTAAGCGTTGGAAGCCCCGCGAAGGTTTTCATGAGGCGGCGATTCGGGCTGAACGTTGCGCTGCCAGGGATGTTGGAGAATCTGGGATTTTCCGGAGCAATTCATGCGACGCTCGATCAGGGCAAAATTCCTTCTTCGTTTTCAAACAGCATGCGTTGGATGGGAGTCGATGGAGGAGCGGTCCTCGCTGTCGGGCAAGTGCCGTTGGATGCCGCGAACGACAAGTCGTTTTTGGATCTTGGAGTCCGGATTGGATCGGAGCTTGATTCGGCGCACGTCTCGACCGTGTTTTTTGCTCGATGGCCAACGCAAACCTGTGACAGTTTTCAGGACTTGAGAAACGCGACAAAGTACGGCAGCGTGCTCGGCGATTTCTCAGACGCCGAAACGTATTTCGAGAACGTCTACGATCCCGGGTACGGCGACAGCTATGAAGCGGACGAATACGAGAGCCCGTGGTTTTCACAGTCGATTGCTTCTGGCTCGAGCCGACCGATTTCGATGATCGTCGAATACTGGAAGCATTGGTATCACCTGGCAGCGATTCGCAATTTGGCTTCCCTGACAAAGTTGGATTCGTCTGAGCCAGCCGTGGATGCGGAAACGTTGATGGAATTGCAGAATCGTGTGGAGCTGCAGACGCGGAAGTGGGATTCTGATCCGGACGATTCAATTGAGACTGACTTGGCAAAGCTCACTTCGCAGCTGATGTCGAAATTGAATTGCCAATACGTCAACTCCGTTCCGTGGCGGCGGATCGCTTACCTGGCGTTGGAATCAAAAGGCAGTCCGGGCGAGATGCACGACAATGACGGGCCGATTAAACATGCGTCCCGCGACTCGAAACGTTGCGACGCGATCGTTGCGCTTTCAGGGTTCGCGAAGCTGCCGAGCGACATCAATGCCATGATCGATTCTTCGAATCCAGTCGCAGTCCGCGAAGGACCATTGGTGGACGATGGTGAGAGCATTCTGCGAAACGAGTTGTTTGAAGTTCGGATGGATCGTGAGTCCGGCGGCATTCGCGGAGTGCACTTTTACGGGAAACGTGGCAACCTGTTTAGCCAAAGGATTGCCGTTCGTAGCGTCGATTCGAATTCCAAAGAAGTCGTCTACAGCAAAATGGAATGCGATTCTTTCGAAGTCATGACGCTTTCTCGGATAGCGTCGCAGATCAAAACAAGCGGCCGATTGCTTGGGCCTGACGAAGAAGTTCTGGGCAACTTTGTTCAAACCGTCGGGCTGCAACGCGGGCGCAATGTGATCGACGTGGAGATTGAACTCTCGGACATCAGGCCGTTGGACGGGTCGGTGAAAAACTATGTCGCGAATCGCATTGCGTGGAGCGAGGATACTGCCGAGCTGTATTGTGACATTCAGGGAGGACGACATCCCGTTCGCCGGCCTTCTATCGAAGCGCCTCATTTCGTGGAAGTGGTGCAAGACGAAAACCGGTTTGCTTTGTTGACGCATGGATTGCCGTGGCATCGTCGTGCTTCGAAAAAGATGCTCGATTCGATTCTCGTTGCCGGAAAAGAGAGCCGCAGAAAGTTTCGGTTCGGCATCGCCGTCAATGCGGACGCCGTGATGCAACTGGCCGTTTCCGAGATGCATCCCATTTTGACCGGAACCGGCGGAGAAGCATCTGCCGACGGTGCCAATTGGCTGTTTCATCTGGCCAACCGCAATGTGATTGTGACGTGGACGTCCGCAGTGTTTGACGACGATTGCCGTTGCACAGGAATGAGAGTACGCTTACAGGAAACCGATGGACGTGGCGGTGATGTGAAGTTGTACTGTCGTAAAATCGTCGATTCGGTCAGGATTGAATCGTTTTCAGATCAACTGATTCGTGACATTTCCACAAACGGCGACGACAACAGTTCTGAGTCGTTTTCGGTTGTGGAAGTGCCGATTGCAGCTCACGAGTTTTTGCAGATCCATTTGCGGTGGGCGGAAACAGATTCGACAAACGAAGCGGACGAAGGCAAACAGTGAACAAAACGGAAATTGATTCAGACATCAGCGCAGATCAAGGGGCGTCGCAAGAGTGATTATGGTTATCGCAATCGATGGTCCCGCCGGCGCGGGGAAAAGCACGGTTACCCGAAAGCTTGCTGATCGACTCGGTTTCTCTTTCCTCGATACCGGCGCGATGTATCGTGCTGTGACTTGGGCGGCGATCAGTCGTGACGTCGCATTTACGGATGACGACGCATTGCTGCAGCTTGCGAACTCCATTCAGATCGCGTTTGACGGCGACCGTGTGTTTGTCGATGAAGAGGACGTGTCAGAACCGATTCGGACGCCAGAAGTAACACGCAACATTTTTCACGTGGCTGACCATCCGGGAATTCGGGGTCGATTGGTCGAGTTGCAGCGGCAGATTGCTGCGACCGGTAATTTCGTTTGCGAAGGTCGCGATCAGGGAACCGTCGCGTTTCCCGATTCATTTTGCAAAATCTATCTGAACGCGTCGCCTCAATATCGCGCCATGCGACGCGTGGCTCAGTTGGAAGCCGCGGGCCAATATGTTGACTATGACGAAGTCGTCGCGGCTCAGAATCTGCGGGACGAGCGTGACTCGAATCGCGAAGTTGGCCGGCTGATGCGGGCTGAAGATGCGATCGAAGTGAATACGGACAACCAGTCCATCGCCAATGTCGTTGACGAGTTGGAGCGAATCGCCCGAGCTAAAATCGCAGCGCGTCGTGAAGGCTAGGCTGTCGACTCGGTGTCTTCTGTTTTGGCTTTGTTGTTCTTGTCCTGAGACTTGGCCAGCGTTTCGCGATTGAGCAGATTTGACGTTTCACAGCGAAGGGCTTCTACGCTGTCAGCAAGTCGCTGTAACCCGGAAATGCAGTCTTCATCAGAGATGTCTTTTTGCGGGATCGAAATCCGTTCAAATTCTTCTTCGTGCCGCAGGAATGCTTCAATCACATCCGGGTCGAACTGGGAGCCTTTGCCTTCGAGCAAAATTTCGCGACTCTCGGCGTGACTCATCGCTCGCTTGTACGGACGCTTCGAAGTCAGCGCGTCGTAAACGTCAGCAACCGAAACAATTCGTGCCACCAGTGGAATTTCGTCTCCGACAAGTTGATGCGGATAGCCAGTGCCGTCCCAGCGTTCGTGATGCCACCAGGCGACTTCGCGAGCCATTTCCATGAACTCGTTCTCACCCAGTCGCTGTTGAATCGCTTCCAGACACTCGCCACCGATGACGGTGTGGTGTTCCATGACTTTGCGTTCGCCGTCGGTGAGTCGTCCCGGTTTAAGCAGGATCGAATCCGGAATGCCGACTTTGCCGACATCATGAAGCGAAGACGCGAAGCCAAGATTGCGAATCGCTGATTCGTCGAACTGTGGATATTTTGTTGAAAGGTCAGTCGCCAGGATCGTCACGTACTCGCGGATTCGATCGAGGTGTTCACCCGTATCGGTATCGCGACTTTCGGCCAGCTTTGCCAGCCCGAAAATGATGGCGTTTTGCGTTCGTGAAAGCTCGCTGGTTTTGACGGAAATCTGTTGCTCAAGGTCGAGGTTCGAGGCCTCGTTGTCACGATCGACTCGCATCGACATCGACATCATCAGCCCAATGCCTGCCACGCCAATCAGGCTGGTCAGCAGGACAAGCAGACTCCACCACCCGGGCATTGTCTGCGGCTGTTGATCGGAGGCCCAATTTACCATGGTTGCCACAGCGAACATGAACACGCTGAGTTGAACCGTGGCAATCAGAACCACCAGTGGCCATCTTTTGTTATTTTCCATCTCGCTTGAGACTTCTCAGGATCAAAATCGCGTCGTCCCACCGACAACGCTGACACTTTCGAAAACTAGGTTTCACGAAACACCAGTTAGCCAAATTGTCCACTTATCTTCGAGGGTAAGCAGCCTTCCGCCATCACAACCGGAAGTGTCGGCAAAACAGGAGAATGGTCCATGTCGAACACCGCGGCCGAGTCCTGACAGTCGGCACAATGCATAAAAAAAGCCACCGGGCAAACTACCCGGTGGCGACGCTTAAAAGTGTACTGTTGGGCTCCGGGGAAGCGGAGCCCGAAAGCGTGTAGGCTTATTCTTCTTCGCCGAAGACGCCGATTTGCTTTCGCTCTTCTTCAGCCTGAATGATGATTCGTGGAGTCACCATCATCATCAGGTTGGTGGTCTCGCGACCGGTTCCCACGTTCGTGAACAGACGATTCACATAAGGGATCGAGCTGAGCATTGGAACGCCACGCTCGGTTCTGGTTTCACGCATACGCTTGATACCACCCATCAGAATCGTACCACCGTCCGGCACGCTGACCACGGTGTTCACCGAGGTCGTCGCAAGGACTGGCAGCTGAATCGTCACACCTTCGCTGACCGTTTGGATCTCGTCATCGCTGTCGTCCGCGTTGGTCGGATCGAGGTTGTCGAGTAGGTCATCAAGAAGTGAGTTCGTGGAAACTTCCGTTCGTGTCGTTCCAGTGAACGTGAACGTTTGGACTTCCGTCACTTCGCTGAAGAACGGAACCAAAGCCATGTTGACCGACCGACGGTCAGAAGAAACCGTCGCCGTTACGTTCAGGTTCGTACCATCAGGAAGGATCGTGATGATTGGCTGATGAGCGACCGCGAAGTCACCAACAACCGGCTGAACCGAAGTTACAAACGGACGTTGCTGAGTATCGTTGACACTTGCACTTTGACCGTTGAACATGACAACCGTAGGAGCTTCTGTAACCGTCGCACGAGTACTTCCTTTTGCGGCTTGCATCAGGAAAAACACTTCGATGTCAGACAGGATCGCAAACCCGAAGTTCGCAGCAGACGCAACGTCGAACCCACCAAAGGCTGGTTCAGTCAACTCAAAACTGCCCTGAGTAAACTGAATGTCCTGGTTACCTGTTGGCAGGAAAACACCGTTGGAAGTACCACCGACCGATGAGCCCGTGTTACCAACCACGATGCTGCGTGGCAGGTTGTCGACGGTCGGGTCGGAGACGCCTGAGTTGTCGTTAATCGAGAAGTCGAAGTCGATACCGACTCGCTCGAAGAAGTTATCCTGAATCGCAACGAAGCGGACTTCGATGACGATCTGAACATCGTTGAGCTCACGAAGCTTCTTCAGCAGGTCGCGAATCTCGTCCTGAACTTTCTGGCTGTTGGCAACGATCAGACTCAGGTTTGGTGGGAATGACTGAATAGTACCGTTTCCGCCACCGTTCTGTTCCCATGAATCTGACGAAACCGTTTGCTGAATCAGCTGAATCAGCGTTTGGAAGTCAGCTTCGGTGATACCACCTTGAGGCTGGTTTCCAACGGTTCCAAAGTATGGCGTGCCACGCTGAGGATCGTTGTTGCCGTATCCGCCGTATCCACCGCCGCCGAGTTGACCGGCTCCAGGGAATCCACCGGCTCCGAGTTGCTGGCCCATAGCTGCTTGAGCAGCAGCACCGGCAAGCGTCGAAGGTCCAGCATTTGGAACGTTCATTGAACCTCCGCCAAATCCACCATAGCCATTGTTGGCACCGGCTTGCATGAACGAAAGCTCGTTCGGGTTGCGGTAGTTCTTCAACGGAGCAAGCAAGTCTCCGATGTAGTACGTTTCCGTGATGAGCGTTGCTTCCTGAGCTTCGCGGCTGGTGACCTTGATCACTTCGTCTTCGACTGCGAACTCAAGTCCAACGCCTGAAAGGATCACGTTAAGTGCACTTTCAAGTGAGATTGGATTGCGAATCGGCGCGTTGACCATTTGCTCAGTCGAAACGTTGACCGCTTCCAGAGCCATGGTGTCAAAGACAATGTTCAAGCCAGCTTGACGTGAGAGCTGATCCATCGCTTCAGCAAGTGTGCCGCGATATTCGCCTTCGACGTCGGTGTTTTTCAGCTTGTTCCAGATCATGCGATTCGCTTCGCTTGAGTAGCGGAGCGATGCCTGACGGTTGGCACGATCACGAATACGTTCTGCGTATCCTTCAATGTCAGGATCGAGTTCAAGGACATTGCTGGTCGTCATTGCGTCAGCCGAACGGTACACATCATGTTGAGCATCGATGTAGCGCTGTTGTTGATCATCGCGATCCATTTGAAATCTTGAATCATTGAAGACCGTTCGCCATTTCTCCCGGAGAACAGAGACGACTTCCGTGTTAGGAGCCAACTCTTCCGCCTGATCGACGACCAGTCTGGCTTCAGCGAAGCGCTGCTCATCAATCAGCTTGTTGTACTCATTGACCAGTTGGCTAAGCTGCTGATCCACATCCAGACGACGCTGACGCATACGCTCAACATTGTCACGGCGTGTTTCAACTTCTTCCTGATTCTGGATCTGTGAAAGATTGCGTTCGATGTAGTCCTGGAACTTCGTGATGTCCCGATCAACGATCTTCAATAGCGGACGGCTGGTTTCCGCCGCCACCTGAGCCGAAGCAACTTTCGTACGCAGCATTGAAAGGCGTTGAAGTGCTTCCCGTGGATTGTCCTGCAGCATACGCTCAGCCGCTTGACGCTCACGGAAGACTTCCGACTGAAGTCGAGTGAACTCACTCTTGTTCTTCAAACCGTAACCGAACTCTTCATCGACGCCAGAAGTCTGAGCAACCTCAGGCTTGGAGTCGATGACTGCAGACACAGTTTTCATTTGTGAAAGTTGGCTGCGGATTTCGTCTTTGGTGTTTACATCCAAATCTGCAGGATACTGCATCGCAAGTTGGAAAAACTCACGTGCACGATCCGTATCGTTCGACTGCATGGCTTCAACGCCAGAGCGATACATCTGCTGTCCGCGGTTTTGCAAATCGTCCTGCAATTTGGCAACAACGACTTTCGCACCCGGAACCGGTGGGATCACAGGTTTGAAACCGTCGTCGGCCGGAGTGTTCGAATCGTTCTCCATGCTGGCCGGAACAACCTTCGTTGCGTCGGTCGCCGGATCATATTCCGCACGTGCTACCGTGTTGTCGGCTGGTTCGTTGAACGAAGCCGGAGCAATCGTGTTGGCGCCATTGATCCCTGCCGCCTGAACGTTCAGGGCATTATCGATCAGCATGTCCAACTGCCACGGCAAAGTTTCACCTTTGGCAAACTGATCGTCGCCAAGGTTGAATGATTTGGCTTGCTGAACAACCTCTTTGGCTTTGACCCAGTTGTTCTGGTCCACAAAGAGTTTCGCCTGGGCCATCAGTCGCGAGACTTCTGTCTTTGCATCGACCTGCGATGTGGCAGCGCTTTGACTCGCGATGTCAATGATCTGAATCATGCGATCCGGAGTCATTGAGAACGTGCTGAAGTCAACCGCAGTGAACTTCTTGGATTGCTCTGCAAGAACACGAGCCGTCTTGAAGTCACGATACTTGACCAAAGCTTCCGCCTGCTCCATGAGGAACTTGGCCGCTTCGGTGTCATAGCCAGACTCAGCCGAACCGGACTGGTAAAGCTCTACCAGTTTGTTCTGACGAGCGATCATGGCATCGATCTGTTGCGGCGAATCGCCCAGGCCACTGAAGTCAGCTTGCGAAGCTCTCGCTTGCAACGCCGATTCGGTCGCGCCTTTGACGTCGCCGATTGCCAGTGCCCGTCGTGCAGCGAGCAAATGTTCTTGCCCGCTGGTGACCGCACTGCCCATGGATGCTGACTGAGTCGCACCGTTGGTTTGAAATCCGGAATCCTGTCCCTGGCTGGCAGACGTCAGCATCGGCATTGTTGAAAACGCCAGTGCTACCGCTGAAGTCAGAAGCCCTCTCTTAAGTTGCTTGGAGACTCTCACGCAACTCTCCTTGTCTTTGTGACCTTGGTTACCCTGCAAATTAAATCTGGCTGCGGCGTTGCAGGGCGTTACCCCACCAACCTTCAAAGCATCCGTGCTTTGTGGCATGCCCATCACGTCGTAAGACGCAAAAGTGGCAGTCCGCAGTCAGGCTACGATTCGTTCGTGGGGCGATAATTAAAGACCGATGCGAAACGGGTCAAGACTGATCTGAGCGTTTCGGGGAAAAGAATTTTTGTGCTGGCAGAATTGAGGTTGAACTCGATTTTTACCGCATCAAATCGAAGAAAAGTTTTCGCTTTTCGGATCAGGTTTTTAGGTTTTTGCTAAAGATGTTATGAGCATCTGCTGTTGGTGTGCAATGCGAACACGTTTAACGGCAAGCCGTAGGCGCCGGAGGGAGTGCGTATGCAGCACGGTCGCCTACGGCTTGCCCTTACACGAAACTTACGCCGCGCGAACGACTTTCAGCTCGCGTTCTTCGCCCTCAAAATTCACGGTCTCGCGAACTTGATACGGGCTGTTCTTTTCGTTCCCGTAGTAAATTCTGACGCACATTTCGCCAATCAATCCCAAACTAAAAAACTGCACGCCCAGAATGATCGAAATGGCGCCCAGCAACAGCAGTGGATTGCCCGTCATGTCGATGCCTGAAAACAGTCGCATGCCAATCGTGGCAAGCAATGAACCAACGCCGATACCGGTCGTCCACAAACCAAGTTTTCCGAACAATTTCATCGGACTGGAAAGATAGTTCAGCATGAATTTGACGGTCATCAAATCCAACACGACGCGAAACGTGCGGCCGATCCCGTACTTCGTTTCGCCGAACTGACGAGCCCGATGGTTGGTCACGACTTCGATGCTTTTCGCGCCCAACTGATGACCAAGAATCGGAATGAAACGGTGCATTTCACCGTACAGTTCGATCTGGGAAGCAATTTCCCTGCGGATGGCTTTTAGCGTGCAACCCAAGTCATGGATAGGAAATCCGGTTGTGCGAGAAATCAGCCAGTTGGCAATTTTCGAAGGGATCTTGCGGCTGACCAGTTTGTCCTGTCGGTCTTTACGCCAACCATGAACCAGATCATAGCCATCGTCGAGGTGGCCCAGCATCATCGGAATGTCGACTGGATCGTTTTGCAGATCACCATCGATGGTAACCACGTAGTCCATTGTCGCGTGCTGCATGCCGGCCAGCATCGCAGCGCTTTGACCGTAGTTGCGACGGAAAAGAACCAGTTTGACGCGGTCGTCTCTGCTGGCCAGTTCTTTCAGCCGATCACGAGTCCCGTCGACGCTGCCGTCGTCAACAAAAATCAGTTCGTAGGAGCGATCGCAGTCCTGCATGACGGTAGTCAGTTCGTCGTACATCAGAGGCGTATTTTCAAACTCGTTGAAGACGGGAACGACGATCGAAACCGATGCGGCAGTCTTTGTTGCAGCGGTTTCCGTATCAGTTTCTTCTGGGCAGTAAAGTTTCATCGGTTCTCCGTGATTTGGCTCAAGCGACGATAGCTGCATTTGTCTTGAGAGCCAAGTTCGATTCCTCTACTGTTCGCACCGCGTAGAAACAGCCCCGTGCCATCCCACCGAACGCTCGCTAGCAATGACCGACTCCGCCCCCACGATCTCCTCCGGCGCGAAACGCCCCTTGGGAATGCGGGTGCGCGCGGATCTGGTCGCCAACCGGCAGTGCTACGAAGGCCGCGATTGTTGGGTTGTCAAAGATCCGATCGCGATGAAGTACTTTCGGTTCGAAGAGGAAGAGTATCGCCTGCTTCAGATGATTGATGGCGAAGCGAGTCCGGATCAGATCAAGCGAAAATTCGAACACGATTTTTCGCCGCAAAAGATTAACCTCCAGGAACTGTTTCAGTTGGTCGGGATGCTGTATCGGAACAGCCTGTTGGTTTCCGATGCACCCGAGCAAGGCGAATCGTTGCGACACCGCGCAGCGGAAACCGAAAAAGCCAAACGTTGGCAATCGCTAACCAATATTCTGGCGATTCGATTCAAGGGTTTCGACCCGGATGAATTTCTTACCGCGATCAATCCGTACACGGCCTGGTTCTTCACGTGGCCGGCCTTTTTCGGCGTGCTGCTTTTAGGGTTCGGGGCTTTGTCGTTGATCGTGACGAACTTCGAATCGTTCCAGAACAAACTGCCCTCCTTTGACAACTTCTTCGCTGCCAGCAATTGGCTGCTGTTGGCGATCGTGCTGGGTGTGACAAAAGTCATCCACGAGTTTGGCCATGGATTGGCGTGCAAACGATTCGGAGGACGCTGCCACGAAATGGGGCTGATGTTCCTTGTGCTGACGCCCTGTTTGTACGCGAACGTGAGTGATTCATGGGTGCTGAAAAGTAAGTGGCAACGTGCCTTTATCGCTGCCGCCGGAATGTATGTCGAATTGGTAATCGCCTCGATCGCGGTGTTCGTGTGGTGGTTCAGCATGCCTGGTTTGGTGCATCATTTGGCGCTCAACGTGATCGTTGTCTGTTCGGTCAGCACACTGTTGTTCAATGCGAATCCGCTGTTGCGCTACGACGGTTACTACATCCTTGCAGACGTTCTCGAGATTCCAAACTTGCGGCAAAAAAGCAGTGCGATGCTAAACCGAGTCAGCGGAAAGCTGTTCCTTGGCATCGAGTCCGCAGAGGATCCGTTTGCTCCGTCGCGCCGCAAATGGCTGTTCATCACGTACAGCATTTTGGCCGTTGCGTATCGCTGGCTGATTACGTTTTCGATTTTCTGGTTCGTGTACCGCGTTCTTGAACCCTACGGTCTGAAGATCATCGGGCAGATGTTGGCCGTGATGGCAATCTATGGACTGGTGGGCATGCCGCTGGTCAAACTGTACAAATTCTTTTCCATCCCGGGGAGAACTTCGATGGTAAAACTCGCACGCCTGGCCGGAACACTCGTTGCGGTCGGCTTGGTGCTTGGTGGGATCATGCTGATTCCGATTCCGCGTTACGTATACGGTTCCTTTTATATTGAGCCACAAAATGTACAGACGGTCTATGTGGAAGAACCAGGCGTCCTTTCGCGAATCTATGTTCAGCCGAACCAGCACGTCGAAGCCGGCACGCCGCTTGTCGAACTTGAGAGCCCGGACTTAAAACAACAGTTGGCGGGACTTGAGTCCGCGGTTCACATGGCCAACGTTGAGCTGTGGGTTGCCGAACAGGCAGAGATGAATCGCATGGCTGGCCAAATGAGTCCGGTCGAAGCGAACGCGGCTGTCGAAACCGCGTTGGCGAACTACAGAAAGAAACATGCGGACGGTGAAAAGCTACGCGTCAGAAGTCCTCGGGCCGGCTTCTTTCTGGCCGGACATCGTAGGCCGGTTCCGAATTCCGATTCCGGAGTGCTCGATGGCTGGCACGGTTCACCGTTGGAGCCGCGGAACATCGGTTGCTCGATGGATCGTCAAACGATCGTTGGCCGCATCGTGCCGGACATGAAGAAGCTGATAGCGGTCCTGGCGATCGACCAATCCGAAATCGAATTCATTCGCAGCGATCAATCGGTGAAGCTCGTTTCGTGGCAGGACCGTTCCACCGCGATTCATTCTCAGACCGAAAAGATATCGCCGGTGGAGATGAAAGTTGTGCCTCAGGGGCTTTCCAGTCGCTACGGTGGCGGATTGGTGACGCGGCAGAATGCGAACGGCGAGGATGAACCGTTGAGCACGACATATATGGTGAACGTCCCGGTTGAGTTGGCTGAGGACGACGCAGTGGTCTTTCCTGGCAGCACAGGCGTGGCGAGGATCCGCACCGGAAGTCAAACCGTGGGTACCAGGATCTGGCGGCTGGTTTGCCAGACGTTTCAGTTCGAACTGTAGCCGCGGGGCCGTGGTTTCCATCGTTCGCTGATTGTTGGTGCCTTCGTGTGGTCAGCGTGCCACGGATGGCTGATGTGTCTTTTGAGTTCAGTGGATCGGCCGCCGAGACTTGGGTGTTGGCTCGCGAAGGCCATGTTTCGCGAACCTTCGTGCCTTATTTTTGTCTGATATCTGTGTCTTTCTCCTGCCGCGTTTTTTGCTAGAATGCTGCTCGGCGAAAGCCTCCGGATAGTAAGCGAATGGTTAGCGGCTTCCTTGGAAAGGAAGTGCCGGTTTACCGGTTGCGAGTTCGAATCTCGTGCTATCCGCCTTGAAACAGCCCGTTGTTCCATCCCGAACAGCGGGCTTTTTCGTTGAATTTATCCGCCGAAAAATGGTTCGCTGCGATCATGTCCTGCTCCGAGCTGACAACGTAGCTCTCTGCTGAAGACTGTTTCTTGCGTCGATGCCCCCGCCTAAGCTATACGCGGACACCGATTCAAAAGTGAGCAACTGCCATGAAACCATTCAGCGTCGTATCATCCGCCATCCTTTTTCTGGTTGCTTTCCACGCAACGGGTTCGGCGCAGCAGCCTGCCAGGCGGCCGAACATCATTCTGATCTACGCCGACGACATCAGTGCCCGCGAGTTGCCGCTCTACGAGTCCAGTGTCTGGAGCAAACCGACCAAAGGCGATACGAGTGACGTGAAGTTTCGCGCGAAGACGCCTGCCATCGAGCAGATGGCTCGCGAAGGATGCTGGATCAAAACGGCTTGGGCTTCCGTCGTTTGCTCTCCGAGCAGAGCGATGATGATGACCGGTCGCTACGCTCATTTGCACAAATGGTGGAACAACAAAGACAAAGGACGCTGGATCAATCCCGACAACGGGAAACCGCAAACGTGGCCTCTGTACGAAAGTTCGCCATTGCAGATTGGTCACGTTGCCCAGCAAGCCGGATACGCAACTTACTGGTCTGGCAAAACTCAAATGGCGGGCGACTTGCAACGATTCGGTTTCGACCAAGGATGTTTCACGCCCGGTCAGCTTTCAGATACAGACAACCCGTACACCGATTTCAAGATGATTCAGAAGAAAGTCGACGGGCAGAGGCAAGTATTCAGCTGCGATACCGGTGAAAGGCTCGACACGTATCAGCAGCATGGCTGGTACTGGATGCCGCATGTTCGACTGATGAACCATGGCGGGAAGAAGTTCCAGTGGTGGCCGAATTCGCCTGAGTCAGAAAAGTCGTATGGGCTGGCGACTTGGGGGCCCGATGTGGAGCTCGATTTCGTTTTCGATTTTATGGATCAACAGGCTGCGAACGAAAAGCCATTTTTCGTTTACCACACCACGCATCTGGGCCACGACGGGTTTGACTTTCTGCATCCGGATTCCAAATCCAGTTGGCCGGGCACGCCGATTTTGAGCTGGGACGGATCGAGCTATAAACGGACCGAGCCACATGTCACTGGCGACAAAGGCGTCTATGACGATCACGGAACGATCACCGAACCGGGGATCCACAAACACATCGAATACCTCGACTACCAGGTTTGGCAGTACCGAAACAAACTGGAGGAACTGGGAATCGCCGACGACACGGTAATCATTTTTTGCGCGGACAATGGAACCAGTGGCTATGGGAAAAACAGTCCCGATCGTCAGAAAGGCGTGCACGTTCCGATGGTGATCTACGCGCCGGGGATGACGAAGCAGGGCCGGCAAGATGTGTTGGTCAATATGTCGGACTTGCTGCCGACGATCGCGGATTTGAGTGGCTTTAAAGTTCCGTCCGACTACGAAGTCAACGGCCAGAACCTTGTTCCGTTTCTCTACGGCGAGCAAACAGAACATCGTGATTGGATCTACGCGTACAGCTTCGAAAAACAACTTATTCGTGGCGATTTGGTAATGAAAGACGGACGCGAAAAATGGTGGGACGTTTCAGAGACGCCCGACGATTTGATCAGCTATCGGCAGATCAAGGATTGGAGCAGTGTTTCGGCTGCGCATCGAGCCGAACGCGACCTGTTGTTGGCTCAGCTTCCTCAATTCGATTTGCACGCGACGCAGCACGATGCTCCGGGAGTCGATTTGCCTCCGACGAAGCGAAGACAGGGCAATGCCAAATCAGGGAAGACGAAGAAATCCGGAGCGACGGCCAGCAAGAAAGTTTTGTTTGCAGACGACTTCGACAGCCGAACAGAAGTTGGCGAGGGCTATAGCCTGGGCCGATTTTCCGAAGGGGCGTTTGAGATTGTGGACGGAGTACTGGTCACAAAGCAGGTTTCTGACAAACACGGTTCGGTGATCCGAAAAGGATTGAAGTTCAAAAACGTTGACGTTGAGTTTGATGTGCGATTCAGCGGCGGCAAGAGTTTTAACTTTGTCTTCGACGACGCCAGGGAGCAGTCTGTCCATGCAGGACATATTTGTCGGGTCTCGATGTCGCCTAAATGGATCAATGTTCGGGATGATAAAACGGGCGTTATGAAAAATGAAATCCGGGCAAAACGAAAGTCCGCTGATCTTTCCGCGACCGAGAAAGCGGAGTTGGAGAAATTGATCGCGTCAAAACAGTCGTCTGGCAAACTGAAGCTGAAGGCCAACGAGTGGCACCGCGTGCGATTGCTGCTCAACGGCTCAAAGCTGGAGGCTTTTATCGACGGGCAGTCGGTCGCCAGTCTTGATTCGCCAGGTATCGGTCACGCGACGAAGACAAAACTCGGCATGACCATCAACGGTGGCACGATTGATTTTGACAACCTGAAAATCTACTCGGTCGCCAATTGAGTCCGTTGGCGTCGGCGCAGCAACGTCAGACGAATGAAGTTCACGACTTGATTGGCTGACCGTGTCATTCTCATTGAGGAATGGCCGCCATACCGGAATGTCTCCATGATTGGCTTGGCTTCACCTTCAATCGAAATCGCGACGGGGAACTTGCCGCTTGAAGAGTCTCCTTCATCGCTGATCAGTTTTCCGATCGCGACACCGATTCTGGTGCCGTGCTGTTCGCGGATTCGCGTCGCGGCCAGTTCGACTGCAGCGACGTCCAACAGTGACTCGTCAGCCAACCATTGCTGTGGAGTTTGACCATCAATCGATGACGCGTGTCGCAACGTCCTGCGCTGTGAATCCGGAAAGCCCTCGCGAAGCAGGCTGGCGGCGGCAGACCCAAACTGGAAATCCGCCATCGAAACAGAAAGATCGTGCGTCAGCAAAAGATCCGCGGTGACAGCGCTCAACAAGTCTTCGTTTTCTCCAAAGACGACTTCTCCCAGCGTCTCACGGATATAGGCGACGGTTGAATCGATTTGCGTTTTGCATTCGTCCTCGGTGTCGGCCATTGCAGTGATGCGAAATGAAATGATCGACATGCTGGCAGTGATTCCGACTCGCGGTTGGCGATCACGAGCCATTAAGTCTGGCATCATCGATTCCGCCTGGCTTTCACCGACACCGAACGAGCGGAGGACATGGTGTCGGATGGTTTTTGCCGACGCGCACCTGTCGCGAACCTCGGGTTCGATATAGCTTTCCCACATCAGCTTCATCTCGTAGGGAACGCCTGGCATGGCAAACACTCTTGAGTTTCCGGAGGAAAAGTCGACTCCCGGAGCAGTGCCTTCTTCGTTGTGAATCGTTTTGCCGCCACGTGGAAATTCTGCCTGACGTCGATTGGCAGGCGACATTTCGCGCTTGAACCGCGCAAAGATGGACTCGATATGTACCAACGCCGCTTCATCGATCTCCAGTTCAACACCCGCTGCATCGGCAATGGCCTGGCGGGTCAAATCGTCTTTGGTTGGCCCAAGTCCGCCAGTCATCAGAACGATGTTGGCTCGCTGCATCGCCGCCCGAATGATCTCGGTTTGTCTTTGCAAATCGTCGCCGACAGTCGAGTGATACGCGACTTCGATTCCAAGGTCGTTCAATTGCCGCGCCAGCCAGGCAGAGTTGGTGTCGATTCGTTGACCGGAAGTCATTTCGTCACCGACGGCGATGATTTCGGCGACTGGAGATGTGGATTGTTTCATGCGAAAGATAATAGCCTTGATCCATAAA
Source organism: Mariniblastus fucicola (assembly GCF_008087665.1). Lineage (GTDB taxonomy): Bacteria > Planctomycetota > Planctomycetia > Pirellulales > Pirellulaceae > Mariniblastus > Mariniblastus fucicola. Next base: position 1,552,517 of record NZ_CP042912.1, read on the forward strand.
AAAAGCTGCGGTCCTTTCGAACCGCAGCGTTACATCCATAGATGTCAGATCGTTTCTAGAAGTTGCCGCCGCCGCCACCGCCAGCACCACCGCCGAATCCGCCGCCACCGCCAGCACCACCACCGCCGCCTGTTGCATTGTCGGCGTTACCGAGGATGTTGAAGGTTTGGACTTCAGTAATTGTGGTAATGTTTGGTGTCGCACTGATCAGCACGTACAAGCGATCAGCAGTTGTCGCATGATTCACCTGAAGTGCCGTGCCGGTTTGCAACTGCGTGATTTGTGGCGTGTAACCCACAACGCTTGGAGAGAAAGTTCCGAACGAATTCTGGTTTCCACCGTTGTTTCCACCAGCACCCGGGAAGAAGTCATCTCCGCTTCCGTTTCCGCCACCCGTGCCGCCGTTGCCACCAGGAGCCTGAAAGGCAAAGTTTCCAGGCCACAGGCTTTCAGGAGAGACGAAGTTGGCCATTTTTTGAGCCAAAGCCGTTTGCTTGATCGCCATCTTTTTGCGAACCAACGTCTCCAGCGTATGCTGGTCAAGGTCGTCAGTACGACGACCGTCGCTCAACTTGAACAGAACGATGGCTCCTTTTGAATCCAGCTTCACAGCCTTCTGCAAACTGGCTTCGTCATCAGAATTGAAGTGGTTGTGAATCGCGACGTTGACTTTACCGGACGTGACTTCACCCATCATGCGACGGATAATCAAACGGTAGTCACCAGAGAAACCTTTTGGCAGAACGTACTGTTCTTTCATCAGGCCCGATTCCGATTTGCCGATCGAGTAAACGTCACCGTAGTAAACGCCGCCGGCAGTCGTGCGAGGATTCAGGCGAGAGCAGATCGTTCCGCCGGGCTCTTCGACGTAAACATCAATGTCAGCATCACCGGTCCACGAGACTTCGATGAAGCAGTCACGATGCTTGGCCTTCATCAATTCGTTTTCGAATTTAGCCAGCTCTTCCGTGTTTCCACTTTTCTTCAGTTCTGTCTTGACTGCTGCCGCCGCGTAACGGGCACGCTTCGTCAATTCCGGTCGGTCCGGCCATTCCTGTCCAAGGACTCCCGCAGAAGACCAACGCATGCCGTCGACATGATTGTTGCTCTCTGCAATCGCCAATCCAACTTCGTAGGGTTGAACCAGTGAAGGATTGGTTTTTGAAAGGTCTTCGAGAACACGAAGGGATCGATCAACCATGCCATTCTTTGACATGTACATCGCAGCGATCATTGCATCCTGAAGGTCATCCGACAGGTCCACCGCTGACATGATGGCTCGTTCGATTTCGCTTGTCGGGCGACCGAGGATCTGCATCGACAGTCCAAGAGCCTGGAACATCCATGAAGAATTGCCTTGGTCGTTGCGAATGGCTGCGTTGATCAGAGCCACAATTTCTTCGTGGCGATCTTGTGAAACCATGTGGCGAACAGTCGCCAGAACCGCCTTTGATTCGGGCTTGTTCGATTTGAAGTAAGCATCCCAGGCAGCGATTGGATCTGCTGACGGAGCAACTTCAATCAAGTTGCCAGGCTTGAAAGAAACCGTGTTTGGCTTGACCGCTTGAGCAGGCGTTTCTTCACTGATCGAGAAACCGACCGCAGCGTCCTGGATGCAGAATACACCACCGCCAGCACCACCACCGAAGCCACCACCGCCTCGACCGCCGCCGCCGCCGAAGCCACCGCCGCCTTGACCGCCGCCACCGAAGCCACCGCCGCCCTGGCCGCCGCCACCGAAGCCACCACCGCCACCGCTGAACGCAGTTGGGCTGCTTCGAGGAGCAACAAGGTCACCGACGTTGTAAACGTCTGTTACCAGATAGTCTGGCTCGTTTTCATCGTCGATCGAAATGATCAGCAGGACTTCGTCTTTGACAACATAGGTCGCGTCAACCTTCTTGAGCATCGTACGCAGGCCTTTGCCCAACGTGATGCCAGAAAGGTTTGAGAAAACGTCGGTGTCGTCGTCCAGGATACCTTCAAGGTTCTGGTCAATTACGATGTTGATCTTCATCTCTTTGGCAAGCTCAGCCCTCACGTCACCGAACGGTTCGTTGTCGTAAATCAGGTCGACACGCTCGTCCAATTGATCAAGAATGCGACGCTCGTTCTCGCCACCAGCAAGACGTACGTTCTGATACTTCGCACGCATTGCTTTCTTTTCGATCCACTCCTCAGCGTCCGGGAACACCAATGGAGGATTGCCCGGGATTGGGTAAGTCGATTTGTAAATTTCGCGAACAGAAGCCGTAAACAGGCGTTCTTTATCGCGACGAATCTTCAGCAATTCGAAATGAGACCGTGCGATACGAGCACGCTCGGTAGCCAAAACGGGTTCCGGGGTATTCGGATACGCCTCGTAAACCGAATCCGCGACGTTTTCAGCAGTCTCGTAGTTGCCTTCGCTCATCAGAGCATTGTATTGAGCCAACAGTCGGGCGATCTTCTCTTCGTTACGCTCGTAATTGAGAATTTCGGCGCGAATCGAATCGGCAGTCGCATTGTTGCGACTGGCAAGTTGCTGTTGCTGGTCGAACTCAAGTTTGCGACGAGTCGCCGACATCAGCGAAGACTCGAGACGATGACGAAGTTCAGAGACCGTTCCCTGAGTCAACTCAGGAGTTTGGTCAACGACTTCCAGCATATTCTTGAGACGCTCGATCGCAGCCGCAGGATCGGTTGACTGTTCCTGAAGAGCACGTTCTGTTTCGTACTGAACCTGCTTGCGAAGTTTCTCGTTGATGATGCGATCGCGATCTTCTACAGACAGGATCTGCTCACGCAAGTCGTCACGCTCGGCTTCCATCAGCATTCGGCTGATGTCGCTCTGCGGCGTGCCCATCACGATTGGATCGGAAATAACGGCTTCTTCCGGGACAGGAACAATATCCACTGGGTCTTCGATGATCGTGCCTGGTTGCTGCTGGTTAGGTGCAACTTCCATCTCTGAATCGTCGATGTCCAATTCAATGCCGCCGGGAACGTCCTCTGTCGGAGTTTCAACAGGTTCGCCGAAAGGATCTTGTGGATCTTGTTCTTCGACTTCGCCAAACGGATTTGATTCTTCCTGCAAACGATAGCGAGCCGCCAGCGCGACGCGACTTTCGTTCTTCGGAGCCGCGGAAGCAATCGCTGCCGTGCCGTTGGTCGTGACGTTGCTTCCGCCTAACAAATTCAAGTCGACCGCACTGTCGTTGACCATGCGAGCGTACTCAGCCAGTCCAGCTGAGCCGACTGTTGGCAACGAAACACCGCCGTCTTTGCGGACTTCCTGCAGCATCTTTGGCAGGAAAGCAAACTCGCTGGATGCACTTTCAGGTTGAATTGACCAGGCCTTGGTAACTTCGCGGCCGTCCATGATGCCTTTGAGTTCTACATTCAACGCGTTGCGATCAGAGATCGATCCAACCAGAATCGTGTCGCGATCGGTTCGCATCGGAGGGCACTTGCCAGGGTAAACTTCGACAAGATTCTCAGGAAGCTTGGCGGTTTGTGGCCAGAATACTGAACCGTGAACCGTCTTCGCCAATGCCATCGAGCCCTTGCTGACCGAGTCAGTCGCATCGGTGTCGACGACGATGTTTCCGCCCGAGTTGTTAGCGAGAGCCGCCAACAGGGCAATGTTTCTTTCTGGGCCGATCGCGAAGCTGGATACTGAAATTTGCTTTTCAGCCAGTCGCTTGACCGCGTCGGTGAATGAGTCCGTGTGGAGGATTCCGGCTCGGCTGATCCCGTCGCCAACGTAAACCACGTTGCGATTGCGGGAATCGTCTGAGTCAAAGCTCTCGATCGCGGTGTCGATCATCGACTCCATGTCCGTCGAACCCAACGCAACCCGGTTGCTGAGGTTTTCGATCGCGACCTGTACTTTGTCGTCGAGCGGACTCACGAAGCCACGATAAAGAGCGACAGCTTCGAGGTCGACTGCGAAAATCGCGACTCGGTCGTCACCGCTGAGGTTGCGAATGAAACCGCGAAGCATCTCGATCGAGTCTCGCTTGAAAGCACCTGTTTGGCTGGCCGAGGTGTCAACGAAAACGATGATATCGCTTGCTCGTTGATGGTTTTGGCTCTCGGGTCCGATGCTCAACGCGAAAGAAGTTTCGCCAGCGTCCTCAAACGTCGCCATGCGAGCCGGCGACGCGTTTTCAATTTGGGCTGCCAGAACTCCGGGGTTTGCAAACGACAAACCAACCAGAGCAACAAAAATTCCTCGAAGCGCGACTGTGGCCGTGCGTATCGACATGATCTACTCCAACACGAATTGTTTAACGAGGGCTCATCTCCCTCACGAATACGCCCGCCCGGTTTTGCCGGGTCATGGCCTTCTCAAGTTTATTTGGGGCTTGAAGCGATGCGAACAAAAAATGTCCAAAATCAGCTGTCCAGTTCCCACTCGTGGCCTGCTAACCCGAAAGCCTCGCAAGCCATCCTCGTTAATATGCAAGCCCCATGCCAAGACCGATCTCGGGAAAAGTGCTCACTTTGAGGATTCGTTGCCCTGTTTTGAAACACCCAGAAGGTGCAAATGTGGGCAACTTTGCCTAGATCGGACCGCCACAGGACTCTGACGCAGCGAAAACCGCTATCTCGAGGCTCTTTGGGACAGCAGGACGTTTTGAAAACTGATCAGCCCGCCGTTGCCAGCTGGAGAATCCTTGCGTGCTGTTCGTGTCGCAACAGCAACATGCCAATACAATCGTTCCAGCTCGAACAACCGGACGGCGACGAACGATGCACGGCTGCTCGACGGCCCCCGAAGACGCTAATTCAGCAACATGAAGTTTTGGACCATTCGCAACCATTGCAGCGGAAGCCGTTCTGCTGGAGTGATGCAGATTTGCAGAATCGTACCTGCGTGCTGGCCAAACAACCGCATTGCAGTCGAGAGATCGGTCACCGATCCCATTCCCCGGAAAAGCACAGGAGCGACGTGCTTTTTCCGGGTTCGATGCGAGCTCAATTCGACAGGGCTTCGTCGAAAGCACACTCGTCCGTGACGCCGCAGCGCGATCACGGAAATTTGCTTCACCGTCGGACGCTTGGCTACCTTGGCCGCCGTATAGTCGAAGTTCCATTTCAACCTGGACGGCGGAACGAACACGGTTTGGCACGGCGTCGCCGCTTTCACCGGCGAGGAAGACAACGCGTAGTGATCTGCCGGAAGGAGCAGATGGCTCGAATCAAACGGCGCGAAGTCTGCTTCGGAAAACAGCTGGCAGCAATCCGGCGGCAACGCGTCACCGGCGTGAGCCTTTGATTCTTGGAGTAGCAAGCCAAGAGTAAAACAGAACGCCAAGGACCAGCAGCATATGAAAGTTCGCCTCATTGGACGTGTGTCTCCGGGAGTGATGGAAGATCCATTCCTGATACGAAACCAATCGTCGTTAGCAAGGGTTTGCCTGTTAACTAAAACAGGCATTTCAGATAAACGCTGAGGGTCGTGGTCGACTTTTACGGCCTGGTTTGGTCATGATCAACGTAGCTACAGATGCAACCGTCCGGGCTTTACCAGTTTCCCCACTATCAGGCATTGCGTCCTTCTGCTGCGGAAAAGTGCGGCCCACCTCTGGATTGTGATTTCACGTCGCTATAATTCGGTTCCATTGCGTGCGGCTCGAAGTACGCAGATTCGAGTCGCCTGTATCGCGATCCAAACTTTCACTCAACTACTTTTGGAGTTCCAATGAAGAACAATCTGATCATGTGCCTCGCGTGTGCGTGCATTGGCGGATTGATTGCCATCGCTCTGACTCAAGGCAATTTCGAAAAAGTTGCGACTGCTCAAGCTGCTGCCGCCGCGCCTGCGCAGCGAGCCGTCGATGGACGAAAATTTAGCCCGGAAGAGCTCAACAGTATCGCGGTCTACGAGAAAGTGAACCGCAGCGTCGTGAACATCAACACGACGGCCTTTCGCCGCGGGATGTGGTTCGGCGATCCGGAACCTCAGGAAGGCAGCGGATCCGGTTGGGTGATCGACAAGGCTGGCCACATCGTGACCAACCATCATGTGATCTCAGGCAGCGATGTCGTAACGGTGACGTTGTTCGATGGCGATCCAATACCAGCAGAAGTCGTCGGCTCTGACAAACAGAACGATATCGCCGTACTCAAAATCAGAACCGATCCGGCAATGCTGTTCCCGGTCGAACTTGGTGAATCGTCTGACCTTCGTGTCGGGCAAAAAGTTATGGCGATCGGCAACCCGTTCGGGCTGGAGCGGACGTTGACCGTGGGCATTGTCTCGAGTCTTGGGCGCACGCTGCGATCAAAGACGAAGCGGCTGATCAAGGACGTGATCCAGACCGATGCGGCGCTCAATCAAGGCAACTCGGGCGGACCGCTCGTTGACAACGAAGGCAAAGTCATCGGTATGAACACGGCCATCGCCTCGCTGACCGGCGGCAATACGGGCATCGGTTTCGCGGTTCCGATTAACACCATCAAGCGAATCATTCCACAGCTGATCGAATTTGGTCGCGCGATTCGCGGGACGTTGGGGATCGACGTGTTTTTCAAAACAGACGGTGGTCTGGGCGTTGGGCGAGTCATCGAAGGCGGACCGGCAGCCGAAGCGGGCGTCCAGGGCTTGCGAATCGAACGGGTTCGCCAGCGTCGCGCTGATGGAATCGTGGTTGAGTATTTGCGTCCCAATCGCGAAGACACGGACAAGATTGTTTCGATCGATGGTCAGCAGATCAAGACCACCGATGACTATCAAGCCGCGATGGATTCGCACAAGCCAGGCGATGTGGTTGATGTGGTTTGCGAACGAGGCGGCAATGAGCGCACGGTCAAGATTCGTTTGGGCATCGAACAATGAGTCGTTTCGCGGTCATCGTCGCTGCTGCCGGAAGCGGAACTCGATTTCAATCCGGTAACCAGAAGAAGACTTACGCCGTTCTGGCTGGTAAGCCTTTGTGGCTACACAGTGTGGAACGTTTTGCGGCGCGTGACGATGTGGACCAAATTGTGATCGTCGTTTCGCCGGAGGATGAGGTCTGGTTTGCGGAGACTTATGGCGATTTGTTGGCGGCGTTGCGAGTCGATATCGTGGCCGGCGGAAGTGAGCGTTTTGAGAGCGTGGAGAATGGTCTGTCGAGAGTCCGCAGCGAAATTGATTTCGTCGCGGTTCATGATGGTGCACGGCCCTGTTTGAGCGGCGCGTTGCTGGAGCGAATTTTCGCCACGGCTCGCGAACACGGAAACGCGGTGCCTGCCGTTGCGGTCAGCAGCACGCTCAAACGATCTTCGGACGGCGTTCGCGTTGGCGAAACGGTCGACAGGAGCGAGCTGTTTCAATCGCAGACGCCTCAGGTTTTTCGCCAATCGGATTTGGAAGCCGCTTTCCAGAACCGCGGCGAATTGCAGCCAACGGACGAGGCTCAGTTGATGGAAATGCTCGGCCACCCGGTGTTTCTGGCGGAGGGCTGTACGCTGAATCGAAAGGTGACTTCTCAGCAGGACATGCAGTTTGCAGAGGCTGCGATGAGCGTTCTTTCGACGTCCGATTCCAAACCGGTTCATTTTGATGGACCGATCGGTGATTCGACGTTGCGTTAGCTCCGTGGCTGCGGCTTCCAGCCGCAGTGATTTGCATGATGTGGCGATCGGTTGTATTGGCTTGTCGTCTTTGCCTTGGCTTGCTGGCTTCGTTGTAGCGACGGCTTCCAGCCGTCGTTATTTGCATTGCCACCGCTGACCATCTGCCTTCGCTGTTTCCTGTTTTGTTTGTGATCCGCAGCTTCAATGAATTCCAAAGAATACAATGCTGGCCCGCCGATCACCGCAACGGCTGCAAGCCGCCGCTACGACATGCAGAATACTGCGGCTGGAAGCCGCAGCCACGAGACATGCAGCCACGAGACATGCAGCCACGGGAAATGTAGCCGCGAGCATACACTCTCACAAAAAAACACCGCGACACGGACCTAATACGTCCAGAAATAATCCTGGACTACACCAACATCATCCGTCTGCGTCAGCCCCAGTTGCAGCAACACTCGCGCCTTCGCCGGGTTCAATTGATCCGACACCACAAACCCCTTCGCGTCATCATCGATCTCCTGATTTCGCAACACCGCACCGCTGCTGCTGCGGGTGCTTCGCACGATCACAACGCCCTGCTCTCTCGCGTCAAGCATCGCCTTGATCGCACGGTTGGACGCGTTTCCGTTACCAACGCCCGCCAACACGATACCTCTGGCTCCCATCGCAACCGCAGCCCGAATCAAATCGCCGCTCATGTTCGAATGAGCAAACACAACCACAACCGGAGGCAACTCTTCAATCGAACGAATGGAAAAAATGCTGTTCGTGGTGTGCCTCCGCTGCGGCTTGCGAAACATGCGAAACGTTCCGTAATGCAACGCGCCGAGCAATCCCATGTTCGGCGACTCGAACGCCTGAACGGTCAACGTGTTGGTTTTGGTGACTTCTCGCGCTCCGTGAATCGAATCGTTGGCCACCACCAGGACTCCGTGCCCGATAGCTTTGGTCGACGCCGCCACGGCGACAGCGTTGTAAAGGTTCAAAGGCCCATCGGCGCTGAGTGCCGTTGCCGGGCGCATCGCGCCGGTCAGCACCACGGGCTTGTCACTATCGACGACCAGGTTCAGAAAGAACGCGGTCTCTTCCATCGTGTCGGTGCCGTGAGTGATGACCGCACCGGAAACGGAGTCGTCGGAGAGAGCTCTGTCCAGTTCTTTGGCCAGCTGCATCCACACGACATCGTTCATGTCCTGGCTGCCGATCGAAGCAATCTGAATCCCTGTCAAATTCGCGATGCGGCTTGCTTCGGGAACGGCTTGGATCAGAGTTTCCACGCCGACCTTGCCCGACTCATAGACTCCGTCGTCACCCGACGCTGCCGTTCCCGCAATCGTGCCTCCGGTGGCGATGACGACAACGTTGGGAAGGTCGGCGTTATGATTTGAGTCGGGCATATTCGAACTGTGTCTGTTTTGGTGCGTAAAAATGGTAGCTCGGTGCTTTTCACGTCGGAAATGCAGCACGCAGTGGAGACCGCTGTGCTTCATACTTGAAATGCTCATGGACGCCACGTTGCCAGGGAGAATCATACTTTATGAACGAACCCACAACATCCTCGAAGCAATGGTTCGCGAGAGGAGCCGTCGGCGGCGTGATGATCTTTGCGGCTCTCAACGCGTTATCCTGGTTCTGGCTCTCCGACGCCTGGACGGATCTCTGCGGAGCAACCCAAAACGCCGGTGCGGACGCGATTGGGTTTCCTTTCGAGATTTGGCGGGAAGGCAATTACTACGGCAGTGGCTGGATGATCAACTACCCGTGGCTGGGCGTGAACCTGATTCTAGCGATTGCGATTGCGTTTCTGTTTGGCTGGATCGGAAGCCGGTTTGCATCGCGGCTGCAGCAGTTGGTCGAAGGCGCCGAATCGACGGAACTTCGAAAGTTGAATTTCACGTTTTCCGTGCGAGGCCTGTTTGTCACCACGACAATCGCAGCTTTCTTTCTTGGCATCACGCGAATGTTGGGAGTCTCGCCGTGGCTGTTGGGAGCCATCTACTTTGGCGGGCCGCTAGTGCTGATTCTGATCGCGATGGCGCCGGTGGGTCTCCATTGGGAGCAGCGGATGATCATCGTGGTGGCGTTCGCGATTCTGATGTTGGTCGGCTGTGTGATGGTCGGCACGAAGATGGGGATGGAATTCGATCGCGTTTTGATCGGCGTGTTTATCTGCTGGGTTCCGCAAAGCGTTTTCGCCGCCTTCGCGGTTTTGATGTGGAGCATGTCACCCTTCGTCGCGGGTGAAGCGAAAGCCTGACGCGATGTGCGAGTCACCCAACTGATCACTCGTGTGAGTTGACTTTCTTCATGGCCGCATCAAGGGCCGCCGTCGTTGCGGGCGATGGCTTTAAGCTGCCCGGCCGCTTTCCAGCCGCAATCGAATGAGGCGTCCAGCCGTGTTTGTTCTTCCGGTTCCAGACATTCGGATCCGCACCCAACTGGGTCAACACCGTCACCGCCGAGGGATAATTCCGATACGCAGCGCCGTGCATCGCGGTCTCGCCATTGGCATCGACGACGTTGGGATCGTTGCCAAGCTTGACCAGCATCCGCATCGCTTCGTCGACTTCTTCTTCGGTGCCCGGTTCTTCGCCAACAGCCACCACGCCGACGCCGGCACAAGCCATCAGCGGCGTGCATCCATCAACATTGGGCTGGTTCGGATCCGCGCCAAGTTCCAATAGCAGCTTCATCAGCGGCACATCGGCAGTGCTGGCCGCGAACATGAAAGGAGTCATACCTTTCGCCGTCACCTTGTGTCTGTTGGGTTTGCCATTTGCGAGCTTCAGGTTTACGTCGGCTCCGGCTTTCACCATTCGGCGAACGAACTCGACCGAGTTCACCGATCCTGTGATTCGAGGCGCCGGATCTCCTGCTGGATCGTCACCAAGTTTCGTTTTGCGGACCCAACTGATGGCATGCAACGGCCCATAGCCGCTGCGTTGATCGTTCGGGTCGGCACCCAGTTCCACCAGTCGCAGCGCCAATTCGAAATGGCCGCTTTCGATCGCCAACAGCAACGCCGACATGTTCTTTCGCGGGTTGCGACCGCCGGTGCGTTTAGTTTCCATCACCACGTTCGGGTCGACGCCGGCTTCCACCAATCGCTCAATGACTCGCGTTTTCCCCTGCCGAGCCGCGAATGCGAATGCGGTAAAGCCGGAGTTGGAAAGCGAATGGTCGATGTCAGCTTTGCCTTCGATCAACGCATCGACGGCAGGCACGTTTCCCGCCGCTGCGGCCCACATCAGCGCCGTCTGACCACGAGCCTCCTTCGCGTTCGGGTCGGCGCCAGCAGAAAGCAGCGCTTCCACGATCGCCGCGTTGCCGTTACGAGCAGCCAGCATTAAAGGCGTTTCTTTGCCAAGCCGTTTGGATTCGACGTTGGCCTTGGCTTCAATCAAAAGCTCGACCACATCCTCAAATCCGCGTTCCGCCGCAAGACTCAGCGCCGTCACCGCGTACTCGGTCGCTGCGTCAACGTCGGCTTCATGCTCGATCAACAAGTGGACTGTGTCCGGAGCGTTGTGATAGGCCGCCCAGTGCAGCGCCGTCATGCCGTCGGGCTGAGACGATTCGACATCGCTGCCGGAAGTCAGTTGCTCTTTCAGTACAGCCCAATCTTGCTGTTCCGCCAGGTCCGCGACCGACGTTTCAGCCTGTGTAAAGGCGTTGGGGGCGAAAGCAATGCAAATCGCGACGACAAAAAGCTGCTTGAAAACTTTGATCATGCCGATCTACATCTCCACCGGATCGAACAGGTCTTCAACCGTTCCCGTGCTATCCGAAAATGTCTCCAGTGGCACGCCGACTTTGTTCAGCAACGTCAAATGCAAATTCGAAAGCGGCGTCGGATTCTCGAATCGAATGTGACGACCGCCCTTCAGTTTTCCAGCCGCTCCACCGGCGACCACGATCGGCAAATTCGAATGATCGTGAGCGTCCGGGTCGCCCATGCCGCTGCCGTACAGGTACACCGAGTGGTCCAGCAACGTTCCGTCGCCTTCCGGAATTTCGTTCATGCGTTTGAGGAAATCAGCGAACAGCGAAACATGATAACGGTTGATCTTGGCGACCTTTTCCAGCTTCACCGGATCGTTGCCGTGATGCGTGACTGGATGGTGCGGATCGGAAACGCCGATCTCCGGATAGGTTCGCGTACTCGCTTCGCGAGCCAACTGGAAACTGACGACTCGTGTCACATCGCCCTGAAACGCAAGCAACTGTAAATCAAACATCAGCTTCGCATGGTCGCCGTACTGAGCCGGCACACCGACGGGCCGATCCAGATCCGGCAGCGGGTTGTCTTTCACGTTCCGCTGAGCCATCTGAATGCGTCGCTCAACCTCGCGAATGTTTTCCATATAGGAATCAATCTTGTTGCGGTCCGAACTGCCGACCTGTCGCTTGATTCGCTTGATCTCCAACGTCACCGAATCCAGCAGGCTGGAGCGTTTCTTCAATGCCGCCTGACGTTGCTCGGGCGTTCCACCTTCGCCAAACAGAGTCTCGAAAACGATGCGCGGATGAGCCTCCGACGGCAGCGGTTCGGTTGGCGAAGCCCAGGAAAGATTGTTTTGGTAAACACAGGCGTAACCGTTGTCGCACTGGCCGACCGTCGACAACAAGTCCATCGAAAGTTCCAACGACGGAAGCTGCGAATTCTGGCCGATTCGTTTGGCAGCGATCTGATCCACCGTGATGCCGTTGTAGTAGTCCGTGCTTTCGGTTCGCTTCGCCCGAGCCGCACTTAAAAACGCCGAATTGGAAGTCGCATGCGAACCCGGATAGGCGTTCTGCAAATCCATGTTCGTCAAAACAGTGACTTGATCCTTGACCGCTTCCAATGGCGAAAGACTGAACGGAAGCTTGTCCAGCGTGTCGCCGTCAGGAATCCATTTCGCCGGATTGAAGCCCATCGGAACGTAAACGTAGCCGATACGTTTCAGATTCTCCTTCGCTGCAACGGTCGCGGCTTGCGCCGTCATCGCCGGAATCATCGAATCGAGCAACGGCAGCGCGACCGCCGCCCCGACGCCTCGCAACAGAGTTCGACGGGAGATACATTTTTTGCGGATGATCATTGGCCAGTCTCCGGGTTTTCAAAACGTTCATTCAATCGCAAACGAAACGGATCGCTCAACACGATTCCCGTCACGATGCTTGAGAAACGATAGTCATCTTTTGCCGCAGCACTTTCAATCGAACGAACCGCCGGACCGTCGAAGGGCTCTACGGCTCGGCCCAGTCCATACGTGATCAGCTTTTCCGTCAGCGTGCGGACAAACATCTGCGGACGCTCAAGGATCACGTCCTCAAGTTCTGCCGCTGAGCTGATCGGTTTTCCGGTCGGGAACATGCCTGCCGCGTCGACGTCCAGCGTCCCCTCAAAAGTTCTCCATCGACCAACCGCGTCGTAATTTTCCAGAGAAAAGCCAATCGGATCCATGCGATCATGACAGCTCGCACAGGCCGGGTCGGCTCGGTGCGCTGCGAGACGTTCGCGAAGCGTGCTGACCTCAAGCGTCGTGTTTTCTTTCAGGTTTGGAATGTTCGGCGGAGGCGGCGGTGCCGGAGTTCCCAGGATGTTTTCCAGAATCCAGTTGCCGCGAATCGTCGGCGAAGTCCGGGTCGCGTACGACGTCACCATCAAAATGCTTCCGTGTCGCAAAATCCCGCCGCGTCGACTGTCCGCCGGAAGTTGGACTTTGCGAAACTCGCTGCCGCGCACGTTCGGGATTCCGTAATGCGTTGCCAGCCGGTCATTCAGGTAAGTGTGTTCTGAGCGGATCAGCTTCAACACACTGCGATCGATTCGGACAATGTCGGCGAACAGTTGTTCGGTCTCGAGACGAAACGACTGTCGCAGGTTGTCGTCGAAGTCCGGGAACAGCCGCACGTTGGGCGTGATCGATTCGAGGTTGCGAAGGTAAAGCCACTGCGAGGCGAAGTTTTCGACCAGTGATTTCGACTTGCCATCGGCCAACATGCGTTTGACTTGATCTCGCAGCACGTCCGGTTCGCTCAATCGGTTGTCCGTCGCAAGGCCTAACAGTTCCTCGTCCGGAATGCTGCTCCAGAGAAAGTAGGAAAGCCGCGATGCGAGTTCGATGTCTGAGATCTGTTGTGTTGGTTGGTCCCAGTCGCGATTTGCTTCGATGCGAAACAGGAAGTTCGGGTTCACCAACAACGACGACACCGCGGACTCGATACCTTTTTCAAAACCGAGGTCGGAACCGCCATCGGAGAATCCTTCATCGAAAAAACGCATTGGCGTTTCGAGGTCGTCCTCAGTAACCGGGCGGCGGAAAGCACGACGAGCAAGCCGCTTCAGAATCTTCTTCGCGTCGTCGCGAGTACTTTCGTTTCCGCGCGAAATGTCACCAAAGATCAAGCGGCGACTCTCGGTTTGTCCTGCTTCTCCATCATCAAACGGACCCACGATCGACACCTGATAGATCGCCGGGGTGCGACGCGGGTGGCGGTGGCGATTGAAGTTCGCATCAAAAGGTTGCCGCTTTTCTTCTACCAGCGACGAAAACGTTTTGGGAAAAGTAATGCCCAGCGAATGTTTGCCGGCCTGGACTTCGATTCGGGTTTTCAGATGCGAATCCGAATGCGTGAAATCGCGATTCTCCCAATTGCCCTCGTTCTTTGGCGGAACGACCTGAAAGCGATGCATCCGTTTACGATCCAACAACACGTCGATGTCATGTTTCCGATGCAGGCCTTCCACTTTCTCATCACGGTCGCGCGTCAGTTTCAATTCGATTTCGTACTGGCCGGACCTGGGAAAATGATGTTCAATCAGCGTGCCGCCGCGAGTTCCAAACGGCAAGCCCGGAACGTGGTCTTCCTGCGAACGGTCCGCCGGAATGCGAATCGTCACGCCGCTGGGGCCATTGCCGACTCCACCAACCGCGGCTCTGGCGATTTTCTGCGCTGCCGAAACGTATCTGTTCAGGCTCATCGGCGAAAGCTCTTCCACCGTGATGTTGTCGAACCCGTGACTCGATTCGTCTTTCGGCAAATAGTCCGCGGCGTTGATCTGAATGCCCAGCAGATCGCGAACAGAATTCTGATACTCCGTTCGTGTCAGGCGTCGGACCGATCCGATCCGTCCCGATCGCGGATGCGTTTGGCTGCGTTTGTGCAAAATCTGCGACAGCGAGCCAGAAAACTTTTGGTATTCGTCTTCGGGGGGGCGATCGGCTGACGCTGGAGGCATCTCGCGTGCATCAACGCGGCGAAGAATCTTCTCCCAAGCGGCTGTATCAAGACGCTGCGCCGAAAATTGATCGGCCGAAAAAGACAACGGTTCGAGATCGAACGAGCCTTCCGGTTCTGCTCCGACATGGCAATCGATGCAATGGCTCTCAACAAAATCCTGAATGTCATCCAGGCGAAGTTGAAGTTCCTGAGCGTGCAGAAGTTCAGCTTGGGCAATGGTCGTGAAAACGAACAGAATGGCCAGTTCGGCAATCAGAGAGACGCGCATGGTGGTTCCGCGTTGGGACTGAGTTAGCCCCATTGTATCTCATGGCTGCACTGAAGATCTACTGCGAAACGTTGACGAAATCTACCAAGTCAAGTACTTCCGTCTGATTGCTTTGTGTGAAAACCCGCACGGCATGTTTGCCCTGGGTTTTGCCTGTCACGTACAGCACGCCGCCGAGTTTTTCGTCCGGTCGCAAGGACCGACGCGCGTCAAAATCGACGGTTGGTACGTCCGGATAAAGTTGGTTGACTGTTCGCAGGCCAGAACTGCCCGGATCAAAATTGCTGTATTGTAAGCCTGCGGGTAGCACCAGCGAGATTCTGACGTTTTCGTGCACGAAATTGTCGTTATTTGTGATCTCGAATTTGACCGGTGCTTCCTGGCCACGCGAAACGCTAACCGGCGTTTGAAGAGCTTCAATCTTCACGCCCAGTCCCGATTGGTTCAGCGAAGCATTGTCTTGAGGGATGCCGATCTGTGATTCACCCTGTCCGCCTGAGTTAGGGATCGTAGGTGTCGTGTCAAAGTCGGGTACATTTCGATCAGTGCCTCGGCCATCATTCTCTTCATTGGGCTCGATGCGAATCGAAAGCTCTTGCGTGGAAGTCACTTCCTCCGCAGACGTGACGGTAAAGATCATGTTTGCGTTTCCGTCGACGCTGAGCCCCTCGTACTGAATGTCGACTTCCTTCGAATCGCCAGGCTCGAGTCGTCCCAGTTCCAGCAGCAACGGATCACCGTCGGCGATTCCCTGTTCCGGACCACGAACGTTGTCGCTAAACGCGTTCGGCACGATTGATGGTTCAAACTGGTTTTCAATCGCAACCGAGTTGAGCGGAACGTTGCCCGTGTTGGTGACGACAGCCTGAACAAGCGTCATTTCCCCGACACGAATCGGAACGCCGCCACGAAGTTGAATGCTGACTCCGGAAGAACCGGTTTGCGAAACGATGACGCATTCGAGCAATCCGGCGTCGTGGCCTCCGTCGGCGACAACGTCCAGTCGGAAGCACTGACGACCGGCCTGGATCGCCTGGAACTGAACGGGAATCGTCTTCTTTTCACCGAAAGGAATTTCGTCGACTGAACCTTCGATAATGCGTGATGACTGACCGGACGCGACAAGGCCTGCGTCGGGCGTGATTCTCAGATTCACGTTTCGGAGTGGCTCATCGCATTGATTCACCAACCCAATCTGATAGGTGATCTCGTCACCCACGTTAGCCGTTTCCGGGCCTTCGATTTCCAGGCCAATGCAGGCACCGGAGATTTCCGTTTGGGCACAGGCTTCCGTGCGCAACCGATCAGATTCGCTGGCGACTTCAAAGCACATGCCGACATTGCCGCGTTTCTTGCTGCGAAGCTGTAGATCGATGACTCGAGGTTGGCTGCCAGGAGCGATATCGCCAAGCTCCCACTGGTACTGGTTGCCATATTGAGTCGGTTTTGGATTGCTGGAAATGTACTCGATGCTCGGATCGAAATCCTTT
Source organism: Mariniblastus fucicola (assembly GCF_008087665.1). Taxonomy (GTDB): domain Bacteria; phylum Planctomycetota; class Planctomycetia; order Pirellulales; family Pirellulaceae; genus Mariniblastus; species Mariniblastus fucicola. The sequence goes on from NZ_CP042912.1 coordinate 1,569,056, forward strand.
GTCGTGACGACGACGCCGCGAGTCAGTTGATCGCCGGGATTGCTGACTTCGACTCGATAGTTGAACGGTTCATCCGAGACCGCTTCTGCAGGACCGATAGCCCGGATCGTCAACGCAGGAGCACTCCATGTAACCTGAGTCAATCCGCTTTCGACAACCAATTCAGGCTCGCTGCCGAACGCCGGACGCACGACATCAACGCGAACTTGCGTGACTCCGGGCTCAAACTGGCCGGCTCTTTGCCGAATCTGGGCGATGGCCTCGCCGGACCGACTGGTGGTTGCCTCAGCCGTCTGCGAACCGGCTGGTGCGAACTCGGCCGGGGCGCCGCCAACGATTGAGTAACGGACTTTCCAGCCCTCGACGCCGCTGCTGCCGTCGGAACGTGTTACGACTGTTGTCAACGCGGAAACGGTTCCAGCCGTGGCAGAGATCGGAGCCGGAATCGACCAGGTTCCGTCCACCCAGTGAATTCGAGTTGAAGAACGACGTCGGTCCCAGCCTTCTGCATTCGGTGCAACGCCTGTTAGCCAAGTCGTACCCGGCGATTCGGAAGACAGGCTCAGGTAGGTCTGACCTTCCCGGAGTTGAATGTCGTCTGCAGGAGTCGGCGTGCCTCGCGTCAGCATCAGTGGTTTCAGTCCCGTGCGCCCCCACGCATACTGACCGTCGAACTTTCTCGCCGACGGGCTGACCACTTTGTTGAACGTCGTGTGCGGCTTGATTCCGCCGACTTCGATAATCTGCCCAACGCTGTCATTGGAAATCATCCATTCAAGCGGTTGATTCTTTACGAAATAACCATCGCCGCCACAGATCCCGGCCAGAACGACGACTTCACTGCCGACGGGCGCGACGATTCGCGAGGGCGTCATCATCAGTTGTCCGTTTTGCCCTGGAGTCTTGTATCCGTCAAGTTTTGGGATGAAGTGCCGTTTCTTGGGTTGGCTGTTTTTGCATCCGCCCAAGCATTGGGAGTCGTTGCAATTTGGATTGCCGCATGGCGGAGCAACGGGTGCTGGCGTGAACGCTGGCCCGACAGGATAGTTCGATGGCTGAATGAGGTTCTGTTGCGAGCGATTGAAACCAGGCGTTTGAAAGGTTTGGTTGGGTTGACCGAAACCATAAGCGGGTTGTGGGCTTTGAATGCGAGGCTGAACTTGAGGGCCTTGATAGCTCAGTCCGCGTTGCGTCGGCCCGAGTCCCAGCGAGTTGATCGTTCCGCCTTGGGGAGCAACGATGCCCCGGTTTTGCGGCAGGACGCCGCGGCCAAGCGGGTCGAAGGTCTGTCCACTGGCGATTGAAGTAACAAGGTTGCACAGCAAGACCGCGACAACGATGGCGAACATGTATCGCGATACGTTTCGAATTTGACGTTCCATGTCGTCGGTCCTTGAGAGATGCAAAATCCAGCGTGGAAGCATTACTTGCCGATTTCGCAAAGGCACTTGTTTCCGACTGCATAAAGTTTGTTTTTCCTTGAAGACGTAGCGGTTGATCCGGCTAGCGAAACTTTGCGTGCAAACAGGTTGGCTGTATCGACTTGGGGGCGGCTTCATTCGCGACAACGTCCTGTCGCCGCTGTTCCTGGAACCACGAACTTCACCGTGTCGCCAGATTGAACCGCGCACACCAACCCGTCAAATTTGGCTACATTATTGGCTTACTGCTTTCCCAACAATCAACACGGATCCGAAACTCATGATTGTCGTCAACACAGAAACTGTCGCTGGCTACCGCGTCGTCGAAGTCAAAGGAATTGTTCAGGGCAACACGGTACGCGCCAAACATGCCGGCCGCGACATTGCGGCGGGTTTCAAAAACCTCGTCGGCGGCGAGCTCAAAGGCTACACCGAATTGCTGACAGAATCGCGACGTGAAGCCATCGAGCGAATGATGGGGCAAGCGCAGCAGCTGGGAGCCAACGCGATCGTGAACGTTCGCTTCACGACCAGTGCAGTCACGTCCGGAGCTGCCGAGCTTTACGCTTATGGAACTGCCGTGGTTGTCCAGCCGATTGCCTAACTTAGCCATTCAAAAAAGGAGACAACCATGGGTGTTATCATCGCATTGGTGATTACCGCTTTTTTGCTGACCTTGGGCTTCGTGGCAGGAACGGTAGCGGAAAAGAATCATTTTAAGCGGCTCGATGAGCGTGAAGCGGTCAATCGTATGACGTTGCAAACTCAATCGAAGATCTTTCTCAGCCCGACGTCCGGTGGCAAAACACCGACGATGATCCACAGCGAGACCGTGATTGCGAGCGACTATTTCAAGAATTTCCTCAGCGCGTTTCGAAAGTTTTTCGGTGGCGAGATGAAAAGCTACCATTCGCTGATGGAGCGCGGTCGCCGTGAGACGCTGGCGAAATTGATCGAACAGGCCAGCGGGATGGGGTATAACGCCGTTTGTAATGTGCGACTGGAGCCGGCTGACGTTTCCGGCGCCGTGACGAATCCGAAAAATAAATCCGTGATGGTGTGTATCCTTGGAACCGCGACTGCGTACGATAGCGATGTGGTGACGACGGCGCCGCCGGTGAAGATCGAGAAACCTGCCGAAGGCTAGGGAGTTTGAAGCTGGTTCAAGCCGGGAGTTTGGAAGCAGGATTTGGGAAGCATTACCGTTTTCGTTTTGCGGAATTTTAGACTGGCCGCCGTCGAGTACACCGATCAACTTGCGAACTGAAGAGAAACTGACTGGTATTCGATGACGATTCATATTCCCGTTCTGATGGATGAAGTCCTTGAGGGCTTGCAACCGGAAGGCAGCAAAGTCATCGTCGATGGAACGCTCGGCGGCGGCGGGCACACCGCTGCGATCCTGAAATTGCTGGGGCCGGAAGGTCGCGTCATTTCTTTCGATCGCGATCTCAATGCGGTCGAAGAAGCCGCGGCAAAGATCGATGACCCACGCTTCACGCCGATCCACGGCAACTACGCGGACTTCCCCGAGCACCTTAAAGCGATGGGCATCGAGGCGGTTGATGGCGTGCTGTTGGATTTGGGTTATTCCAGCGATCAATTGGCGGATGAAGATCGTGGGTTCAGCTTCAACAATGATGGCGAACTGGACTTGCGGTTTGACCGCCTCGATGGCGAACCGGCGTGGCGGTTGGTGAATCGGCTGAGCGAGAAACATTTGGCTGATTTGATTTACAACTACGGAGAAGAGCGGCTTTCGCGTCGTATCGCGAGGAAGATCTGTGCGGTTCGCGAGGCCGATCCGATCAAGACTTCGCAGCAGCTTGCCCGAGTCGTCCGTTCCTGTGTGCCGCGGTCAAAGAATCACTCGATCGACCCGGCGACACGAACGTTTCAGGCCATTCGCATCGCGGTCAATGACGAGCTGAAGTTTCTGCAAGAAACGATGAAGCGGCTGCCGCAGTTTTTGAAGCTCGATGGCCGGGCTGCGATTATCAGTTTCCATTCGCTGGAGGATCGGATCGTGAAACGGGCGATCAATGGCAGCGATGAGATGGAGCCGATCAACCGGAAACCGATCACGGCGTCTGACGCGGAGTTGGATGCGAATTCGAGAAGCCGCAGTGCGAAGTTGCGAGTTGCCAAACGGATTCAGGCAATTCCGATGAGATAAAATAGTACCGTGGAACGGACTTGCAGTCTGCGGATACAAGTCTGGGACAGACTTGCCTACTGAGCGCGAATTCAACGCGACAACTTTTCGCCGTCGATACCAACTGATTCGCTAACGATCGGCGATTCTGCGATCCCCCATCGGACTATAAAGGAATGTCCGTCCCTGTTGCTCGTCATTGCGTCGGCAAACTCGCTGACGTCAGGGCCATCGTCGCGAAGGATTAGAAATGTCTCCAATTCAGTCGCTGATTTGGGAAGCCGATTGTGTGCCATCTTGAACTCCTCAATCCAATTGATCATCCGTTCCATCCTCTCGTAGCATTCCTGCTTCGCCAGCAAACCTTCCAATCGCGCCAGACTATCGATCAGCAAACTGGTTCGCGTGAAGGCTGACGCATGACCGTCACGGGTGAGTATCAGTTGGCATTCGACATCCGCTTTCTCGCAGCACTTCGCAAACTCCTCTGGCGAAGTCGCCGGAACAAGTGTGTCGGAGGTTCCATGGAATACCACGGCCACAGGATCGTCGTTGGTCACATAGGTCACCGGAGAAGCTTTCGCGTACCGCTGCGGATTGGCAGCTTTGGTTTCCCCTAGCCAGTAAGTCAGCGTCGTCGACTGAGCGTCAATCCAGCTGAACTCCATCGGGGCTCCTCCGGCGATCAAACCATCGACTCGGGAACTGTGTTTCGCGTAAGGCTGTTGGACTTCACCCTCCAAGCCATCGTCCTTGTCAGTCGTTGCCAGAAGCGAAGCCAGATGCGCACCCGCCGAATAGCCGAATGCGTAAACCCGATCGGGGTCAGCATTGTATTCCTTCGCGTGTTCGCGAATCCAACGCACCGCATGTTTGCAGTCGTGGATTTGGGCCGGCCACTTATGTTTTGGAGCCAAACGGTAGTTGATCGCCATCACCACGTAGCCACGATTTGCCAGAATTCTGGCGTGTCGATACATCGCGAACTTCGTGCCCGTCGTCCACGCACCACCATGGATCGCCAGCATCACGGGCCGCGGTTCGTCCGATTTCGGCTGGTAGATGTCGCATTTCAGTTCGTAGTCCTCGCCCGACGCAAACACGATCGCACCGTGTTTCTCGTGCTTGAACCGAACGCGTTCAGTTTCTTGTGCGTTGACCGTTTTGAGCAACGAAAAAATTAGAACTGAGAATATCAAGAATCGAAAATACATCGTCTAAATCCGTACTACTGCCGTGCCGCTGACTCGACGAATCAACCGTCGCATTTCCAGAACGCTAACGGTTGAAAGCACTCGCGCCGCTGGCAATTCACTTTGCTGGATCAACCAGTCGACTTCCGTGGCGTCTTCCGAAATCAGCTGCAGCACCAAAGTTTCCTGTTCGTTCAGTTTCAGTTCCGCCGGTGACCGAATCGTCAGTGACTCGCCTGAAGAAGTTTCAATTTTCGCGGCTGTCGGCAGCGGTCCGAGGTGTTCCAGCACATCGTCAACGCTCTGCACCATCGTAGCACCGTCACGGATCAGCCCGTTGGTTCCTTTCGACATGCGATCGGTCATCCGACCTGGAACGGCGAAGACTTCGCGGCCCTGTTCGTTGGCCAGCCGCGCCGAAATGAGGGCTCCGCTGCGATCGGCGGCTTCGATAACGATGACTCCCAAAGAAAGCCCGGTCACGATCCGGTTGCGTCGCGGGAAAGATCCGCTTTTGGGAGCTTGTTGCGGCAGCGATTCAGAAAGCACCGCTCCGGCGCCGGCTTCGCTGATTTCGTCAGCCAAAGTCTGATGTTCGGGCGGATACATTTTCAGCAATCCACCGCCGAGCACCGCGACGGTTCGTCCGCCAACGGCGAGTGCGCCGCGATGGGCTGCTGCATCGATGCCGCGTGCCAGTCCGGACACGATCGTCAGACCAGCCAAAGCCAAACCTCGGGCCAGTTGATCGGCGACTTTAATTCCGTAGCTGGTCGCGTGCCGAGTTCCGACGATGGCGATTGAAAGTTCATCGCAGGGCAGGAGTTCACCTTTTGCGAACAGGATCGCGGGCGGATCGTAAATCTCTTCGAGGCGTTTCGAATAGCCGGGAGTACCGCGTTGCAAAATCGAAATGCCGTGCCCCTGGCAGCAATCCAAAACGGGCTCGATATCAACTTCCGAGGCCAACGCGATGTTGCTGCCGAGTTTTGCACCGACTCCGGGGACGTTTCGAATGTCGCTTGGTGCGGCCGCAAGGACTTCTTCTGCCGAACCAAATCGCTCGATCAGATCACCGTAGATGCGGGGCCCAATGCCCGAGACCATTTGCAATCGAAGTGCCGCATTGCGTCGAGCGAACTTTTGCTGGACGGTTTCAGACGAAACGCCTTCCGCCGATTCGGTAAGAAAATTGTTGTTCTCAGGCAGCTCGCTCATAGCAGGATTATCACCTTTTGAGCCGCATTCTTCTACTGCTAAAAACAAACCACTTGCAGGCTCAATCTATTGCCTTGCCTGTTGGCCTCTTGCTTCAAACGTGCTCCACGCCGGTCGGGGAGTACCGTTGGTCTCATGCAAACCCAGCGAACCAATGAAGTTCGTCAATCGTTGCGACTCGTCCGTCACGCCGTAGTAGGAAATTTGCCCTTCGACAAAATCGCGGGGAAAGTCATACATCATGAAATAATTGATCATCGGTACGCGTGGTCCAAGTTCTTGCCAGGCGTCGAAAACGCCGTCGACGAAAACCGCCTGCTTTTCCGGCGACCCGAGCGAAGGATGTGCCGGAAAACCGATCTCCTGGAAAACGATGGGGCGCTGGTCCAGTTCCGCGGCGAGAGCAACAAGGTCCCGTTTGGTCGTTGCGGGATCTTTGAACGTTCCTTCAAGTCCATGTTGCCCGTGATAGTAGGTCAAGAAATGGGCGTCCATTCCGGCGACCAGCTCGCGGCAATCCTCACGCAGCGCGCCGCCGTCGGTCAGTGTCGTGCCGACCAATAAATCGGGCGAAATTGCTTTCGCGTTTTCGTACGCTTTGTCCAGAAACGTTTTGAACGCCGCTGCCTCGTTGCTGTTGGCTGCGAGATAAACATCGGTTTCATTTCCGACCGACAGGAACTTGATGCGGTGCTGCAGCAGTGGGGCCAAGGCTTGAAGCAGATCGCGAAACCGAGACGTGACTTCCGGGTCATCGAAAGACTTGCTTTGTAAATCCGCGGGCAAGTCCTTCACTGTCGTGTTGACGACCTGGATTCCCAAAAACAGAAAACGGCCTGAGTTCAACTCGACGGATTGCTTGAGTTCGTCAAACGTGTACTGCCCGGCAGACGGCTCAAGGCTGGGCCATGAAACCGTGATGACCGCAGCATCACAGCCAGCCTGTTTGCTCTTTTCGATCGCCGCAGCAACATCCTGCGCCGTTGGTGTCGGCTCAAGCGGCGGAAGGTCGGTCATCGCCAAAACCCGTGTTGGCATTTCATCAGGAAGCGAATCGTCAGCTTGCATCCACGACTCAGTTTGCCATTGATCCGCCGGTTTGGCTGTCGGTCCGGAAGACATCAGGACCATGAGCACGATCATGAAAATCACCCAGCAGGCAAACGCGAGAACAAGCATTGAGATCGCGATCCATTTAATCATTTGAATTCTGCTTTCATGAAGTCGATGCAAGTTCCAGAGTATTGCACTTGTAAGAGTTCGTCACCACCGTGAGTTATTTTTCAAGCCGAGTAATTCGGAGCGTATTGCAACCGAATTTCGAGACGTTGGACTGAATTGGTCTGTCAACTGCGTTCAGGCATGCATCGCGAAGGCGTGAATCGGAACTCAAGAATGCTCGCTGGTCTGTCGCAACGCAGACATTTTCAGGATAATTTCGGCTACAGCCCCGAGAGGTGCGCCAGTGTCGGGACCCCGATTGCGATAACCGTGTGCATCGCCATTATCGCCCAATACGGGCCCGGCTTTTTGGATCGCTCGATGACCATGTTTTCACCGTTCAAGCCAACAACTACGATCCCCAACCGTAGTTCGGCAATCAAAATGGCAACGGAAAGAATAGCGATGATGTAAGTGATCAACTGAAGACTCCGATCGCAAGGACTCCAAAAGCCTTGCCTGTGAAGCAATTGCTCAGGAACACGCCTTGAGTGCCGCAGCAATGGCTTCGCCGCCGGGCGTCGCCACCGATTCCACGTCGCCAATTTTTGTAGGTAAAATAAAGTTCAGCTTTCCGGAGGCAACTTTTTTGTCGCGCGTCATGGCTTCGATCAACGCTTCTTCTTTGCCCGCCGGGCAGGTTGTTGGCAGACCCGCAGATTCGAAGATCGCTTTTTGACGATCGCAAAACACATCGTCGACCATGCCGAGTGCTTTCGCCATTTCGGCTTCGGCGACCATGCCGATCGAAATTGCTTCACCGTGTAGGTACTCGCCGTAACCGTAGACGGCTTCGATTGCGTGGCCGATTGTGTGACCGTAATTCAAAATCGCTCGGCGACCCGAGGTTTCCGTTTCGTCTTCCGTGACCACGTCGGCCTTGCATTGGCAGCATCGTTGAATAAGTTCCGTGATGATCGCCGGTTCCCGATTCAGGATGGCTTCCATGCTCGATTCAATTCGGGTGAACAGAGCGTCGTCCATGATCAGCCCGTACTTGATGACTTCGGCCAGGCCCGCGCGAAAGTTTCGGTCGTCGAGCGTTTCCAGAACGTCGATATCGATGACGACCGTTTTCGGTTGCCAGAACGCGCCGACCATGTTTTTGGCTTGGGGAAGGTTGACTCCTGTTTTGCCCCCGACACTGGAATCGACTTGAGCCAGCAACGAAGTCGGAATCTGGATGAAGTCGATACCGCGAGCGAAACCGGCTGCCACAAAACCGGCAAGATCTCCGATGACTCCCCCGCCAAGTGCAACGACGACGGATTTGCGGTCAGCAGGAAGCTCGATCATCTCCTGCCACAGTTGGTAGCACGTGTCGAGGCTCTTGGACGTTTCGCCTTCGTCAACGACCAGCGAGTTGCCTCGCGAAGTGACCGATTCGAGTGCTGATTCGACTTTCGGGAGGTAGTGCGAGGCTACTTTTTCGTCACTGATGATGACGACATGGCGGTCGGCGATGAAGGGAGCGCAGAGCGTGCCAAGTTGCTCGATCAGCCCTGAGCCGATATGGATTTTGTAGCTGCGATCTTCGAGCGGAACATCGACGGTTTGCGGCTGAGTCAATTTTCTCTCCGATGGGTTGTAAATTCAGGTGGCATAGGCTTCCAGCCTGTGATTGCATCCGTTTTTGCACTCGTCGTGGCTGCGGCTTCCAGCCGCAGCATTCCGATGCCGCAGCATTTTCCGACTTGGCGGTGGTTGTTCAATCCCATGCAAATACTGCGGCTGGAAGCCGCAGCCACGAGAAACACAAAAACAAACACAGGCTGGAAGCCTATGCCACCTATTATTTAATGCGTGGCTCCGCCGGCGTTTCCAGGCGTGCGAATGTTCTCAACCATCTCCACAATTTCCTGCGGAGGCGGCGGTGTCATCATCGAGACGATATTCGCGACCGCAAAGTTCACCAGCATGCCAACGAAGCCAATGCCTTCGGGCGAAATGCCGAACCAGTATGCTTTATGGCCCGCGAAAAACTGGAAGTACACGATGTAGCTGAGCGTCAAACCGATTCCGGCAACCATCCCGGCAATCGCGCCTTCGCGATTGATACGCTTGGAAAAAATGCCCATCAGGATCGTCGGAAAGAAAGACGACGCAGCCAGGCCAAACGCAAACGCAACGGTCTTGGCGACGAACTCCGACGGCGGATTGATCCCGAAGTACGCAGCGATGCCCAAGAAGGTAAACGATGCAATCCGAGCCGAGAGGACTTCCTGTTTGTCGCTCATGTTCGGGCTGACGATCTTCTTCAATAAGTCATGCGAAATCGAAGTCGACAGCACCAGCAACAATCCAGCGGCAGTCGAAAGTGCGGCCGCCACACAGCCCGCCATCACGAGAGCAACGACCCACTTTGGCAAATTCGCCATCTCCGGATTCGCCATCACAAGAATGTCCTGATCGTAATAGACTTCGTTCGGGCTGTCAGTGAGTGCATTGGTCACGACGCGAGGTTGGCCTTCGGCGCGTTCTGTTTCGAAAACTGGTTTGCCGTCGAAGGCTGTTCCGGCCTGATGCTGCATCACGCCGTCGCCGTTCTTGTCGACCCACGCGATCAAGCCGCGGTCTTCCCAGCTCTTGAACCACGCCGGCGATTCGGAATACTTGCAATCGTGAATCTCCGCCATGAAATTCGTTCTGGAGAACGCACCGATCGCTGGTGCGGTCAGATAAATGATGGCGATGAAGAGTAACGTCCAACAAGCCGATTTGCGGACTGCTTTGACTGACTTGACGGTAAAGAATCGCACGATCACGTGAGGCAGTCCAGCCGTACCGCACATCAGCGCGGCTGTGATGCAGAACATGTCCAGCGTCGACAGACTTCCGTCGGTGTATTTTGCGAAACCAAGATCCGTGTTGAGTTGATTCAGTTTTTCCAGCAAAGGAACGGCGGCATCGGCGCCTTCTTTCGTATAGTCGCCGATCAGCCCGAACTGCGGGATGACGTTTCCGGTCAGCAACATCGAAACGAAGATCGCCGGGATCGTGTAGGCGAACACCATCACGCAATACTGAGCGACTTGCGTGTACGTGATGCCTTTCATGCCGCCGAGTCCCGCATAGGCGAACACGATGCCGGCTCCGATCAGCACACCCATCCAGATTTCGATTTCGAACAGCCGCGAGAACACCATCCCGACGCCACGCATCTGGCCCATGATGTACGTCATGCAAATGAAGACCGCGCAGATGACTCCGACGGCGCGTGCGACGTTGGAATAGAAGCGGTCGCCCAGAAAGTCCGTGACAGTGAACTTGTTGAACTTTCGCAAGTATGGCACGATCAGCGCGGTCAGCAAAACGAAGCCTCCCGTCCATCCCATCAGGAATCGTGACGCGTCGTAGCCTCCTGCCGCGATGCCGCCAGCCATCGAGATGAACGTGGCCGCCGACATCCAGTCCGCTGCGGTTGCCATACCGTTGGTGAAGGGAGATACGCCGCCACTGGCAACGTAGTATTCTTTGGTGGTCGCCGCCCGTGTGCGGAAGGCGATGAAGATATATACCGCGAAGGTCGCGCCGATGAACAGATAGTTCCAAAGATCCTGGCTCATACATCGTCCTCATCAAATCCGTGACGACGATCGATTCTGTTCATCAGCACCATGTACAGGAACAGTAAAATCAGGAATCCGATGATGGAACCCTGTTGAGCCATCCAGAATCCAAACGGTGCGTTGCCAACGTTGGGCATGTTCGCATCGAGGAAGTCTCGAAACAGGACTCCGCATCCGAGCGAAATGAACGCCCAGAATCCCAGGACAATGTAAACGACGTTGAGCGACTTTTTCCAGTAGTCGACATTGTTCGCCACGGATTTGTCAGAGATCGACTTGGCCGAAAATGGATTCGTGTCGATCGTGCCTTCATCCGAAGGCGCGTTTTCCGGTAAATTCATGAAACAAAAAGTGGTCCGTAAAATTGGTCAATTGCACGAACAGTATCGCACAGATTGACCCATTTCGCGAACACGCACCGAAAACGATTTGCCCAGAATTTACACGGTACTATTTTACATGAGTCAGGCTCGTGCCAAGTTTGTCGGACTGTTCGACGATGCGAGCCGTCAGCAGAAAGTACAACTGCTTTTTGTCGGAAACGGTCTTCCCGTTTTTAAATGGAAGCTTTGAGCTTGCTTTCTTTTCCGTTTCGATCTGCAATCGCGGATCGATGAAAAGGGTTTCGCCGTCTTCGAGTGATGAGGAAACGCGGACTCGCTTCAGCGTTTGCTCCGGTATTTGAATCGTGACGTTTCCACTGTCGTTTGTTCCCGCGAATGTGAACGTCTCGACGGCGGAAACTTTCGAATGAGCCAGGTTCGCCGAAACGTCGACTCGCCCTTCATTGATCGTTGGTTGCAATCGCATCACAAGTCCATCTTCGATTGTCTGGATGATCGGTTGGTGAGCGACCGCAAAATCACCAACCATTGGCTTCACGCCGACGACGAAGGGCCGCAGAGACACATCGCTGATCGCTGCTGTTTGACCTGAATAGCAAACGACAGTCGGCGCTTCGGAGGACGCATTTTTGTCCAGAGCTTTCTTGAGCCCATCGACTCCTTCATTATCCATCTTCGCAACCATGACCGGCATCGATCGTCGCACCGATTCGCAGCCCCCGGCGTGATCGACTGTCGATTCAGCCTCATTCGCAACGTTGCTGAAAGTCTTTCCAGACTCAGGCGATTCAAGTTCGACAGCGGGAAGCGATCCGTTGTGGACTTCGAAAGTGTTCGGCTTGAAAAACGATTTCAACGGGACTTCGCAATCGAGTTCCACAACCAATCGAGTCAGCTCGATCACGACCGTTTCGTCGTCTTTATCCGCGACAGCCGACGGCAGTGTTTGCACGTTGTCGCCGACACTGGTTTGCCAGTTCGCCAACGGACTTGGCACCTGGAATTCGGCAGGAACCAGGTCCGGCGTCGCTGTTTGAGCCGACGCCGAGGTGGCGAAAGTGAAGGCCAAAATCGCTGCAGCAAACGAACCAGTGGTAGCTATAGAAAGTCTCATCGCCGAATTCCTTTCAACAGAACTTGATTAGAAATTCGGGTATGGCAGAAAAATATGCGACCGAAAACATGAATTTCGCTAGCGAGCGATTCGCGGGGCCGATGCTGGACGCCGTCCAGATCCTGCCTCGTTCCAGTTTAAGGTCAGTCCGCTTTCCGAACCCCAGACTTCGCGGCTACATTGATGCGTGCAATTCATGCTGATTTATCGTTGAACTTGATTGGGAGTTTGGCCGTTTTGGCACTAGCCACGGTTGATCAACCTATAACCGGCGCTAGCGCCCCAGACGGCTAAAATTTCCAATTCCCGTTCTCAACTTTGCCGCAGCTCAGCGGCAATTCGCTGCCACCATTGGAATCTGAAAAAGGAACATCTTGATGAGCCAAAACGTTGACTCGATGCGATTGTTGTCGCCGCTGCGGAATTCCACCGAAGGAGAATCCGCGGAGGCCCTGACGTCCGAGCAGTTGCAGCACTTCGGGATCGACCCTGCAAGCGAATACGGCAAATCGCTGGGTGGGATCGTCAGCCGAATGTATGCGGCACAGTCCGACATCAACGGGCTCTGGGAAGCCACCATGTCAGAGATGGCCGGGCTTTCGCAGTCCGACAAAATCAATCGCTTCAACTCGCTGAAGTTCCTCTCGTTCCAGCTCGCGAAGATGCTCGACACAGTTCAGAATCCGTTTCGCAAAACGTACCAGTCCTTGGGCTACTCGGGCGAAACATCGGCCGCCAAAGGTCCCTACGCGGTTTTTGACAACGTGACCGCGATCTTCAGTGCAACGCCCGTTATTTCACGAACGGCGACTTACATTTATGCCTGTGCCGAATGGATTGCCGACGCGTTCAAGGGCAAGGAGCTGATGCTGGAGATCTATTCCCGGCTGCTCAACCCGACCAGCATTTGCCTGGCGAACCATGTCGTGGACCTCGAAGCCGGACCCTTTGCCAGCGAGTACCTTGCGTGGAATTTCAACAGCGGCATGGCGGCGATCGATTCGACGTTGTCCCATGTGCTTGGTCGCGACGACGTGATCATCACCAGCCGAAACATTTACGGTGGCTCCTATCAGCTGATCAACGACTGGTACGCCAAGCCCGGGAATCTGGACATCGCGGTCGAAATGTTCGACGGCTACACCGCGGACGAGTTCAGCGAATGTCTTGCTCGGACTCGTGAAAAGCACGCCGATCGACTGGCGAAGGGACGCAAGATCTATGTCTTTCTCGAATCGCCCTGCAACCCGCACGGTTACATCGTCAACGTTGCCACCATTTGTCGGCGGGCTCATGCGGAAGGCCTTGTCGTGATGCTCGATGCAACCGTCGGAACGCCCATGCTCTATCGTTCGCTGGCTCGTGAGGACGCGACCGAGCGACCGGACTATGTGATTCACTCCTACACGAAAGACCTCAGCGGATCCGGCGGAGCGATTGCCGGTTGCGTGATCGGACGCAACGAAAACATGTTCATGCCCAAGGGGATGGTCACCGAAACGCATTCCTGGGACCAAACCATGTTCTGGAATGTGTACTACGTTAAAGGCGCATTCCTGAATGCGGACGCGGCGTTTGAAGTTCTGCAGGGAATGAAAACGCTGACGGTCCGGATGATGAGGAAGTGCATTAACACGATCATCCTGGCGAAATTTATGGACGCTCATCCGAACATCGACGTCACGTGCAGCGCGGTCGGCGACGACATGAATTCGGAGTTCCGCGAACGATACATGTACCTTGGTTTGCCGGCTCCGCTATTCACGGTCAGCATTAACGGTGTTTCGAAGAAAGCCTTTCAGCGATTTTTCGATGCGTTGTCGCCAACCTTTGCTCACATGATTTCGCTGGGGCAAACGAATACGATCGTCAGTTGTCCTTCTTTGACGACTCATTCGGAACTCGACGACGAAGCGTTGGCTCAGGCGGGAATGTCGGCGACCACGATCCGGTTCGCTGTCGGTGACGAAAGCCCGGCTGATTTGGTCAACCATCTGGTGCATGCCGCAAAAGGAACGCTCGATCTTGAGTCTGACTTTTCGACTCAGTTTCCATCCGAGTCCGAAACTCGCGACATGATCACTAACACCTACGTCGATGTGCACTCCCGGCACGTGCAACATCAGGCCGATTCGCTCAATTTCAATGAGTAGTCAGTTAGTACGTTCGGAGCACCTAAAATTTTCTCCGTAAGTTCTGGCTCCGTGCTGACTCCAAGAAGTCGTTGGGAAGGCCCGTTTTGAGGCTTTCTCTCGCCAATTTTTCGCAATCGTAAATAGGACTGAAGAAGATGAATTCGATGGACAACATGAAGAAGCTTGGAAAACTGGACCAGGCCGGCAACGACGCATGGAAAAAGTTTCAGGCTTTCAACGAGTCTGCGATGGCTGAAGGGGCTGTTCCTGTGAAGTACAAAGAGCTGATTGCGCTCGGCGTCGCTTTGACCACGCAGTGCGGCTATTGCCTTGAGATCCATCGCGAGAAAGCAATTGACGCGGGTGCCACCGAAGCAGAACTTGCGGAAACCACGATGGTCGCGGCAGCGATCCGGGCTGGCGGGGCCCTGACTCACGGAACCCATCTGATGGAGTAATAATCGTTTGCCGGATTCTGAGTGGTCGAGTATCCTTTCGGGGCAACATTTTCCAACAGGCTGCTCGCCACCGTGGCAAAGATCAAAACAGTAACTCTCGGCTGCAAAGTCAACCAATACGAAACGCAGTTCCTTCGCGAGGGCTTGCTGAGCGCTGGCTTTACGGACGCCGAGGACTCACAGCCTGCGGATCTGTGCGTGATCAATACTTGCACGATCACCAACGAAGGCGATTCCAAGAGCCGTCAGATCATTCGGCGGATGAACCGGGACAATCCGGACGCCCGCATCATCGTAATGGGCTGTTACGCGACGCGAGAACCGGAAGCTGTTGCCGCGTTGCCGGGAGTCTCAGAAGTCATCACTGACAAACGTGAGATGCCTGACTTGTTGGGGAGATTTGGCGTTGTCGATATCCCTGACGGAATTTCGGGACTCGACGGTCGGCATCGGGCTTACGTGAAAGTTCAGGATGGCTGTCTGCTCAAGTGCAGCTACTGCATCATCCCGACGGTGCGGCCAAAGATGGAAAGCCGTCCGCTGCAATCGATCATCGACGAAGTCAAACGGCTGGTCGATAACGGGTTTCGCGAAGTCATCCTGACGGGCATTCATCTTGGTCACTACGGCGTCGACTTTAATAAAGGCAAACCGAAAGCTGAGTGGACGCGGCTGTCGCATCTGGTTCATCAAATTTGCGAGTTGCCTGGCGATTTTCGCGTGCGGATGTCCAGCATCGAAGCCACCGAGGTGACTCGCGAACTGATTCAGGTGATGCAGCAGTATCCCGAAAAAGTCTGTCCACATCTTCACGTTTGCGTTCAGAGTGGCAGCGATCGAATCTTGCGAGCCATGAAGCGGCGTTGGACTCGGAAGCACATCATTGATCGCTGCGAAGTCGTCAAGGAAGCCTTGCACTTGCCCGCGTTTTCGACGGATCTGATCGTCGGCTTTCCGGGTGAAACCGAAGCGGACTTTGAGGACTCGCTCGACATCTGTCGCCAGATCGGTTTCTCAAAAATTCATATGTTCCCCTTCAGCCCGCGTCGCACAACGCCTGCGGCTGAGATGGACAATCAGATTCCGGGGAACATCAAATCCGAACGTGGCGCGATTGTTAAACAGCTGGAAACGGAACTGCGTGCCGACTACTACAAAAAACTGGTCGGCCAGAAATTGCAGGTGCTGGTCGAGAAAGTTTCCGAAGGCTTTGATCGCAACGCGGCGGTTGGAACCAGTTGTCGGTACGGGCAAGTCGAAATCGACGCCGAAGGAGTTGCGGACAACGATTTGGTCGACGTCGAGATTTCAGAAGCGCGGGCCGATCGAATGGTCGGCAAACGTCTCGTTTAAGCGGTCACGCCGCGGGACACCAACACTTGCCTGATTGCACGTTACTCGATCATCTGAGCATATTCGGGCGTGTCGAGGCCAAGCTTTTTCATCTTTTTGTACAGCGTTGTGCGGTTGATTCCCAGTTGATCCGCCGTCTCATTCCGGTTCCAGTTGTTCTCTTGCAGACACTGCAAAATGATCACACGCTCTGGCCCTTCAAGAGCTTCTTTCAGCGTCTGTCGTTTTCCAGTGGCTGAAACAGAAATCTGCGGGCTGCTCTGAGTGACGGTGCCGACATGGCTTGGCAGATCGCTCACGCCAAGCTCCGGACCCTTTCCAAGCAGTACGGCTCGCTCGACGACGTTTTGCAACTCGCGAACGTTGCCTGGCCAGTCGTAATTTCGCAACGCGTGAATGGCTTGATCGTTGAATCCCTCAAGGCTACGGCCTTCCTCCTGGCAGACTTTCTTCAGAAAGTGCATCGCCAACATCGGCACATCAGAAGGTCGCTCACGCAACGAAGGCAGCAAAAGGTTGATCACATTGATTCGGTAGTACAGATCCTGGCGGAATCGATTTTCCGCAACGCATTGCTCCAGATCCTCGTTGGTCGCCAGAACGACTCTCGCATCCGTCCGGAAGGTCTTTGTGCCGCCAACCTGTTCAAATTCAAACTCCTGAAGCACGCGAAGAAGTTTCACTTGAAGTCCCGGAGACGCGGTGCCAATTTCGTCCAGAAAGATCGTTCCGCCGTGAGCCTGTTGAAACTTGCCTTCCTTGTTTGCCGTTGCTCCGGTGAAAGAACCTGCGACGTGACCGAAGAGTTCGCTTTCGAGCAAGTTCTCAGGCAACGCACCGCAAGCGACTTCCACGAACGGGCCATCTTTGCGATTCGATTTTTGGTGAATTGCACGAGCGATCAGTGACTTTCCCGTTCCGCTTTCGCCGGTGATCAGAACCGTCGCCTTGGTGTTGGCGATGTTGTCGATCATGTCGAAAATCTTCTGCATGCGAAAATCGGTTCCGACGATGTTCGTCTTGTCAAATTTGTGATCGAGTTGAGCCTTGAGGTTTCGGTTTTCTTCAACGACCTGACGCTGTGACATCGCACGCTCGATGCCCATTAAAAGCTCGTCATCGATCAGTGGCTTGGTCAGCAAATCGGCTGCTCCGCGACGCATGGCTTCCACACCCGTGTCGATGTTGGCGTAGCCCGTCATCAGGATTGCGACCATCTGCGGGACGCTGTTTTTGCAGAACTCAAGTAGCTCAAAACCGTCTTCATCGCCAAGGCGAAGGTCGATAAGCGCAACGTCAAAGGTGTCGTTTGCGAGACGTGTTTTTGCTTCCTTGACGTTCGATGCAACCTGAATGGCGAAGCCTTGAGTCTCGAGCCATTGCCCCATCGACTGAAGCAGATGTTGATCGTCGTCAACGATCAGAAGTCGAGTTTGCTTTTGGATTGCCTTGGACATAATTTCGATACGTAAGGGTGAAGGTTTGCAGGTGGTCGCACTTTGACCTGCGATTCCCGGCGTATCATGAGCACGGGAACGTTCGCGGTTTGTTGAAAAAATGCAACGTTCGCTATGTATCTAGGTCACAAACCTCGTGCGGTCGAATGAATTCTGGTTTTGGGCCAATATTGCGATAAAAACGGGATAGTCTGTTAGCAACGCCCTCCATTACCGGTTAACGGACGACAGCTCACCTGTCGTATTTGTCGTTTTTTACCCCCACCCCGGATGTCCATCGAAATGTCTGTTTCAAGCATGACTCTAGAAATTGTCATCGCAGACGATCACCCGGTCGTGGTCGAAGGCATTCGCTCACGTATCGAAAGCTACAACGCGAAGATCGTTGCGAACCCAACGGATCCTGAATCGCTCGTCCAACTCGTCGAAGAAATTCGTCCGGATGTGTTGGTGATGGAGTCTCGCTTGGGAAAGAAGGACGCGTTGCGGGCTCTCGAAAAATTTCAAAACCTCGCGCTGCGTCCGCCGGTTGTCGTGTTCTCGATGTATCCCGACGCGACCCATATCGCGAGAGCTTCAGCGTTGGGTTGCCACGATTACATCCTGAAGTCTTCTCCGATCGACGCATTGTTTGAGGCCGTCAACCGAGCGAGTCGCGGCGAGTCTGCCCCCGCGGATAGTTTGTTGAACACCGTCCGCACGCGGATGAGAAGCAACTCTGGCACTCCACATGCGGATTTGACGAACCGGGAGATGCAGGTGCTTCGCCACGTTGCGATGGGCTTGAGCAATCGCGAAATTGGCAAGTCGCTTGGGATTAGCGTGGAGACTGTGAAAGAGCACGTTCAGAACATCTTGAGAAAGCTGAACGTCAATGACCGGACACAAGCCGCCGTTTGGGCGGTTCGAAATCAGTTGATTGCTTGAACGGCGGCGTTTCGGGGATCCGAGTTGCCACTTTGAAGGCAACTCGTCACGCCAGCTCAAACTTTTTCTTTCAGCTGTTCCTTACGGTGAGCAATTGCTTCGCGTTTCGTTTTGAACGTTCGGAATCGCTGGCGGCCATCTTCTTGCCAGGTCGCGACCCAGCGACCGTAGACGTTTCTGCTCACACCGGTAACGCCCGACGAATTGTTAACCGCTTTCGCTCGCGGGCCTGAATGCCATTTCCGTTCGCCGAGTTTCTTTAGCTGCGAATCGCGCCAGCGAAGGGCCTTTTCCTGCGACTTCCGAATGCCGCCGTCGGAAAAGCGAAAGTACTTTGTATGCTCGACGCCGTCGCGAACGATGCGGACGACCCAGCCCTGCGGGCCACGGTTGATGTTGGTGAGTTTTGCCATGCTTCCATGATAGCAATAAACCATGTTGGCCAACATGGTTATTGCGAAAGTCATGACGCAAATTCGACGATTCGAGCCGTGTCGATGGGCGGCGAAGCTGTATCTCGATGCGGACCGTGGATTCGCTGCTTACCGCTTTGAATGGCTCGCCGGCAGGAAAACTCCATGCGGCGATAGAAGCGACGCTCCATCTTCAGAACCGTCGGATTCTGGTTCCGGGCTCTCATCTGAAGGCGAACTCTGGGACGCGTCGGAATCAAAGCTGTCGGGATCAGCCGTTTCATCGGCATCGTCCTTCAGGGAGTCGAATCCTCCGTACTCATTCGCCCGCATCGCCTCTGCATCTTCTTCAAATCGGTCTTCAATTTTCGAATCAGCAGGATTGCTCTCGGTATCGAGTTCATTCTGGTCGTCGTCCAGTTCTTCCAGGTCACTGTTCGATCTTGCCGGGACGAAATCCGCGTTCAACGGAGCCGTCGTTGGAAACATGCCCGCGGGTTGCGAACCATAAGACAGCGGTTGGCCATAGGCATTTTGTCCCGAACGCAACAGTTGCATTGGTGACGGTTGCAGTTCGTGCCCGTAGCGTGCCAGAAATTCCGGCGACTGTGAAATGAGGAACGAATTCTTGTGCGACCATGGATTGTAATAGCCTACGTCCGGGCCGGGATTGCAGCGATGATAGCCCGGTCCGTTACCATGTCCGAGAGCGCGAAGCGGGCGTTGCAGGACTTGATGGGATCCGAAAACTTGTGCCTCGCTGGTTTCGGTGCACAGTGCGAAAACGCCAAATGCCAAACAGATCCATCCAATTCGCTGTGCCATGACTTCTCCCGTCGAGATGCACCATAATTTGCTACTACGTTCGAACTCCGTTTTCGGGAGGACGCTTTATTGGGTCATCGCATTTGGGCCAGTCGGAAATTGATCTCAAAACGAACGAATCCCTGCAAAAGGCCTGTTCATAGCTTGGTAAATCGGTCACGTTAAGTCCTCGTTTTTTTCCGGTTATGCGGAAACAACCGTTCGCCTGCTCTTGCGGAAATCTTGCCGTTAATCGAAGATCCCGCACCAATAATCGTTGCTTCAAAGCCCACTTCTCAACCTTAGCGGCGCTCCAATCGCGCTACCAATTTTGAAAGCCAAAGCCATGCTGGACCTGGATCAATACGGAATCCAAGTAGACGATATTCGCCACAATTTGTCGCCCGCGACGCTCTATCAGGAAGCCATCCGACTCGAGAAAGGCGCCGCGATCGCCAATTCAGGCGCACTGATTGCCTATTCAGGATCCAAAACCGGTCGTTCGCCGACCGACAAACGCGTCGTGCGTCACGAGGACTCCGAGAAAGATATCTGGTGGGGCCCGGTCAACATCGATATCGATGACAACGTCTTTCAGGTCAATCGTGAACGGGCAATCGACTATCTCAATACACGCAGCTACCTGTACGTCGTCGACGCCTACGCCGGTTGGGATCCGGCTTACCAGATGAAAGTTCGCGTTATCTGTACGCGACCGTATCATGCGCTGTTTATGCACACGATGCTGATTCGTCCGACACGGGAAGAGCTGAAGACGTTTGGCGATCCTGATTTTGTGATCTTTAATGCGGGACGATTCCCGGCCAACCGGCATACGTCCGGAATGACGTCCAAGACCAGTGTTGACGTCAGTCTGCATCCTGGCGAGATGGTGATCCTCGGAACAGAGTACGCGGGTGAAATGAAGAAGGGCGTGTTCACGATGATGAACTACTTCATGCCCAGGAAAAATGTGCTGTCGATGCATTGCTCAGCGACGGCGGATCGCGAAAGCGGGACTTCGTCAGTGCTGTTCGGGCTTTCGGGAACCGGAAAGACAACTCTGTCGGCGGACCCGAAACGTTTGCTGGTCGGTGATGACGAGCATGGCTGGTCGGACGACGGGATCTTCAATATCGAAGGCGGATGCTACGCCAAAGCAATTGACCTGACTCCCGATTCGGAGCCGGAGATTTTTCAGGCGCTCCGCTTTGGTTCCGTTTTGGAAAACGTGGTTTACGACAAGGAAGATCATAGCGTCGACTTCAGCGACGATTCGATCACGCAGAATACTCGTGGCGCGTATCCGATTGAGTTCATTCAGAATGCAAAGATTCCCTGCGTCGCCGGCCATCCCGATGACGTGATCTTCTTGACTTGCGATGCGTTCGGTGTCATGCCTCCGGTTAGCCGCTTGTCGCCGGCTCACGCGATGTATCATTTCATCAGCGGTTACACGGCCAAGGTCGCCGGGACAGAGATGGGGATCGATGAACCGGAAGCAACGTTTTCTCCTTGCTTCGGTGGTCCTTTCCTGATGTGGCATCCGGGCAAGTACGCAGAGATGCTGGCCGAGAAAATCGAGAAGTACGACGCTCGCGTATGGCTGGTGAACACCGGTTGGAGCGGTGGAGGCTACGGCGTCGGTTCGCGGATGAAGCTCAGCTATACCCGTGCGGTGATGGATGCAATTCACTCGGGCGATCTGGACAAGGCTCCAACCGAAAAGGATCCTGTATTCGGTTTCGATGTGGTCACGAAATGCGAAGGCGTCCCCGATGAAATGCTTCAGCCGCGGCTGACTTGGTCGGACAAAGACGCGTACGATGCGGCGGCGAAGAAGCTGGCGTCGCTATTCTGTGACAATTTCAAGACCTACGCGGAAGGCGTCAGCGATGAAGTTTTGGCTGCGGCTCCAGACGCAAGTTAGCAATCGGCAAGTTAGCAATCGGGGCTGGTAGCGTACGCCGCGAAAGGCGATATCGCCTTCGTTATCGCTGATCAAGCAGTTTTTCGGCTTCGATCGAAATGCCAGATTGCATCATGGGGGCCTGACCGATCGTCACGGTCGCCAGGTGGGGCTCGCCGTTGCGAATCAGGGATACTTCAACGATGGAACCGGGCTGCGTTCGTTCGGTCAGCCGGTACAGGTTGTTGTAGTTGTGGACAGGGCTGTCGTTCCAAAGACGAACCACATCGTTTCGGCGCAGTCCAGCGTTATGAGCCGGAGAACCCGGTTCGACGCGGACCAGAAGAGCTCCTTTGAGGTCCGGCAAACCAAAGCGTTCCGCGTACTGATGGCTGACTTTGTAAGGTTGAACACCCAGAAAGCCTCGGACGACTTTGCCGCTCTCCAACAGTTGCTCGTAAACGAATCGGGCTGTCGCACTCGGCACGGCGAAGCTGATTCCCTGGAAAGTCTTGCCGTAGATCGATGCATTGATGCCGACCACATTTCCGTCCGAATCCACCAACGGCCCACCGCTGTTCCCGGGGTTAACCGCCGCATCGGTTTGCAGCAAATTTTTGACGCGACCGTTAGGATCTCCGATTCGATCCTTGGCGCTGATGATCCCCGAGGTCACCGTTTGTTCGTAGCGATACGGGCTTCCGACCGCCCATACGATCGAGCCGACTTCCAGTTCTTCGCTGTCGCCCCATTGAGCCGGAATCAATCCGTCTGCAGAGATCTTCAGAACCGCGATGTCGCTGATCTCGTCGCGGCCAACTTCGATGGCTTCATATTTGCGGCGGTCGTGTAGTTCAACCCAAATGCTTTCTGAGTTGTCGATCACGTGTGCGTTGGTGACGATGTAACCTTCTTTGTCCATGATGACGCCCGAGCCAAAGCCCTCCATCACGTCTGCCGAATCCCAGCCGCGACGAAAACCCAAACCGTCGTCTTCGCCAATCTTGCGAGTGCGGATGCTGACCACGCTGGGCTTCACTTTTTGAGCAACCAGCCTTGACGCCATGGAGACTTTTTTCAGCGGATGGCCTTCGAGGATCGTCACTGCGTTTTCGTATTCGGCACGCAGTTTCCCTTTCGTCGACGCGTATTGGTACTCTTCGACCAATCGCGGACCGACAAACCAGGCGGCCAGAAACAGAATCGATGCCATCAGGAAAAGCAAAGAGAAAAAAGAAGGTTCACCGCTGGCGACAGGGGCAACTTGTGGAGAGCCCGATTCGGGAGTCTCACGTACTGATTCGGAATCCGGCACCACAACAGGCTGAACCGGTTCCTCGGGATCGTGCGTTGGTTGGTTGGCTACCGACATGTTATTTATTGTAACGGGCGAGTTGCAATCGACCTACGGAATCTCGTACGGAACCGGGAATTCAAAGTCGTCTTCAACCGGAAGAATGGGCAGGTCGCCGATGGAAGTTTCTGCGGCTAATGGCTCGTTAAATTCCCGAGTTGGCAGCGTCGATTCCACCTCTGGCGGCATGATGTATCGGGCCAAATACCCTAAAGCAAAACCTGCCAAAACGATGGACGCTCTCGACTGCCATTTTTTCCCTGATTTCATGCCTCAATTATACGCGAAAGACAGCATTCGGGCAGGATCAGATATGATGACATTGTTCATCACGATCTAATTGGCAAACTCTCACCGTGACGCCTGGAAAACAACCGAAACGCCGACATAAGCGACGCAGGTTCTTCGCCTGGTGGATGATGATATTGGTAATTTTGGCTGCAGCGCCGCAAAGTATTCTTGCCCAGGAAAAACCAGGTACCGACGCGGCGGACCCATTGTGGGCGACAGAGAACTTGCCCACTGGTGCCGTCTTTCGGTACGGAGCTATCGATCGAAATCCGGCCGCAATCGGAATTTTCGAGCTGAAGTTTTCTCCTGATGGCAAACTGATCGCGGCCAGAGACCGACGGCAGAACATTCGAATCCTTGACATCGAGCTTCAGGAACGGATTGCGCTGCTGCCAACCCAAATCAGTCGGGATTTTCAGTTTTCTCCGGACAACAAATTTGTAGTGCTGGCGACTCAATCCGGGACGCAAATCTGGAGCTTGGCGGAGCAAGAAAAAGTTCGCGACGTTGGGCAGGCTGGCTATAAGCTGGCTTTCGCGTCGGACCCGCAACAGCTTGTCGTGGCATCCAAAGGAGGCGTCTATCGCAATCCGTGGCCGCTGCCGTCGACCCCGGCGTTTGTCCAATCCGGTTTGGAAGGTCGGGCGTCGCTTCCGGCTGGAATTTCCCAAGACGGTCGGATGGTCGCGTTTCAGGACGGCGGCCGTTTGGAGATTTTGGACACGGTTTCCGGTGCGACAATTGATCCGCCTCGGAACGTCGTACCACGACAGGTCAGGTTTTCGCCCAACGGATACTTGATGGCGGACATGAAGTACGGCGAATCGAAACTCAAGATTTTTGACTTGAGGGATACCAAAAAATATCAATACGTGTTGAGCGACAAGCGTCGGATCGTGAACGCAGTGTTCTCGAACGATAGCCGATTTCTTTATACGAGCAACTACGACAACTCGATCGTCATCTGGGATATGGTGACCATGAAACAGGTTGAAAGGATCGAAGCGCATGGCTCGCGAATTTACGCACTTGCAGCTTCTCCAAACAGGTTGCTAAGTCTGGCCAGCGGCGCTGCCGGTCCGACTGATCGATCCGTGATCCTGTGGGATTTTCTGGATCGCATTTTTCCTCCGATTGAGTCTGTCGATGCGATTGATCTGGATGTCGCGTGGGTGGATTTGAAGAGTAACGATCCCAAAGTATCGCTGTCCGCGACGAATCAGTTTTTTCACGCATTGCAACACGAGCCTCGCGCGACGACCGGATTGATTGCGACAGGGCTGGGCCTTGAGTCAGTTGGTGACAACGAAGTTGCAAAGAAGCTGATCCGGGATTTAGATGCACGACAGTACAAGGTTCGCGAAAACGCGACGACCATGCTGACGTTGATGGTGGAGCAGGCTAGGCCGTTGTTGGAACGACGAGTCGCGGACAGTTCCCAGGAATCGAAATGGCGTATCCAAAAGATACTTCGCGTCGACAGAAAGAAACCGAGCATCTCGACTGGGGAAGGTCGGCGTGAGCACCGAATCGTTTTGGCTTTGGAGCTCGATGGAAGTGCGGACTCAATTAAGCTGTTGGAAGAAATCGTGGCAAAATCTTCAAATTTCAATCTGGTCGAGATTTCGAAGCAGGCAATTGATCGGCTTGCTCGTGCGGCAGGCTGATGTTCGGCTGAATCCGGAATCTGCGGCCGATTAGTCGCCCTAGAACGGTTGCAATGGTCTGCCTTGGTGGCCGCTGCAATGAATGAACGATTTATCACGGCCTGAGCGGGTTTACGCGAGTCACGTTTGTGCTTCGACGATAATTCAAAAGCGAGCGAACCCGCCCTGTGACATTGTTAAAGTTGCGCGAATGCACGGGTTATATGTTGTGTTTCACCGCTTGCATGAACAAAATGGCGATTCCGCGGATTGCAACTTTTGATCCCCCCTATTTACCTTGGAGTTACTTCATGAAGAAATTTATTTGGGCGTTGGCCCTCTGTTTTGCCTGTGCGAATTTTGCGCAAGCTGATTTAGTTATCAGCCAGTATGTTGAAACCGATTCTGGTACGACGCCAAAGGGCGTTGAGCTTTGGAATAGTGGTCCAGCTGCAATCGATTTTTCAGTAACCAGCTTGGATATTTTGAAAGGAACTAACGGCGGTGCACTTAGTTCAGATTTCGTCCTGAGTACGGGAGTAATGGCGGTCGGCGAGGTGATCGTTGTTGGAACTGCTGACATCGGTACCTACCTGACAGGCGAAGGCTTGGGCGCAGTTCAGTTCTTCGAAGAGTCGTTCACATTTAACGGTGACGATGCATTGCAAATCCAGCTTGGTGGAGCTATTCAGGACACTTTTGGTGTTCCCGGTTCAGATCCAGGAACTTCATGGGATGGCTCCTCGGTTTCAACGCGTAATCAAAACATTGAGTTGAGAGTTGGAATTACGACAGGCGATACCGACGGATTTACGGATCCGAGTATCAGGTTTTCCACTGTTTCGACAGCCCCATCTGCTGCAGGCGGGTTGGCAGGATTCGGGCTCGTGGCAGCTGTTCCAGAACCCACAACTGCTGTCCTTTTCGGTCTTGCCGGACTTGGACTTTGCGTTGTTCGTCGTCGCTCATAAGCCACTCGCTGGTTTAAGCTAAAGAAACAAGGAGTCGCCTTTCATGCATGAAGGCGGCTTTTTTTGTGCGCTTGTAGTCGTAGCCGCACTCGTAAGAGTTTGTCGCTATATTCGGATCTGGTGAAAACCACAACCCGACGCGTAACAGGAAATTTCATTTCTGGCGGATCGAAATACAAGCACGACGCGCTAGCGCGTGAGTATGCGCGGTGGACTCACACGCTTGCGCTTCGTGCTTGTATTTGCTATCAAAACCTCGATGTTGTCGCATTGCTGGACCAAAGTCGCTTCGGTGAAATTTCCTGGTTAGCGAGGTGCAGCTGGTTCCTCGCTAACGCGTCGGGTTGCGAATTAAGCGACAAAGTCGTGAAAGTTCGGGCAGCCAAACTAAACGCTCCCGAATTGTTGCCAATCCGGCTACCAAAGAGCCACATTGGTTCTGAACACTGAACACTGCTCTCTCGATCACCCTGCGCAGTCGCTGCCCTTGGCTTTGTGCATCCGACCGTCAGGGTGAGTCCCGGGGCCGTCTTCCGAGTAGAACTTCTCGATCGCCGATTCCCAGTCAGCGCGATGTTTGACTTTTACGAACGCACTGCGAACTTCGTTGTGCCGCGGGTGAAGGATCGAATACTTGATGCCGAACTTTCGCATCAACTGCCCTACCCTGCTCTCGCCGTACAGCGATTCGGCCAACCGATAGTGCTCCAGCAAAATCTCGCGCTGCTCGTGAAGCGTTGGAGGGTCCGGCATCGGCTTGCCATCAGCAATCGCGCGGGTTTGTTGAAAGATCCATGGGTTGCCGATCGCTCCCCGGGCAACTGTCACGCCATCGACTCCGGTTTGAGCAATCATGTCCAGACAGTCCTGAGGCGTAAACAGATCACCTGACCCCAGCAAAATCCTGTCGCCCAGATGCTGTTTGACCTCTTTGAGAAACTCCCAACGACTGGGGCCGACGTAGCGCTGTTTAACCGTCCGGCCGTGGACCGTGACTCCGGCGATGCCGATCGCAAACGCACCGTCCAGGATTTCGAAAAACTGATCGCGGCTCTGCTGTGAATCATCGATACCGCGTCGCATCTTCACGGTGACCGGAATTTCGTCAGGCACGTTTTCACGTGTTCGTTTGATGACCTCCAGAGCAACTTTCGGCTGGCTCAGGTGAAAACCGCCGCGGCAACGGCCCAGCACTTTCTTGACCGGGCAGCCGAAATTAATGTCGATGACGTCGAAGCCGGCCTGCACGAGCTTCATGGCTCCGGCCGCAAACTGTTCGGGCTCGGCTCCCATTAGCTGCCCGCCGACAGGATGTTCTTCGTCGGAAATGTGTAGAAAGTGGCTGGTGCGTTTACGCTCTTTTAGCTTCACCAGAAACTCGTCCAGCATCACTTCGCAAACCGTGTAGGGCGCGCCGAGTCGTCTGGCGATCACACGCATCGGCCAATCGCTGTATCCTGAAAGGGCGGCTTGCACGACAGGAAAACCGATCTTCAGGTTGCCGATTTGCAGGGGTTTGAGCTCGGTTTTTGTTTGAGTCGTCGACACGGGGCGGGGCACAGCCAAGTTGGCCTGTGTTGTGGGGAAAATATCGGATAGAAACGGTGTAGCATCACGGTCGGATCGCGGTGAAACGCAAACGGACCAACATTGATGCAGTACGCCACAACTCACAGCAATGACATCTCATCGAGAGCAACGTTCGCAAATTATAAATGCTCGACCAACTTTTTGGCATCCTGATTGACTATTGGCCATTTTGGGTCGGTGTCGCCGTGTTCGCAGCCATATTTCTGCTGCTGCGAATGTACTCGACACCCGCGCCGATGCCGTACTTCAAGCGACCGTCGCTGGTGACCAAAAACGAGCTTCGTTTCTACAAGTCGCTTCACAAAGCCGTTTTGGACGATTTTGAAATCTTTGCGATGGTCCGGATCGCGGATTTGATCCGTGTCGAGAAAGGCTCCAATAACGGTAGGAAATGGCTGAACAAGATCCTTTCCAAGCACATTGACTTTGTCCTTTGCGACCCGGGATCGCTTGAAGCGGTTGTTTGCATCGAACTGGATGACGCGTCCCACAATCGGCCAGACCGAATTGAGCGGGACAAGTTTGTGAACGATGCGTTCGACGCTGCCGATTTGCCACTGCTGCGAATTCCTGTTGAACCGTCCTATAATGCGCGTGAAGTCCGCAACCTGATCGATGCTGCGTTATAAAAGTGGCTCAGCCTTTTCCAGGCTGCAACCCTTCAGTTCGTAGCAGATTAGTCTGTCTCAGGCTGAATCCCTTTAGTTCGTAGTAGTTCAGGCTGTCTCAGCCTGAATTGGTTTCGTACGCCAGTCATTCCCGGACTGACGATCAAAACCATCCAGCCACTTCTGGATGGGCCCAACACACTCAAGTGAACCTCATGATCAAAACGATAGCAACCGTCCTTGGCATGTTTTTACTCTGTATGCCGACCACGGTGACAGCACAGAACTCGACAAAGAAAATTCGCGTCGTGCCCAACGCGATCTCTGCAAAGATCGGAACAGCGATCGAATGGCAGTCGGATTTTGAAGAGGCCCGCAGGATTTCGGCCGAGACCAAAAAGCCGATCTTCTGGTATGTGCCAAGATTGGCTAACACCTTCATGGACCGAAAGAAAGAAGTGGATCGCTATATGCGGGCCGGTCCGTTTTCCGATCCATCAATCATCGCCTCGGTCAACGAAAACTATGTTCCGCTGATGGCGATTCCAAAAAAGGCAGAGGCGGAAGCTTACGAATTGCAGCCCTTTAAGTTCATCGAGCCCGGATTTCTGGTCGTTGAAACAGATGGCTCGGCGTCGACAACGCTCGATCGGATCACGACGATGAACTCGAAATGGTTAGCCAGCTTTCTCAAGCCCACAACCCGGTTGCCTGAAGCGGGCGAGGCGCTCAAGAGAGCGCGACGATTGTTCGCTGCCGGTGAGTACGGGAAATGCAGAGCGATTAATCGAATGCGGCACTCCGAAGACGACATGGTCGAGCTTCAATTGATTGCAGCCATGGCAACGTTTCGCAGCAACGAACATGAATCGGCTTTGCAGCAATTCGCTGCCATCGGCGAAGCGTTTCCGAATCATCCGCTGGGCTGGAAAGCTGCCGCAGAGGCGCAACGAATTGGCCCGTTTGTGCGAGGATTCGAAGTCTTTCGTGAATTGCCGGACGAGACGTACTTGAACGCGGGTCGCAAATCGAAAGGGTCCGCGGCACCTGCGAATACGTTTGCTGAAGAGCAGCTTTGGCGGCGCGGCATTGAGTTTCTGTTGTCGATGCAAAACGAAGAAGGCGCGTTCAACGATTCGGATTACGATTTCGGCGGAACCGATAGCTTGCCCAACGTTCACTCGGCCGTAACATCAATCGCAGCGATGGCGTTGTTGGAAGCTCACGGTCGACCAGAGCTGAAAGACTTGCAGCCTCGTATCGAGAACGCGATCAAAAGCGCTGCGGCTTACGTCAGCGATGAATCAAAATTGAACTTGCAGGACAAGGACGAGATTTTCTGGGCCTATCTTTACCGACTTCGATTGTTCAATCGTCTGCAGTCCAAATGGCAAACGGGAGCGGAAGGAATCACGGAAAGTTTGAAAGCTTTGGCCAGCGTGCAAACTGCTGGTGGTGATTTCTATCACGAGTACAACAATCCGTTTGTGACGGCGTCAGCGTTGTGGGCGATGAAGGAGTCAGAGTCGCTGGGTGCTCAGGTCGATGCGTCCTGCGTGGAGGCGGCGATCGCTGCGCTGACGAAATGCCGATTCGCCAACGGGGCCTGGATGTACAGCAGTCCGCGGAACGGCAGCGCCGCGGGAAAGGAAGCCAGTGAACGGCGGACGATCGGAAGCGCGGGTCGGATGCCTCATTGCGAAGGCGCTCTCGTGATCTGGGATCGTGCCGATCACGATGGCCTGGTCGAGAGCCTTGAGTCTGCGTTTGAGATGCACGACGACATGGATAGAGCCCGTAAGTACGATGACCACACGTCTTCTTACAACTACGGTGGTTTCTTTTACTGGTACTGTATGGAAACGCGGACCGATGCGATCCTGAAAGTGACCGATGAGGCGACTCAAAAAGAAATGGCTATCAAACAGCGAGACATGGTTATGGCCGTCCCGGAGATCGACGGTTGCTTTGTTGATTCACACGAAATCGGACGCAGCTATGGCACGGCAATGGCACTGCTTTGTCTTGCCGGTTGCGAACAGGTGCTTGAGGAAGGCGTGATTCGGTAATGGCCGACTATCAGAAAATCTACAACCAGGTCGTGAGTTCCAGCGAACGTTATAATCTCGCTGAAAACTCTCCGGGTTTCCGGAACGTCATTCAGGCGACGGACAAGCTATCCGCGATTTCGGGGCGATGTCTCGATGTTGGCTGCGGCGTGGGGTTCGCGCTCGAATACCTTGCCGGACGAGCGTTCAGCCTTCACCCACACGGCGTCGATGCGAGTGACCTCGCAGTCGAACAGGCGGAAACGCGATTGAAAGCTTGTCTGCCGAAAGTTGAAGGACGCGTCAAACGGGCGGAGTGTATGTCGCTGCCGTTCGAGGACGATTATTTTTCGTTGGTAACAAGTTTCGATGTGCTGGAACATCTCGACGAGTCAGACGTCTTTTTGGCGTTGGCTGAAATTTCGCGAGTCGTGCGGAACGGCGGGATGTTCTTCGGCTCCGTTTCGTGCAGGGCCTCCAAGGCCACTGATTTGAACGGTGAAAACCTGCATCGTACCGTTCGGACGCCTGATTGGTGGATCAAAAACACCAATCCGGATCAGGCGATCTACGATGGACATCGCGAACAGTTGACGCTGTGGAAACGAGCTCCTTTTGGCAAGGATGCATTGCTTTTCGATGTCGCTAAAGCCAGCGTTGGGTCTGCTTCTTCTGTGGCACATCACCCCGCGGATTCAAAGGAGCTATATCAGAAGATTTACGACGATAACCCGTGGTATGGGGATGCGACGGAAGGCCGCTGTCCTGGCGTTCGCTTGCTGCCGAAATATCAGGACTGGCTGATCGGTCCGGTGATCGATCTTGGTTGCGGTCGAGGACATACTGTTGAGCGGCTTCGCGAGCTCGGCTTTGAAGCCGAAGGTATCGACCAAATCAGGAAGCATCCCGACATGATGGTTGGGGATATCACCAAACCGATCGACAACCTTGGGCGTTTTCAAAGCGCCGTTTGCGTGGACTGCATTGAGCATTTGTATGATGAGCAGGTGCAAGGTCTGTTCGCGAACATGAAACAGGTTCAGCGGCAGGCGTTCTCAATTCACAACGGCGAGTCAACGGGAACGGGGCAGGAGTTGCACGTGAATCGTCGCCCCTTCGATCAGTGGCGAACGATTATCGGGCGGCATTTTGAGATCGAGAAGGAGATTGCGCTTCACGACAATCAGATGCTTTACCTGACCAGGCAGCTCTAACATTTTTCCGGCGATCCCTGGCATCGCCAAACAGCTAACGAACATTTGGACAACAAGGAATCAGGATGGCTGATCTGGATGAGGCGCTTGTTTTGGTGTCGACAAATTTTCGAGGCGTTACTGACAAAAGCGGCTCGCCTTACGTGCTGCACTGTATTCGCGCGATGATGTCCGTTGAATCGCTGGACGCCAAAATGGTCGCCGTGATGCACGATCTGGTTGAAGATACAGAGGTAACTATCGACGATCTGAAGGAGAGAGGTTTTTCAGATGCCGTTCTCAAAGGAGTCGATTTGGTGACCCATCGAAGCGACGTTTCCTACGAAGACTACATCGTAAAGATCAAAACAGATCCAATCGCTCGGGAGGTCAAGCTGGCGGACTTGAAAGACAATACGTCTTTGAACCGAACACTGTACCGGGAAGACTCAAGCCAGCGTGACTGTGTCCGGCTGCAGAAGTATCTACTCAGCTACCAGTTTCTGACGGACGGAATTGACGAAACCAGCTACCGTCGCCAAATGGGAAAGCTGTCCGCGACGGGTTAGTCGCGTAACAGCATCAATCATGAACACCGCACGCCGCACCGTTATTCGGATTCGAGTTTCTCGACGTCTGTTTCTGTCGAACGATCCCAGAACAGCAGCATAAACACGACCATCACGGCCAGTGCGAATAGCGCCGGAGCATACCAGAATTTGGCAAAGTCCAACTCGCCACCTTCAGGCGTGCATTGGGCACTCCACCAACCGAAGAACTGTGCTCCGATACCCAGTCCCAAACCTTGCGTCAGCAAAACGATCAACGACTGAGCCTGTCCGCGGACTTCCGGAGCCGCTTTCTTGTCGGTGTAAATCATCCCGGTGACAAAGAAAAAGTCATAGCAGATGCCGTGCAGCAAAATGCCCAGGAAAATCGGACCGGTCATCAACACGCCTTCCTGTCCGAAAGCAAATCCCCACAGGCCGTAGCGAACGACCCAGGCCAGCATGCCGATTCCCAGCATCCACTTTACTCCCAAACGGGCAAAACAGAGCGGCATGACCAGCATGAAAAAGATCTCGCTCATCTGCCCCGTGCTCATCGCTCCGGTCGTCGAACCAAACAGCTCGATATTCTGTGACGAAACGTAGCCATAGCCTTGTGCGTAATAGCCGGCCAATGGAATACAGATCAAGAACGACGCGATTGCGAACACGAAGAAGTACTTGTCGCCCAGCAGTTTCCACGCGTCCACGCCAAGCACTTTCCCGACAGAAATTGGTTCGCCTTTCGCAGGCGGTGCTGTGCGAGGAAGGGAGAAACAATACAGGCCCAGTAGCGCCGAAGCCGCCGCTGCGACACGGAAAATGTTTCCAGAGTTGTCAGCGAAATTGGCTTCTTCACCGGCGAACAATCGTCCGCCCCACATCGCCCAGTTCCCAACAATCCAGCCAATCGTGCCTAACACTCGAACGACTGGAAACTCTTTCTCGCCGTTGGCAAGATGTTTGAAGGAAAGACTGGCGGTCAAGCCAAGCGTCGGCATGAAGCACACCATGTAGAGCAGCAGCACCACAATCATCGGATGTCCAAACTGGGAAATCCACGACTCGGGTACTCCGGAAGCCGCCAACGTCGGCGCAAACCACAACAACACCGCTCCGATCAGATTTAGTATCCCCAGTACGACCTCCGTGTTCATCAGTCGGTCGACGATCAAACCTAAAGTCAGTGGCGCGATGATCGCGGCTAACGGAGCCACGGTATAGGCTGCTGCGTGGAACGAAAACCCACTTTCGCTGGCCGTTTTCATCCCGGCTTCGGCAAGGAAGCCGTCCATCGATACGTACCATGCTCCCCAAATGAAGAACTGGAGAAACATCATGATCGCCAGACGGACGATCAGCACAGGGTTTGACTTGGAACCACTCGACATATGCGATCTCGATGAAAACAGAAACAGGAAGTGTCCATTGTAAGCAAAACCTGATTCGAATCGAGACGCCAGGCGTCAAGTTGCGGATTCTGATTTGGAGTTTTTCTGTTGGTTCGAACTTGCCAACGTTCGATACAACAGCCACGTGCCAATCGCGAACGGCAGCACGCCAAAGAACCCGCACATCCCTGCACTGGCAACCCAGTTACCGTCGTCGCCGGTGCGCCGAATGTACTGAATGACCAGAGCGGCGATATTGAACACGCCCCAAATCATCAGCGCAGCCGCCGACACAGAACGGGAAAGATAGGCGACGATGGCGCTGAGTTTTCTACGGTCCATCGAGGCTATTTGATACCTGCCGATACGGAATCCTGAATTCGCTTCAATGCTTCTTCCGTATTCTCCGGAGAGTTGAAAGCGCTCAATCGGAAGTATCCTTCACCCGCAGCGCCGAATCCGCTGCCAGGCGTGCCGACAACGTGACATTTATCCAGCAAGTGATCGAAGAACTCCCAGCTGTTCATGTCGCTTGGCGTCTTCAGCCAAACGTAAGGAGCGTTCTCGCCGCCGAATACTTCAAAGCCCATCGAAGTCAGGCCTTCACGAAGCAATTTGGCATTGTGCATGTAATAGCTGATCAACGACTCGATCTGAGCCTTGCCTTCTTCGCTGTACGCGGCTTCGGCACCACGCTGAATCGGATAGCTTACGCCGTTGAACTTCGTGCAATGTCGACGATTCCACAGCGGATGAATCGCGTGCTCCTGTCCGTCTTTTCCGTATCCCATCAGCTCTTTTGGAATGACGGTGAACGCACAGCGAACTCCGGTGAATCCGGCATTCTTGCTGAAACTCCGCATCTCGATGGCTACTTTGCGAGCGCCCGGTATTTCGTAGATCGAGCGAGGAACGTCCGGGTCAGAAATGAATGCCACGTACGCCGCATCATAAAGAATGATCGCTTTGTTTTGCGTCGCGTACTCAACCCACTTCGTAAGCGTCTCGTGCGTGGCGACGACCCCCGTTGGATTGTTGGGGTAGCAAAGGTAAATGATATCGACCGGTTCGGAAGGTAGTTCCGGCTCGAAGTTGTTCTCTGCCGTTACCGGCATGTAAACCAGGTTCTCGTAACGTCCGTTGTCATCGGCCGGTCCGGTGTGTCCAGCCATCACGTTGGTGTCAACGTAAACGGGATACACTGGATCCAACACAGCGATACGGTTGTCGTCGCCGAAGATGTCCAGAATATTTCCGCAGTCACATTTGGAACCATCAGAGACAAAAATCTCGTCGGCATCGATCTGAACACCAGCCTGTTGGTAGTCGTTGCTGGCGATGGCCTCACGAAGAAACGCATAGCCCTGTTCTGGTCCGTATCCGCGGAACGTTTCAGCCGAAGCCATTTCGTCGACGGCGTCGTGCATCGCTTTGATGATCGCAGGCGGGATCGGCTGAGTCACATCGCCGATGCCCATTTTGATAACGTTGGCGTCCGGGTTAGATTCGGTGAACGCTCTGACTCGTCGACCAATTTCCGGGAACAGGTAACCAGCTTGAAGTTTGAGGTAGTTTTCGTTGATCCGTGCCATGATTCGTCTTAATCAGCGGTTGGTTTTGCAGAGAAAATGAAGACGAAGAGTTTCACATACCGAGCAAATGTCGGCAAGCTACTTTGTTCCAGGGTTAACTTTATTCAGCGGACTTTTGCCACTCAAAGACGTCTGATTCGCGGTTTCGGTTGACCGACCGGAAAAATCGACAACCTCAAACTCGATTGAAAGCCTGTCCCACGCTACGCAATACGCTACGCAATACGCTACGCAATTCCTGGCCAAAGCTGATTTCAAAATCACATCATCATCAGAAGCATGAACGTCGTAACGGTTCCGTTGTTGATCGCGTGCATGACCATCGGCGCGATCAGCGAATCTCTCCATTCCCGCGCCAGCGAAAAGCTGATCGCCAACGCCGTCAGAAGCGGAATCGCAACGAATCCTTGTGGGTGAATCGCTGCGAAGATCAAGCCATTGAACACGGCAGAAAAAATCACGCTGCCCCACCGAGCCCAGTCGCCGCTAAGTTCTCTCAAGTGCCGATAGAGCACGCCGCGAAACATCGTTTCTTCGACAATCGGAGCCGCAACGCATGCCATCACCACGACGTAAATAATGTTCCACCATTGCCCGCCGGCAAAGATGTCCTGGATCGGATGGCCAGCAGCGGCGCCTGTTCCAAAGGGCTTCGGCTCGGTCATCAGACTCGCAACCAGCGTCAACAACAGCACGCAGAACAATCCCAGCAACATCAATGGCGTTCCAGCGATGTAGTTCAGCGGGCTGACCAACAGGTCGACAAATCCGCCTTTGCCTTTCCAGCCAATGTCGCTGCAAACCTGCTTGAATGAGATCCCTCGCAGTACGGGATAGACCAGCACGATCAGCGAGCCAAAAAAGAAGCCGATTGAGATCAGCATGTCCGCGTTGCCCGTTAGCTCGATGCCGGAAAACTGGATAGCCAACGCCGTAAGCTGTGGTCCGACGAAAAAGAAAACCATCCACAACGCAAACGTTTCGATGTAGATGTTCAGCGAACTTCCCCTGGTTTGAAACTTCGGCGTCAGTCGACGGGTCGCAAACAGGACGGAGTACACGGCTGCCATCGCGACACCAGCCATCAGTGTCAGCAACACCAACGCCATGAATCCCATCATCAAGCCCATCGACCATGTCGCGTCCGACAACAGCTCCTTGCGCGTTTCAGTATTGCGAGTCCCTTCCGGTACCAGTGCCAGTTCTCCGATCCAGCCAAGTTTTGCTTTCAGGAAATCCCGATCCTCGTCGGAAACCGCAGCCGGATCGAAATCGTTCTGCTGGTAACTTTCCAGCAGCGTCGCAACGATGTTTCGCAGCCGAGTCTGATCATCGCTCAACTCAAAGTCGGCATCTGCGGCTGCTTCATCGAGTTCAATCAGCTTCTGAGTGGCTTCGTCGGGCCCGAAATTTTCATTCACCAGCAACACATAGCACAAACGTTGCTCGTAGGTTCCGTCGTTGAGTGCCTCAGGAATTGCCGCTCCGGAAGGCTTCTTTTTCGCGTCGTCGCGATCGGTGTCCTTCTCTTCATCGTCCGTTGTCGATGCTGTAGCTGTGCTGCTTCCGCCACCGGTGAAACTCTTTTGGCCAACAAGCGTTCGGCCTTGAAGTTGGACGGGGAACAGGTCAGAAGCCGTTGCTTCAGTCCGGGTTTCTTCCGATGAACGCGAGAAAGCCGTCAGCGTGATCATGGCCGTCATGACGATCGCCACCGTCAGCCACGCCAGCTTTCCGCCGAGAGAAAGGGACTCGTGATGGACGGGTTCTTCGCTGGGGTCGTGGTCCGAGATGACGTCGGGTGTCGCAAACGGGCTGACTGGTTCAACGGGTTCGTTTTCAGGTTCCACTTTATCAGCCACTAATTTTGCTCACTACAGAATCGAATGTCACATTGTATCTTGACGGTCGGAATATCAACCCGAACCCTCTGGAAGCCGCGGCAATTGGAGCGAAATCTGGCCGCAACGCTGCGGGTTGTACAGTCTATTGACCGTTCGCCGTCAGGCTGGCCAACGCGACAATTGCGAAAGAGGTCGCAATCAGAGGGTCATTTTCCCGCATGAGAGACGATTCGTTTTGGAAACGTCCATTGTCTTGGGCGTCCGCGGCGACGGACAGCAAAACTTCATCAGCGAGCGAACGTTGCCATTGCACATCCACGACCGAAGCATCCGAATTGCATGCCTTTACGACTCTCGCGAGAGACTGCCAATGGTAGAAACGCAGCGCCTTCGGCCAACCGCCGTTTTCCGTTTTGTCAAATCCCGCGACTTCGTTCGCTCGAGCGTTCAATTCGATCCACTTCAACGCTGACTTGAAAGCTTCACTGTCTGACTGCCCGGCAAAATGCAAAGCCAACAGACCGTCGCAAGTCGCCGAAGCATAGGCGTTTGGTTTTCCGTCTTCGGTTGTCGATTTGTTCAACGCGGATCCGGGCTGAGCCGAAAAATGAAAGCCGCCGTCGTCGCCGGTCGCATGCAGTCGCTGCAGCCAATCAATCGCGCGCTGTCTTGATTCTCTCACGCGTTCGACGGTCATGTTGTCGAGCGAAGAATTTGGTTCTGGTTGCACCGGAACGTAACAGGCAAATGCCTCTAAAACGAAACTGGCCATCGAAACGTTGGTGCCCGAAGTCTTGCCAGCCATCACGTCAGGACCGATCACATCCCAACCTCCGTAGTTCGGGTTCGCCGGTTCGAAGCCACGACTTTCGACGCATTGCGATCGAATCAGAAAGTCCAGCAACGCATCGACCAGTTCGGCGTCAAGTTCGCGGTTGAGTCGCTTTGCGGCGATCAGAAACAGGGCGGTGCAGTAAACGGGATGGTCCAGAGATCCGTCCGGGTTCGCAACACGTTTTCGGGTTTGCGTTCCGGGCATGAGAAAGTCGAAAGCTTTCTCAATCGAATCCGGATGCCTGTTTTGGCTTTCTTCTGGCGTTTTCGATAACGCGTAGAGCACCAACGAAGTCATCGCGGCGCCCTGCTTCATCGCCCCGTAATGCTTACTTTTGAAGGCGCCCGATTCGTCCTGCTGAGCCACCAGCCAGTCGACGGCATCGTTGAGCGTATCTTTTTCGTCACCGTGTGCCGCCGTGAACATCGTTGCGGAAATCACGATGGCCATGAGCGTGCGAAAGAGTAATTTCATCGGCTACTTTTGCGAGATAGGCAGATAGCGATTCGGCGCTGACAAAACCAGGCACGCCGCCGCTGTGCAGAAAGTTCGGCTGGTGATGCAGTGATGACCGGTCCAGCAGCCGTCGTCGTTTTGGACGTCCAGCATTTTGTCGCGGACTTTCGGGAACCACGTCGCCCAGTCGTTTCCTTCCTTTTGCAGCATCGTTTCGGTGATCAGATGGAATGCCAGAAACTCTTCGCCGCCGGCCTGATTGAACGCAGTATTGTCGCGAGTGACAAGCTCTAAAACGTCTGCAAACGCTCGCTTGGAAATCGCTTCCTCTTCTTTGCCCATCGCGCAGAGCACGCGGATCCCGGTGGCGTTTTTGTACAGTGAGTGCATCCAGTGCTGTTGTTTTTGGCCCAGCGAACCTTTCATCTGCTGCATCAGATGGTCCGCAGTTTTCTCAGGCGAACCGCCGACGCGA
This sequence comes from Mariniblastus fucicola, assembly GCF_008087665.1. Taxonomy (GTDB): domain Bacteria; phylum Planctomycetota; class Planctomycetia; order Pirellulales; family Pirellulaceae; genus Mariniblastus; species Mariniblastus fucicola. Next base: position 1,607,589 of record NZ_CP042912.1, read on the forward strand.
AAGCCAGCGAAATGAGCGGATCGTAAACTGGTCCAACCCATCACCGTGCCGAGGGTCGGAGCCCACGATTCCTGGCCCCAATCGCCACGCGGACTTTGCGCTTTGACAACCGTCTCGACAAGCTTCGCAACCGCTTCGCGTGTTTTCTTGTGAATGCCAATCTCGCCACAAACCTGGCTGAGGAATAGCAGCGCGAAAAATGTATGAGCCTGCGAGCCGATTTTGTTTTGAAGCTGCGTCCCTGACTTGGAAGTAATATTTCCGTTGGGCATCGCTTCGACGCAGCCAATCAGATAGTTCACGATCCGTCGCAGGTGAGTTTTGTTGGGGCCCTGGCTGGGAGTGCTGCCGTCGGCCAGCAACGCCAGCCCGACCATCGCCGAACAGCCAATGTCGTCCGGTTGAGAAACATCCGCACCGTGGCCTCCTCGACGCCCTTCGGTTCGCTTGAGCCATTCCAGTCCGCGACGAACTGACTCGATCGACTTGCTGGTCAACTCTAGCTGAACCGGTGCCTTTTCGTCCTCGCGATCGGACACCGAACTCCAGGCTTTGGCTTGGAACAGGCCAAGCGTGGGGACTGCCATCAGCGGCATTCCGCTGGCTATAAATCGGCGACGGGAAAACTTCATCTCGAACTCCGCAATTCGCACTCGGATTCAGTGACTGCTGTGCCGATCATTATGAAGCTGTTCTGTCGCTGCGTCAAATATTCAGCACAATCAACTGACATCAGTTGTTGCCAGCGACTCATTGCGGTTGGTCTTTAAGAGTGGCAACACGGTTTTCCCGGTGTGCAATAGGTCCGCGGTAGGCTGGACCAGCACCGTTGGCGTTACGTTACGGCAGAACCTCGTGCCACGTTCAGGCAGATTTGTGACAGCAACAGTCGACAACTCGAACGAATTTTCAGCGCCCAGCCAAATGGATTGGACGAATGTCCGCGAAGTTTACCGCAAACTTCAGGACGATTTTCATCTGCTGACTGAGCCGTTCGGCATCTTTGTGCCCGACGATCGCAATCTCGATCTTTCTCAGTTGATCGGCGCAATTGATGTCGTTGACCGCGAACTTGATCGGATCGAGGCTGCAAGCGATCGCGAAACGTTCATCTCAAACGTGCTTCGATACTTGCGTGGGACGTCATCGGATTTGGTTGTGGAAGGGTCCGAAGAACTGTTTGAGCGAATGGCGATTCTTCGGGAGGCGATTCAGCGTCTGGAAATCCGGACTGAGTTTTGCGACACGATCCGACGCATCGTTGATCACGGCGAGGCCAAGCGTCTGGCAATGACGAACGACGAGATGATTCACCATCTTGTCGAAGAGTGGCGGTTGACTGGAGTGCTGCCGGTTCTGTTTTTGCGAGAGTTAAGCACGCCGGAGTTTGAGAAGTTTTTCTATCTGTGTTGCGCGACGATGCCGGCGATCGATATGTTGCAGGACGCAAGGATGGACTACCGCAGCGGTCAGATTACGATCCGCCCTACGGTCTGGTTGCATTTGAAGCTGCTAAGAGTTTGCTGCGCTCCGTTGCCAAAGTTGCTGTTTCTGTTTCCGGCGCCGCTGACGCTGATGCGTTACGCGTTGTCGTTTGTGTGGCAAGGTATCCGTGGCGCCACCAATTCGTACGCAACCTAGCTCAGGCGGCATTGTCGGACGGATTTCACCTAAGCCGTCGGCGTCGTGAAGCTAACCCAAGCAAGCCGCACACTAACAGGCTTAAACAGCCAGGTTCCGGCACGGCAGTCAGGCCGACTTCAATATAGGCACCCGAAAAGGTGACAAAACGCATTGTGTTCGTGGCAGAATCCCAATTTGCTCCTGAGGGGATAAGTTCGCTGTCAAAACCAAGAGATGAATCTTGCGCGATGAGCCAATCGTTGAACCCTGTGGCTGTTCCTGAAGTTGGGTCGTAGATGAAACCAAATGATCCTACGCCAGGTTCGAACCCAGTACCGATTGCAAATCCGTTATCCGTCAACTCTGTGACGGCGCCCTGTACTGGTTCGTTGTTTTCATCCAGCAAGATCGTCGGGATCCAATTGTCACCATTCCAAATCACAGCGCGACCAAAGGAGTCGAAATTTCGAACGGACCCGCCGATGGCAGTACCGTCGGGAGAAATCGCGAACGCGTCCGAAGTATCGAACGATTCAGCCAGCATTGTCACGGTGGGACCGCCGTCCCATACTGCAGCCCCTCCAACTGCGTTGCCGACGGCAAGTTCTCCGTTAGCGCTAACGTCTACAAATGAATTGGACGAAAAAGATGACGTACCTACAAAGCCTGACTCTGCATCCCATTTGGTCAACCAGTTGGTAAACTGTCCGACGACACCTCCGCTCCACGCTCCCAAGGCTTGAGAGCCAAGTCCAGCGTTGTCGTCTGGTCTTCCGATCGCGACGACGTTCGAAAGGTCTGTCGACAACCAGGTCAATCCTTGATTGATTGAATCGACGTCCTTTACGTGCCCGGACAAACGACTTCCATCGGTAGAGACTCCGGTGAGCACAAGATTTGTCGTTGCAGCCGACAGGCTCGCTGGTGCCGTGTAATCAAAACCGTCCCGGTTTGAATTAAGTGTCGCCACTTCATAAGTCCTGGTGTCAAACGGACCACTGTACGAGATGATCGTCGACTCACCTGTCACAGGGTTGTAACCGAGGTCGTTAAACGAAATTCCTTCTGCTGCTTGAATAATAGTAACCTGCGCCTCGGCTGGGCAGCAAAGTGACAGGCAAAGCAGAACACAAAAGCATCCAAAACGAAATTGCATAGTTGAAACGTCAAAAAGTGTAGAGCCATTCAGTCAGCGACTGGTGATGTTCAATAATAACTTTACATAAAAACTATCAGGAAGCTATACGAATTACATCAATCAGCAGGCCGTGAGAAAACTGATCCTGACCCATCGATGCGCGTGAGTTCCATTTGCCAGCACGAGAACAGGCAAAAAGGCGATCGCCATGCCGATGGCCTAGAACTGGTGCTGGCCTTATTGGCATGCCTGACTAGCCAATCATCGCGACGACGTTTTCTTTCGTCACCGGATCGATGACACCGTTTTCAGTAATAATGGCTGCGATGTATTTCGCTGGTGTCACGTCGAAAGCCGGGTTGTAAACTTCAACGCCGTCTGGTGCCGTTTGCTTGCCAAAGCCGTTAGTGATCTCAATCGCAGCACGTTGCTCGATCGGAATCTCGTCGCCCGAATCGATCGCCAGATCGAACGTGCTGCTTGGGGCGGCAATATAGAACGGGATGCCGTGAGCTTTCGCCAGGACAGCGATCGAATACGTTCCGATCTTGTTTGCTGAATCCCCGTTGGCCGCGATTCGGTCAGCTCCAGTGACGACCGCCTGGACTTTGCCCTCACGCATCACCTGAGCCGCCATCGAATCGCAAATCAACGTGGCCTTGATGTCACGCTGCATCAGCTCCCAAGCCGTCAAGCGTGCACCTTGCAGCAACGGGCGAGTCTCATCGACGAACACATGCAAGTTGTGGCCTTGATCCTGTGCCGTAAAGAAAACACTGAGTGCCGTTCCGTATTCGGCTGTCGCCAATCCGCCAGCATTGCAGTGAGTCAGAACTCCGCTGACGTTTTCGAGCAGTCCGGCTCCGAAACGCCCGATCGAATGGCACATCTCCCGATCTTCAGCATGGATAGCTTTTGCCTCGTCCAGTAATTTGGCTCGCATATCGGCCGCAGAAAGCGAACTGTTGTCCGCAACGAGCTTGCGCAATCGGTCCAATGCCCAGAACAGATTCACAGCCGTCGGACGGCTGGTCGCAAGATAATCGGCGACTTCTGCAAATCGATCGTCGAAAGCAGCGCGATCTGAATCATCAACCGTTTGCATGCCAACAACGACACCGTACGATGCGGCAATGCCAATCGCAGGAGCACCTCGAACGCGAAGCATCTTGATCGCTTCCCAGACGGTTTCCGCGTCGCGGCAGTCAATCCGAGTCAACTCGACGGGCAGCAGTGTTTGGTCGATCAAACAAAGATATCCATCGGTGTCACCAATCCATTCAATTGTTTCTGGGCGATTAGCCATCCGGTACTCGAGTCTTTTTGGGTCTTTACAATAGGTTGTCCGAAGACGGCATTGTAGTGAAAGTTAGATCAAGGCGAAGGCGGCGAAAAAACGACGTATGCAATTCTACAAATATTGGGCTCGTGCGACGGCCAGCACGTATACGCCACGCGACGAAACTGTTTTTAGATCGGCCACCGGTTATTCGAATCGCAGTATCGAAGAAGCATTTCGCATGGCCGAACAGCGTGCCGAGCAAATGTCCAAGCACTGGGCAGACGCCAATCGGTCCGAATACTACGGAGTCGGCATCGGTGAACGACCGATTCGCGAAGCCGTCATCGAGCAGTTTTCCGATGGCGATCAAACAGACCCCTACGCGATCATTTCGCGGAACTCCTACGGCGTTCTGGTGCTCAACGTGACCGATGTGCTGTTCGCAGACGTCGATCTTCCGACACGTTTGCCCAAGAAAAGTCTGGTCGGCTCAATCCTGAACATGTTGGGAATTGAAAAACCGGAGCCGACGTTTGAACAGCGGCTCGTGGAAAAGATAAAGCGTTTGGTCGCGACCGATCCAACGCTTGGGCTTCGTGTATATCGAACCGCGATGGGATACCGGATTGCGGTCACGTCGCGACGGATTCCTTCCAGTGAAGCCAAGGCCAAAGAAGTTTTGAAATGGCTCGGGTCGGACAAGCTTTACGTCAGCCTGTGCTATTCCCAGGACTGCTATCGGGCTCGTTTGACGCCCAAACCCTGGCGGTGCGGAATGAGAAATTTGCTGATTCGGTTTCCGTATGAGAGCAAGGAAGTCGAGGCTCAGTTTGAAAACTGGAAACGCGAATACGAATCCGTTTCCTCACGGTTCGCGACCTGTGTGCTGGTCGGCGAATTCGGATCGGACCGCGTTGATCCGAGAGTCGAGTCGGTTTTGAAGTTGCATGACCATTTCGTTTTGAACGATAGCAAACCGCTTGCGTGAGTCGCGCGACGTGAACGTCAAAATCGCGTCTCGAATCTTTAGTGGTTGTCGTCATCGTCCGGCAGGCTGTCGATACCAATCAGCTTTCGAGCCAGCGGACCAACCGTCAAACCCTGCACGATGATCGAGAACACGACAACGGCGTAAGTCACCGTAAGCAACGGCTCGCGACAATCTTCGGGTAACGCCATCGCCAACGCGATCGAGATGCCGCCGCGAAGGCCACCCCAAGCCATGATCGTGGTGGTGTGTGGCACGAAGTCGAGCTTCTTTGCAAAGAATCGTACCGGCAGCAGTAGCGACAGGAAGCGACTGAAGAGCACGATCACGATGGCACAAAGCCCCGCGGTCAGGAACGTCTGATCAAAGTTGATCAGCAGCAAGTCGAAGCCAATCAGCACGAACAGAATTGCATTGAGCAGGATATCGACCAGCTCCCAGAATTTGTCGACGTACATCTCCGTTTGCTGTGACATGGAAGTTCCACGAACCGTATCGTTGCCCACAACCAGACCGGCCACGACCATCGCCAACGGAGCGGAAACATGCAGCCAGGCCGCCACAGCGCATCCTCCGAACACGCAAGCCAACGTGATCATGACTTCGATTTCATAGTCATCGATTGTCCGTAGCAACCAGAACGTCGCTGCTCCAAACGCGAGTCCCAACAACACTCCGCCGAGAACTTCTTTGCCGAACAGTTCCAGTACGCCCAATACAGAAACCGGCTCTGCGTGCGCGTCATGCGATTCGTCGGCGACGTCCGCGGTCCCGTGACCGGAATCAGCATCACCGGGATGCTCGCTTGCGTCCATTGTCGCAGTGGCAACGGTGTTATCCGTGCTGCCGGCGCCGCCGTGATTCGAGTGCGCCCCTGGAGAACCTCCACCGGTGGCGATCATGAAGATCGTCAAAAATATGACAACGCCCACGCCATCGTTGAACAGCGACTCGCCAACGATTTTGGTTTCCAGTTTTTTCGGGACGCCGGCCTGTTTCAAAATGCCCAGAACGGCAATCGGATCTGTCGGTGAAATTAATGCACCAAACAACAGGCAGTGAATGAACTTTAGTGGCAAGCCCAGCCATCCGAAAACCAGCCAGACGAACAACGCGACCAGAAACGTCGACGCCAGGACTCCGAGCGTCGCAAATACGAGCACCGGCCAGCGTTGGACTTTAAGTTGGTCAAAATTCGTATGCATCGCTCCCGCGAAAAGCAGAAAGCCCAGCATCACGTCGAGTAACAGTTCTCCAAAATGGATTTGCTCCATCAGGTTGCTGGCAAACTCAACTGCAAACGAAGACTCGGGCCAGACAATTCGAGTCAGAAAAAGCACCGACGAGAAAGCGATCGCGATGATCATCAGTCCAATCGTGTTGGGCAGTTTCAAAAAACGAACATTAAGAAACCCGAACAAAGCCGAAAGGGTGATGATGATCGCAGTGATCTGAAATGCAGTCATGTCGGCTATCCGCGTCTATTTGGGATTCGCGGCTGTCAGAGATTCAGTTGAAATTTGTCGCGAATTCTACGTGATATTCAGGTAGCCTTTCCAGCGGTGCGGCAAGCAATTACGTTTTCGTTACCGATCGTGTGGAATAAAACGCTGTGTCCGGGAAATTGCCAGTTGAAAACAGGCTTGGCGGATCGGGAAGTATCCTTTTTTGAACTTTGCCGCTAAAATCCAGCCTGCGCTGGCGAGGCGGTACGGGAGAAACGGCCAGCAAACAAATCATTGACCACCGATGGGACCTGGCTCGTGAGAGGCCATTCAGACGTCAGGTAGATTAGCGTATTTATGGAACAGCTTTCGGAAACTGAAAAAACCGAGAACCCTTACAAGGCGACTCCGGGCGAGAACATTGAGCTTGCCGAGGACGCTCATCAGTTGCGCGATCAACTGAACAAAATGTTCTCTGGGTTCGAAAAACAGTTTCGTGCCGAGAGACCGATTCTTTGGTGGGCGACGCTTCTGTCGCCGATCATCCTGTCTGTCACCGTGCTCGGACTACTGTGGGTCGCGCAAGGACCAGGCTATGCACTCAAGTGCGTCAATCACGCGTTGTTAACGTTCTTTGTGTTGGGACGTTTTGTTCTGCTGGCCGGCATGGAAGGCGAGGCAGCCGAACAGGTCGCCAAGATTGCGATGAGGCCCAGCGAGCTATTCGTGTTGGTGACGTATCTGGACTTTATTGTTGCTTTGTTTGTAACGTTTCATATGGGAGTCCTGTTTCGGATTCCCAGAATCGGCCCCAAGCTGGCAATGCTGGTCTGGGATGGGAAATTCTTTATGGATTCGCAACCGTGGATCAAACGCGTCGCGTTCCTCGGGCTGATCGGATTCGTAATCTTCCCTACATCAACGACCGGAAGTATCGGTGGCTCGATCTTCGGTCGGCTGTTGGGGCTCAGCCGCTGGGCGACGGTCGGTGGCGTGCTGATTGGAAGCCTGTTGGGCAACTCGATCATGTACGCGTTTGCCAAACAGATAAACAAGTATCTGGAAGACAACTGGACGCTGCGGATCGTTGGTTTGCTGATCATCATCGTGGCCTGTCTGCTGCTGGAGTGGCGTTACCGCACGGTTAAGAACAAGTACATGCAGGATCAAAAGTCTTCCGACAATGCCGAAGCGTAAGGCCCCGAGCAAGGATGCGGAACTCTGGCAAAAACTGCAGCGACGGGTCGTTCGCTGCAAAAAATGCCCGCGACTGATCGAGCACTGCAAGGCGATCGCAAAAAAGAAACGCAAAGCATACGCCGATCAGAAATACTGGGGCAAGCCGGTCGAAAACTTTGGCGACGGCAGAGCCGACCTGTTGGTCATGGGGCTGGCTCCTGGAGCACACGGCGCCAATCGAACCGGTCGAATGTTCACCGGTGATCGCAGTGGAGATTGGCTCTACCGAGCGATGCACAAATTTGGATTTGCCAGCCAGGCGGAATCGATCGACCGCAACGATGGTCTGGAGTTGGTGAATTCAGTCGTCAGCGGCGTGTGCCATTGTGCTCCCCCCGACAATAAACCGAACCGCCAAGAGGTCGCCAATTGCCAGCCGTTTTTGGAGCAAACTGTGGCTCAAGTTCAACCCAAAGTCGTCCTCGCGCTCGGACGGCTGGCGTGGACTGAAACCCTGCGTTTAGCGAAAGAAATCGGCTGGCTGTCGCCCGAAGATGCTAAGCCGCCGAAGTTCTCTCACGGTGCCGAACATCAGTTTGAATGTGGCGTTTGGATTCTGGCGAGCTACCACCCTAGCCAACAAAATACGTTCACCGGTCGGTTGACGGAGCCGATGTTTGATGCCGTTTTTGCACGGGCTAGAAAGCTGACGCGTTGACTTATGAACGGCGATCTGCAAACGGAACATGCAAAGGCCGCGGTGATGATGTGCGGCTGCAACGTGGCAGCCGACAGACTACGAATCCGACTGGTCAACCAACATCGTATCGCAAGCGTCTTTGTGGGCTTGATAGTAAGTCCCCTGGAGGATCGCACGTTCTCCCAAAGTCGAGCCTACGATCTTTGGAGGCGAAGGGATGAGCAGCGCAATCGTTTTGGTCAAATGCTCAACCGCCATGTCCATTACCGGATATATTTCACCACCGATTACGATGATCGACGGGTCGAGCAAGCTGGCTATGTTCGCGACAGCCAATCCATAGTTCGTCAGGAACTGCTGCAGAACTTCTATCGCGTCCTGATTTCCATTGGCCGCGGCGGTGGCCAGCGATCTCATTCGAGGACGGGAAGACTCGGTCGATTCAAGCTCGATGCCTTTTGCGATCGCCAAATCAAGGACGGGGTCCTCTCCACAGATCGTTTCCAAATGCCCCGTGCCCTCGGCAGCAGAAAATTTAAAATCGGCGTCGAAGACCATCTTTCCCATCTCGCCAGCAAACCCGGCGCTTCCCTGGTAGAGTTGGCCGTTGATAAAGATCCCCGCACCGATGCCGCGTCGAATCGAAGCGAATACAAAATTGTCATAGCCCTTCGCCACGCCGTGCGCAGACTCCGCCGTTGCCGCAGCGTTGATGTCGTTCACAATCCGAATCGCGATGCCCGGAATCTCGGATTCAAGTCGTCCTTTGAGATCGAAATCTGTCCAACCGTTGATCTTGGGCGCTTTTGCGATGTGAGACGTTTTCGGGTCGACAGTTCCCGGCACGCCCACCGTGATCGCTCGCAATGGCGGAGCGTCCTGTTCAAAGCTGGACTTGTAGATTCCGCAGATGTCGTTGATGGCACGAACGATGTTTGCGAACGTTGCGTTTCCACCTGTTTCAGCAGCAGTCGGCAATCGGGATGTCAGCTGAATCTTGCCGCTCATGTCGCCCAGAGCAATCTGGATAACGTGCTCTCCAACGTCGACTCCAATCGCACAGCCGAACAGAGGATTAAGCTTTACGACACTCGCCGGTCGGCCTGGCCCCGCTCCATCAACCGTGGTCGATTCGTGCACGCAAAGCACGTCGGACTCCATCAGCTCGTTCACCAGTCGCGTAATGCTGGGCGTCGATAAACCAGTTTCCTTCGAGATCAACCGGCGGCTGACTTCTCGATGAGCCCGAATGACCTCAATCACCCTATGGATGCTTTGGTTTGCCGCTTTGGAGGAATTGATTGATGTCACGCTAGCCTGTCCGCAGCTACAAATGAGAAGCCGTAAGTCCGAGTTTCAGAAGCCATACAGGCCCCTACTGTGAAGTTTTACCCCATAATCTGGGTGGTTGGCAACCGGACACCTGGTTGGTTCAATCCCACCACCAGGAATCGCTTGTCGTCGAACCAGCAACTGCTTTTTCGATTTGGGCTGTAAACTCGACGTCGCGTTCGATTTTAAGATTCGCCTTGTTCACAAAATCTTTGGCATCAAACGAGACTCCGCCGGAAACTCCGATCAGCGTATGGATCGTCAGCTCTCCATTTCGACGTTCCTTGATAACGCGTCGGTTCATCACCGAGTCCACGCATTCGGCAGGTCGGAAGCGGGAAACTTGCCAACCCGTTTGTGAAGTTTTGTCGTTGCCAACAAAAAAGGGCATCTGCCAGTCCGCGTTCTTCGCCAACTCGAACTCGCGAATCATGTTTGCCACGATCGCCAGGTCAAAGATGTTTTTCAGTTCGTTGTAAACAGGATAGATGTCGGCAAGTTCATCGAAGTGCGCCGTAAAGTCACGAGCAAACGTCTTCGTCGGACCGATCGCCTCGCCGGTGTGAATTCGTTCTCCATCCGCATCGATCAACTCGGTCTCGGCCAGCACTTTGACACCAGGCCCGGTAAATTCAAAGAGAGTCTGAGCCTCGTTTGAGATCAGACGATCGTAGTTCAATGCGAACCACCAGCGGACCACATCCATCGGAGGCGGATTGCCATCGGCGTCCAGAGTCACGCGTTTTAGATAACCAGCGACCGAGGGAATCGAAGGTTCGATTCCCATCCCCAGCAGTTTCATGTGATGGTCTGCGTCGACCAGAATTCTGGCCGCATGACTGGATGCCGGAATTCCGAACACTTCGATGTCCTGCTGGCCAAGTGCCTCGCGAAGCCCGTTTTCCCAACGCTTGCCGCTGCCTTTTGCTGTCGCGACATACTGCTTCGTCGCCGCCAGATTCTTCTTTCGCGGCACGATCGCACAGCCGAACTTACCTGAGTTTGACCACGCATTACGAAGGCAAATCACCAAATCGTCCAACATCAGGACAGGCTTCCCGTCGACGGCACTGACCGTTTTGCCTTGTTCGTTTCGTTTCCAACTTCCGGCAGGTCCGGCGACAATGATTTCGCCAGAATCCGGGTCGAGGATCACGTAGCGGATCTGAGTAAGACCAGCCAGATACAGCATCGCATCGGTCGGAGGCAGTCCTTGGGCCGTACGTTTCTCCGCAGCACGCTCCAACCGCGTCAACGAGACCTTTCTCAGATTCGATGTCTTGTGTACAGAGCCGCGTTTTGCGAGCTCGTCGTCAAAGTCAGCCAGCGACGCCAGCGTGCGGTTGCTTCTCGGAATTCTGTTCAGCACGCCTCTCGCATCGACAAATACGCCTGTCGGATACGGCGACATCGTTCCATTGCCTCCGCCGTTGTTTTCCCAGGTATCCGAGGCAACGGTGTTCTGGATTAGTTGAATCAGAGTGTTAAAGTCGTTCGCGGTGATTCCGCCCTGATCGCCACCGCCGTTCTGGACCGTTCCTGACATGCCGCCGCCACCGGAAAAGAACGTGTCGCCGCTTTGCAGCAAACTGTAAGCTCGACTGCGGGCTTGGTCGTCATCGATCGATGCAACGGTCTGTAACGCGGCTTCGTGTTCGCCGATGCCGATCTGGGAGTTGGCGATCTGCTGCAGCGCAGTCGCGTTGTCACCCGCGGCAGTGATCGCCGCCGAGAACTCGCCGTCTGAAAGATACTGTTGAACTTCCTGAGCAAGACATGTCATCTGCAAGCCAAGCACGAGAATCGCGACCTGCAGAAATTTTGCAACACAGTTTTCAACGCCAAGTGAATGACTCATGCCAACCTCCTCTGTTTTCGCCCCACTTCGAGTATAGCTGTCAGCCATCCCTAGTGCCACGTCGAGATTTCATTGGCCGTTTTCTTGGCGATGTCCGGCACGAGGGCTCCTGCGGCGGGCTGTCCCACGACCAAAACGAGAAACGGCCGTTCATTTGACGGTCTGCCCAAAATTCTGTTGAGGAATTTCATCGGGCTGGGCGTATGGGTCAGAGTTGCACAACCTGCATCGTGCAGAGCGGCAATCAGAAATCCGGTGGCGATGCCGACCGATTCGCTCACGTAGTAGTGTTTGACCTTTTCGCCGGTTTCGTCGAACCCGAAAGTCTGTGAAAAAATCACAATCAACGTTGAAGCCGTTTCGAGAAACGGCTTGCTCGCGTTCGTCCCCAGCGGCGCCAACGCGTCGAGCCAATCCTGAGGGGCCTTGCCGTGATAGAACTCATATTCTTCCACTTCCGCAGCCTTGCGAATCTCAGCTTTGATCTCCGGGCTTTTGACAACGCTGAAATGCCACGGTTGAAGATTTGCCCCGTTCGGTGCCGTTCCCGCAGCGAGTAAACAGTTTTCGATAACGGCGTCGGGTATCGGAGCGTCGGAAAAATCGCGAACGCTGCGCCGGGTTTTGAGATGACTATAGAAGTCCGCAGAACGTTTCTCCATTTCCTCCGCAGGCCTGGTTTCAAAATTTTTCAGCGGAATGTGGTTTCCTTTTGCCATGTCGGGCTCGTGCTTTGAAGGTGGAGAGTTGCTGCGGTTTGAGTTACGATAGGCAGACAAATTTACAATAATACGATGCTTCGCAAGCCCTGCCTTGGCTTGAGGAATTGTCTTTTCAAAATCGGGATGCGACCAATCACTGCCAATAACATTCTTCGGATTCGCTTCCTGTTCACACGATTGTTTTTGTTGTTGGTTGCTGCGTCTGCAATTGCCGGCAACGTCTCGGCGGACATCACGTTGCCGCAACTCTTTTCTGACCACATGGTACTGCAGCGACAAAGCAGCGTGCCGGTGTGGGGCACTGCGACACCGAATGAGAAACTGATGATCTCGTTCGGTGAGTCCGAGTACAAAGTGACGGCCAATGCCGGCGGACGATGGTCAACCATGATTCGCACCGGTGGCGCCGGCGGTCCGTTTGAGCTGGGCGTGTCGTCGGAAGATTCAGATTTGAAAGTCGGATTCACCAACGTCATGGTCGGCGATGTCTGGATCTGCGCTGGACAGTCGAACATGGAGTGGCCGGTTAATAAAGCACTTAATCCGGAAACCGAAATTGAAAAGGCCAAGAACTTTTCGAACGTCCGGCTGTTTTCGATCGAGACGTCTTCGTCGCCAACTCCGCTGGAGGATTTTGGCGTCGTGACTCCATGGTCGGTTTGCGGTCCCGATTCAGTCAAAGAGTTTTCAGCCGTAGGCTATTTTTTCGGCCGCGAGCTTTCACGGAAACTTGATGACGTTCCAATTGGTCTGATCGATTCGACCTGGGGAGGCACGCGATGCGAAGCCTGGACGTCCCGCGAATCGCTTGACGAAGTCGAATCTTTGGCGCCGCTGTTGAAGCACTGGGACGAACAAAAAGAATTGGTGACCAGTCGGAATCACCCCGCCAATATCTACAACGCTATGGTCGCTCCAATGACCCGGTTTCCAGTGCGAGGATTTATCTGGTATCAGGGCGAAGCCAACGTTGGACGCGGTCACCAATATGGAACTTTGTTTCCCACACTGATCAGTGATTGGCGAAAGCAGTTTGGTTCGGAGGAACTGCCGTTCTACTTCGTTCAGTTGGCACCGTATAAGTACGAGGGCCGCGGCGAAAACGCATTGCAGGAACTGTGGGACGCTCAGCTGAAAACAGCCAAAACCGTTCCCGGAACAGGGATGGTCGTGACAACCGATGTTGGGAATCTCGAAGACATCCATCCTCGCAACAAGCAAACGGTCGGGCAACGATTGGCGCTGCTGGCGTTTGGCGACTGCTACGCGGAAGAGCTGAAAGACAATCCGGTTGAAGGCGAGACTTGCGGTCCGTTGTTCGAATCGATCTCGAAGTCGGGTGCTCAGGTTCGAGTCACTTTCAAACACGCGGGCGAAAGTTTGCGACTCAGAGGTCAGGATACAACGCTAAAAGGGTTCTCTGTGTGCGGCGAAGACCGTGTCTTTCATCCTGCCGTGGCGACGATCGTTGACGACGTGGTCGTCGATTTGATCTGCTCGAAAGTTCCAGATCCTGTGGAAGTTCGCTACGGTTGGAACGCAGAATTCGAGATGAATCTGACCAATGATTCTGGCTTGCCGGCGTCTCCTTTTCGCAGCGACGATTTTCCGCTGGCGTCTGAAGGTAAAAACTTTTAAATCGGGTCGGCCAACGATTTTCGTTCGTCACGGTTTGGACTTTTGAGGCTTCAAACCGCCGGGATTGCAGAACGCCGATAGAATTCAACGCGACGTCGGTTAAATTGTCGGGCTCCGATCACTCACTCGCCTGACTCGCGCGTCACGTTTTTTTTTCGAGACGTTGTATCAGGCAGATTTGCAAGAAGTTACCGCCATGCCCAATCGACTGGAAAACGAATCAAGCCCGTACCTGCTTCAGCACGCCAATAATCCGGTGGACTGGTATCCATGGGGCGAAGAAGCTCTTGCTCGTTCGCGCGACGAAGACAAACCGATTTTCCTGTCGATTGGATATTCGGCGTGTCACTGGTGCCATGTCATGGAGCACGAAAGTTTTGAAGACAACGCGATCGCGAAACTGCTGAACGAAAATTACATCGCCATCAAAGTCGATCGTGAAGAGCGTCCTGATCTGGACATGATTTACATGGACGCCGTGATGGCGCTCAAGAACGGACAGGGCGGTTGGCCGCTGAGCGTTTTTCTGACGCCGACTCAACAGGTCTTTTACGGTGGAACCTACTGGCCTCCCCAGGCACGGATGGGAATGCCCGGATTTGGGCAGGTGCTGATGAGCGTGCTCGATGCGTATGTGAACAAACGTCAGCAGATCGAAACGCAGTCCGCTGAGATCACTCAATGGCTCAATCAGGCCAACGATTCCGGCGCAGAACTCGATCGGCAGCAAGTCGTGATCAACGGCGTTCGAGCTATGGAAAATCAGTACGATTTCACCAACGGAGGCTTTGGAACTCAACCAAAATTTCCGCACGCGATGGATCTGCGATGGCTCAATCAGATCGCCGACGCTTGGCCATTGCAGGAATCGCCGTCACGCCAGGTGGTGCAGACGATGATCGATCTGAATCTGCAAAAGATGGCACTTGGCGGAATCTACGACCACCTCGGCGGCGGATTCGCTCGATACAGCGTCGATGAGAAGTGGCTTGTGCCGCACTTTGAAAAAATGCTCTACGACAACGCGTTGTTGACGATGGCCTACACCGAACGATGTCAGCGAGACGCGGATCCGTTTTGCCAGTCGGTAGTGGAAGAAACCATTGAGTACGTGTTGGAAACACTGACCGATCCGGCTGGCGGATTCTACAGCACCGAGGATGCGGACAGCGAAGGCGAAGAAGGAAAGTTTTACGTTTGGTCGCCGCAGGAAATCGAATCCGTGATCGGAGAAGAGGCGGCGGAGTTCTGCGCGGACTACGACGTTTTCCCCAGCGGAAATTTTGAAGGCAAAAGCATCCTGAACCTGACCGACCGATTGGCGAAAGCGACGTCGCAGGAAATGTTTGATCTCAAAATGAAATGGTCGGGTGCTCGTGCGAAACTGCTCGAAGCGCGGAGCCAACGAATTCGGCCAGGTTTGGACGACAAGGTCATCGTTTCGTGGAACGGTTTGATGATCAGTGCCATGGCCCGAGCCGCTTCGGTGTTTGAGAATGAGAAATGGAAGTCGGCTGCGATCGCCGCCGCCGAATTTGTGCTTGGTAGCGTACGCCGGGACGACGGTCGGTTGCGGCACACCTGGCGAAATGGCACTGCAACTATCGACGGGTATTTGGACGACTATGCGGCGATGTTGTGCGGGACGCTGGAACTGTATCGGCTGACGTTTGATAGCCGTTGGGTTGCCGAAGCAAAGCATTTGGCGGATTCGATGATCCAGCATTTTTCAGATCCGGCCGGCGGTTTCTTTTTCACCGCTGATGATGCGGAGAAGTTGATCGCGAGGCGTAAGCCGTGGCACGACAACAGCGTGCCAGGCGGGAACTCGTTGGCTGCATGCGGGCTGCTGGAGTTGGGGAGACTGACTGGAGATTCGTCCTACGTTCAAATGGCGCACGACACGATAGAAGCCTCTGCCCACGTGCTCAATCGGGTTCCGCACGCGGCAGCTCAAATGTTGATTGCCCTAACTCTGTCGTCGCAACCTCAGCGAGAGATCGTGATTGCCGGCGACGCCGAGAAAGCCCGACTGCAGATGCAGCAACTGGCTAAAAAATGGATTCCTGGCGTGTCGTTGATTCTGGCTACCGACAAGGACGATGCCGAATCCGGGCCGCTTGCGTCGGTGATGGAAGGAAAGGAGATCGACTGGGACTCTGTAACGCTTTTCGACTGCGAAGGTTTCAGCTGCAAACTTCCTGTCATCGGAGAAGATCAAGTTTCGGCATGGATTGATGCGCTGGATGAGGTGGCGGGTTGAGTCAGCCTTCGAGTCCGTATTTTCCTGCTGATGCCGCCCCGCGATCGGTTTATGTTCACGTTCCGTTTTGCCGGCACCGCTGCGGCTACTGCAACTTCGCACTTGTTGCTGGTCGCGACCATTTGATCGATCCGTTTCTTGACGCTCTCGAATCAGAAATCGAATCGATATCCGGAACGTTCGAGATTGATACGCTGTTTTTCGGCGGCGGCACGCCCAGCCATCTTTCAGCGTCCCAGTTGGCTCGCCTGGGCGAGATTCTGTTCGCAAAGTTTCGACTGTCTGAAAAAGCTGAAGTTTCGGCGGAGTGCAATCCCTCGGACATCACCGACCAAATGCTTGTCTCGCTGCAAGCGATCGGAGTGAATCGAATCAGCTTGGGCGTGCAATCATTTGACTCCGCGAAACTGAAAGTTCTGCAGCGTGACCACGATGCAGACATTGCCAGGCGAGCTTTTGAGTTGGCGATGGAGCGAACTGGGAACGTGTCGATGGACCTGATTTTCGCGGCTCCCGATGAAACACAATCGCAGTGGGAAGAAGATCTGGAAACGGCGTTGTCGCTTGATCCTGTTCATCTTTCGACCTACGAACTGACCTGGGAAAAGGGAACCACGTTCTGGAATCGGAAAACGAAAGGCGAGCTGGATGGATCGAGCGAAGACTTACGTGTTGAAATGTATCAGGCCGCGATCGACCGGATTGGGCAGGCCGGGCTGGAGCAATACGAAGTCTCCAGCTTTGCAAAACCCGGCAAGAGATGTCAGCACAACTTGCAGTACTGGTTGTGCAATCCATGGTTCGCGTTTGGTCCGAGTGCCGCAAGCTTTGTGGGCGGAGTTCGCAACACGAACCACCGAAGTCCGATGACGTGGATGAAACGCGTCACTGATCGCCAGTCGCCAGTCCAGGAATCTGAGCCACTTTCCGATCGTGATCGCGCGATCGAGCGTCTAATTTTTGGGCTGCGAATGGTTGACGGGATCGCGGTCAATTATTTCGAGGACGCCATCGGTAGTTCGCTCGAGTCGCTATCCGGTGATGTCATTGCGGGTCAAATTAGCCGCGGTTTGGTGCAACGCACGGCCACGCATTTGCGCCTGACTCCGGCCGGTCGAATGGTCGCCGATTCGGTAGCCGTCGAACTTCTTTAGCAGGAAATTCGACGCGAAACAGGTCCATGCTGCGGATTTGCAAATCGGATGTTGCCGTGAATTTCCGCGTACGACGCTCACTCAAAGTCGTCCATATCCGTCACATCATGCGACTGAGGGAGATCGGCAAGTTCCATCAGATTGAACAGATCCAAAAACCGATCGGTGGTTTGATAAAGCTTCCGTTTTGGCTTTTCCTGGTCGGCGACAGTGGTCAGCAAATCTCGGCGAACCAACTGATTTAGAACACCGCCAACCGGTTTGTTCCTGGCTTTTTCAACTTCTTCGCGGCTGATCGGCTGGCGATACGCGACGACGGCGAGGATGTCGATCGCGTTCTGAGAAAGCGCCACTTCGCGGTTGCGGCCAAAATACTCGTTTTGCAAACTCGCCAAGTCCTCGGCCACCACCATGCGAATCGAATCCGAATCCACGCTAATTCGGTACGCCGCGTTTTCCTTCTCGTACTGTGTGTTCAGCTTTTCGGCGATCGACCGAACCTCCTTGGGGCTCACGTCTCGCATCACAGAAGCGATCTTCCTGGACGTCAGTTTCTCTCCGCGGGGCACGCCGACGAACAGGATCGACTCCACGATCGACTCGGGCGTGATCGGGCAGCCAGAATCATCGTCCGGCTGGTCTTCGAATTGTTCTTCGGCCTCGTCTTCGATTGAATCGTCGGCAACTTCGTCTTCTTCCGACTCATCGCGAGCCAGCTTGTCCGTGACCAGTTCGCCTCGGCTGGGGCCGTCCACCTGGCCGTCGTTGTTTGCCTGTTGGCGCAGGACTTCCGCGTAGGCTTCGCTAAGCCGGTCGAGCGAAAGTTCGTCATCGCCATCGTCGTCAAAGGGTTCCTGATTTTCGTTCGTGGACATGAGGCGAGCTTAGCGGAACGAGGCTGGTTGGGCCACAACAAAAACGTGATGCCTCAACCACCCATCGTCGCAAAGCGCGCCGCGAGCGCTGGACAACCAAAAAACGCGTTGCAAATCAAATTGCAACGCGTTTACGTTTCTCGCCAAATCGATTTTGATGTCACCTTTTTTGAGAACCGCAGCCGTGCTCGCGAGAGTGTGACGGTTCAGTTCGACATCCCGCCAGACGCCAGACGACGGACGGCAAGTTGAAGCTCAAGCAGGCAGTGACATGCGTTGACCTAGTAGCCAATCGATGGTGGGTTCTTCATCAGGAAATCACGTGGACCGCGAGTCGTGTAGTACGGGTAGGCGTATGAAGGAGCCATGCCGGTTCCGTTTCCAGGAGCCTGAGCAGTGTGAGGAATGGTTCCGCCGTATGGATGACGGTGTGCACCTCGCAGCTTTGAAAGGCAGCCGCCGCAGTAGTTTCCGCCGACGCCACAACCAGGAACGCTGCATCCGCCAACTTGGCTTCCAGCAACAGCAGCAACAGTACGTGCTTTTCCTTTGCCGCCCAAAAGGCAACTGCCGAGTTTGCAATCGCATCCTTGGGTTCCGATCTTGCCCAGCAATCCGCCGACTGCCGATGAGTCAGCTGCGACTTCCATGCCAGCAGCACATGCGTCATCGCCGCATCCGCAAGCACCGTCAGAGAGTGAAACAATGGTTGCACCTGAAGTCGAACCGCAGCCGCAATCGCCCGCTCCGCCGCAACCGCAATCGCTTGCTGGTGCTGTGCCGCATCCGCAACCGCCTGCATCCGCAACGCCGCAGGTGTCGCAACCCATCGATGCTGCAGGAGCAACCGATTGGTTCTTCATACGAGAGAACAGTCCGTTGTTGCGTCCTTGATTACAAGCGGTTCCTCGTTGGTTGACTCGCAAGCCCATCCCGCGTTCGTCACCAAATTTGCGTACGAGGCTACATGAAGGAGTCAGGCCTCGAGGTGCACTGCAATTGCAGTCGCCAGAAAGCACGGTGCAATCGTCGCATCCCGCGGTCGGAGTGCCGCAGAGTCCGTCGGAGCAACCACCGGCTCCTTGTTGAATGGCACAGCCTGTTGAGGCGAGTGCGAAAATCACGAGTGCGGAAAACAGCATGGATTTCATTGTTTCAAATCCTTTTGAAAACTGGGGCAGTTCCAGAGTCTCTCTATGGAACTTTTTGAATTGGCTACGTTCGGCATTGCAACCATTCGATTTGCGGGCGAACACTTGCGAGCGAAGTCACGCAGAAATTCATCGACGTGGAAGGCCTGATAATGCAATAAATCTGCAGAAGCAGGGATGCTGTAGAAAGTCTCACCATTGAGCCATCCGTTTTACGGCGCAACGTTTTCTCAACCGTCAAGGTTTGACATCAGTGATAGCGTCATTCGCGATCCGATGTCGATTCCCGTGCCTAAACGCGTTTCCAGTCAGCGTCGTCGATGTTGAACCAGTCCAGCTGAACACGGCTTTTGTCGCCGCCCGGATTGTCGCTGACCAGAACGGCACGCACGTCGGTGTGCTGACGGCAAAATTCTTCGACGGATTCGATTGGCATCACGAAAAATGCGGTCGCGAGAGCGTCAGAAAGCTCGGCTGAATTCGAAATCACGGTCGTTGAAAGAAAGTGATCCGTCGGCCAGCCAGTTTTCGGATGAATAATATGGCCGAAGCGTTTGCCTTGATGGAAGAACCCCTGTCGCGCGGTTCCGGAGGTGCCGAGTGCAGCGTCGCGAAGATAAAACTCTGCAAGCCTGCGATCTGGCAACACGGGATGGCTCAAGCCAACCGGCCAACCGCTGCCGGAATCGGAGGTGATGTCCTTCTGGTTGCCCGCTGCGATGACGCTGCTCTGTCCGCCATGCAGCACAAAGTCGTGCACTTCGTGCTCACGGATTTTCGCCGCGACGCGATCAATCGCATAGCCTTTCCCGATGCCGCCAAGGTTGACTTTCAGGTTTGGGACTGCAAAACGAACAGAGTTGGATGCGTTGTCGAGTACCAAGTGTTGCATGCCGATCGAGTTCAACGTTTCGGCGAGCGTTTCTTCACCAGGAACGCTGCCGCTCCGCTGCTCAAATCCCCAAACTTGCGAGAGCTTTCCTGCGGTGACGTCGAAGGCTCCTGCAGTCGATTCGTGAATCGCTTGCGCTCGTTGCAGTAAATGAAACAGGGGTTCGGAAACCACGAAGGGTTCACGAAACGCGTTTTGGTTCATCTGCGATACTTCGCTGTCGTCCTGATAAACGGTTAGCTGCGATTCAAGTTCATCGATCAGTTGCATCGCTTTGGCTGCCGCCAGACCGGATTCGCGATACTGTTGCATGTTGAACATCAGTTCCCACGTGCAAGCCATCGCCCTTTTCTCGTAGGTCTCAAGGTAGGCGGCCTGTTTGGTTTCGGAGACGTCAAGGTTCAGGTCAGGAACATCAAACTCGAAGTTTTCCAGCGCCTGACGCGCAGCCTGAACCAGCGAACGGCCTTTGAGAAATTCCCTGCGATTGGATGGTTGATTCATGCGTTCAGTGTACACACGCGGACGGATTTGACCGACCTGGCTTCTTTCGTAAAGTGCGCGTCAACGAAGCCCGGTTCACCGATGCTGCCCATTCGCGATTTGATCAGCACCAGTTCTGCCGCGTCAAGTTCGCTGGCCAGACGCGCGGCAATTGAGTCGCTGGTGAAGTCCCAGCTGGCAGGGATATCGGATTTTCCAATCGTCCACTGCGCGGCATCGAAAATGATGTTGGAAGATTGCGAGTTCTCCAGCTGCGAAATTCGATCGCAAAATTCAGCCTCGGGAATCAGGCAGGACACGACTTTCGCATTGAGGCTCATCGCGTGACAGGCAAGCTCATGCGACTGTTGTTCCCCCAAATTTTGCAGACCCTGAAGTTCACGAACAACGTCCGCAAAGCTGCCCCCACCGACGACGATGATGTTCTGCAAGTCATCGTTTTCCTCTAACCAGACTTTCAGCGTCGGGCCGATCTGCCCTGCCCTGAGCACGCTGCCGCCAAGTTTTACGACGCGTCGACTCATGCCTGAAACTTCTCCCGCGCGAGAACCGCAGTCGCGAATGCCGGAGCCCCGCTGTCCATTTCTCCGCCGACTTCATTTCCCAGGATAGTGATGTTCGCTGTCGGATAATGTTTTTCGAGTATGTGGCTCACGAATGCAACTCCGCTTCCGGTGCAGATGAAATTGCCCGGATCGGATTGCTGGGTTCGAAATCCGTCCAGGAAGATCTCTTCGACGCGATCAAGGATTTGCGACGCGAGTGCTTTCGCAGAATCAAGCCCGATCGTTGAAACGTCTTCGCAGACCATTCTGGCAATCCGTTGAGCCGCAGCCAAAACGGTTCGAGGCCTTTTATCCGCCGTGTCGGTATCCGAAGGATCTTCAGTAGTGCGGCCGCACACTAACATCGCATCCGAAATGGTCGCGAAGAATTCACGAGCGATCGGGACATGATTTCCCTCGAAAGTCAGACTGTCGACGACGCTGCAGACGGGAGTTCTGTCGGAACCAACGTAGACCAATTCTCCGTTTCGCAATCGTTGTGAGTCCGTTTTTCCTTTCGCGGCAACAGATCCGTCGTGTACCGGAATGATGTCGGAAGTTGTGGATCCCATGTCGACGACGAAGCCTGTCTGATTCGGCAAAAATCGGCTGGCAAAGGTCGCCATGATCGCCCAGTTGGACGCCGCGGTCTCCAGCCAGTGAATCCTGGCAGCATCTGCGTCGCGGAACTGTAGATCCGTTCCGGCAAACAAAGGTGGCTGCAATTGCCTTTTATGGCAGGCGTTTTCCAGAGCGTGGACGATAAACGTGACACCGTCGCGCCGTGATTCAAAGCAGTCCGTAAGTTCCGCCGTCATCGTTGCGGCGATACGAACCGATTGTGAGCCCGCCAGTTGGCTGATGATATCAGAAAGCGATTCCTGCAATCGCTCGTGCTCGATCCAGAAACGGAAAGGGATCGAGATGACTTGGCCATCGCACGTCGCAGCTTTGATGTTTGCTCCGCCGATGTCGAGTCCAAGCCAATTCATTTGTCTACGATTTCGTCGAGTGCGGATTCAATAGTGCTGTGCTGGAACGAGTACCCTTTTTCGTTCGCCACGCCCGGAACGACGCGCTGCGAACTAAACAGGCTGTTGGCAAATTCCCCCAACGCAATCCGCAGTGCAAATTTCGGTGCTGGCAAAATCGCGAAACGGCCAACGGCTTTGGCGATCGCCTGAGTCATCTCGCTGTTGCGAACCGGATTTGGGGCCGACGCATTGACGGGGCCTGAAACCGAGTCGTTTTCGATTGCCCACAAGATCATACCGGCCAGATCGTCAACGTGAATCCAGGGCACCCATTGTTTGCCGCTGCCCAGTCGCCCGCCCAGTCCCATTTTGAACAGCGGAAGCATCTTTTCCATCGCTCCGCCGCCGCGACCAAGGACGATGCCGATGCGAATCAGGACGACTCTGACGCCGTGTTCGGCAAGTCGCAATGCTTCGTTTTCCCAGTCCACGCAAACGTCGCCCAGAAAATTGTCAGCCGGAGGATACGTTTCGTCGACGATCACTTCACCAGGGTCGCCGTAGATTCCGACAGCGGAGGCGGACACCATGACTTTCGGGCGTTGCTCCAGCTTCAGGATCTGATCGACAAGAGTCCGAGTCGAATCAATGCGACTGGATCGAATCCGCTTTTTCTTCTCATCAGTCCAACGGCCTTCCGCGATCGATTCTCCCATCAGGTTAACGACCGATTCAATTTTCGTGGTCGGATCAATCTTTAAATCGTCTGACCATTCCAGGAACTCGTCTCCATCGGCCCCCGCTTTCTTCTTCGCGCGTTCGACATCGCGCGTCGTCAAAATGGTTCGGTCAAGTTTGGGAACCAGATATCCGCCGACAAAGCCGGTGCCACCTGTAACGAGTGTTGTATGTTCAGACATTATGTTCGGACCGCTGCAGTTCGCTTTGGTTAACGGGTCGATCAGGGATCAACATGAAAAAGCCGATGGATCACATCGAACGCGTTGCCATCCAGGTCGCGACCGTTGATGCTGACCCGGTAAGTGCCGGGCGGCAGCGTGGCGGATAAGCTCCAGGAGCCTGGCGTTCGCTGAGCCGACAAATAGACGCTCGATCGTGAGAACGAATTGCCGTTCCAGAATTCTAACGAATTGACGTCGCGAATGCGGAGCTCAAAATCTTCCAGCTGCGGCTGCACACCGCTAACGGCGCTTCCGTGTAGGTCCACTGTGCCGGCAAAGCATTGAGCGTAGCTTGGACTGTCAAGCGTGACACGGGACGTGACTTTGCCCAGCCGGAACGTGACCGATTCGGGGGACTGAAACGTCGACGACCAATCGAGCCCCCAAACCCAGGCCTTAGCCAAACCCGCCGGCGGTTGGTCGCCGAAATCAAGCGGCAACTTCCACGTCGTTAGCATCGCATTCGGATGAGCGAGCGTTGCGGACACCTGCTTGAAAGCGTCGGACCACTGGCTCCCGTCCCAAAACTTTCCCGTGGTCAAGTCGCGGATTGCGATTCGAACTTCCCGAGTCGAGACAGCCGATTCTGCGATTCCTTCAAGCGTGTAGGGATACTCCAACGGTTCAAGATCGAAGTACGGTTTGCGAAAACTGGCAGACGCCGGGGCCCAGCTCTTCATTTTTCGAAGCTTGTTGGCGAAAGTCTGTTTGTTGCTGAGCGGAATTTGGCTGTAGATGTTTTCGATTTGATCCGGGTCGCGACTCAAGTTGAAATACTCGCGTCCGCCTGTCGCCCACTCAACGTAAATCGCGGTCTTCAGTCGCAGGCCCGTCGAAGCAAATTCATGCTCGGCTCCGAACATGGTCCGCGTCTCAAAATTCTCAATCAACACGCTGTCACGCACCGCAGCGGCGTTCTCTGGATTCGCAATCACACTGGCAAACGAAACACCATCGACAAAGCTCGGGGTCGAGCCACCGGCCAGCTGAACGATCGTCGGCCCGATATCGATATGTGCCAACAAGTGACTGGATCGGCCAGGATCAATGCCCGGACCGGCGACCAACAGAGGCACGTTTGTGGCGCGATCGACAGCGACTCCTTTGGAAACCAGACGATGGTGCCCGAGGGCAAAGCCGTTGTCTGACGTGACGAAAATGTAAGTGTTGTCCGTCAGTCCCTGCTCTTCCAGCGTCGCAACGATGTCTCCGACCATATCGTCAACGCTCTTCATTGCCAAAAGCCGTTCCCGAAAGTGCGTTGCCAGGTATTCGTGCGAATACGGGCTGATGAGAGACATGTGTTTCAGTGGCCCAGAGCGGTCGCTCATGTCGGCCTCGTTATAGGAAGGCGATTCTGGCGGCGTCGCGTCAGGCCACAGGTGCGAATACTTGTCCTCGTACATTTCGCCGGAATCAACTTGCTGACGATGAGGTCCAAACGGGTTGAGGAAAAGGAAGAACGGTTTTTCATTCTGAGCGTTCGCTTGCCGCTCGATCAGTTCGATCGAGTCCGCTGCTTCCGCGTTGGTGCGATAAATTCCCGGAGCCAATCGTTCCGAGTACGGACCTGGCCCGCCACGGTTGGTGATGCGATACGTTTCAAAATATCGACCGCCAACGGAAGAGTAAAAATCGTCCCAGCCTTCCGGGATCATGAAGAGTGTTTGATGATGCAGAAACTTTCCGACGTGCATCGTGTGATAACCCGCGTCCTGCATCCACGTGGAGAGGTCATCGCTGGCATGCCCGCGCTCGACATAGGATCGCATTCCACCATCGAACCCATAGGAAGCCTGGACATCCGGCTCGTTGACTCGGATGCCGCAGTGGTGAGCGTATTGCGATCGAAGCAGGCAGGCTCGCGAGGGCCCGCACAGCGGTGTCGTGGCGTGAACGTTTGAGAATTTAACGCTGCGTCCGGCCAGCTGATGCAGATTCGGAAACCGTTCGGCGAGTGTGCTGTCGGAGAACATTTCCGCGTCAGCATCATCCAGGTTGATCAAAATGATATTGGGCTTGGCAACCGGTTCGCTTGCGGCCAACGCCTGCATCGGTTCTGCGGAAGGCAAGCAGTTGATGAGGAAAACGACAACGAATAAAGTCGTGTAACGGTATCGTGGCTTCCGGCTTCGCATTGATCCTGTCCGCATTTCGTTCAATCCATGAGTTTGGCCTCATTAAGGTAACTCGAACGAGTACGGAGATGTTGCCAGAAGGTTCATGCGACGCAGAATTGGTGATGAAACGGAATCGTTTTTGGTCGCCAACGAAGAAAATGTGACAACCTCGTTAGCCACGAGTTTCGATTTGCGGATAAGCATCAAATTAAATTTTTGGTAAACGATTGGGCCAGACATGAATTTCAGGAACCTTACCGCGATCGCGTTCGTAGCCTGCTTCTGCGTTTCGAACCTGTTCGCGCAAGACGCGTCCGATTCCGAAAATTCAGACTGGCCTCAGATTCTTGGCGCAAACCGCAACGGAGTTTTGGCCGACAGCGTCACGCTGGGTTGGCAGAAAACGCCAGACGTAATATGGGAGACCGAAATCGGCGAAGGATTCTCCGGTCCCGTTATTGTCGATGACGAACTGATCCTGTTTCATCGTCCCGACGGCGCGCGAGGGAAATTTTTGATCGTCGAAAAGTTCAACGTGACCGACGGCCGGTCAGTTTGGAAGCAAAAGATCGCGTCGCAGTATCGCGGGGCGATGGACGGCGATGCAGGGCCGAAGGCGACGCCGGTGATTCAGGACGGATTTGTGTATTGCTACGGTCCCGACGGTGAGCTGGCCTGTCTTGAGTTCGATACTGGAAAAATTGTCTGGGAACTGAACGCTCGGAAGAAATTCAATGCATCAGAAGGCTACTTTGGCTGCGGCTCTTCGCCATTGGTCGTCGACGGCAAAGTCCTGCTGAACGTGGGCGGAAGAAAGGGCGCTTCGGTCGTCGCCTTTGATGCGAGCGATGGAGAAGTTTTGTGGAAAGCGATTGACGACGAAGCCAGCTATTCGTCGCCGATTGTTGTTGAGCACGATGGCAAAAAGATGGCTGTTTTTCTGACACGAACCCGATTCGTGGGGCTCGACGTTGATTCCGGGAAGGTGTTGTTTTCGAACTCGTTTGGCAAACGTGGTCCGACAGCCGTGGCGTCGATGCCTGTCGCCTTCGGCAGTAAACTTTTTGCGAACGCAGCGTATCGAGTTGGTGCAACGGTCGTCGATCTGAAGAACCTGAAAACCGCGGGTGACGAGATCGCTCCGGATTGGTCCAGTGAGAACGCGTTCGCAAGTCACTACGGAACCCCCGTCTTCTTCAACGGTCATTTCTATGGAACCAGTGGCCGGGAAGATATGCGGAACGGTTCTTTTCGCTGCCTCGAAGCGTCGACGGGCGACGTTAAATGGGACCAGGATTCGTTTCCTGTTGCCCACACCTTGCTGATCGGTGAGCAGTTGTTGGTGCTGGACTATGAGGGCAAGCTGAGCCTGATTGAGCCGTCGCCTGCCGGGTTTCAACAAATTCAATCGGCGACCATTTTTAATGGCCCAACGCGCTCAATTCCTGCTTTCTCTGATGGGAAATTGTTTTTTCGGTCCAACGCAAAATCACGAGTCGGAAAACTGGTCGCGATCGACGTCAGCGAAAAATAGTTCGCATTTTGACCAAGTCAGTGACCAAGTCAGCTTTCTCAATCGTCAGTCTTTCTCTGTTCAGCATAGGCTGCGAGCATTTTGTTTGACGGGCGCTGCGTGTTGGCGGATAATGAACAGGTTGTAAACCTACCTTAATTCGTTCTTCCATATGTCGAATCGTTGTCCAAGCTGTAGCCGAACCTTGGCGGCCTTTGCAATCAATTGCGATGATTGCGGTTGGTCACTCAATACGTCTGTCGATGAGCCCGCGATCTCGTCGCAGGGCGCGACAACAGCCACGGCAGTGAAGGGGACAAAAACTGCAGCGTCCCAGGGTGCGAAGGCTCCTCGCTCAAGTCGCGAAGCTGATGCTCATCTCGAAAAGGCGATGCAGCGAATTGAAAAGGAATCTTACGAGGCGGCCGTTCGATCGATCAATCGTGCCATCGTGGCCGCGCCGCTGAACCGGATCGGAGAATGTTATTCGCTGCGAGGCTATTGTCATCTGAAGCTGGACGATTTCGTGCGTTCGGAAAAAGACTGCACCGAAGCAATTCGACAGAGCTGGAACGATGCTCAAACTTTCGCGTGGCGTGCAGCCGCGCGTGGCGAGCAAAACCGCTGGCGGCATGCGTTTAGCGATTTGGAAAAAGCCTGGCATCTGTCGGATGATGATCGCGACCGGTTCACAGGCTTGATGGATTCCTATTCCGATGCTTGCGAAGCGTGGTTCGAGAAACAGGAGCCGACTCCAGCAACGTTGTCGGAGATGGGTTGGGTTCACTACTGCCGCAGTCGTTACAGGAAAGCGGAAGATTGCTTCGAGAAGGCAATCGAAATGGACGCGGATTATGCTCTCGCGGCTGCTGGTCTGGCAAAACTGATTTTCGAAAACAAGTCATCGACTGGTCGTTACCGTTCGGATCGTGCCAGAGAAGTCCTGCAGCATTGTGCGGTTGCGATGACAGGCGATTCTGAATGCCATCAGGTTGTTCTGCCGATTCGGATCAAGATCCATCGCAGTAAAGCAGATCTCGATCGCGCGATGGAAGACCTGAACCACCTTTCTGCGCTTGCGAAAGACGACTCGGAACTGGCCGTTCGGTGCTGCCGTTTGCGATTCGAAGCGGGCGACTATATGGTCGCGATTCAGGAGCTTTCGAAAATGCTCAAGTCGGATCCACCGCCTGCGGACGCGCTTTTGCTGCGAGGCGATTGCTACCGGGAAATCAGAAACCACTCGTTGGCGATCGTCGACTATTCGCGGTTTCTGAAGCTGCGGCGAAACGACACCGATGCGTTGGCTCGACTTGCGGAATCCAAATTGGCGATCGGGAAAGTTGACGAAGCTTTGTCGGAAGTCGAGCATGCGATCGATATCGATGAGGCCTGTTTTTCAGCCTATATTTGCCGTTCAAAAATCAAACTTCAACAAGGTAAGCTCGACGAAGCGATCACGGATTGCCGCAAGGCTTCGCTGATCGACAACAGCCAGCCTCAGGTCTTTGCGACGCTGGCCTCCATCAATTTCAAATTGGGCCGATATACCGAATCGATCGAAGAATATTCTCGGGCGATTGAGTTGGAAGAAGATGTGCGGCTGAAGGCCAACTTGTTGTATCTGCGAGGCATCGCGTTGTACGAACTTGGCAGGTACCAGGCATCGTATGCGGACTTTAAAAAGGCCTGCCACTATCGCCCCAATCATGCCGGCAGTTGGATTTGGAAATCCGCGGCCTGTGCCCGGCTGGAAAAATGGACGGACGCGATTGCAGGGTTGCAGTCGGCGATCGCGACACGTCCTTCATCTCAGGATGAGTATCGCAAGCTGGGGGCTCCGGTGGCGACCAAGGCGATCGAGTTTTTTGATCGACAGCAGCAACGCGGGCAAGCGACGCCGGATCTGTTTCGCCGTCGTGCGCTGGCGCTGCAGTTTTTGGGTGAGTTTGACAAGGCGATTGAGGACTACACAAATGCCTTGAGGCTGGACGCGGACAACGTCGAGACATTGATTCGTCGTGGGCAAACTTTGTACTCCGTTGGCAAGAACGATGAAGCCATCAAGGATTTTAAATCTGCGATCAGGCGTGACCGCGGAAACGATCAGGCTCTTTTTCAGTTGGCGAATACGCGTTTCGATATGGGGCAGTACGCGACGGCGCTTCGTGACGTGAAACTCGCGATCGAAAGCTCGCCTCGTAATGTTCGGTACTACGGTCTGTATGCGGACGTGTTGCAGAAACTTGGTCAACATGAAGGCGTCATCGAAGCGCTCGATCGCGCGACGTTGCTCGATTCGACAGATCCGGTGACGTATCAAAAACGTGGCCAGGTGCATATGCTGCGACGCAACTACGTCAACGCGATCAGTGACTTTACGCGTTCCCTAGAGCTCAGCCCTAATCAGCCTGAGGTCACGTTGGCGAGAGGCCAGGCGTATCTCAAGGCCGATCAGCCGCAACAGGCGATCGAAGACTTCGAAAGAGTGTTGACGCAGAATCTTGGGATGGCCAAGGCTTATTCTGGACGCGCCGCCGCGATGGCAACGCTGGGGCGGCACGAATACGCACTGATCTGGCTGACAAAAGCTTTCCATCGTTTTCAACGACCACGCGATCTTTCCGAGCTTGTGTTTGCGCGTGGCAAGATTTTCGTATTGATGGGACGCCCCGCGCCGGCCATCGATGACTTTACGACCGTCGCCAGATTGATGGAAGAAGACGACAAAACGGTTGCCGCGGCACGCTATGCACGGGCTATCGCCAGATACGGTTTGGACCAGCCTGAGAAAGCCAAGCGTGATTTCGCCAAAGTCTTTAAGCTTGATCCGAGAAACGAACACGCGGCTCTCGCGTTGCAGTGGCTCAACGATCCCGAAAGTTGCGACAAGCCGAAGTTGCTGGAACCTGCAACCGAGATCGTTCGACCGACTCGGCCGGGAGTGGTGCGTTCCGCAGTCACGCTCACGACGCCGCCGAAAGACTGGACGGCGGAGAAACCGTATCACACTTGGATTTTGAGAACGCTGGATAAAAAAGAATACGGTCCGATGTCACGCGAGACATTGAACTTGTGGATTGAAGAAGGCCGCGTTGATTTCGGTATGAAGCTGTTGAGAGCTGACTGGTCCAAATGGAAGCGTGCCGAGAAAATTTTTAACGAGCTGGGCGTTTCGTCGGAGCCGCCGGAATCGGACGAGAACGTGGACGTGCGACCCGAGTAGCGAGTGCGGACAACTGGCTTGGTCGGGTAACTGCGAGTCAGCGGGCAACTGAGAATAGTCGGGCTACTCGCAAGCTGACGACGTTGGCGACTGTCAGACCGGCGCCGCAACCGACTCGGTGATTGGGTTGTTCTTGGCTCCAGCCAGGACGCCACCAAGCCAACCCATCGGCAAGTAGGCGACGATCAGATCGAGCGCATTGAACCAGATGGGGCCTCCGAGCATGTTGATCGCCGCAATGCCGCCGATTAGAAAAAAGAAACCGATGCCAATCGCGATCGGCAGCTTGTAGCTCGCCGCGATCTTCGCCGCCACGAACGCGCCAACCAATGTTCCAATCGCGTGGCCCAAAAATGGGAAGATGAAGTTAGCCGGACCGAACAGTTTCATGCTCTCGGCAAGTTTCTCCATCGTCGAAACGTCAGCGCCTTCCGGCATCGGCACAATCACTGGACCGATAGAAACGAGGATGATGTTCGCGATTGAGCCAAGGACGATTCCTGCGACGACAGCGATGATGTTTCGAAGCAGATTGGGCAAGGTGTATTTCGTCGTGATGGAAGTTGTCAGTCAGAATTTCGAAAACCGAACTCAGGCTGTTCGCGCACCAATATCAATGCTTGATACTCGGACGGGCCAGAGCTGATGGTATCGCAAATCGAGCACGCACGCAAAACCGCAGCCGTAATGTGGCTAGGCGCTGTTTGGTAAATGTGAGCGGCAAGGCGCTAGCCGCCGTTCCATTGCGCTTTTTAACGGCGGCTAGCGCCTTGCCGCTCATGTTTGGCCGCGTTGATGACATGAAAATCAATTTGTCAAACAGTGCCTAGTACTACAGCGCTAGGTTGATATTTGAGAATGAGTTGAAATTTGGGATTCTATATCGTTCATGCACAAGGAGGTGCTTTGATGGATGGTACTTGGATTCGTCAGATGAAACCAGCTTTGACACGTTTTCTGAATCGGTTCTCAGATTGTTTTAGTCGAAAAGATACCCGTGCTCATATGCCAACGTATGTTCAGGGTCAGCTATCAAACCTTGCTCGCAAGAGTGTTGAGCCCATTGCACTGGCTGCAGGAGTTCCCGTTCGCACGCTTCAGGAGTTTCTTGCTCAATACGCATGGAATGAAGACGCCGTGCGAGATCGTCTGCAACAGATGGTGGCAACCGAGCGAGGTAGCAAGCGTGCCATCGGCGTGTTTGACGAAACGAGCGATGTCAAGAAAGGCACCAAGACGCCTGGCGTTCAGCGTCAGTGGTGTGGCAAGGTTGGCAAGACCGATAACTGCATGGTGACGGTTCATCTTGCTTTTGCTCAGGATGACTTTCACTGCTTGCTTGATGGTGAGTTGTTCCTTCCTGAGAGCTGGTCTGAAGATCGCGAGCGTTGTCGCGTTGCCGGGATCCCCGACGAGATGGTGTATCAGCCAAAGTGGAAGATCGCACTGGAGCTTTACGATCGCGCGCTGTCCAACGGTCTGGAGTTTGAGTGGATCACCTTTGACGAAGGCTACGGCTCCAAAGGCCCGTTTTTACGAGCTCTTGATGCCAAAGCACAGTTATTCATCGGCGAGGTTCCGGTTTCAATGACCGGCTGGATCAAGAAACCCGGGCTCCAACATCCTCCCAAAGATCCGTGTCGTGGTCGGCCGCAAAAAGGTGCGCGAGTTGCCAAAGACAATCCCAAAGCTCAGCCGTTTCGCAAACTGCTGGAAGAATCCACGCGGTTCACGAATCAGTCATGGGAGCGTTATCGCGTCAAAGATGGAGATAAAGGTCCCATGGTCTGGGAAGTCAAGCATGCGATGATTTATCGTCCTGACGGCAAGAGTGTTTCGAGCAAGCGTTGGCACTTGTTGGTGGCTCGTAACCCACTCAAGCCGGATGAGATCAAGTACTTTCTCAGCAACGCGCCGGCTGCAACAAGCGTTCAAAAGTTGTTGCTCGTTGCCTTCAGCCGCTGGCATGTCGAACGTTGCTTCCAGGATCAAAAGCAGGACATTGGACTCGACGCCTGGGAGGGCCGGAAGTATCTCGGGCTCAAACGACACATGATTCTGTCGTGCGTAAGCTACCTGTTCTTGACGAAGATGCGAGAAAAGCTCGGGGGAAAAAAAATCAGGGTTCACCGTCTATCAGGTTCACGACGCCGTATCGGCACTGGTCCAGACTTGGTGGCTTAAGGGGCGGGCATCGTCGGCGCTACTGGACCGGGTTGCCGCTACGATTCAGTACCACCAACAACGAAACGCAAAAGCAACACGATCACACACCAAGAGAACACGCCAAAAACTCCGGAGAATTGGCATCAAAGTAAGCAAAATCAAACGTTGCTACTGGGATTCAACCTAGCGCTGTAGTACTAGATCAATTCCTTGATGATCTTTCCACCGTTGGCAATCTTCATCGGGCGACCGTTGCCGCTCATGAACGTCTTGCTCAGATCGATATCCAAAGACTTACAAACCGTCGCCATTAAGTCTTGAGACGTGTACGACGAGCCTTCAACTTTGGATCCATCCTCATTCGTCTGCCCGACCGCGATGCCAGGCTTCATCCCTGCACCGCCGACTGCGACCGACCAACTGCGAGCCCAGTGGTCGCGTCCGGTGTTGCCATTGATCCGCGGCGTGCGACCAAACTCGCCCATCCAGATAATCGCCGTCGAATCCAACATGCCACGAATCGAGAGGTCGTCGATGAGTGCACTCATGCCTTGATCAAGCTGAGGCAGACGTTGGTTTTGCAACGTGTCAAAGATGTTCTGATGGTTGTCCCAGCCGCCAAGGTTGACTTCGACGAACGGCACACCGGCTTCGACCAGTCGGCGGGCCAACAAGCAGCCGCGACCGAAGTTGTTTTCGCCGTAGCGTTCGCGGACTTTCGCGTCCTCAGTCTCCACGCGAAAAGCCTGCATCTGTTGGCTGGTCATCAAAGCCAGAGTCTTGTCGATTACCTTGGCATGTTCCAGCGCCGCAGCGCCACGTTTTTGCTTGATGAACTTCTCTTCCATCATCTGCAGAGCCAGCGTCCGTTGGTTCATTCGGTTGACCGGAATGCCCATGTCCAGATTTCGCACGCGGCCGTTCGCATCGACGCTGAACGGAGAATACGCCATGCCGAGGAACCCCGGGCCTTCGCTGGCTCCGCCAACAGAAACGAAAGCTGGAATGTCGAGGTTCGGACGGTCGGCACCCAGTTCATGTGCCACGACAGAACCGTAGCTGGGATGCGTCACGTTTGGGTTCGGCGTAAAACCGGTGTGCATATAATAGCGTCCACGCATGTGGTCGGCTTCGCGCGTGCTCATTGAGCGCACCAACGACATCTTGTCCATTTGCTGGGCCATCAAAGGCATGTGCTCACAGATTTGCATGTCGCCATTGGTGGCGATTGGTTTGAACGGACCGCCATTGGCGGAACCTGGCTTGAGGTCCCAGATGTCGATCGAAGAAGGTCCGCCGCCCATCCACAACAGGATCGCTGCCTTTTGCTTCTTCACCATTTCTTTGGCGTTGGCTTCGACCGTTCGTGTCAGCGTGTACGCACTCGCAGCAAGCGCCGACGCGCCAGCGAGATGGCTCATGAAGTGGCGTCGATTCATGCCTTTGGGAGTTCGAAGGTTCATGGCAATTTCCAATTAATGGTTGAAGATAAATTCGTTTGAATTCAGGATGACCCACCACAAATCGCGGAGGCCTTCGCCGAGATCGCCCTGGCTCTGGATCAGACCCATCGCCATTCGTGTTTCTTGAGATGAAGGTGGTCGCGAGAGACCTGCGAAAAACAGTTTGTTCACTTTGTCCCGCGGCGTTCCACCCGAAGCAACCAGTTGCGATATCACGCTGCCGCCGTTCGCTTTGGTCGCTTCCTGAATCATCTCGCCGTTGAACATCATCAGGACCTGCGGGATCGTTCCGTTGAAGTCCGTCGATTCGCCGCCCTCATCGGTACCGAACGCACGATTGAACTGTTGCAGCCAGCGACTTTTGCGACGCTCCTGCTCTTCGTACGTTCCGCGAGACGCCGCTTCGGTATTCACCAATAGCGATTCATAAAGCTGTTCAGGTTGCATCTGGCGAATGTAAAAATGTGAAAACCGCGGGGCCACACCCTGAAGCGGGTCATCGGATTCATTGGCTTTCGTTTGGCGACTGGAAAGTGCATACGGCTTGCTAAGCACGATCCACTTCATTAACTCTCGCAAGTCGTACTGTGCAGTCCGAAACTCGCTGCCGAGATACTCCAGCAACTCAGGATTGGAGGGAATGTTGTGCGGTCCCAGATCATCTACCGGCGACGTAAAACCGTAGCCCAAAAAATGAGCCCACATTCGGTTCGCGATCGTCTGGTCCAGGAACGGCGATTTCTGGATCAGTTTTGAAAGTTCCTGACGGCGATTGACCACGTTCACCAAACCGCTGCGACCAATTTCGGCACCGTCAACAAACACAGGCCAGGCAACTTGCATCAGTCCATTGCGACTTTCGAAATAAATCTCTGCCTCTTCAAAATCGCGTCGACGTCGGCTGGCGAAATCCTGATCCGCAAGTTCCGCGTTGGCTCCCGTTTCGGCTCGCATTCGTCGTGGGAACGCTTTGACCTGACGGAAGAAAGCGTTCATCTGCCAATATGTTTCCTGCTCCCATTCATTGAACGGATGCTTGTGACACTGAGCGCATTGAACTTGCAAGCCAAGAAAAACTCTGGTCGTTGCCGACGTCGCCAGCGTCGCGTCTTCCTGATTGACTTTGTCGATCAGAAAGTTCGTCGCACCATTGAAGTCAGGATCGCCAGGCGCGGTTGTTCCCGTCGCCGTAATCAAGTCATCAACCATCCGGTCGTAAGGCTTGCCGCGAGCAAACGAATCGCGCAGGTACTTCTGCATTCCCTCGCGATTGATCATTGAATTGTTAGCCGTGCCGCCGGTTCGGCCGATCAGCAGATTGGTCCAGACTGTCGTCCAGTTCCTCGCGAACTCCTCCGTGTAGTCGTCCGAATACAGAAGCTTTTTCACCAACGCCAAACGCTTGTCGTCTTCTTTGCTGGCCATGAAGGAGCGAGCTTCATCGACCGTTGGGGTCCGGCCGATGACGTCCAGGAATACCCGCCGGCACCACTCGCCATCGGTCGCGTCCTTGGACGGTTTCAGTTCGTACTCGGCCCAATCGCGTTCAATCAACTCATTGATTCGCGAAACCTGGGTGGGCAAGGCTGAAGTTTTTCGTGGCTCGGGATTCCGACGAGTCGAAACTTGTTTTGCGTCCTGAGCGACCGAGATTGCTGGCGACACGAATACACAGGATGCCACGGTCACGGCCGAAAGAGCCATCCATCTGCTGGCAGAGCCAAAGCCACTGAGATTGCTTTTCATCACCATCGATCGCACCTTTTTCGATTCCTTACCGCTATCAAGTATAGGCTATCGACGTTTTTCAGCAAAACTTGCCCCCGCAACACGCGAAGACGGGCTCTGATCGCGAAATTCGGGCATCGACGCGCAGCTGGACAGTTTCCGCGCTTATCTGCGCAAAAAGTGTCTTGGTGGGACACAACCGATGCAGATTCGCAAAAACGCAAGAGCCATTGGCAGGAAGAATCTTTTTTTGAAAAGCGTGGATTCCGGCTGCCTGAGACTAAAACAGGCGTTCAAAATGTGTATTGTTTTTGCGCAAATGTACGATTTTGGTGTATTAAAATAAAACAGGGCTGTCGAGATTGTATTCTCGACAGCCCTGTTTCAATCAAAATCTTATAATTGCGTCTTGGACTACCCGGTATAAACCGAGTAGCCCAAGCACTGCCTCGTCTCTATTCCGCCCTCAACTGTTTTCACAGCGTTGGGCGAACCACTTCCGAAAAACAGATAATGCAATCACCGTGCCAAACCGCTCGAAACAGTTCCCGAACCTGTTTCGGGTGATGCCATGAGTCGTGTTTGCAGAATTTGATTGGCGACAATGGTCTGCCTGCCAGTGAGTCAGGCAAGTTGCTTGGCGAGGACATTTTAGTGCTGACCCGATCAGCAAAAAGTCATGCGATATCCGAGGTGCTTGCAGTGCCACCAGCAAAGAAACCGCTGAGCTACCGGTTTCTCGTGGCAAACTTTTCTGATTAGCAAACAGATTTCTCTGATATTCAATTTTCCCATCGGGACCATTCTGCGGGCCGATAAACCGGGTGAAGAAGTCTTTTCTTTCGGTGAAGCCATGCTCTCAATATCAACTGCTCGTTTTCAGATCTGTCTTGTGTCCGCGTTCGCCTGTTTGCTCATTGCAAACCAGTGTGTGGCTCAGCAAAGTGATGGGTCGCTGTTCGTGATCAAGACTCCAGCAGTCGATCAGTCTGACTATGGCCAGCGACCGGGCGCGATTCGGTTCGCAGCGATTTCGAATCGTCAAGAAACCAGCCCGCGAGAAGACGACGGGACGGATGATCTGAAAGAGCCGTTGCTCAAGAGCGATGATCTCGAATCGAACGATTTGTTCATCGACGACGAAACCGATGACGAAACCGATGACGACATTGAGCCACGACGTTCGCCTCCGATGACCACGTGGAACCTGAAGCCCATGTCATCAATTGTGCCAGGCATTCGACCGGTCGATGGCAAGTCTCCGGCAGATCAGTCGTGGCAGTTGACCAGTCGCAGCACCACGCCGATCGCCAGTTCGGACAAGCTGTTCGCTTGGGCGGCCCCAGACATTACTTACAAGCCACTGTACTTCGAAGACGTTGCACTTGAGCGTTACGGCCAGACTCGCGGATTCATCCGTCAGCCGTTCGTTTCAGGATTCCATTTCCTGAAATCGGCAACTTTCCTGCCGTACTACTCGCTCTACGACCCGATCAACTCGTGTGACGGACCGCTGGGATACTGTCGGCCTGGCGAGTGCGTCAATTGCGTGAAGTCAAAGCACTACTTCGGGAACCCGTTCGGTTCGAGGCGATAGTGACCAAGCGAAGCACGGCGTTCGTGTTGGTCCGACAACCCGCCAAAAGTTTCCTGAATCGAGGCTGATTTCTTGATAATCGCCTCGCCAATTTTCCGCGTCTTTCGCAGTTTTCCAGCAATCGCTAGCGGTCGGTGCAAAGTCACTTCTTTGTAGCCGATTGGTGTTTGCCAGTTCACGGAATGTCTCTATACGTTGTTTCGAACTTGAGCGAAACGATTCGAACAAGTCCACCTCGAACGATACTTTAGAGTTCGGTCGCAGTGTACGGGATTGCGGGATCCTCACACACCCTCCCTCCTGGGGAAGAGCTTATTGCTTGTTGAGACATCAGGTTTCTGGGTCAACCGTTTCAACAGGTGCTCACGACTGAGCTTACTGTGCACTGAGGCAGCGTATGCTGCCTCAGTGCCAGGGAACATAAACGCTGCTTTTCCACGATGAGAAGCAGCGTTTTTTTATGCTTCAGGCTTATCGGACAGTGCCGCAGATTCTCGGTTGGTGCTCAGTCGGCGATCTGTCGAACAAATAACGTATTTCATTCGTTAATGTTTGACACTTCGAAGATGCGGATGTGTTAAAAACGGGAAGGCAAAAATGCCCGTTCAATCCCGCTCTCCAAAAAAGGTCACTCCGATGCAAAAGCTAATTTTCACACTCGTCATTTTTGCTTCCATTTCCATGTCGTCACTGGCGATCGCCCAACGTCCTGGCGGCGGAGAAGGCGGGCAGCGTGGCGAACGCGGTGCTCAACGCGGAGAGCGTGGCGGACCTAGCGGAGGCCGTGGTGGTCAGCGCGGCGGACAGCGCCCCATTTCACCATTGATGTCGGCTCTTGATGTTGACAAAGATGGAAAGCTTTCAGTCGAAGAAATTGCGAATTCGGTTGCGGCATTGAAGACGCTTGATAAGAACAAAGACGGCGTTCTGGAAGCGTCGGAACTTGCTCCGGAACGCGGAGGCCGAGGTGGTCAGGGCGGTCGTGGTCAGCAGGGCGGCGGTGGAAACTGGGATCCTGGCGCGTTCGTCGATCGCATCATGGAACGCGATGCCGATAAGGACGACAAGCTTTCGAAGGAAGAAGCCGGTGAGCGAATGTCGCGAGGATTCGATGACGCAGATACCGACAAAGACGGATACCTGACTCGCAAAGAAGTTGAAGCGATGACGAAGCAGTGGCAGGGCGGCGGCGGTGGTGGTCGTGGCGGCCGCGGAGGTCGTGGCGGAGGCGGCGCTGAATCGCCAAAAGCAAAAGAGAATCGTCCTGCGTTTGATGATCAGTAGTCCGGACGATCAACTTTTCTGCAGACATCAATGTCAATGTCTCACTGCTCTCTTCTCGCCGCTACCTTCTGTTCAGGATTTAATATGACTCAATTACAGACTCGCTACTTCTCTCTCGCAGCACTTTTTGCATTTACCGTTTTCACTATCTCCGCCGAAGCCCAGGAAGACTGGCCGCGATTTCGTGGAGCAAGTGGAAGTGGAATCAGCAGCAGTTCCGCTCCGACTCAATGGGGTCCGGAAAAGAACATCCAGTGGAAAACCGCGCTGCCAGGTGCGGGAGCTTCTTCTCCGGTCGTCGTTAGTGACAAGGTCTTTTTGACTTGCTATTCCGGCTACGGTGAGAGCCGTGAAAACGTTGGCAATAAAGAAGACTTGAAACGTCACGTCGTTTGTATTGACCGAACGACTGGCAAAGAGTTGTGGTCCAAGACCATCGCCGGGACCGCCAACGAAGATGACTTTTCTGGGATCGGCGTGACGGCTCACGGATACGCTTCGCACACTCCGGTTTGCGACGGCGAAAGCCTGTTTGTCTTTCTCGGAAAGTCCGGCGTCATCGCTTACGATTTGGATGGGAAAGAGCTTTGGAAGAAAAGCGTTGGCGACGGTTCCGACTCGCGCAAGTGGGGGTCGGCATCGAGCCCGATCGTTCACGATGGCTTGTTGATCGTGCCTGCGTTGGCTGAGAGCCGAGCCGTTTATGCTTTGGATAAAAAGACTGGCGAACAGGTTTGGGTTTGCGAGTCCGATGCTTTGGACAACACTTGGGCGACTCCGATGATTGTCAACGTTGACGACAGACGCAGTGACATTGTGATTGGTGTTCCGGATGAATTGTGGGCGATCAATTCGGAAAATGGAAAACTTAAATGGGCCGCGTCGGGAATCGGCGACACTGGTTTTTACACCAGCGCCGTTGAGAGCGACGGCATGATCTACGCTTCGATCGGCGGACGATCCGGCGGCGGCAGCATCGCCATTCGATCTGGGGGAACGAAGGATGTGACTGATTCGCACGTTGCATGGAACGGTCGTACGATGGCCAGTTTCGCCTCTCCGGTTGTCTACAACGGTCACATGTTCGTGATCGGGCGTGGTGGCGTGGTGAGCGTTGTCGACATTGAGACGGGTAAAGAAGTCGGTAAGAGTCGTATGCAGTCGAGTGATTCAAGTCGACCGAAGAGTTCTGGTGGTGGCGGGCGATTTGGTTCGCCGGACTATGGTTCACCGGTGATCGCTGGTGACAAGGTTTACTACACCAAGGGCAACGGCGAGACGTTTGTGTTCAATGCGGACGCAGAGTGTAAGCAGATTGCAGCCAATAAGTTGACGGACGATGCCGAGATTTTTCCCGGTACGCCAGCGATTAGCAATGGTCAACTTTTGATTCGTTCGAACAAGTATCTGTACTGTATTGGCGAATAGAGCCAGCCAACGAATTTGAAGACTACAGCTACGACAGGCCAGCGATTGTGCTGGCCTGTTTTTTTGTTCCGTTTGATGCGCCAGCCAGCCCGAACCGAGAGGACTCGGGCGAACAAGTCCTTGAAGCTGGCGTTTAAATGTTCATTTCTGGAGATTCAGACGTTCAGCGGACTGAGCTTCTTCGAACGCTTCGAATTGCTTAGGAATTGACGCTGGCCGCCAAATTCTTGGCCGGTTTCCTGTTTCACCAGCCGGATTGTCTTTTTTGACCCGAAATATCTGCACCTCGGGCGTTCTGCAGCCACGAAATCACGGTTTGGCATCTTCGCTAATTGAGGGGACTTTGGTAACCTTTTGGCTTCGAAATTTAACCATCTATGCCGTATCAGATCGGCGTTTTGACCGGTTTGGGATTTAGTTTTTGTGACCAAACAATTTGCAGCCATCGGGCCGATCTCCGTTCACCTTCCTGAAAAAGTGGAATCCAACGCGGTTCTGAAAGAAGACAATCCGCGATGGGACATGGACCTGATCGCCTCCAAGACAGGGATCCACAACCGACACATCGCGGCAGAAGATGAAACTTCTTCCGACCTTGGTGTTGCAGCCTGCGAAAAACTTTTTGCGGAACACGATATCGATCCAGCTTCGATCGACTTTCTGTTGTTCTGCACGCAGACGCCCGACTTTGCGTTGCCGACGACCGCTTGTCTGATGCAAAATCGACTGGGATTGCGCACCGACTGCGGAGCCCTCGATTTCAATCTTGGCTGCAGTGCCTATCCGTACGGGCTTTCGATCGCCGACGGACTGATTCAATCAGGCGTCGCGAAACGGATCCTGTTCGTGACGGCTGAAACGTACTCCAAATTCATCGACAAGAACGATCGCAGCATCCGCACGATCTTCGGCGATGCCGCAGCGGCGACCTTGATCGAGCCGCATTCTGAACCGTCGATCACTGGTTACAAATTTGGTACCGATGGCAGTGGCGCTCACATGTTGTGCGTGACTCCGGCCAGCCCCGGTGGATTTCGCAAAACGGATCAGGACTTTCAGCCACAACGAAAACGGCGCTGGAAAAGCGATTTGTACATGGACGGCCCGAACCTGATTAACTTTACGTTGTCAGAGATTCCGAAGTTGATTGAACAGATCCTGGCCAGTTCGGATTCGACGAAAGATGAACTCGATCAGTACCTCGTGCATCAGGCGACGTTCAAGATGCTGGACATGTTGCGACAACAGTTGGGGATCGACGAGTCACAGATTCCGATCGAGCTGGCTGATGTCGGAAACACGGTTTCGTCGACGCTTCCGATTCTGATCACTCAGCTTCGCGAGCAGAAACGACTGTCCAAAGACCGGAAGAACATCCTGATCGGATTCGGCGTCGGTCTGTCCTGGTCGGGCTGTGTCTGGAAAGACGTCCTGCAACCCGGTTAGGTCGTTTTTCTCAGCTACGTGCGAGTTCGAGAGGACTTCGCACGACTGGGACCATTTTAACGAATCGTATTCCCGTCCATTGATGGGCGGTCGGTCTTCCTTCGTGTCCGGTTCGGGCTACGATTGGAATCCTGTTATAGAAAAGAAGAGTCTTCAAACTCACAAATTAGCATGCGTGTACTTTCCGGAATTCAACCGACGGGCCGGCCTCACTGGGGCAACTGGTTTGGCGCCGTTCAACAATACATCGCGCTTCAAAACGAAGACGAGTCGTATTACTTTGTGGCGAACTT
The DNA here is from genome assembly GCF_008087665.1 of Mariniblastus fucicola. Classification (GTDB taxonomy): domain Bacteria; phylum Planctomycetota; class Planctomycetia; order Pirellulales; family Pirellulaceae; genus Mariniblastus; species Mariniblastus fucicola. Next base: position 1,649,078 of record NZ_CP042912.1, read on the forward strand.
GCACGCGCTGACCACGATCCGCGACGGTGAACAGCTCTACCAAAACTCGCTCAACACGACGATGGACATGCTGGCTCTGGGGCTTGATCCTGAGAAAGCTGTTTTGTTCCTGCAGTCCGACGTGCCCGAGGTTTCCCAGTTGTGCTGGATCCTGATGTCGGGGACTCCGATGGGTTTGCTCGAGCGGTGCGTCTCGTACAAAGACAAAATTGCCAAGGGAATGCCCGTCGTCACCGGTCTGTTTACGTATCCGGTTCTGCAGGCCGCCGATATTCTTGCTTACGATTCGAACATTGTTCCTGTCGGCGAAGATCAAAAGCAGCACATTGAATTTTGTCGTGATGTTGCGAACGCGTTTAACCATCAGTACGGAGAAGTCTTCGTCGTGCCAGAACCTCGGATTCTCGATCAGAGCGCCAAGATTCCTGGAACGGATGGCGAGAAGATGTCCAAAAGCTACGGCAACTTTATCGAGGTCTTCGAGCCAGTTAAATCGATGAAGAAGAAAGTCATGCGAATCGATACGGATTCGCGGCCGATGGAAGATTCGAAGGAACCGGAAGGCGACCATCTGTTTCAGCTTTATTCTTTGTTTGCAGAACCGGACAAAGTCGAAGAGATGGCAGCGACCTATCGCCGCGGCGGATTTGGCTACGGCGACGTAAAGAAGGCGCTCGCCGAAGCGGCAGAGAACTACTTTGCAGAAGCCAGAGAGCGTCGGACTGAGTTGGAATCGGATCCGGACCGGATACGGGATATTCTGAACGAAGGTGCAAAGAAAGCTCGGGCCAAAGCGAGTGAAGTTTTGCGTCGAGCGCAAGACGCTTGTGGACTCAAGCCGCCAAGAAAATGAATAACGTCGTCGGAATTGGAACAGACATCATCGAGTGCTCGCGAATCGCGACCATGATCGAGAAGCATGATGCGCTGTTTCTGGAGCGAGTCTACACTTCCTGGGAAATCGAATATTGTTCGGGGCGCAAGTCGTCAATCCAGCACTACGCTGGTCGTTGGGCGGCCAAAGAAGCGATTTTGAAATCGATGGGAACTGGTTGGGCAAAAGGAATCGCCTGGACCGACATCGAGATTACCAACGCGATGGGCGGCAAGCCGTTGGTCAGTTTGCACAACGCAGCGAGGGAATGGTGCGACAAGCTTGGGATCTCCGAAGTGCTGATTAGTATCTCGCACTGCAACTCGCACGCGACGGCTTTTGCGACAGCTGTCGGGCCAAATCCGGCAAATAAAATTGGTGAGTGACGAGCGTCACGATCCGTGAAGTTTCAGAGCCAATCGGGATTGTGCTCGCAGGGGGCACGCCGATTCGTTTCTGATAATCTTGCGATCGATGAGACGAAAAGCCAGCCCAGGCACTGTTTGCCAAATTGATTTTCATGTCGTCAACTGGCCAATCATGAGCGACATGCCGCTCACATTTACCAAACAGTGCCTGGTTTCATTGCTGCTAAACTGGAGTTTCCTGACGCTGCTATTGTGTCTGTTTGCAATCTACTTTTCTGGATGATGGGATCTGACGATGTTTCGAATTGCACTGGTTTGTTTTTTGGCCACGTTCCTTGCCGGTCTGGGGTCGGTGTCGGCTCAGGACGTTAGCGAATACGAAAAAGCTGTTTCGAGTTCGATCGCTTCAGGAACGCAAATTCCACTTTGGGAAAACGGAGCTCCAGGATTCGAAGATCGCAAAGACGAAGCGGAAGAGGCTGACGAGTGGTGGGTCAAGAACATTCACAACCCATCGCTAACCGTTTTTCTGGCTCCAGAGGAAAAGCGAACCGGTGCAGCGGTTGTTATCTGTCCGGGAGGAGGCCATCGTTTGTTGGTTGCCGGTGCCGAAGGTAATGAAGCCGCGGAATACTTCAACTCGATCGGCGTCGATGCGTTCGTGCTCAAGTATCGGCTTGGCCGAGAGGAAAACTCGCCGTACAAGATTGACGTGCATGCGAAACAGGACGGGCAGCGTGCCATTCGCTGGGTCCGCCATTTTTCAGATAAATTGTCCATCGATCCAGAACGAGTCGGTATCGTTGGTTTCAGTGCAGGCGGCGAGGTCGTGTCGATGGTTTGCTACGGTAGCCACGAAGGCATCAAGGATTCAGCTGACGCGATTGATCATCCTGGTTGCAAGCCAAACTTTCAGGTGATGATTTATGCGGGGCCGCTGGGCATTCCGGAAACGATTCCTGCTGATGCTCCTCCGGCGTTTATTCTGGTTGCCAATGATGACGGTGCGGCCAAAGTCGCGATTGAGCTGGCGTTGAAACTTCGATCCGCCAAGGTGCCGATGGAGTTGCATGTTTACAATCAGGGTGGCCACGGGTTCAACATGGGGAACCGCACCAAGCTTAAATCGATCAGTACGTGGCGGCATCGGATGGGCGATTGGATCGCCGACAGCGGATGGTTGAAGCAATAGGCGTCCGCTACTTCACATCTTTGTCCTTACAAACAGTTTTGTAGAATTCGAGGATCTGTGGGTCAGCGCCGAGTAGATCCCGCTTTCTCAGCCATCGACGGCCGTAGGTAAAGAACCCAAAGAGCAGCAAAACGCCAATGCCGATCGTCGCCGCGATCATTTTTTGTTGCTTCAGCGGGATGTCTTCAATCAGCTTTGCCGCAGGAGTTTTTCCAGCGACAAACATCAGTTTTGCAAACAGGTACAACAGCAGCAGGCCGCCACCGACGGAGAGGTAGGCGGCGATCGACGCTTTGGCGTTGCTCTTCGAAACCGCACAGGTCGGATCCACTATCACGGCGGCTTTGAAGGCAACCGCCGCGTCTTTCTGTTTTCCCTGTCGCTGAAGCGAAACGCCGAGGTTATTTAAATCCTTGGCGTTGTTTGGGTTTAAAGAAAGTGCCTGACGAAATTGCTGTTCAGCCATCTTCGGCTGTCCGCTCTCCAGATAGCAAATCCCAAGCGACGAAAACGCATCATCGTTCATTGGGTCGAGTCGGATTGCTTCCTGGAATCGCTGAACAGCTTCTGGCGTGTTGCCGCACTGTAAGAACGTCCTTCCGGCTGCAATGTGCGAAAGACTGTCGTGCGGGGCAAGTTGAAGAAGTCTTTTTGCGACGCTCGTTGATTCTGTAAAATCCTCTCGCAGTCTCGTGACCAGAACCAAAATTCTTAGCAGCCACGCATTGTCTGGGTCTAGCCGAAGCCCTTCTCGGCAATGGGTTTCGGCTTGAGGAAGCTGATTCAATCCCAGGCAGGCTCTCGCCAAAGAAGCATAGAGCTCTGCAGCTTCGGGAGCAAAAGCGATTCCTTGGGCCGCCAGGCTCTGCGCAGTTTCGTATCGGCCGACGTCATTCGCTGCTTCGGCTTTTTCAAACAGCTCACCTGCGCGTTGTAGATCCATGGCTACGCCAGCAACATGCCTTTTTCATTGACGACAAACAGGTGCACAAAGTCCGCGACTTTCATATCGCCAAGCTGCTCAGCGTCAGCAAAGGCCGCGTGAATCTCCTTGATCTGATCGTTGTCGAACACACCAGGCAAACTGTTGTGAAACTTCTCCTTCAAAACAGGAATGCCCTCCTCGCGGCGAACCCGGTGGCCAATCGGATATGAGACCTCAACCCGATCGGTCGACGTTCCGTCTTTGAAATAAACCTGAATGCTGTTGCCGATGGCACGTTTCTCCAGGTCGTAGTACTCGTCGGTGAACGTCTTGTTTTCCTTGACGACCATCTTTTCACGCAGCGCATCGATCCGAGGATCTTTTGCCGTATCGTCAGCGTAGTGATGAGCCGTCAGTTCGCCAAAGATCAATCCAATCGCCACCATGTACTGAAGGCAATGGTCGCGGTCCGCGTAGTTGTCTAGCGGCCCGGTCTTGTCAATGATGCGAACTCCAGGTTCCTGCGTTTCCAATTCAACGCGTTCGATTTCCTCCAAACGATCGACGATATTCGGGTGCAACTCCATCGCGCATTCGACTGCGGTTTGAGCATGGAATTCGGCGGGGAAAGAAATCTTGAACAGGATGTTTTCCATCACATAGCTTCCCAGCGGCTTCGCGAGCGTGATCGGGTTCCCGCCAAACAGCACGTCGCTAAATCCCCAAACCGGAGCCGACAGTGCCGTTTCATATCCCATTTCGCCCGTGCCTGCGATCAACGCCAGGCGAACCGCGCGGCTGGTTGCGTCGCCGGCCGCCCAGCTTTTTCGCGATCCCGTATTCGGAGCATGGCGATAGGTGCGGAGGGCGCCTCCATCGATCCAGGCGTTGGAAATCGCGTTTGCAGTTTGCTCCTGCGTGTTGCCCAGCATCCAGCTTGCAACGGCGGTGCTGGCGATTCGAACTAGCAGCACATGGTCCAGCCCGACTCGATTGAAGGAGTTATCCAGTGCGAGGATTCCCTGAATTTCATGGGCTTTGATCATCGCGGTCAGGACGTCTTGAACAGAAGTCTCTTCCGCTTTGATGTGCGACTTCCAGTCTGCGACGGCAAGGATGGCCCCAAGGTTGTCTGACGGGTGTCCCCACTCGGCGGCCAGCCAGGTGTCGTTGAAGTCCAGCCAGCGAACCAGCGTACCGATGTCGAAAGCAGCTTTGACTGGATCGAGATTCAGGTTCGTGCCCGGCACACGGCAACCGGCTTCCATGTTGGCTCCCGGAACAACGGGCCCCAGCATTTTCAGGCAGGCCGGATGTTCCAACGCGAGGAAACCGCATCCAAGGCTGTCCATCAAACAGTGTCTGGCCGTTTCGTATGCGAGTTCGCTTTTGATTTCGAAGTTGTGAACGTAGTCAGCGATCTCGGAGATAAGCGAGTCCATGTGTGTGCCGTTGGAGGTGAAGTGTTTGAATGTAGAAACAAAAAAAGGGCGGAAACCAGTCCGCCCATCGCATCTTCAAAGTTATTGACTACAGTGCGCCCAATGCCGCACCGTAATCTGGCTCGTCCACGATTTCCGGAACCAGCTGAGTGTATTTGACTTTGCCTTCGCCATCGATGATCACGACCGCGCGACAAAGCAGACCTTTCAGTGGGCCGTCAACAATCGCCGCACCGTAGCTGTCGCCAAAGCCACTGCAGCGGAATGCAGACAGGTTGTCGATATGTTCCAGCGACTCAGCTTCGCAGAAACGCTTTTGAGCGAATGGCAGATCCATCGAAACGTTAACGATTACAGTGTCGCCGGCTTCACCCGCTTTGCCGTTGAACGTTTTCGCGCTCATCGCACACGTTCCCGTGTCCAGGCTGGGAACGATGTTCAGCACGACGTTCTTCCCAGCGTAGTCTGCGAGAGATTTTTCGCTGAGATCGCCTGCGACCAAAGTGAAGTCCGGGGCAGCGCTTCCGACTGCTGGCAACTCACCAGACGTGTTGCAGTCGTTGCCTTTGAGGGTAATTTTCGCCATCTATCTATAGTCCTGAATTTTGATTTTTAGTTTAGCTTGATCGTAAAAGTTATTCTTCGATGTTGACTTCGAGTCCACCGCCATCGATTGGGATGCTCTCACCACCGACGGTGATATCGAGCGATTCGATAGTCCAGTCCTCGGTCATCGGTTTTCCGTTGACGCTGATCTTCGCAGTTCCCGAACCATTCGGCCCAGAAACTGGCACGTCGTAGGTGATCGTCATCCGTTCACCATTTTGGTTGGATTGAACTCCGGTGTAACTGCCGACAGTAACCGGATCGCCAACGGCGTCGCCGACCGACGCAGAGCTTTCAATTTGAGCACGAGCCTCAAGGTAGGCAGGGTTGTTGTTGATCACTTTCAGGCCTTGATAGCCGAGAAAGGCGAACCCGCCAAAGCAGCAAAGTCCGAGGAGACCGAAGCAACCGACGCCGGCGAGAATCCACTTGAGCGCACCTCCAGATTTTTTTGGAGGAACGTGGCCCATGGGAGTATTTTGATTTGGATCGAAGCTCATATTTATTCTTTCAAAGTTAAAGGCGACTTACCGTCAACAGCCAGATTGTAGCAATCTCTACTGATCACGGTAGTTGGGACAGCTCGGCTGACAGAAGGGCCGTTTGCCGGCCGCCGTTTTGCCTTTCGATTATCCCAAACCGAAGATGAAACTCAGATTACGCCTACTTGCAGTTAGGCCGAGTTCTATAATACGGGATACCGGTAACCCATGCGTCAAGTTTCAATCTTGCACGGAACTTTCCGCTGACCGGGACCTGCAAAACGCCATTCATCGGAGGCCACAATGTCGCTTAATTTTTCCACCATTCCAGAAGCCGTCGATGCCATCGGGCGAGGTGAGGTGGTCATCGTGCTTGATGATGAACATCGCGAAAACGAAGGTGACTATATTTGTGCCGCGGAATTGGCGACGGCCGAGTCGATCAATCTTGTGATGAGCGGACGCGGAGACTTCTGCATGCCGATTTTGCCAGACGCCGCGAGGCGACTCAAGCTTACGCCGCTGGTCGACAACAACAATTCCAACAATCAGACCGCGTTTCTGACGCCGCTGGATCACGTTACGGCACGAACCGGAATTACAGCCGAAGAGCGAGCCCTGTGCGTCAAAGCAATCGCCGATCCGAATAGCAAGCCGGATGATTTTCAGCGTCCAGGCCATGTTCACCTGTTGATGGCCAAACAGGGAGGCGTGCTTCGTCGTGCCGGGCACACCGAAGCCGCTGTCGATCTCGCGAGAATGGCTGGCCTGAAACCGGCCGGTGTGCTTTGCGAAATTCTTGATGACGATGGCGAACGCGCCACGCGAGATCAGCTGTTGCAAATCGCCAAAGACAAGAATCTGAAAATCATCACAATTGAAGACCTGATCGCTTACCGACGTGTTAGCGAAAAACTGGTTTCGCAAATCGCGTCTGCGAACTTGCCGACAAAGTACGGAGACTTTCGCGTGATCGCCTACCGGGTCCAGTACGAAGCTCAGGAACCGGTTGCGTTGGTGATGGGTGATCCGGCGAACGGAAAACAGGCGCCGCTCGTTCGTATGCACAGCAGTTGCTTTACCGGCGACCTGTTGACGTCGCTGCGATGTGATTGCGGCGATCAGTTGCACATGGCGTTGTCGATGATTGCCCGCGAAGGCTATGGCGTGCTCGTGTATCTGCCGCAGGAAGGCCGCGGCATCGGACTTGCAGAGAAAATCAAAGCCTACAATCTGCAGGACCAGGGCTTGGATACCGTCGAAGCGAATCAGGCTCTGGGCCACAAGGCTGACAGTCGTGACTATGGCGTCGGGATTCAAATCCTGAAAGATCTTGGCATGTCGGAAGTCCGTTTGCTGACCAACAATCCGAAAAAGACAGAAGCCTTCAACCTTCGCGGATTCGATTTGAAAGTCGTCGATCAGGTTCCGATTTTGCCTCCGGTCAACGAGCACAACGAAAAGTATCTTGCGACCAAACGTGACAAGATGGGTCACGATCTGCCGATCGACTAACGTTGGCGTTGCACGAAAACGAGGACACAGCCTTGAACACGAGTTCTGCAACGATCGAAGTCAATCGGCTTGAGTCGTTGCGCGAAAACCTCGATGGACCGCTCGAGTTTGATTCGCTAACCCGCAAACTTTATTCGACCGACGCGTCGGTTTATCAGCAAGTCCCGCTGGCGGTTGCCTTTCCCAAATCGAAACGTGACCTGCGGACACTGATTGAGTTCGCCCAACGCAACCGCACCAGTCTGATTCCTCGCACGGCGGGAACGTCGCTGGCCGGGCAAGTTGTTGGCCGCGGCATTGTTGTCGACTTGGGCAAGCACCTGAATCAAATTGGTGAGATTGACGTTGCCAACAAAACGGTCGTCGTCGAACCCGGAGTTGTTCGAGACGAATTGAATCTGGAACTGGCAAACCATGATTTGCTTTTCGGCCCCGAGACATCGACGTCAAATCGCGCGATGATCGGCGGAATGCTGGGCAACAATTCGTGTGGTTCAAACTCCATCGTGTATGGAACGACCCGCGATCAAACGATTGAAGTTTCAGGATTCCTTAGCGACGGTTCCGAAGCGACATTCGGTCCGCTTACAAAATCCGAGTTTCAGCATAAGTGTGAGCTGGGGACGCTTGAAGGGGAAATCTATCGCTACGTCCAAGGCATGCTTGGTGCCGAAGCAAACCGGCGGCTTATTCAACAACACTTTCCAAAGCCATCGATTCATCGACGCAACACGGGCTATGCTCTCGACGCGTTGATGGACAGCGAAGTCTTCGCTGCTGATTCGGACCAGCGGTTTAACTTTTGCAAATTGTTGGCCGGTTCGGAAGGCACGTTGTTCCTCGCGACTTCGATCAAACTTCAGCTTCACGAATTTCCGCCAGCAGAAAACGCGTTGCTATGCGTGCACTTCGACACGGTCGACGAAGCGCTGCGGGCAAATGTGATTGCCATGAAGTTTTCGCTGTTCGCATCAGAGCTGATCGATCAGTTGGTCCTGCAGGGGGCGGCCAGAAATATTGCTCAACGTGAAAACCTGCAATTTGTTGAAGGCCAACCCGGAGCAATCCTGGTGCTTTCGCTGCGCGGTGAAACGATGGCGGATGTTGAAACGCAAGCCGCTGCAATCAAGCGGGAGTTAACCCAGGCGGGGCTTGGATATGCGTTTCCAGTTCTCTCCGGGCGGGAAATTAATCGCATCTGGGATTTGCGTAAAGCCGGTTTGGGCGTCGTGGGAAATGTTCCTGGGGACGACAAACCGGTCGCAGTCATCGAAGACACCGCGGTCGCGATCGAGGACTTGCCAGACTACATTCGGGACGTCGATCAGTTGTTGCTCGAACGACACGATTGCGAATGCGTGCATTATGCTCATGCCGGTAGCGGAGAGATTCATCTGCGACCTGTGCTGAATTTGAAAACTGATAGTGACGTCAAAAAGTTCCGCGACATTGCGACCGATGTTGCCGCGCTAGTCCGAAAGTACAACGGATCGCTTAGCGGTGAACACGGCGACGGTCGATTGCGAAGTGAATTTATCGAATCGATGATCGGGAGCGAGTGCTATGCTCTGCTGCGACGCGTGAAGCAGGTTTTTGACCCGTCTGGCATTCTCAATCCGGGCAAAATTGTCGACCCTGTTCCGATGGACGCGGCTTTACGCTACGCCGGGTTGTCGCAGACCCAATCGATTGAAACCGTGCTCGATTTCGAGAGCACGCTCGGACTGCAAAGAGCGGCCGAAATGTGCACTGGTTCCGGCGACTGTCGCAAATCTGCCAAGATTGGCGGCACGATGTGCCCCAGTTTTATGGCCACTGGAAACGAACGAGACACGACACGGGCTCGGGCGAATATTGTTCGACACGTCCTGACGGAATCAAGCGAGTTAGCCAACGACGAAATTCGCGACGCGATGGATTTGTGTCTGGCGTGCAAAGGCTGTAAGGGCGAGTGTCCTTCGAACGTCGACGTTGGAAAAATCAAGGCCGAGTTTCAACAGGCCTGGCATGACAAGCATGGGATTCCGTTGCGGACCAGGTTTGTGGCTGGGGTTGATCGGCTGAATCGAATGGGATCGATCGTTCCGTGGCTGGCGAACTTCACGACGAAAAACTTCGCGACGGGTTGGTTGCTGAGGAAAGTGATCGGTGTGGCTTCTGGTAGAAGCTTGCCAGAATTTTCACGCGTTGGACTTCGGCGTTGGTTTCGAAATCATGTTCCACACTCAAACGCCGGTCGCAACGGCAAGGTGCTGTTCTTCTGCGATGAGTTCACCAGCTTGACCGAGTCCCATGTGGGAATTGCTGCGATCGAAGTGCTGGAACGACTTGGCTGGGCTGTCGAAATTCCAAACCATCTTGAAAGCGGTCGTGCATCGCTATCGAAAGGTTTGCTGCGGCGTGCGAGAGACATTGCGGCTAACAACGTAAAGCAACTGTCAGCGGTTGTCAGTGAGCAAACTCCCTTGATCAGCGTTGAGCCGTCGGCGATTCTCAGTTTTCGAGACGAGTACGTTGACCTGTTGCGAGGCGAAGAAAAGGAAACGGCAAAGCGGTTGGCAGAAAACTGTCTGACCTTCGAAGAGTTCATTGCGCGGCAGGTCGAAAATGGAAACGTTTCCGCCGAAAGTTTTTCCGATGAACCGAAGACGGTGCGGCTTCACGGGCATTGCCACGAGAAAGCTCTAATTGGCTTGGTCCCCGCCCTGCGAACCTTGCAGGTTCCAGAGAACTATCAAGTCCGGTTGATTGCGTCCGGCTGTTGCGGAATGGCCGGTTCGTTTGGCTACGAAGCAGAGCACTTCGATGTTTCGATGCAGATTGGGGAGCTGGTTCTTTTTCCGACCGTTAGGAATGAGCCTGTTGATAACACGATCGCAGCGACCGGAACGAGTTGCCGCCATCAAATCAAAGACGGCACGGAGCGGGTTGCGCTTCATCCCGCAGAGATCTTGCGTCAAGCAATGATTGATTGAACTCGGAACGATGCGGCTCGCGTCGCGGCAAACTTATGGTTTCCACTGCCGGATCATCGCTTTTTGTGGGCCTGAATCACTGCTGGTATCCACAGTGAAACTTTAGCGGTCGTAGCGGATCTTCCGCTCAATCCCGTCCGACGCGTTGTGCCGAATGTCGTGCTCGATCCGGTCAAAATCGTGCTGACGTTTCTTCCTGTCGATACCAATAACCGATCGTTCCGAATGTTCTGGCTTGGCCTGTCGCTATGCGATTTCGATGTACTCTGATCCTCATTCCGGCTGCACTGCTTGCGGTCGCTGCTGCAGGGTGCATTTCGGGCAATCAGAAAGTCGTATTGAAACAGCAGCTTTCGCCGCTCGCGGAACAGATGACTCGCGCCAGCACTTCACAAAGCGGCCCGATTGCCGACATCGATAGTCGAACCCTGCAGTCAACTTCGGTAACAGAATTCATGGCGCGACCGCGAACTGCCGAATCTGAGTTGCCGAGTGAATGGCTCAGGCTGACGCTTGACGAAGCGATTTCGCTTTCGCTGCAGAACACGACGGTGCTAAGAAGCCTCAACGCGAACGTCACCCGTTCGCCTCAAACGGTAGCAACCTCTTTGGATCCGGCGATCCAAAGTTCTGATCCAAATTTTGGAGTTCAGGCCGCTCTGGCGCAGTTCGATTCGAACCTGACCGCAGCACTCAATCATTCCAACAACGACGACGTTTTCAACAACTCCATCCTCGGTGGTGGAGCCACGGAAGTCGTTCAGGATCTCACGCAAGCTACGTTTGGCGTCAATCGAACGGCCTGGTCCGGGACTCAGTTCGCTGTCGATGCAAACGTGACTTATGACAACAACGACAACGTCTCGAGCACATTTCCGTCATCATATTCGACGTTCTGGCAAGCTCAGGTTCGACAGCCACTTCTGCAGGGTCGCGGCTATGCTTTCAATCGGATTGCGGGGCCGAATGCGAGAACCGGATTCCTCGGCACGTCCGGTTTTCTGGTCAGCCGAATCAATAGCGATATCTCCGTCGACGAATTCGAGAAAGGCGTCATCTCTCACATCGACGAAGTGATCAACGCCTACTGGGATTTATATTTCTCCATCCGAAACTTCGAAGCGATTAAATCTGCTCGAAACAGTTCACTGGAAACATGGAACTCGGTCAAAGCCAGATTCGACAACGATTTGCCGGGTGGCGAAGCCGACGCGGAAGCTCAAGCGCGGGAACAGTATTTTCAGTTCGAAGAACGAATGTTTGCGGCGCTCAACGGCAATACTCGCTCGGGGAGCGTCGGCGTTTACCAGGCCGAGGCCGATTTGCGTCGGCTGATTGGTATGCCTCAATCGGATGAGCGGCTGGTCTGGCCGCAGGACGAACCGTCACCCGTTGAGACGGTTTTCGATTGGGGAGCATTGTCAAGCAATGCGATTGTAAGTCGTGTCGAAGTTCGCCAGCAGGCACGACGAGTGCGGCAGCGTGAGCTCGAACTGCTCGCCTCGAAAAATTTTCTACTGCCGCGACTCGATGCCGTGGCTACATTTCGGAACAATGGATTTGGAGACCAGCTGACCGGTGATGGCCCAACTCGCTTCGTCAGTGCTTACGAAGATCTGGTTTCCGGTGATCACAACGAATGGGAGTTCGGCGTTCAGTTGGACATGCCGGTTGGGTTCCGTCAGGCAAATGCGGGAGTGCGAAACAGTCAGCTTGAGCTAATGCGTGAGCGGGCCGTGTTGTCGGAAACGCGTCAGCAAATTTTGCACGAGCTTGGATCTTCACTGCGGCAAACGAGTCAATCATGGAAATCGGCTCAGCTAAACTTCAACCGAATGAAAGCGACCGAGGACGCGTGGGAGTCTCGTCTGGCGGCGTACGAAGCGGGGAACGTTTCGGTCGATCGTCTGTTGGAGGCGGTGCAACGCCGCGCCGATGCGTCCAGCGAATTCGAAAGAGCGCAAGCAAACTTTCAAATCGCCAACGCAGCCATCAAACGTGACTCAGGATCGCTGCTACAGGAATTCGGTATCGTTGTCGATCACGCCGGCGCCAGCTGCGATTCGCCGGTTCGTGTCTCATCGGCTGGATTCGTCGTTCCACAATAAACCAGCCTGCATGGTCCAAGGCCGTAGCAAAAAATTCTGCGAAGCGACAAAAAGGAGTGCGAAGCCCACGCATTCATCATCCAGCATGCAAACGCGAATCGGATTCGAACAGGTCTGAACAGCTACCCACCCATCCCGGTGCGTAGGCAAGACATACAAACCGTCGCCCTGCGAAATAACCGGACTCGGCATGAGTTCCGCACTCCAAAGTTTTGATCGTTGGCCAAGACGCCAAACTTAAGTCGCCGTTCTCAGACGCTGCAGCTCGTTTTCCGACCTACGCGCGAACGAGAACTGGTTGCTGCTAGTTTTCGCTAACGACTTCGCCGCCGTTGCGTGTCGACAACGCAGTCCAAACGTCGGCTGAAATACTATCGCTAAAGAACTTCACGCTGCCGTCGGCTCGTCCCGCAGTCACTCCGCCCGGGTGATAACTTCGCGACGTCACGGCCGCATAGGTGGACGCGGTTGTGCTTTTGCCTTCCTGCTGGTTAGTCCAGTCGATGTCGTATTCTTCTCCCGTGCTTGGTGCATACGGGACAGTCGTGTTGGGAGCAAACGTCGCGGTGAACGAAGTCTGATGAGTTCGGCCATCAACCCATTCAGTGTGTCCGGAATTGGTTTTGAAATCGCCCCCCATGGATGCGATGTCGAAAGGGTCAACGGGCTTGGTAAGTTCACCTGCAATCGATGCGTTTCGGAAGTACGGGGTGTAAGCTTTGACTTCGCCGTAGAACAAAGTGTTGCTTGTTCCATCGGTGAATGAGCTGATTGGAAGCTCCTTAAATGTCGTCATTGCTCCAGGCCCGGTTTTTCGAGTCGCCGGATCGAAAACAAACCAGTCACCCGCGTTGGCCGCGTAGTTCAGCGGGTAGTGATATGGCTCACCCGCGCTGTCGACACGAAGCTCGTCTTTGACTTCGCTGGGGCACAGGTAAACTGCGACACGTGCCGTGGCCAGTCGCTGTTCGACTCCCCCGAGATTCACCGAAGCGTTTTCGGCTGCGTTGTAGCTGAGCGTGAAATCAATTTCACTGTAGAGATTGGCTTGTTCGATGAATGGCAAAATCTGAGCCTGCACTGACCAGCCGTCGACGTTACCTGTGTCCGGATCACCAGCAGCAGCCCAAGTCGCGGGGAATGCCATGTGAGCTGATTCATAATTGAGAGTCGCAAGCCCCATCTGTCGAACGTTGTTCGCGCAGGAAATTCGCCTAGCTGCTTCGCGAACAGATTGGACTGCTGGCAGCAACATGCCAATCAGGATTCCGATGATCGCGATGACCACAAGCAATTCAACCAGCGTAAAACCAATGCGACGATGGTAGCAAACAGCAGGCGTGCGTGAAGTTTCGGCGCAAGTGTTTGCGCAATGATTTCTATAAACCATGAAGGGCTCCTCAAAAGAATGGAATGCCCACAATTGATCCGATTGGAATCAGTTGTGGCTTTCCGAGCGTGGCTGGCTGAGGAGAAAGGCGAGACCTGTCAAACCGGTGGCTTGCTGCGTCGTCGGAAAAAACGTACAGTTAAGACAGGTCATATGTTACTTGCCTAAATCAGCTCTAACAACCGTGACTGCCGCGATTATCCAAATTCACTCAGTGATGCCTGATGCCAAACGATCCGCAAAACGAACCCCAATCTGATGCCCTGCCGGAGCATGATTTTGGTGGAAAGTCCGCAGGCAGTATGGCGGATCGAATGCCAAAGATTATCCCATTCGAACAACTGGCTCGTTGTGGCGAAGAGATCTGGATCGAATGCGGTGGCCAAATTTATCGGCTCAGACGTACCCGGCAGGGTAAGTTAATTTTGACCAAGTAGCTGTCATTTCCGTGGCCAGGCGAGCTAAACGCCCCATGAGGCCGGATTCTTCCGCATTCCCGCGACAATGCGTTCTGCCGTGATTCGGACGCTGAACAGTTCCAATTTGGCGAAACTGAGAGCTCAATTTGGAGTTTACAATGGTGTGCAACTATTGTGTCCAACGGAAGAGCCGTATGAAAATCTCAAGTAGCTCAATGATTTGTCTGACTGTCGCCCTCGCGATTGTCGCTCTGCCTGACTTTTCGTTCGCTCAGGAAAAGAAACGTGAACGGCGGTCATTCGATGTCGAGAAGTTTTTGACGCGTCTGGACACGAACAAAAATGGAAAGGTCGACCCTGACGAGATCAAAGACGAGCGAACTCGTGGCTTTCTGAAAAGAGCCGGAGTCGACCCGAACAAGCCGGTCAGTATCAAGAACTTTTCCAAGCAAGTGGATAAGCGTCGAAACGAAAGGGCAAATCCACGCCCCGGCCAGCAGTCCATGGGGTTCGCCGTCGGTGGTGACGAACGCGAGCAGGAGTCCGGTGACAGTCTTCGTTTCGTCGTAACCGATGAAGAACGCGAACCGATTGAAACAGCCCGGACACGAAAGTTCAGTGAAGGGGCCAAGAAAATGTTGGACTGGGTGCTGAAAAGCTATGACAAGGACAAGGACGGCAAGATTGGTCCAAAGGAAATCAAGGCGGGGCGATGGTCGGATCCGCCGGCTCACGTGAGTGACACCAACAAAGACGGTTCGCTTAGCCGAATGGAACTGCTGGTTCGCTACGAGGCTCGCGAAGAGGCAAAGACGAAGAGGAGCAGTGAACGTAGCTCGCGACGTACGACGTCGTCAACTCGCGATCGCGGTCGCGGTCGTGACCGTGGTCGGGAGCGTGAAACACGCAGCCGTCGAGATACAGCTCCCAAAACAACTTCAAAAGGAACCGCCAAAACGACCTCCAGCACCACTGGTAGCCGCGACGTCCGAAAAGGGTACGAATCCTATGTCGATGGGTTGTTCAAGACTTACGACAAGGACAAAAACGGCAAGCTTGATAAGAAGGAAATCGAAGGCATGCGACGCAAGCCTGATATGAAAGCTGACACTGATGGCGACAAGGTGATTTCGAAAACTGAGCTAATTGATTCGTACCTCGAAAAAGCGGGACAGGGCCGAAGTAAGCAGGAGAGTTCGAAACGTTCGGGCAGCAGCCGGTCGTCCGGCAGGACTTCGTCTTCTGCTTTGGGCAGCGGATCGCCAAACGCACGACCGCCGTTGACTGACAAAGACGCCAATCAGAACGGTCAGATCGAAATGGCTGAGTTTGCCGAAACGTGGACGTTGAAAGAAGTCGAAGCATTCTACGCGAAGGACAAAAACAAAGACGGGGTGATCACTGCCAGTGAATGGAATGGCGACAAGTAACGACCGGCGACCGCCTGTCGTCAGCGTTCCTCTCGGTGAACGATCCGGCATGTCTTTCGGCGGCTGCCGTTCCGCGCATCGCGAAACGGTTCCTGCCGCGACAAACTTGAGTGAGCTGGATATCGAGGTATTTCATTGCACCAGGCCACGCGTTTCGCAATCGCCTGCGGATCAATTCGTCTACTCGTGATTCAGGCCCGCGCAATTTCGTAGATTGCGATTTTAAGTTACGGCTTGGAATGTGGCCTGCAGCCTCTATCGTACCGGTTCGACAGCCGGCTGCCCGGTTGAGTTGACTGTGGTTTGGGCCCAGGCAACGCCCGCGGATCAACATTCCGATGGCCATTTAACCGTCACCTTTCCGCGAGTGCCATCTCGCCGAAAAGGATCGCTTGCAGGTGAAACACCGGATTCCGCAAGACGCGGCTTTATGCTTTGTCCGAAATAGCTCTCTGTGGCGACGACCAGAACAGACTGGGATATTTCCACCCTCCGATCGAGGACTAATCCAAGCCTCTAGATCGGCCTCCCCGAACCCGGGCGTGTAGAAAGACCTGCCCACCCGGAGTCTATGAATCGGCACGACGTGTAGATGAGGGAGCGATGGTGCTCTACTGGCAGGTTGATTCACTCCGACATCACATCGTGTCTGCCGTTCGATCGTTGATGCAAACCTGCCGACAGCGCAAAAGAAAGGCGAGCACCAATCGGTACTCGCCTCAAAATGAGTCATGGATTCGGTGAATCCTATTCTTCTAGCAAACCTGTGAAGTTCCGCATCACGAGGTGGCTGTCGATCTTTTGAACCAGGTCGAACGCGACGCTTACTGCAATCAGCAATCCTGTGCCTCCGTAGAAACTGGCGACCATGTAGTCAACGCTCAAAGTTTGCGTGATGATCGTCGGAACAATCGCGATCAAAGAAAGGAAGCCAGCACCGACGTACGTGATACGCTCGAGAACTTTCTCAAGATAGTCTTCCGTTCGACGCCCTGGACGATAGCCAGGAATGAACGTTCCGCTGTCTTTCAGGTTGTCGGAAATCTCTTTTGGGTTGAACGTGATCGCTGTCCAGAAGTAGCAGAAGAAGTAAATCATTCCGATGTAAACGAGCACGTATAGCATCGAAGAATAATCCCCCAACGCATTCCCGACATTGGTGACGAAACGGGATACGGTTCCTGTTCCCATCCAGCTTCCAGCACCACTGAGCAAAACCGGTGGCAACATCAGCAACGACTGAGCGAAAATGATCGGCATGACGCCAGCCTGATTGATTCGCAGTGGCATGTACTGACGGGTTCCGCCGTAAACTTTGCGACCGCGAACGTGTTTGGCACTTTGTGTCGGGATTCGCCGCTGGGCGAGCGTGATAAAGACCACGCCGGCGACGACGGCTACGAAGATGATGACCAGCAGAATGATCTTCTCCAGTCCGATCTTGCCGCCATAGTTCAAACCTTCCAGACGCATCGTTGCGTTTCCGATCAAGCCGAACAGTGCACCAGGCATTTGGGCCACGATACCGGCCATGATCAGCAAACTGATTCCGTTGCCGATTCCATATTCGTCGATCTGCTCACCAAGCCACATCAGGAAGATACTTCCGCCGGTCATGATCAGGACAGCATTGGCTTGCCATAGCAAGGACAACGTGCCGTTGCCTCCGGGTTGAAACTCTTCCGCGATCAGGTCGGGCTCTCCTCTCATCAGCATGAACTTCAGATAGAGGAAACTTTGAAGCAGGCAGAGCACCAGCGTCAGATAACGTGTGTACTCGGTGATTTTCTTTCGTCCGGCTTCACCTTCCTTCTTCAGGTCTTCAAGCGGTTTGTAAACCGTTCCCAGCAGCTGAAGGATAATCGATGCCGAAATGTACGGCATGATTCCAAGGCCGAAAATCGTCGCTTGCGTCAGCTGGGAAGCACTGAAGACAGAGACCTTTTCCAGAAACTGTCCCATCGATCCGCTGGCCATACTTTTGGCGAATTCCGAGATCTGAGCCTGATCGATGATTGGCAATGGAATCTGCCAACCAATCCGGTAAACGGCCAACAGCAGAATCGTCAGCAAGACCTTACGGCGAAGGTCAGGGATAGTGAAAATCGTACGAAGCTTTTCAAGCATGGTTTTGCCTTGTGTTTCGTGGCGTGCGATTAACCGACACCGACACGAAAGAGATTGGATTCTTCAACGCGACAATTGTCCACGTTTTGCAGGGATCCTTCAATATGAATTGGCCCAGTTCGCAGTCTTTCGAAGCTCAAAAGAGCATGTATCTCGTGGAGTTGGTTGGTCCAGCAAGGTTCGCAGTGGAACCAAAAAAATACGCTCCGGATTCATGCCTGACAGGCGAACACGGAGCGATGTACTGGTCATCGAAGTCCGAAAACTTCAACATTCCGAAAACTTCAACATTCCAAATTGCTTCCAATCCGGTAACCGGGCTTAAGCCTTTTTGGCCGAACCCATTTTGTTCTTGATGACTGGTTTTGCAGTTTCGAGAACCACGCAAGTTCCGCCAGCCTTTTCGATGGCTTCCTTGGCCGACTTGCTGAAGCGATGAGCCGAAACGGTCAGCTTCTTGGTCAGTTCGCCTTTACCAAGCACTTTGAGTTCGTCGTAGCGATAGTTCGCAAGCGCTTTCTCTTTGAGCGTGGCAGGTGTGACCTCAGAGCCAGCGTCGAAGTTCTTCTCAAGATCACCCAAGTTGACTTCACCAACGCGCTGAGCCCACTTGTTGTTGAAGCCACGCTTGGCAACACGACGAATCATCGGCATGGCACCACCCTGAAAAGTCGGGTGTTGCGAATGGCCGGAGCGCGAACGCTGTCCTTTGTGACCGCGACCGGATGTTTTACCCAGCCCGGATCCTGTACCACGACCAAGACGCTTGCGCTTCTTGAACTTCGTGATGCCTTCGTTTACTTCGTGAATTCTCACAGTTCCACTCCTCGAAGACGTGCAACGTCTTCTTTGGTTCGGACGCTTTGCAGAGCGTCAATCGTTGCCTTAACCAGAGTGACAGGATTGTTGCTGCCGAAACTCTTGGTCAGGATGTTCTTTACACCGGCTGCTTCGCATACTGCGCGAACTGCAGAACCGGCGATAATACCGGTACCGGGACCGGCTGGAAGCAGGACCACGCGGGCAGCTCCGTAACGGCCATCGACACGATGCGGGATCGCGCCTTCGACCATCGGGATCTTGACCATGGTTCGCATGGCTTGCTTGTTGGCTTTCTCGACCGAAGGTTGAACTTCGTTCGCCTTGCCGTAGCCCCAGCCAACTTTGCCTTTACCGTCACCACAAACGACCATCGCTGCAAAGCTGAATCGGCGACCACCTTTTACAACTGCAGCACAGCGCTTGATCTTGACCGTGCGCTCAATGATGCCCGGGTTTTTTTCTTTTCTGTCGTCTCGTTGCTTCTTCGCCACGATTATCCTCGATCTCTAAAATTCAACGCCACCATCGCGAACGGCCTTTGCCAGTTCAGCGATGCGACCATGAAACTTGTATGGGCCACGATCAAATTTGACTGTCTTGACGCCTGCAGCAACGACTTTCGCTGCCATGGCTTCGCCAATCAATTTCGCCGCGTCGCAATTGCCACCGTTGCCGATTTTCGCAGCAAGATCACTATCGCGTGTACTGGCCGAGCAAAGCGTTTTGCCAAGATCATCATCGATCAACTGGCAGTAAATGTGCTTGTTCGTTCGGTGTACCGAAAGCCGCGGGCGATCCGCAGTACCACGGATGTTTTTACGCACCCGGTTGGTTCGTCGCCAACGCGTTTTGTTAATTGTTTTTTGGTGTTTCACCGGATCGTCTCGCTTATTCTCTGCATCATGTTGCAACCGCGAAAGTTGCAAATGATGACGCCGAAAAAATGTTCGTTGTAACAGTCGATTTGCCAGCCCAACTTTGGGCTAATTCGACTACTGCTTCGCCGCCTTACCAGGTTTAATCTTCACATGCTCTCCAAGGTATCGGATGCCTTTACCTTTGTAAGGTTCCGGCTTTCTAAGTGCCCGAACCTCAGCGGCAAATTGGCCAACCTTCTGCTTGTCGCAGCCCTTGACCTTGATGTGGGTCTGGTCAGGACAGGTCACGTCCAGTCCGACAGGAATCTTCTTCTTCAGTTCGTTTGCCAAACCAACACGCAGCGAAAGTGTATCCCCCTGAAGATTGCAAACGTAACCAACGCCCTGCAGTTCAAGGTTCTTCTCATAGCCTTCTTTGACACCGATGATCATGTTGTTCAACAGTGCCCGCGTCAGCCCGTGCATGGCTTTGGCAATTCGATCGTCGCCCTTGCGAGAAACGATCGCTTCTTTTGATTCTTCTTTGACGGTAACGTCAACTTCTGGACGCAGTTGGATATCAAGTTTTCCAACCGGGCCTTCGACGTTCAACTGGCGACCGGCAACGGAAACCTTGACGCCATCAGCGATAGGGACCGGTTTATTACCAATTCGTGACATGATTAGTTACTTTCGACGCGTTGTTGTATGTTTCGTTGATTAACGGATCTAATAGCAGTGGGCTACCAGATCTCGCAAAGCACTTCGCCGCCAACTTTTTGTTGACGTGCTTCGCGGTCGCTCATCATGCCCTTCGAAGTACTCAGGATCGATATGCCCATTCCATTGAGGATTGGACGCAGATCTTTTGACTTCGAGTAGACGCGGCAACCAGGTTTGCTGACTCGCTTGATTTTGCGAATCACCTTTTCACCAGCGTTTCCGTATTTCAGATCAATGTGAAGTGATCCAACGGGTTGAGCTTCTTCAGCTTTCCAGTCCCAGATGAAACCTTCTCGCTTGAGTACTTCTGCTACACCGATTTTTGCTTTTGAGATAGGCATCTCAACCGACGGCCGTTCAACGCTTACAGCGTTGCGGATGCGTGTCAGCATATCGGCAATGGGGTCAGTCATCATGATGATTGTTCCTTATTCACTACCAACTGGACTTGCGGACACCCGGAATCTGGCCCTTTTCGGCCAGACTTCGGAAACAGATACGACAGATACCGAACTTTCGGTAAACCGCGCGGGGACGGCCACATAGTTGGCAGCGCCGTTCCTGACGAACGGGATATTTGGGTTTTCGATTCGCTTTTGCGATTTTCGATTTTCTTGCCACAAGACAACCTATTAATAATGCTTAGTGTTTTTTGCCGGACTACAAACTAGGCTTTCGCCGTCTGGTCCTTGAAAGGCATCCCGAACTGACGCAACAGTTCCCGTCCTTCGTCATCAGTTTCAGCCGTGGTCACAAACACGATGTTCATGCCCTGGCTACGGGTGAATTTGTCAGGATTGAGCTCGGGGAAAACTCCGTACTCGTTCAATCCCAGACTGTAGTTTCCTCGACCGTCGAAAGCCTTGAAGCTAACACCGCGAAAGTCACGCACACGAGGCAGGACCAACGCAAAGAGTCGATCCATAAACTCGTACATGCGATCGCCGCGAAGCGTCACCTTACAACCGATAGACTGGCCTTCGCGGAGGCGAAAGTTCGCAATCGATTTGCGTGCCTTGGTGATAACCGGTTTTTGACCAGCGATCAGTCCAAGAGCTTCCACAGCATCAGCGAGGTGCTTTTTATCTTGCACTGCTTCGCCAACACCCATGTTGATAACGATCTTCTCCATCTTTGGCTGAGCAAGGACGTTTTTGCGCCCAATCTTCTCAGGCAATGCCGGAAGAATTTCGTCTCGGTATTTTTGTTTAAGTCGCGGAATCATTTGTTTGTTTTCCCTGGTGATTATGGTCGCGAGTAGACCAAAATTATTCAGTGGATGGTTGTTTTGTTTGCGTGTCTGGTTTGATTGTCTGCGACGCGTGAAAGGCGTCACGTAAACTAAATCACTTCGTTGGCCAAGCTGACAATCTTCATGAAGTTCTTCTCTCGAAGTTCACGAGCAACTGCACCGAAGATACGAGTTCCGCGAGGGTTCTTGTCGTTGTCAATCAAAACTGCGGCGTTCGAGTCGAATCGAATGTACGATCCGTCCTGTCGACGAGTTTCTTTCTTGGTGCGAACGATGACAGCCTTGACGATCGACTTTTTCTTCACGTCGCTACCGGGAATCACGCTCTTCACACTGCAGACAATAATGTCACCAAGGCCAGCAACGCGGCGGCGCGAACCCCCGAGTACCTTGATGCACATGATCTCACGGGCTCCCGTGTTATCAGCTACCTGCAATCTTGTTTCTTGTTGAATCATTTTTGTTCTTCACTATCGACTGAGGAGCAATGGCTCCAACTTCCGACTCACTCGCTTGCGCTTCGTGCTTGTATTGTTTATGAAGCGCCTTCGGCACTCTCTGTTTCGAGTTCCTTCTGCTTACGAGCAGCACGCATTGCCACCACGTCAACTTCACGACTCTTTTCGATCACTTTGACCAGATTCCAACGCTTCTTCTTCGACGTCGGAGCCGATTCGATGATCTGGACGGTATCGCCCTCATTGGATTCGTTGTTCTCATCGTGCACATAGCAAGTCGTGCGATCGCGATAGTATTTTCCGTACTTCGGATGCTTGACAGTACGCGGAATTTCCACGACCCGTGTCTTTGACATTTTGTCGCTCTTCACGCGACCGATGACTACTCGTTTTGGCATTTTGTCTTACCTGATTCCAGTTTGCTCGTTGCAGTGGATGCTACGCTTCGGCTTCCGCCTGAGTTTCTACTTGTGGCTCAGCTTTCGCTGCAGCATTTCTACGCTCCGACTGAACGGTCTTGATTCGTGCAACCAGTTTTCGGTTCCGCGACAACTCCGAAGGTTGGTCCAGACGATCTGTCTGAGCTTTCACCTTCAAACGAAACAGCTGTTGGTAGCACTCTTTGAGAGTGGCTTCCATCTGCTCTTCGTCCATGTCCCGAATGTCGTTCATGCTGACCATGACTTAGTCTCTTGAAAATTGGTCGTTAATCTTGTTTCGTTATTTTGCGACGGCCAACGCCGTCTCCACATCGTCTGTAGCCGAAGCCACACACTTACATAGGTAGTCGCTTAACCATGCGAACCTTGAACGGCATCTTGTGAGCCAAACGGGCAAAGCAAATCTTTGCCTGTTGTTCACCAACACCACCGATCTCATACAAGATCGTTCCAGGTTTGATAGTTGCAACCCAGTATTCAGGCTCGCCCTTACCTTTACCCATACGCGTTTCCAACGGAGTCGATGTGATCGACCGGTGTGGGAAGACGCGAATGTAGAGCTTACCTTCGCCTCGAATATATTGTTGAGCAGCGATACGTCCAGCTTCGATGGTCTGCGCTTTCAACCAACCGGGATCAAGCGCTTGAAGGCCGTAGTCACCAAAGACAACTTTGTTGCCTCGGGTGGCGTTACCTTTTATATGACCTCTTTGGACTTTTCGATGCTTGACCCGTCTTGGCATCTGCGCCATTGTCTTCGTCTCCGTAGTTACCCTGGTTAATCCAAACCTGAACGCCGATGTGGCCCTGAGCCGTTAGTGCTTCGGTGAAACCGTAATTGATTTTCGCACGAAGCGTACTCAGTGGAATGGATCCGCTAATCTGTTTTTCGCGACGAGCCATTTCTGCCCCGCCAAGTCTTCCAGCCAATTGAATCTTGATGCCTTTGGCACCAGCATCCATTGACTCTTCCGCTGCACGCTTCATTGTGCGTCGGAAGCTTGATCGTCGAGTCAGCTGTTCAGCAATTTTCTCGGCTACCAACTGTGCTTGCATGTCCGGTCGGCTAACTTCTTCAATCTTCAGATTGATTCGACGACCGACCAGGTTTTGAATTTCGTTTTGAAGTCGTTCGACTTCCTGACCTTTTTTACCGATGATCAAACCCGGACGAGCAACAAACAGTGTGACCTTGACTTCGTCACGCGTTCGCTCGATTTCAATCTTGTCGATCCCAGCCGCTTTGTAATTCTGCGTTGGATGCTTCTTGATGAAGTCGCGGATCTTCTTGTCTTCAAGAAGGAATTGAGCGAATTCACCTTTCGATGCATACCAGCGACTCTTCCACGTCTCCATGACGCCACAGCGGAAAGCAACCGGATTAACTTTTTGACCCATAGTATTCTCGTTTTCGTTCTCTAAGGCCGACCAGTCTGGCCCGCCAATCGAAAGTTAAACTTCTTCCAACTTGATACGGATGTGCGACTGTCGCTTGAGGATCATCCTCGCCATGCCACGTCCGCAAGGACGAACACGCTTGAACATCGGACCGCCGTCAATGCAGGCTTCCGACACAATCAGTCGATGCTCATCAACAATACGTCCCGGGTTTTGCTCAGGATCCTGAGCATTCGCCAGTGCCGCCTTGATGGTTTTCTCAAGCATCCGGGCACCGCGGTGAGGCTGGTACCTGAGGATGTCGAGCGCGTCATCGACGAACTGACCGCGAACCAGGTCTGCCAAAGGACGGACCTTGCGAGCGCTGATTTTCGCGTATCGTAATTTTGATTCAAAAGCCATGATTTGTTCTCGGGTTCTGGCAGACTGCAAACGCAATCCGCACATCACTACTTCTTCTTGCCGCCACCGTGTCCACGGAAAGTTCGCGTCGCTGCGAACTCACCGAGTTTGTGACCGACCATGTCTTCAGTTACGTAAACTTTCATGTGTTGACGTCCGTTATGGACCATGAAGGTGTAACCGATGAACTCGGGCACTACTGTGCATGAACGAGCCCAAGTCTTAATTGGTTCTTTCGATCCCGCTGCTTCCGCTTTTTCCACTTTGGCGTAAAGCTTCTCGTCCACGTAGGGACCTTTTTTCTGTGATCTGCTCATAGGACTTATTTAACTTTCAGCTGACCGTAACGCTTGGACTTACGACGACGAACAATGGCCGCGTTGGAAGCCTTCGCCAATTGACGAGTGCGTCCACCTTTGGCTGGCTTGCCCGATGGGCTAACCGGGTGACGACCACCCTTGGTACGACCTTCACCACCACCGTGTGGGTGATCGATTGGGTTCATCGCGGTACCACGAACAGTCGGGCGTCGGCCCAACCATCGGCTTCGACCGGCTTTACCAAGCCGAACCGAACTGTGTTCCGAGTTTCCGACGCGACCGATCGTTGCACGACAGGCAGCAGGAATACGGCGGATCTCGCCACTCGGCAAAGAGATCTGAGCCCAGTTGGCTTCGCGAGCCATCAGCGTGGCACTTGAGCCTGCACTTCGGCAAAGAATCGCTCCTTGACCAGGACGCATCTCAACGTTGTGAATGACGGTCGCCAAAGGAATGTTTTTCAATGGCAAGCAGTTACCGACTGTCGGAGGAGCATCAGGACCGCTTTCGACAGTCATGCCCTTCTTCAAACCTTCCGGCCAGATGATGTAACGCTTTTCGCCGTCGGCGTACTTCAGCAGCGCGATACGAGCACTGCGGTTTGGATCGTACTGGATCGAGTCAACGAAAGACGAAACTCCGTCCTTGCTTCGCTTGAAGTCAATCACGCGATACATTCGCTTGTGACCACCACCGCGATGACGAACCGTGATCTTGCCCTGGTTGTTGCGACCGGCGTGCTTTTTCAGCGGACGAAGAAGTGACTTTTCAGGCTTGGCACCCTTGGTCAACTCCTTGAAGTCGCAAACGCTGGCGTCGCGACGCCCAGGCGATGTCGGTTTGTATTTTCTAATTCCCATTGTGTACTCCGGAAGTTCCGGGTTTAACGTTTGATGATTTGAGTTCGAGGCAACAGCCGCGTCTGACTAGAAGAAGTCGATGCGATGCTCGGAATTGAGCTTCACGATTGCCTTCTTCCAGGCCTTGGTTCGCCCCCAGGTGAAACGGTAGCGACGCGGCTTGCCCTTCCGAGTCTGAGTCGCAACCTTCTCGACCTTGACCTTGAACAGTTCTTCAACTGCTGCTTTGATCTCAGTCTTGGTCGCCAGAGCATTCACTTTGAACGTGTACTGGTTCAACTCGTTTGACTGATAGACGCCCTTCTCGGTAACCATCGGCTTGATGATCACTTGGTGAGGTTCCAGCTTTGGGCCTTTGCGTGGTGCTGGTGGTTTTCTCTTGAGTCCCATGATTACGCCTCCTCGCCTGATGTTGCTGCTTCAGGCTGAGCCTTCGGTGGCACGCCGTTTTTGAGCTGGTCCAGAGCTTCGCGGGTGAACAAAACCTTCTTGGGCTTGAGCACCTCGAGAGCATTCAGATCACAAACTGGCATGACCGAGACGCCCTGAATATTGCGAGCACTTTTGTGAACCGCAGATGAAACTTCCGCTGTTGCGATCAATGTTGTTGAACCGCAGAGCCCCATGCCCTTGAGCATGCCAGCGATTTCGCTTGTCTTGGGTGTTTCCATCGCAAGCTTGTCGATCACAGCGACTTGCTCATCGCGAATCTTTCCAGCGATTGCCATTCGAGTCGCAGCACGAACAGCCTTGCGAGGAAGACGGTAAGAGTAATCGCGAGGACGACGAGCAAAAGCATGCCCACCACCACGTCGAATGTTACTTCGACGGCTACCGGCACGTGCATTACCAGTACCTTTCTGGCGATACATCTTCTTGCCAGAGCCGGCAACTTCCGAACGGCTTTTTGTTTTGTGTGTTCCCTGACGAGCACTGGCCTGATACATCACAACGACATCGTGCAACAATTGCTTGTTGATCGTCGCCGAAATATCTTCCGGGCTAATCTCGTACTTACCGACTTCTTTGCCGGCGGAATCGTAAACTGGCAAACTCGCCATGACTAAACCTAAATAACTGTTTTAACTGTTCTCAAAACTGCCTGAACACAAACGAACGACTACTTCTTCATGTTCGTTTCACGGATGACAAGGTAGCCACCGTTTGGGCCAGGGACTGCACCTTCGACCAGCAGCAAGTTGTTCTCTGCATCCACCTGCACAAGATTCAGGTTACGGACAGTAACCTGAGCATTGCCGTAGCGACCTGCCATTCGCTTGCCCTTGAACGTGCGGCTCGGGTAGGCACTCATGCCAGTACCACCAGCGTGGCGATGGCACTTCTTGACACCGTGAGTTGCACGCTGCCCAGAGAAATTGTGACGCTTCATAACACCAGCGGTACCGCGACCCTTGCTGATGCCCATCACATCGACGCGAGGCACTTCGGCCAGAACGTCGACCTTGACTTCATTGCCAACTTCGGATTCCGAGTTGCCGCGGATCTCGCGGACGAACTTCGCTGGCTCGCAGTTTGCTTTCTCGCGAAGCTGACCGGCGGCGGCCAATTTCTGGGAACGCTTGCTCTTAATGTCAGCAACGTGACCGCGTTCTGCACGTGACGCCTGACTCTGACGAGACCGGAGGTCCTTTTTAGGACGAGCCTTTTCACCGAAACCCAATTGGACTGCGGAATAGCCATCTTTTTCTGGAGTACGAACTTGCAGAACCTTGCAAGGACCCGCCTCGATTACTGTGACCGGAGTGACGACCCCAGTTTCAGGATCGAACACTTGGGTCATCCCGACCTTGCGGCCGAGTATGCCTTTTGCCATGACTATCGCCTTGTGTTTCAGTGATTGCCGTCAGGGAAGATGTTTCAAAGCAGGCTAAACGCCAACCACAAAACCCTTATCCCCGCGACTTCCATTCATATCTAAAAATCGCCGAAGCGTTGATTTCCAAAGGTCCGCCACACGGCGAACACTAACTCTGCCTACTTTGTTGATGCCTTGATCTTGATCGAAACACCAGCCGGAAGGCTCAGCTTGTTCAAAGCCTCAATCGTCTTTGCAGTTGCCTGAACGATATCGATCAGACGCTTGTGTGTTCGAATTTCGAACTGATGCCGTGCCTTCTTGTTCACGAAAGGACCGGAAAGAACCGTGTACTTTTCGATACGAGTTGGCAATGGAATCGGCCCGTGCACTTCTGAGTGAGTACGCTTGGCGGTATCCACGATATCCTGAGCACTCTGATCAAGGATCGAGTGATCGTAAGCTTCCATTCGAATGCGAATAACTTCGTGATTACCAGCCACGTGGCGTTTCTCCAAAACAGGTGGTCCAAAGGACGACTCTGATCAACAAATTAAATCCCAAATCTCAAACAATCTCTGTTTCCACCAAAGTTCGACATAAAAAGTCAAACCGCACCGCATCCGCAGATACTGGTAGCTGCTTGGTCACCGTGAGATCGCTTTTTATCGCGACAGTGACCTTGATGGCACAGAAAAGTTGCCCAGAGAGGTTCCGGGAAAGCCGCAGAATTTAAGGGTGTTTTCGGAGACCGTCAACGGTGAAATTAGAAAATTCGCGAAGGAATCTTCAAATGGTTCATTGCCGCGGATTCTATGCCGAATCGGTAGCGAAAAAGTCGGACCAGACGCCGTAGCTTACCGATTCGACAAAACCTCAGCTCGTAAATGGCTTTAGCTTTCGGCGAGCCAAAATTTGCATTTCATCGTGTCGAAAACTCGAGCGAAAGAGCCGTGTAGTCGTCATGAACGATGGGACTGGATTTGAATGCAGTTCTTTTCTGGTTAAACGATTCGCGCCAAGCCCTTGGTTTTAACGGCGAGCTATCTTTTCCAAGCCGAAAATCCTGCCCCATGCTTGTGTCTTACCAAGGCTCGACACTGCATCAGGATCTGGCCGTGTTATTTCAAGTTATTGTTGGCAGTGAGGCCATGTTAACCACCCCGCAAACAGGCTGGACGCGACTGGATAATGGAGTCCGCGTTGTAACCGAACGCGTCCAGAACAGCGTAAGCACCGGGATCTCCGTGCTGGTCGATGCGGGGCCGCAAGACGAAGCCGATGGAAAGTTGGGCTTGGCTCATCTCTGTGAGCACGCCGCGTTTCTTGGTACTCCGCTTCGAACTAGCCGTGAGTTGGCTCGGATGATCGACGCTGCCGGAGGCTGTTTCGGAGCATTCACCGCGCCGGACTATACGTGCTACTACTCCCACGTGCTTGATGAATACGCCAGCTACGCAATGGACTTGCTGGGAGACATTCTTGTCGCCAGCAAATACCCGGAAGAGGCTCTGGAACGTGAAAAAGACGTGATTTGTCAGGAAATCATCGGAGGTCAGGACTCTCCCGATGAGCGTTTGTTGGAGCTGACCAAGAAGAACCTGTGGCCCGAGGACACGCTAAGCAACTCATTGATCGGATCGGAAGAAGATGTTCGTGCGCTCGATCGGTCCGATGTAGTTCAGTTTGTTTCCAGGCAATATACCCCGGACCGGATCATTGTTGCGGCAGCGGGAAGCGTTGAGCACGATTCGATCGTCGAGCAAGTCCAGGATGCGTTTTGGCCACTTCGCGGGCAGTCCAGTCCGAGGCCGATGGATCCGCCGGTAGTCAGGGGCGGGGTCGCGATTGAGGCGATGCCGACGTCGCATTGCAATTTTGCAATCGCTGTTCCCACGCCCGGGTTTGCTGACGAGCGCAGATATGTGTTGCACGTCATGAACAATCTGATTGGCGGCGGCATGAGCTCGCGACTGTTTCAGAGTTTGCGTGAGGAGCACGGTCTGGTCTACAGCGTCCAGTCGAGCATTCTGTCGTACCGTCGGGGTGGTGCTTTGGTGGTGACCGGAGCGACTTCATCTGACCAGCTGATCAAGGCCGTCAACCTGGTGATGATGCAGCTGATTTCGTTAGCGATGGGTGAACCAGCCGTCGACGAGGAAGAGCTTTGGAAGTCCAAGATGCAGGTTCGCAGCCAAAGCCGTTTGGCGACAGACATGGTTTCCAATCGTGTGTCACGAATCGCGACTCAGGAGTTCCATCTCCAAACACGAATCGAGGATGAGAAGATCCTGGAAGCAATTGACTCGGTGACGATCGAAGCCGTGCAGGAAATGGCCATTGAGATTTTGCTTGGGGGCATGGGGCGGCTTTCGCTGGTCGCTGTTGGTCCGTTGGAACGGGACGGACCCATTTATAGCGAATTGAACAATATTTACGGCAGTTTCAGCGCTCTGGAGGCTTAACTGCTTACCCGATCCGTCAGTTTTACCCGTCCCGAATTTATTCCCAACCTATGTTTCAGTGGATCCGGGCTCCGGATCCGTAGACCAACCTCAACTTGATTCAAGGGACCCTAATATGCCAATTCCAGACAATATCCGCAAAAACTGGATCGAACTTCAGAAGAAATTCGACCACCCAGTCAACGCAATCGGCGTGAAAATCGCCGAGTCAGACGCCAAAACTCTTTCCGTTTGGAAAGAGGAAGGCATTGATCAGTACCAACAAAAGTAGTGACTGAATTGTCACCGCTTTCATAAAGAATTGCTGCTTGGCGTCTTGTGTTGCAAGGCGCTGGCAGTGGTTTTGAAATTCGATCGTGTTTTTGCGCTTCTTTAGCGCGATGCCTGAAACTATTTGAAGTTTTATCCATCCACTGCCCAATGAATTCCAACACTTCCCAACCGCTTAGAACCGCCGCAGAAGCACTTCTCAATGGAGATGTCGTTGAGTCTTTTGAAGGGCAAGGTCGCCAGCCTCAGGACGTCGAAGCCTGGTTGTTCGAGGCTTGGTCACGCGATTCTGTCGATGGCGCGCTTGAAGCTCTGATGCAAGCGCTCGAGCTTGATGCTGACTGTGAGCTGGCGATGCAGGGAGTCCAGTGGGTTGAAGGCCTGTCCGGTCTAGCTCAGCAAGTTCTGCTTCGCCCAGAAAATCCGTTGGCAACACCGCAGCTCGATACGGAATCTGAATTGGAACTTGAGTCAGAGGACGTTGGCAAGGCAGAAGCTGTCGTGGAAGAAGCCGCCACCAACGAAGCTGCTGACGAATCAGTCGAAGAGCCTGTTTGTGCAGGTGAGCTTTATTGCGTCGAGGAGGTCGAAGGCGAACCGTCGGAGCCCGAATGTGGCAATGGCGTCGCGGAAATGACTTTGTTCGGCCAGTCGATCTCGCTTAGCGATGTCGCAGATGCCGATTCATCGGAGTCGGAATGCGAGCTTGAAGAAGAGCCGACTCACCTGGCCAGCGAAGAGGCTGAGCCGGAAGCCGTTGCTGAGCCGGAATCCGATCAGGACACGGAAGAAGGGTCGGAAACACTACAAGAATTATCGTCAGCATCTTTAGATGATGAAGCTGCCTCAGAGTGCACGGAACTTTCATTGCTGAATAACCTGTTCCAGCCAGCTTTGACGGCTGATCTGGAGGACGCGTTAGCAACGTCGGAGCTGGCGCCGCTGGAAGTTGATGCTTCCGAGGGCTCGGATGTCGCTGAAACAGCGTGCGAAATCGCTGAATTGACTCCGGCCGAAGCCGTTGAGGCGGTCGAAGTCGAAGATGAATCGGAAGCCGCAGAAGAGGTTTTCTATTGGGCTGGCGAACTGACGGCGGTCGATGGGGGTGCAGAAGAGGCATCGTCAGATCTGGATGTCGACGGAGTGGAAGCTGACGAAGCTCAGCGTCTTGCCGACGAAGCTGAAGCCCAGCGTCTGGCCGACGAAGCCGAAGCTCAACTTCTCGCCGACGAAGCCGAAGCTCAGCGTCTTGTTGATGAAGCGGAAGCCCAGCGTCTGGCCGATGAACAGGCTGAACTTGAAGCCAAGCAAGAAGCGGAAGCCGCCGAAGCCCAGCGTCTGGCCGACGAAGCCGAAGCTCAACGTCTCGCGGATGAAGCGGAAGCCAAACGTCTGGCCGATGAACAGGCTGAACTCGAAGCCAAGCAAGAAGCGGAAGCTGCCGAAGCCCAGCGTCTGGCCGACGAAGCCGAAGCTCAACGTCTCGCTGATGAAGCGGAAGCCCAGCGTCTGGCCGATGAACAGGCTGAACTTGAAGCCAAGCAAGAGGCGGAAGCCGCCGAAGCCCAGCGTCTTGCCGACGAAGCCGAAGCTCAACGTCTCGTTGATGAAGCGGAAGCCCAGCGTCTGGCCGATGAACAGGCTGAGCTCGAAGCCAAGCAAGAAGCGGAAGCTGCCGAAGCTCAGCGTCTTGCCGACGAAGCTGAAGCTCAACGTCTCGCGGATGAAGCGGAAGCCAAACGTCTGGCCGATGAACAGGCTGAACTCGAAGCCAAACAAGAAGCGGAAGCCGCCGAAGCTCAGCGTCTGGCCGACGAAGCCGAAGCCCAGCGTCTCGCCGATGAAGCGGAAGCCAAACGTCTGGCGGATGAACAGGCTGAACTCGAAGCCAAGCAAGCCGCTGAAGCATTGCGATTGGCGGAAGAAGCTGCCGAAGCTCAGCGTCGTGCGGAGGAAGAAGCCGTCGCCGAGCGACTTTCGGCTTCTCGACAGGTCGCCGCCACAATCATGCAGCGAACTCAGAACGAGGCAAATCTTGACTCTGTCGACAACCTGGAAACTTGCGTCAATGAGGTCCAGCAAATCGCTCTTGAGCCTGTTGACATTGATCCAGTCGGCGAAGCATCTGACAGCGACGTTGCACCGGTTGCTGAAATTGCACCTGTTGCTGCTCAGGTTCCGGCCGAAGCTGTCGAAGCTGAAATTCACCAAACCATCGAAGAGCTCAACAACGAAGTCAGCGAAGTTGTCGCTGACATCACGCCAGCTCCAGCCGAACCAACGCAAGTCGAACCGGTTGCCGAAGCCGACGGGCCGTTGGTTCTCGCTGTCGACGATAGCCCCACCATCCGAAAGCTCGTTTCGATGACGCTCGAACGCGAAGGCTTCCGGGTGATCACCGCGGCTGACGGCCTCGAAGCACTTCAGCTGCTTTCAGAGCACATGCCGGACATCATTCTGTCTGACGTTAATATGCCGCGACTCGACGGATACAAGCTGTGTCGATTCGTGAAAAAACACGATCGTACGAAGCACATTCCAGTCGTCATGTTGTCAGGGAAAGATGGGGTCTTTGACAAACTTCGCGGAAAAATGTTTGGCTGCGGCGACTACATCACCAAGCCATTCGAGTCAGCCGATCTCGTTGAAAAGGTTCGTTTCCATACTGGCGTTTATTCGAACTAGTTCCAAGACAAAGTCTCAATTTTGATTCAGCCAGATGGCTGAACCAGGAAAACATCACCCATGAGTCAAACCAAATCCTATCCTCCATCCGGCCCTCAGGGCAGTGAAGTCGCAACTGGCATCAAAGTCAGTTCTGCCGAGCTTGAGTTGGGTTGCATTAATTTGATTTCGCAGCTCGAAATGCAAATCGAAAGCGCGCGTAGTGGCAGCGGCCACGTCGAAAAGGCCAGCGTGAACACGGACAAGCTTCTTTCGGTTCTGCTGGATTTTTGCGACCAGTACTTCGATGGCGATACCGCCGGCGTCGCACTTGAAAGCATCGAGAAAGCTTCATTCGCAAGCCTCGCGCATCGGGAAGTGCTCAGTTCGCTGGGCTGGGGGTTCGCCGTGCGAAATCTCTTTGGCAAATCGGTTTGCAGTGACGACCGGGTCCGTCAAACCTACGACAGTCTTGGCAACGCTTTGCTGACCGCATGCGTTTCTGTGCTTCGACAAGCCGTCCTGGCCGTCGGGTGCGATTCAGCGGTCGGCAAGACGATCGAGCAGAGTACAGCCGTGTTTGTGGAAGAATTCAAAGCCAATTGGTAGTCATGAGCGAATTGCAAAAAGTACTCGTTGTCGAAGACAGCCCGACGACCCGTCGTCAGATCACGGACATCCTCGAAGGTGCAGGATACGAAGTGATCAGCGCCGAAGATGGCGAAGCTGCGCTCGAACTGGTCAGGGAACATCATCCCGAACTGGTTGTGTTGGACATCGTGCTGCCCAAGAAAAATGGCTATCAGGTTTGCCGCAACATCAAGGCAGACCCTGAGCTCGCGATCAAGGTCATGATGCTGACCGCCAAGGACCAGGAAAAGGATCGCATCTGGGGCCAACGTCAAGGAGCCGACGTGTATCTCTCGAAACCTGTCGACGCTGATGAGCTTGTCAAAGCCGTCAACGACATGGTCTCGACTCCCTCCCGAATCAACTAGCAGGACCTCCCCACCATGACTGATCCCACCAATATTTTACCATCCGACGATCCACTGAAAGCAGACGTGCAAAAAGCGCTGTTGGCCGCATTCGGTGAAGAGGCCATCGGGTGGCTTGATGAAGCCGACGACCTTGAGCTTGAAGTGCAGGCGGATGAATCGCCGCAGCAGGAAACAGAATCTTCAAGTGTTGAAATCACAAAGCCTGACCAGGGCTTGAGCAATCTGCTCGATCAAATCAGTGCTGCTATCGAAGGCAGTTCTACCGACGCCCTGGCATCAGGCATCGACGATGAAGCGGACGAAGACGGCGACGCGGTTGTCGAACTTGGTCCACGCTACGTCGTTTTTGAAATCGGCGATCAGCAATACGGGATTCCGCTCGATGGAGTCCTCGAAATTGATCGCTGCGGAAAGGTGACGTCGCTTCCCCGGACTCCGGCCTGGTTGCGAGGCGTTACCAATCTTCGAGGCCAAATCCTTTCAGTGACCGACTTTCGGGACCTGTTGGGGCTGAGCGATCAGCGGCGTGCCGTTGGCGAAAAAATTATCGTTGTCCATAGCGAGAGTCACGATTCGTGTACTGCACTGGTTGTCGATCGGGTACTTGGTATCCGAAACCTGCGCGGTGAACAGGGGCCGCTCGAAGGACTTTCGGACCGACTGGCTGTCTTTGCGGATAGCCTGGCGGTCACTGATCAGGCGACGACTGTACTCATCGATCCTGACCTGTTGCTCGGTAGCAATGAACTTTCAGCATTCGCTGTCGAGTAATCACTTCAGGGCCTTCGAACGCGGCTTTTTGCTGTGGTCCAAACCGATCGTCTCCATCGGAGACCTGTTAGCCCACCATCATCTTTCAATCATCCAACCAATCAGAAAATTAAGGTAGTTTCAATGGCCACGAAAAGCTCGTTTACAGAAAACGGTTTGTTCAAGTTCTTCGGAAAGACGATTCAGCGAAAGCTGGTTGCCTTGTTGATCGCCGTAGGTCTCCTTCCTATGCTCGCGGTCGCGATCTCGATGTACCAATCGACTTCGGACGGACTGTTCAACAAGTCGTTCGCCCAGCTTGAAGCGATCAAGACGATCAAGGCCAATCAGGTTAGCGACTACTTCGGTTTCATTGACAAACAGATTCGAACTTTCTCGGAAGACATCGCCGTCGTCGATGCCATGAAAGCCTTTCCAGGGGCAGAGAAAACGGCTCGCACCGAAGTGGGCGCGACTGATGACGATCTGGCGAAAATGGAGCAGCACTTGCGCGGCTATTACACCGACAAATTCGGTGCGGAATACGGTTCGCGAAACGACGGTGCGGCACCTCCAACGGATGAGCAGTTCCAGCCCTTGGACAAGGATTCGATCTACCTTCAGTAT
Source organism: Mariniblastus fucicola (assembly GCF_008087665.1). Lineage (GTDB taxonomy): Bacteria > Planctomycetota > Planctomycetia > Pirellulales > Pirellulaceae > Mariniblastus > Mariniblastus fucicola. Next base: position 1,684,056 of record NZ_CP042912.1, read on the forward strand.
CAATACATTAGTGCCAACCCAAATCCGCTGGGTTCAAAAGAAGTCCTTGACGCTGCCGAAGACGGAACGGCGTACGGAAAACTGCACGCGAAGTTCCACCCGATGGTTCGAAGCTATCTGCAGAAGTTCGGCTACTACGATATTTTCCTTTGCGACCTTGAGTCCGGCGATATCGTCTACTCGGTTTTCAAGGAATTGGACTTCACGACTTCTTTGAAAGACGGGCCTTACGCCGAAACCAACTTCGGACGAGCTTTCCAGCTTGCTGCCGAAGCGAAATCAGCAGAGGAAGTCTTCCTCGTTGACTATGAAGAGTATGTTCCTTCTTACAACGATGCGGCAAGCTTCATTTCGTCTCCGATTTATGACGGCGACAAGAAAATTGGGGTGGCCATCTTCCAGATGCCGATTGACAAGATCGCGGCGATCATGGGAGAGCGTACCGGTATGGGCGAATCGGGCGAAACGTACGCTGTTGGAACAGATATGCTGCTGCGAAACGATTCACGTTTCACACCTGACACGATGATGAACCCTGAGTACGTGATTAATACCAAGGCCGTGCAGGAAGCCTTCAAAGGCAATTCAGGTCTTGAAGTGATCGACGATTACCGCGGTGTTCCGGTACTTTCAGCCTGGTCGCCAGTGACGATTTACGACGGAATCCCGGGCCGTGCCGAGCCAATCACATGGGCTCTGATGTCTGAGATTGACGACGCGGAAGTACGTGAGCCACTTGGTTTCATGACTGTTGCTCAAACGGGTCTTGTCTGGATCATTGGTGCGATTCTTGGTGGTGGACTTTTGATCTGGTTCGTTGCCCGTGGTATCACGCAACAGGCGGCTTCGATTAAGGAAATGCTTGGTAACGTCGGTATCGGATTGCTCGATGCTCGTGCCGAAAAAATCACGAACGATGAACTTGGTGACGTTGCCGAGGCACTTAACGCGATGAGTGAAACGACGCTGTCGCTGATTGAATCGGACGAGAAACGACAGGGTGTACAGCAGTCGATTGAAGAGCTGATCGGTGAGATGGAGCAGATCGCCGGTGGTAATCTGGCTGTAAACGCTGATGTGAAAGAAGACATTACGGGCACGATCGCCGGTACGGTCAATCACATGACCGAGCAACTTCGAATGATTGTTCAGCAGGTACAAAACGCGACGTACATGGTGACAAGTTCTGCTGACGAGATTGCCGACCAGTCGACTCAGTTGTCGCAAGACAACGAGCAGCAAGCTCAGGATATTGAAACGACGTCTGCTGAAGTACTTCAGATCACTGGCCAGTTCCAGAACGTTGCTCGGAAAACGGAAGAGTCGGTACAGGTTGCCCAGCAAGCCCGTGAGTCTGCCAATCGTGGCTACAAAGCGGTAACCGATACGGTCGACGGTATGGATCGTATCCGTGAGCAGGTGCAAACGACTTCGAAGCGCATTAAGCGACTGGGTGAATCATCCCAGGAAGTCGGCGAGATCGTTCAGCTGATTTCTGATATTGCTGACCGAACTTCGATTCTGGCTCTTAATGCTTCGATTCAGGCCTCGATGGCCGGTGATGCCGGTCAAGGTTTCGCTGTTGTTGCTGAAGAAGTCGAGCGTCTCGCTGAGCGTTCGACGGACGCGACAAAGCAGATCTCGACGCTGATCAAGGCGATTCAAACGGGTACTTCCGAAGCAATTTCGGACATGGAAGAAGCGACACGCGAGGTGGTCGAAGGATCACAGCTGGCGACTCAGGCCGGTCAAACGCTGGCGGAAATTAACGAGGTATCCCAGCAGCTGGAAACTTCCATTAAACAGGTTTCCGATTCGGCTCTTGAACAGGCCGCTGCGGCGACTCGAATTGCTTCGACGATGAACAACATTTCGACGACCACGAAACAGTCGGCCGAAAAATCCCGTTCTGCAACCGAGCAGGTGACTGCTTTGGCAACGTTGGCCAACCAGTTGGGTGATTCTGTTTCCCGATTCCAGCTTGAACAGGGCGAGGATCAGGCTTACACGGTCATGAATCAGGTTAACGAAATGTCCGAGATCGCATCCAGTGCGACGCGATCGACTGCGAACACGACGCTCACACGTCTCGTGTACACAAGCGTTCGGACGGCTTCCTGCAACGACGCTGCGGTTGAAGACATCGTTGCCTCGGCTCAGCGAAACAACCCGCCGCTCGATCTGACCGGGGTTCTGTTCCATACAAAGAACCGATTCCTGCAAGTTCTTGAAGGACCTCACGATAACGTGATGGAAACCTACGAGAAAATCGTCGAAGACACGCGACATCGTAGCGCACTGGTTCGCTTCTGTGAGCCAATTCAGCAACGTCACTTCGGCAACTGGGGAATGGGGTCGTCGTTTGTTGAACAGGAATTGATGCACGGATCTGAAATTGACCGCGCTGTCTACGATGCAGTTGTCCATGGAGACACCGATTCGTTTGGCGACTCGGGAATGGATGTGTTGAAAGACTTCCTGAATAACGCAACGCAACGAGTCTAAACATGTAGCGGTGGCAACGTCTCGGTTTTCCGATGCGTTGCCGCTCGGTTTGTTTTCTGGCTTTGACCTGTATTCAAAACTGATCCCCGTCCTTGTTGGACGTCGAATCCGGCATGCAGCAACTCGCGTTCGTCAGACCGTGAATGCTGCTGGAGATTGGCTCGATCAGGTCAACCGGCTTGTAAACACGATACATCGCAGCGATTTTCGAAACCGCACCAGCAATACGAATGGATTCGTCGAGCTGCCGCGTGACGAAACGCTTGACTCATACAAGCTTTGCCATTTTCGCCCTAACAATTCACTGCCACGATCACAGGTTTGCCTGACGACCAGCCCGTGATGACAAAGGAACAGTCATGCCTTCCAACGACAATGTCGACATCAACGAAGTTCTGCGTCAACTTCGCGCTGGCGGTAACATGCCAGAAGAACTCGCCGAGATCTTCAGCGAAGAAGCTGAAGAGCACATGCGCAACATCTACGACGGCCTCGATCGGTTGCGCGTCGATCCCAACGATGAGCCCGCGCTCAGCGACGTTCGCCGATCATCGCACACGCTCAAAGGAGCCGCCGGCGCGGTCGGTTTCGAAGCCATCACTCGTCTCGCCCATCGTATGGAAGACTTGCTCGATTGGCTTGGCGATCACAAACAGGGACCGAATGAGAATCAGTTGCAGTTGCTGCTCACCACAGCCGACCAAATCGACGACTTGACAACTTCAGAAATCGATTTTGAGGAAATGGCTGGAACGCTGATCGAAATTTACGGTCAGTACGACAAAGTCATGGCGTCGCTGGGGACAGCAAACGTCGATCCTGTTGGCGATGATGCGATGTCGGCCAACGCGCATTCGGATGAGGAAGACGCTGCTGAAGCACTTGGCGAAAGCCAAGCCGAAGTACCTGCCGTCGACGTTGACGAGATTCGCACAGAGCTGGAATCTGGTTCGACGATCAGCGACGAGTTGGCTGAAATTTTCGCCGAAGAAGCCGATGAACATCTCGCCGCGATCGGGACAGGGCTGACGCAACTGATCAGCGATCCCGCAGACAAATCAGCAGCGGCAGACGTCCGCCGCAGCGCCCATACGCTCAAAGGAGCCGCCGGCGCGGTCGGGATGATGTCGATGCATCGGCTTGCATGGCGTGTCGAAATGCTGCTGGACGCACTCGCGGAAAGTGCTGCAACTCTAACTGCAGAACAGGTCGAGCTGCTCAACGAGTCTGGCGAACGACTTCTCGAGCTACGCAACGGCAGCTACAAAACAGACGATCTGACCGCGGCCCTGGCAACAATCTACGGTCGCTACGAACAAGAACTTGCATTGCTCGTCCCGGCGAAACAGGTCCAGCCAGAAACCAGCAATGAAGTTGTCGCTGCTGATGCGGCTGGTGATTTGCCAAAAAACACGGCAGGCAAAGGAGAAGCCGTCGAAGCCAAAGATGCGGCCCAGGACTCAAATGTTGAGCCTGGCAAGTCGCAAAAGCAGAAAGCTGCGGCCAATCAGCCGACTCAGTATCTGCGCGTTCCGCTCGACCGACTTGACTCGCTGGTCAGCTTGGTCGGTGAGATGGTGGTTAACCGCTCGACCTTCAGTCAACGGCTCAACGATTTCGCTGACCGTATCGAAGAGATGAACTCATCGTTGGATCGTCTGCGTACGGTCGCCAGCGATGTTGAAACTCGCTACAGCGTCGAAGCCCTTCAGGCTGGAAAGCTTCGCGAACGAGGCCTCGGCGTCAACCGAATCAAGGCGACGCTGGCTGGCAACGAAGCCACCGACGAACTCGATTCGCTTGAGTTTGATCGCTACACCGACTTCCACTTGCTGGCTCGGTCCTTGTCGGAAGCCACAAACGACATCGCGGTGATCTCATCCGAGCTTCGCAACCTGCACGGCGACTTTGATTCCTTGATCAACCGTCAGCAACGATTCAACCGCGACGCTCAGTCAAACCTGATGCACGTCCGCATGGTTCCGGTCGGCAACATCGCCAACCGGCTCGATCGCACGATCCGATCTGTCTCGAACAAGCTTGGCAAGAAAATCGATCTGGCCATCAGCGGGGAGAACACGGAACTGGACAAAACGGTACTCGAAGAAATCACCGATCCGCTGTTGCACTTGATCCGCAACGCGATGGATCACGGAATCGAAACTCCGGCACAGCGACTTTCTGCCGGCAAGCCCGAACGATCACAGCTTCGGATCGAAGCCCTCAACCAGGGAACTCAGGTGACGATTCGCGTGATCGATGACGGTCGCGGACTCGATGCGGAGAAGATTCGCCTCAAAGCGGTCGAACGCAAGCTGATCCGCGAAGATCAAAAGCTCACCAAAGAGGAAACTCATGCGTTGATCTTTACGCCAGGGTTTAGCACTGCGGACGCTCTGACCGACGTTTCCGGTCGCGGAGTTGGCATGGACGTCGTTCGCGAAGCCGTTCAACGACTAAAGGGAACGATTCAGGTTGAAAGTGTCGTCGGAGTTGGCTCGACGTTCACGATTCACCTTCCGACAACGCTCGCGGTTTCCAACGCACTGCTGGTCGAATCCAGCGGTCACACGTTTGCAATTCCGATGCAATCTGTTCAGCAAATCAAACGACTGGATCCGACAGCGGTCACCAAAGTCGGTGCTCATCCGATGATCAACCTTGGCGATCGAATGCTGCTGTTGAAAGATCTTGCCAATCACATGGAACTGCGTTCCGATCAGGAAAAGTTCGAAGAAACCAAAGCCATGTTGCTGATTCGAACCGGTGACGATGAAGTCGCGGTCACGATCGACTCGATCGAAGGCGGTCAGGATATCGTGGTCAAAAGCCTTGGAGACCACCTGCGGCACGTGCCGGGCTATCTCGGAGCCACAGTCAGTGGTGATGGTACCGTGATTCCAATTCTTGATCCTGCAGATCTTTGCGGTCAGGAATCGTCTGCGAAACGAGCCAATCGGATGCGTCGACGTTCAGACAATGCTCCAAAAATTCATCGCAAGACAGCCATGGTTGTCGATGACTCGTTGTCGGTTCGCCGCGTAACGACCAACCTGCTGCGTTCGTTTGGTTGGGAAGTCATCGATGCCAAAGACGGCGTCGACGCTCTCGAGAAACTTGCGGCTGCCGATACGCCTCCTGACGTCTTCCTTTGCGACATGGAAATGCCGCGGATGGATGGTCTGGAGCTGGTCAGTCGGATTCGCAGCCAGGCCGAATTCCGTACGACTCCCGTCGTCATGGTGACATCGAGAGCCGGTGAAAAGCATCGCAAGTTGGCTCGTGAAGCCGGCGCTGACGAACATGTCGTCAAACCGTTCAATGACGAAAACCTGATCGGACTGATCGATCGCATGGTCACCGAACATCGCGAACTGGTCGGAGTCTAACCGCGACTGTAAAAAAATTCTCCATTTGTAAGCTGGGACTGCCCACCAACTTTCTTACAAGGAACCACGATGTTAACTCAAACTCCAACCCTCACTGAAGCATTCCATCCGGAACAGCTCTCAGCAGGTCGATCGAACCAGTTCGTGCGCGTGCGAATCGGTGAAATTGAACTGGTGATGGGAACGAAATATCTTTCCGGCGTCTATCAAGCTTCGCGGCAACATCGACTAACCGAAAACAATACGGTGTTGACTCCGAAGGGAGAATTTCCTGTTGCGTCGTTGAACGATGTGCTGCAGCAAAAGTTAAATCTTCCAATCACCAGTTTCGAAGGTCGCGCTCTAATCGCCGTCGGAGTTGACGGGCAAGTCGGTATGCTGCGAGCCGACAGCGTGTCTCGTCCGGCCTCTATCAGACCAGCCCACGTTCACCCGATGCCAAAGGTCGCTCACGACGAATCCGAAGGCTCGCGGCTGATCCGTTCGGTTGTGAATGTGGAGCCGTCGGCGGCCAATCCAAACGATTGCGTTCGATTGGAGTTTGATCCTCGCGTGGCGCTGGGGATGACAGTGCCGGCGGAACCAGCCGACCAACCGAATCCGCTACCCAAGGAAGCTGCTTCGGCGATCGCGGCGGCAGTTGCGGCGACATCGCGACGCGGATCCCAGGACAATCGCAAATCGGGCCAGCTGCTCGCGTTCATCCCCGACGACGTTGCCAAAAGCGAAGTCGAACAAGTGTTCTGCCTTCCGCTGACAGCCGTCGCCGAAGTCGTCACGACTCAACGCCATTTGAATTCGACCGTTTCGTCGGATGTTTTTGACGGGTTCGTCCTGTGGCGAAAAGTCCCGGTGCCGATCGTTCAGCTGGGAAAAATCTTTGGCTTTAACTTAGAACGCGAAACAGAATCAAGTCGCCGACTGGTGATCGCACGAGCGACTGGAAATCGATTCCTTGGCTTTTACGCACAGCCACAGATGCAAACCATGAAAGTGCCAGAGTCCGTCCCTGGCAGCAACACGCTTTTCGAAGGCCGCCCGCATCTCGGATGTTTTCGTACTGAGCTGGGAGAACTTGTGGTCCCGGACCTGAATCGAATTCTCGACAACGGATTCTAGGCACTGTTTGGTAGATGTGAGCGGCAAGGCGCTAGCCGCCGTTGCGTTGCGCTTTTTAACGGCGGCTAGCGCCTTGCCGCTCATGTTTGGCCGCGTTGATGACATGAAAATCAATTTGTCAAACAGCGCCTAGTCGCTTCTGTTAGTCGCTACTGTTGCCTACGAGCCAGAATCAGCGACCCTGCCCTGCCCCGACACGGTCACCCGCGCGGATTGAAATTCGTCGCTGCATTTTCGTGGAAGTGTGAAGCCAAAAGTAAATTTCACGATGTGATTAAGATCGCCAGTTTGATGTAAGATGGTTGCTTTGTGACCGCATTGCATGGACCAACAAAGCTGATGGCTGAGCATTTTAATTCCGAGTTTCCGTCTGTTGAGCACTTGATCCGCCAGGCCAAAAAGCGGATGCCCGGGTTTGCGTTTGACTATTTGACCGCTGGGTGTTTCGGCGAAGTCAATCTGGATCGAAACCAGAAAGATATTCGCGACGTTCAGCTGAAGCCGTGGTATTTGCGCGACTATGAAGGCAGTAATCTGAAAACGGAGTTGTTTGGGAAAACGTACGATGCGCCATTCGGTATGGCGCCTGTTGGACTGCAAGGGCTGATGTGGCCCAAAGCCTGTGAGTATCTTGCTCAGGCCGCTACTGACCACAACATTCCGTTTTGTCTTTCGACCGTCAGCACGGCCAGCATCGAGACGGTCTCTGCGATCACAGGCGGCGATTTCTGGTTTCAGCTCTACCATCCTGCCGAAGACAAACTTCGCGACAAACTGCTCGAACGGGCTTGGGAGTCCGGATGCAAGACGTTGGTGATTCTGGCCGACACGCCGACGTTCGCCTATCGCCCAAAAGAAATCCGCAACGGCCTGTCGATCCCACCCCGGATGACGATGCGAAACATTCTACAGATGTGCACACGGCCGACCTGGTCGCTGGGTCAGCTGATGGCAGGAGCTCCAGAATTCAAAACCATGAAGCCCTACATTCCCGCAGGGCTGAACATGAAACATCTGGGGCTGTTCATGAACAAAACTTTTTCCGGACGACTCACGGAATCAAAAATCGCTCCAATCCGCGACCAATGGAAAGGCAACCTGGTCATCAAAGGAGTCGTCAATCCTGAAGACGCAGAGCTCGCGATCAAGCACGGCCTGGATGGAATGATCGTCTCCAATCACGGCGGTCGACAGCTCGATCGCGGTGAGTCCACGATTCGACCTTTGGCCAGGCTGGCGCCCGAGTTTGGAGATCGGATCAAAATCATGATGGATTCGGGAATTCGATCTGGGGCCGATGTTGCTTCGACGATCGCTTCCGGGGCCGCGTTCACATTCCTTGGACGGACTCCGATGTTCGGTGTTTGTGCGTTGGGCAAGTACGGCGGCCATCACACGTTTGAAATGCTCAAGAAACAAATTCAACAGGTTATGGAGCAAGTCGGCTGCGAATCCGTCGACCGGCTGCCAGAGCATCTTGTCGGCTGATCGAATTGCGTTGCCATGGTCTCTAACGTGCCGCGTCCGGCAACTGGCCACGTGGAAGGCGGCTTCGAATAGTGGTATCTTGGACGCGGGATTATCACTGGAGGGAAACAAATGAGCGGAATTACTTCGCACGTACTCGATACATCACGCGGTGTTCCAGCAGCAAACATCGAAGTGCAGTTGGAGCTGAAAAAAGACAACGAGTGGAAACGGATTGGCGAGGGAACGACAAACAAGGACGGACGTCTTCCTGAACCGTTGGCGACAGAATTGGTGGCGGGTCACTATCGCATCGTTTTTCTGGTCGCAGACTATTTTTCAGACATGAAGAAGCCTTCGTTCTTCCCGCGAGTCCGGATTGAGTTTCTTGTTGATGATCCGATGGAGCACTACCATGTGCCGCTGCTGCTAAGTCCGTTTGGCTATTCGACGTATCGAGGAAGTTAGTTAATGCACGCGACGTACCATGATTTGAAAGACAGTTCCGTTTTTATCACCGGTGGTGGTTCTGGAATCGGCGCTGCGATCACAGAAAGCTTTCTTGCGCAGGGCGCCAAGGTCGCGTTTGTGCAGCGTTCGGACGCCAGTGAATTTGTCGCCGAAATGAAAGCCAAACACGGTGCGGCGCCGCTGTATATCGAGTGCGATGTGACAGATGTTGACGCTCTCAAGGCTGCGATCGCGCAGGCTGGCGATGCTCATGGAACGATCACGACGTTGGTGAACAACGCGGCCTGGGACAATCGACATCCTGTTCAGGGCTTCACGCCGGATGAGTGGGACAGCATGATGCGAGTCAACTTGCGACCTCACTTTTTCGGCGCCCAGGCGGTCGCCCCGGGGATGAAGGAAGCTGGCGGCGGATCAATTATCAATTTCTCGTCCATTGCATTTCGCATCGCCGTCCAGGGCTTTCCGGCTTACGCCACTGCCAAGGCGGGAATCGTCGGGCTGACCAACAGCATGGCTCGCGAGTTGGGTCCGGATTTCATCCGGGTGAACTCCGTGTTGCCCGGCTGGGTGCTGACGAAGCGTCAGATGGATTTGTGGGCGACTGAAGAAGCCTTGAAAGAGTTTCTCGCGATGCAGTGCCTTCCTGAACACCTGCACGAAAAGGATATTGTCGGAACGGTTCTGTTTCTCGCGTCGAATTCCAGTCGCATGATGACAGGCCAGTCGCTGGTCGTCGACGGCGGCGTAACGTTCCCGGGATAGCCAGCACGGATCGCGCCTACGCGCCGTCGCGCCTACGGTCTGCAGAACACGTGCAACCCAAGGTCAATCAGCTCGGCTTCGATATTGTCGGGAGTAGGTTCTTCGATCGAAATCGCAACCTGCTCGGTCAGCAATTTCGCAAACCGTCGTCTTGCTCGATGCAAGTAAACCCGGAACGACCCCTCTGCCGGAATCGCGATCGGCTGGCTCTCATGCAAGTGTTCGTGCAGTTGTTTGGTCGTCATTTCCGGATGATCAACTCGCGCACGCAGGATTGTGTAGTACGGCTTGGATGATTCAATCTGCAGTTGTTCGAGCCGCCGCCAGGCTTGATCCAGCATCGTCTGACGCCAGGCGAGCGTGAACGCGTCGCAACCGGAGTCCGCATCTTCTTCCGCAGCGATGAAGTCAATTTGATCGGCAGTACCAAGCTTTCTCTGCTTCTGTTTGCGTCGATGGAAGTCAACCATCAATCGATACAGAGAAGTTTTCAGCATGTTGCGAAATCGACCTTTTTCAAAGTCCGCATTGCGAAAGTCTCCTCTCACGATTCGAAGCGCAAACTCCTGAAACACTTCGTCGGCGGATTCCCGATTGCCAAGCGACGCCAGCAAGTACCGTTTGACCGCCGGGCTGTAGAGCTCGAACAACTCCGTCTGAGCCATCGTTGCACCCGGTTCTATCGTGTTGGCTCGGCGAACCAATGACCACTGCGTTTCAATTTTACTTAAGCGACTGTTCGACACTTTCATCCCCTGCGTTCATGCATCTCGACGGCAAACAGAAAAGCCGTACTCGTCTATGTGCAGGACGTCAGAAGGCAGGGACAAAAAAATATCAAATCACGAATCGCTGGCCTTGGTCATGATCGTGCGCAGTTTGTCGAGGGCGCGGATGTAGCGTTTTTTGACCGCTTCGTAGCTTATTCCGACGACTTCTGCTGTCTCATGATTCGAGAGCTGTTCGAAATGCCGCAGCATCAGAATCTCTCGATCGATCTCGCCCATTTGGTCCAGCGCATCCATCAGCTCGTCTTTGTCCTCTCGCTTTTGCGCCGCATTTGACGGCGACGTCAGCTTTCCCGAAAGCTGAATCGCGACCACCTGAGACGTAGCTGCGGGAACGCCTGCAAACATGGGCTGTTCCCGGTTCGCAGTTCTCTTTTCGGCCCCCAAATGTTTCCGATGTGCCTGAATCAGCTTTTCGCCAGCGAGCCGCCGCAGCCACATGAACACAGAGATTTTCGGATTGTCGAGGTAGCCTTCAAGAGCCCGCGACGCTTCGACAAACGTATCCTGAATGACGTCTGATGCGTCCAACCGCCCCTGAAGCTTTTGATTCATCCGTAGTCCGACCATCCGCTTCAGCCGATCGCGGTGCCGGCAAAGGATCTCGTTGAAAGCCTCATTGGGCTCTTCGCCATCGGTGCCGGAAAGCCGTCTCGAAGCGCGCAACAGCTCCAAATCATCGATCGCTCGTTCTGACATGTCGGGCTCTCTCTTCGGAATGCGGTACGGACAAATTCATTATGTGCCGCCACAGGATGCGAGGGACAGATTCGACACAATCTCGCAACGTTTTTACGAGTTTTTCCCCACAGAATCCGGATCGAGGGACTGATTCTGGAAAAAACAGGCGGCTCTCTGTAACACCCCGACATTGGCTCGTACGTGTAGTGAGTCTTTCCAAATTAAAGCCAATTCATCGGAGATCGTTGTGAAAATCAGAATTTTCCTACTCATCGTTTGTGTCGGAGCCATCCATGCTCTGACGTCAGAATCCAACGCTCAGGATTTGTCGCGAACCCAGGGGATCGTGGACCAGGCATTGCAACTTGCCGACGCTGCGAGAGCGAACAGTCAAGCGCTTGGCGGCCAGGCACCGGTTCGGCAGGGGTGGAGCAATCCATTTTCAACGACGCCTCCAGGGACAACCGTAACATCAACGCAACCGGGAACAGGCGTTGCCGTTACGGGCTCCAATATTCGAGTCAACGCCGGCGGTCTGCAATTGGATATTCCACGCGTTGCGGGAGACTACGGTAGTGGCGGCGTCAGCTATCCGACGACCGGAGTCCCTGTTGCCAACCCACTCGGTGCCAACCCACTCGGTGCCAACCCACTCGGTGCCGGTTCATTGGGCGCCGGCTCACTTGGTACCAATGCTTTGCAGAAAGTTCAGTACTGGAAGAACTTTGCGGACGCGGTCAACTCTTTTCATTCAGGAAACTACGGTCAGGCGGCTTCGTTGATGACGCAAGTTAGCCCGTCTCCCGAAACGGTTCCTGCATTCAATCACTTCCATGCGTTGTGTAGCTTTGCAAACGGCAACTACGATCGATCTGCGGAATTCGCCTACGCCGGATTGGCTCAGAGCCAGCCAGTCTACAGCTGGGATCAGCTGCGGGGCTACTACGATGATCCTGCCGTCTACACGCGGCAATACCAGGCGTTGCAATCTAAAGCCGCCGCAGCCGACGCAACCGTTTCGACTCAGTTTCTGCTGGGCTACCACCATTTGATGTTGGGCCACCGGAAGCACGCCAGTCAGGTTTTCGAGCGCGTTTTGACTCGGATGCCGAATGATCCGGTTGTGAAGCACACGCTGACGATCACTCAGCAACAGCCTCCGCAACCACGCCAGTGAGACGGCCTGTAGCGGTTGAGAGAGTTCAAAAATCTCTCCATTTTCTTTGTTACATCACAGTTTTTTCTCGTAAGTGATGTGACGCGACCGAAGGGTCACGGCGACTTGATTCAAAAAACGAACAACCAATTTCCAAGTTAAAAAAGGGTGAAACGATGAGAACGAACTTCAGAGCAATGCTCATGATTTTGGCGGTCGCGACAATGCTTTCCTGCACCGCGACGACAAATGCACAAGGCCGATTGGGTGGACTGATTGGTCGCGCTATGAACGGCGGAGGCGGAAACGGCGGAGGTCAGCAAACAGGTGGACTGGTCAACGGAATGAACTTTGGAATGCAAAACGGCACGCCTCAGATGAAAATGGGCGTCGGGCAGGGAGCAAACGTTTCGCTTGATGGCAACGGCGGCGTCGGAATTGGACTTGATCGAGTCGGCGGCGGTATGGGAATTGGCATCAACGGCGGAGTCGGTCAAAGTCGCAACGGCGCTGGAACAGGAGCCAGCGTTGGCAACGGCGTTGGAATCGGGATCGGTAACGGCGGCGGCCAGGGCGTCGGCGTCGGTGTCGACGGTGGCGTCGGAATCGGCGTCGGGGATGGACCGGGCAGCGTTGGCGTCGGAGTCGGCGATCGCGGTGGTGTAGGAATTGGACGTGGCATCGGCGGAGGCACCGGGATTGGGATCGGAACCGAAGGCGGCTATGGGCGGGGAACCGGAATCGGCCCCGGCAGCGTCGGAATCGGTGAAGGCCACATGGGTGGCGTTGGAATTGGAACAGGAATCAACGGCGGACTTGGCCATGGCCAGGGCTACTACGGCGGAACCGGCGTTGGAACTGGCATCAACGGAGGCGTTGGAGTCGGTCAGGGATACAACGGTGGCTATGGCGAAGGCATCGGAGTCAACGGCGGATACGGAAATGGTATCGGAATCAACGGCGGCGTTGGTACCGGCATCGGAATCAATGGAGGCCAGGGCGTCGGAGTCGGCGTTAACGGTGGCGTCGGAACAGGCGTTGGAGTTTACGGCGGCACAGGCGTTGGCGTAGGGGTCGATGGTGGCAACGGCATGGGTGTCGGAGTTGGACCTGGCACTACAGCGATCGGTGTCGGCACAGGCCCTTATGGCAACGGACAGGCAATTGGTGTCGGTGGCCAACAGGTTTTCGGCGTCAACAACAGCTATCCAGTTCAGCCAGCTGTCATGCCTGCAGTGATGCCATCTTCGAATCCATTCCGACGCTAACTTCGGAATGGCCGCCACGTCGAAAGGCGAGGCGGGAGACTCCCCAGAGACTCTGGGAATTGGTTAGCCGCAGCATCTTCGGATGCTGCGGCTTTCTCTTACGCAACCATCTCTCAACCAAAAACATACTGGAACCAATATGAAACGCTTTCTCATTCCCGTCGTCGCTATCGGATTGTTGGCGACCTCGCTCGTCCCGGCTGAAACCGCAAACGCTCAACTTCGATCTTCGATTTCAGACATCGTGTCGAAAGTAAGACCCGCGCCGATGCCACAACAACGCTCGATCCCTTGCAGCAACGGACTGCCGGGCTATCCACCGAACGTAAGTCCTCGTCCGGTGCAACCACCTGTTTATGTCCAGCCACCAGCGTATACGCAACCTCCAGTTTACGTTCAGCCGCAACCGATCGTGTATTCGCAACCGCGAGTTCACGCCGCGACGCCGGTCACCTATCCGATGGCCGCAACGCCGACGCCTGCTGTTTCACCTGCCGATCAGGCGAAGTCACGTGCAAAACAGTTGGCAAACACCGCCAAGCAACAGTTCCGCGACAAACAGTACGACAAGGCGAAAGCGACGCTGGACGAAGTCGTAAAACTTGTCCCGAACGATTCTACAGGGTGGCAGTTCCGTGGCCTTGTGTCCTTTTCAATGGGAGATTTTGAAGCGGCGGCCGCAGACATGTACGATACGCTGCGTTTGGGCAACACGTGGCCGCGAAAGTCGATCGACAATCTGTACGGCGAACACGCAGCCGACTATTCGGTGCAGCTTTCAAAGCTAAACGAAAATGTTGCGCAAACGCCCTCGATGCAGGGCCACTTTTTGCTTGCCTATCACTATATGGTGAACGAGCAATTTGAAGCGAGCCGAAAAGAGCTTCAGAATGTGTTGAAGCTTCAGCCCGAAGAGCCTTTGTCGATGAAATTACTCAAGGTGATCGACCAACGACTGGCCCAGAAGTAATTTCTGTCTCCAACCGAATGGCACCCTCCACTGTGGAGGGTGTTTTTTTTCGGTGACTATCCAACATCCGTCCAGCTGCCAGACTCCGCACTCGCCAGAACCGCATCGCAAACTCGCTGAGTCTCCAACGCGTCGCGGAACGTCGGAGCAGCAGGCTCGCCGGTTTCCAGGCCTTTCAAAAAGTCAGCGACCTGATGAACGAAGCTGTGCTCATAGCCCAGGCACAATCCAGGCACCCACCAGTTGCCCAGATAAGGATGATCGCCATCGGTGACGTGAATGGTGCGCCAGCCGCGAACGGTCCCTTCGTCGCCGTGATTGAAATATTCCAGGCGATTCAAATCGTGCAAGTCCCAACGAAGCGAACCGTTTTCGCCATTGATCTCAAACGTGTACAACGCCTTGTGGCCACGAGCGTATCGCGTCGATTCAAACAGCCCCATTGAGCCGTTGCCAAACCGGCAAAGAAAAGCACACGCGTCGTCGATGCCAACTGGTTCGACTTTGCCAGTTTCATTGTGCATTCGCTCTTTGACAAACGTTTCCGTCATCGCGGTCACGTTGTCGATCGAACCATTAAGCCAGATTGCCGTGTCGATACAGTGAGCCAACAAGTCGCCGGTCACTCCACTGCCGGCGGCCTTCACATCCAATCGCCATAACGCCGCGCCGCCCTGGGGCAGGTCTTCTGCGATCGTCCAGTCCTGAAGGAAATTGGCTCGATAGTGAAAGATGCGACCCAGATCGCCGCGTTCGATAATTTGCTTGGCAAACGTCACTGCCGGAACCCGGCGATAGTTGTACCAAACCATGTTCGCAACGCCGGCCTTTTCGACGGCCTCGCACATCTCTTCGCCTTCTTCGGAATTGAGCGCGATGGGCTTCTCGCACAAAATCATCTTCCCTGCTTCTGCGCAGGCGATCGCAATTTCCTTGTGCAAGTTGTTCGGCACGCAGATGTCGACTGCATCGATATCATCGCGAGCGATCATCTTTCGCCAGTCGGTTTCCACGGATTCATAGCCCCACGTATCCGCGAACTTTTGGGCCGCCTCTTCGTTGCGAGCGCAAATTGCTTTGAGGACCGGCTTGTATTCTGTTTCGAAAAAGTTGCTAACCCGACGGTAGGCGTTCGAGTGGGCCTTGCCCATAAAGCCGTAGCCGATCATTCCAATGTTGAGTGGTTTGCTCATTGAGTTTCCAAAGATTGAATTTTCAGTGTTGATTTCGTTTGTGGCTAAGCCGTTGCCATCGCGTCACGGACATCGACCATGGCAGCAAGAATTGTGTTCCACGTTTCCTGCTGCAGCAGTTTTTCGTTCGAGAACATGCAACCGTCCCAGCATATGTGCTTGATGCCGCGTTGGTCGTAGTCCTTGAGCCAGTATTTCGAACAGGCTGTGATGTCGAGTTTTCCGTTGACGTCATCCGCTGGACAATGACGACCTGTTTTCTCGTGATCGCCAGAACCGTGAACCGTTCCGTCGTTCTGAGCGACATGGAAATCTGTCGTCCACGGACGAAGCTTGTCCGTCATCGATTCGTACGCAGCCCAAAATTCTTCTTCGCTGTAACCTTCTTTCAGCACCGCGTGCTCAGGTGCGTTGATGCCCAGCAAGTACAGATAGGTATGAGCCAAATCCGCCTGAAATCCGACGGTGCCCTGCATGTCGACTTGCTCCAGCAGATCCAGCATGTCCTTCCACGAATGCATTCCGCCCCAGCAAACTTCGCCTTCGGCCGCGATGCGTTCGCCGTGGTCCGCCGCGATCTTTCCGGCTTTTCGAAACGTGTCGGCAATGGCAGCCGTGTTGCCGCTGGGGTCTTTCGCCCAATCCGCAACCGAAGAAGCTGAATCGATTCGAATCACGCCGCCTTTGCGAACTCCGTGATCATTGAGCACGCCACCGATGCGACAGGCGACTTCGACCGCTTTGAGAAAGTTGGCTTTGTCTTCGTCGCTTCCCATCGCCGGTCCGCCGACAGTCCCGCCCCAAACAGGCGCCACCATTGAGCCCACGTCGAGTCCCTTATCGGCGATCTTGTCAGCCAGAGTCTTAATCGCAGCGTCGTCCAGATCCGGGCTGATGTGCGGATCGAACAGGAACAGGTCGACGCCATCAAATTTGTTTTCTCCAACCCTCGCGTTGGCGGTCAGCTCGAGCATGGTGTCGAGATCGATATCCGGTTCGTCGCCGCCCTGGCTGGCTTTTCCAACGAGTCCGGGCCACATTGCGTTGTGCAGTTTCAGTTTTTCGGCCATCTGATTCTTTCAAAAGTGGATGATCTGATATGTTTTAATTTCTGAAGCAGACGCTGGCAACCAAACTACGCACGACGAACGCGACAACAATCATGGATTTGGAAATTTTTCCGCACGAACATTTCATGCAAAAGGCTTTTCAGCAGGCGCAGGCCGCCAGGGAGCTGGATGAAGTTCCCGTTGGCGCGATCATTCAGCGTGAAGGAAAAGTCATCGGAGCCGCTCATAACTTGACACGTCAACTACGCGATCCGACGGCGCATGCCGAAATGATGGCCATCACGCAAGCCGCCGAAGCGATCGGAGACTGGCGGCTGAACGAATGTACTTTGTATGTCACGCTCGAGCCCTGCCCAATGTGCGCCGGAGCCATCGTCAACGCCCGAGTCGGGACGGTGGTTTATGGCGCGGCCGATCCCAAAGCCGGAGCGGTTGAGTCGCTTTTCACACTGTTGAATGATGATCGACTGAATCATAAAAGCGAGGTCGTCGCTGGAGTGATGGGGCCGAAGTGTGGCAATATCCTGACCGAGTTCTTTCGGGAAAAACGCCAGGCAAAGAAAAAGTAACGGCGGCGAAAGATTCAGGCGGTCGAGGCGATCACTCTTTGCCGACGAACGTTTCGAACTCTTCGCATACGTCTTTGACCAGACCTTTCAGTTGTCCAAACAGTTCATGACAGGCACCCATGTCGACGGGCGAGTTGCCGGCTGTGGATTCCAGTTGCCCCGCTGTTTCGCTGGCCGTCAATGCTCCGAGATGTCCCAGCGCACCCTTGAGCGAATGAGCCGCGATCCGAGCGTTCTGGTCGTCTTCGGCAGCGATCGAGTTTTCAACCGCGACCAACATTTGATCTTTTTCTTTCAGGAAGACTTCGATCAACTCGATCAGCAACGGACGGTGACCCCCGACGGTTTCAAAAGCACTACTCCAGTCGACGACGCGACTGGCCGGAGCTTCACCGTTGGATTGACTTTCTTTGGAAACCGAACCGGTTTGTTGCTCGATAAGACGATGCAACGCGTCGGCGCGAATCGGTTTGGAAATGTACTCATTCATTCCGGCGGCAAGACATCGTTCGCGGTCGGCGCTGCTGGCGTAAGCCGTCAGCGCGATGATCGGCGTTTCTGTTAGCGACGACTGTGAGGTTTCGTATTCGCGGATGCACAGTGTGGCTTCAAAGCCATCCATGACAGGCATCTGAATGTCCATCAGAACCAGGTCGAAGGTCTGCTGTTTGAAAAACTTGACGGCTTCGGCACCATCGCACGCCACGGTCACGGTGTGTCCATTTTGTTCCAGCAATGCCAACGCAAGTTTCTGGTTGATGATATTGTCTTCCACCAACAGAATGCCCAGCTTTCGATTCGGGCCTGTAGGAACCTCTTCCGATATCGGTTGAATTTCGGTGTCCGGTCCTGTTACAGCCGATACAAACGCGGCCCGCAGTTCACTATATTTGACCGGCTTCAAAAGCTGCTGGACCACTTCAAGCCCCTCGGGAACGGTCAGCGAGTCCGTTCTTGCGGTCGAATTCAACAAGATAAGCTTGGGCAGCGAAATGGCTTCGTGATCGACCAGCCAACGCAAAAAAGGCTTCGCATCGGGCATCATGGCATCCAGCACCATGATCTCAACCGGAGCACCTTCGTCGCTGTGCTGGGTCAGCAGCCGTTTGGCGTGATCGAGATTCGTGACCGAGCCGACGATCATGCGATGCCACGCCAGTTGCTGTTGCAAGCTTTCCGAGTGCAATTGGTGACCCGTTGCAACGAGAACGGATTTGCCGATGAAAATTCGCTCGTCTTCGCCAAACGTGTTTGATGCGGCGCCTTTGAAAAATTTGGCTTCGAACGAAAACCGGCTGCCGATTCCCGGACAGCTTTCGACGTTCAGTTTGCCGCCCATCATTTCCACGATCTTGGATGAGATCGCGAGGCCAAGCCCCGTTCCGCCGAATTCCCGAGTCGTCGATGAGTCCACCTGTTCGAACTCGCGAAAAATCTTTTCGTGATCCTCTGGCGGGATTCCAATCCCCGTGTCGACAACAGTAAATTCGATCGTCACATCCTCGGGCGTTTCTTTTTTCGACTGAGCCGAAAAGAAAACATGACCATCGTGCGTGAACTTGACCGCATTCCCGACCAGGTTCACGACGACCTGTCTGAGTCGATGCAAGTCGCCAACGATTTCATCCGGAAGCGATGGATCGAAATGTAAAATCAGTTCGACACGTTTTTCCTGAGCCCGGAATCCGAATGAGCGTACGGTGTCGCCGATCCGTTCTCGCAAATCAAATCGTTCCGAATCGAGATTGATTTTTCCAGATTCGATTTTCGAAAAGTCAAGAATCTCGTTGATCAAACTCAACAGCGACTCGCCGGACTCAAGAATCATCTCGACTCGCTCGCGAGACTTTCCGGATTTGATTTCCTGCAGAACCAGCTCGGACATTCCAATGATGCCATTCATTGGAGTACGAATTTCATGGCTGACGTTGGCCAAAAAATCGCTCTTCGCCTGATTCGCGTTTTCCGCAATCTCTTTGGCCTCTCGGAGCGCTTGTTCCGCTTCGATCCGGTCGGTCACATCCCAAAACATACCTTGCGTCCCGACACGGTTTCCGCGGGTGTCCGTGACCGGAGCCTTGAGGACTTCCACATGTTTGAAAGCACCATCGCCTGGGTGATACTCGATGTCGTGAAGCACTTCGCCGGTTTCGATCACATGGCGATCGTCGGCTTCATATTTTTCGCCCAACTCCTTGCCAAACAGTTCGATGTCTTTTTTGCCCAGCAGCTTTTCCAACGGAAGTCCAACTTCCTTGCAAAATCGCTGGTTTGCGAAAAGGATTCGACCCTGCAAATCCTTGCGAAAAACGTTCAACGGAAGGCTTTCTACCAGCGCGTGATAAATCGCTTGCGACTCCTGGAACCTGCGTTCGGCTTTGACCCGATCGGTGACGTCCATGATGATCGCGCCGATGGCTTCCGGTTCGCCAGCCTCATTGGTCATCACGTGGAATTTGCCACTGACGCCACGGACTTCGCCTGAACTTGCGTGAAAGCGAAACTTTTGCTCGAAGGATGAAAGCTCCGGCATCTTTGAGAGATTTTCTTGCAACCGATCACGGTCGGCTTCGTGGACGCGTTGCAGCCACAAGCCAGGTTGCTGGGCAAGGTCCTCAGCGGTTTCGCCATAGACTCGCTTGGCGGCTTCGTTGAAGTAGAACAGCGTGCTGCCGTCGAGCGAAAAGCAGAACGCAAGGTTGTCGACGAGCTCCAACAGCCCGGCGACGTATGGATTGGGATCAGACATGACGAGAACATCCTGGTGGAAGGGGAGTTTCGTGATGCCTACAGGATACCATGCCCAGATGGCGTTTGCGCGCTGCGAGATCGACAGCGACTGTAAGAAAGGCCTCGGCGATGCGTGTTCGAACGACGTGGTCGCGCTCAATGACGATAGTTCAGCTTCCGGCGGCGACTTGCGATTCGAATAGTTTCAGCAAAAACATTCTGGCGATGCCGCCAATTCCAGGACAACTCGACTCTCTCGGACCGGCAATGTTGAGCACGTTCACGTTCTGCGACTCAAGCCACGACAACACGTTTTGAACTTCCGTTTCGAAACGCTCTTCGCTCCAATCTGGAAATTCCACGACATCCAGTGTCAGTAGCGGCCGCGAATATCGAGCCGCATACTTTGCGGTCAATTCGGTCCCACGTGACATGGCGGCTTCGAAAAGGATCAGCGTACCGTCAGAATCGATCACGTTCTGTCGAGTCCGAACGGCATAGTTGCGGCTCTTCGTTTCGCTCAGCCGATAGGAATCCGGAATTCGTCCGTCTTCGGCACGTCGACCTTCGGGGCACCAACCGCCGTGAGGAATCTCGTGAAAGATTGCTGCGTCGAGTCCCGCACGGTCGACTCCTGTCTGGCCACCGGAGACGATTTGCGTGAGAGTCACAGACATTATTTTTCTGGCAAGAGCAGCTGAATTCCAGGTGGCAATTCGGTTTCGTGCGTCACGTCCTGGCCTATCCGAAACCGATTCAATTCGATCAATTCCGCGTAACGCGATGCTTGCCCAAGTTGCCGGCGAGCGATCTTGAAAAGTGTATCTTTCGTCTTCGTTTCGTAAAGGCGCCGATCCAGATCATCGTCGCACTCGTTGACCAAATTGTCCATCAGCTTGTCCGGCGTCGCGCGCCATGGATCGTTTTTGTGAACTGCGTCGGAAGGACAGTCGTACGGGTACCGTTGGCATAAATCGTCGATCGAAGGCAGAACCAGTTCAACTCCCTCAGTCAGATTTTCGAACCCGGGAACCAGTTCTCGATTCTGTTTATAAAGTGCGCGGAAGAATCGTCCGTCACCATAATGGGTTTGGGCGATTGACCAGAAACTGTCGCCTTTTTTAACCGTCCACGTTGTTTTCTCAAACGAAACCGTTTTGACCACTGCAGTATCCTGAGTCGTCGTTGGCTGTGCTGACGTTTTGGTATCAGCTGTTACCGAAGGCATCGGGTTCGTCTCGGGATTCGGCAAAGGTTCTGTCGTGGCTGAATTCGGAGCTGTCGGAGAACGCAAATCAGAGAGCGACTGATGCGGAAGCTTTGGCAATCGAGAAGCATTCTCGTCGTTCACGCTTGTTGTCGGTGAAGTCACCGGATCGTCTGAAGGCAACTGTACAGGTGCGGCTTTGGGCGGATCCAAAGCTGCGTCTGAAAGTGAAGCTGCGTCTGGTTCGGCCTTGATCGTCGGCGCGTTGAATGGCTCAAACTTGAACTTCGTGCCACTGGGTAGCGGCGGCAGTTTCGTCTCGCGCTCAAGTTCCGGCTTGTCGATGGGTGGGCTGGCCTTTACGGGCTTGAATCCGCCAGAACCAAGAGGCTTAAACTCTCCAGAAGGCGAATTTTCTTTCGGCGCGGTTGTTTTGGACGCGGTTGCTTTGTCGGTGTTACTTTGAGTCGGCTTGAAAGTCGGAAAGCTGGCTGGCTGGGTCTGCAACTTCGTCGCCGCGTCAGGTTCTGGCTGTTTTAAAACCTTGAATCCAGAATCTCGTGCTCCGTCGGCAGCCGGATTGCTCACAAGTTCCACCGGTTTGTCTGTTTTCGGCTCCGTCGTCAAAGCAGCAATACGTGTCGACGATTCCGAAATCAATTCCGCCGCGTCGCGCAGGCTTCGCGCCGTACGATTCGACTCGTTCATCATCCGCTTGGGAACGGAAACAAGCGGTGACGATTCGCTGGTAAAAGAATTCTTTGGCGAGAACTTATTCGTGGGCTTGGGCGAATCTGTTGCCCGGTCCGGATCGTCCGGCTGGAACGAGTTGGCTTGTTGGAACGAACCAGATCGCTTGAACTTATTCGGTGGCTTGAACGAGTTCGCTTGCTTGAATCCGTTGGCATTGTCCGACGAAGATCCCGAAGGCCCGCCGCCAAACGTTGTGCCTGCAGGATTGCGAGCGAACGATGGAGCATCGTCCGTACGCATGCGATTACTTTCCCGGTCGTAGTTTGGCGAATTCGGAAACACCTGCATCGCGATCGGCGAACTCTGGATGTGTTCGGGGGTCGAATCGCTGGCTCCGTTAAGCCGAAAGTATGCGACATAGATTAGCGTCGCAATCAGCAAACCGATGACCGTAAAGCCAAACTGGGCTTCGCGAACAAGTTGCTTGTTGGAGTTCTGTTTGAACGGATCACGCATCGTATCTGACGCCGGCTGAAAGATGGCTTTTGACGGAGATTACATGAATCGCTCGAAATGCGGAACAGCTTTTCCAGCGATGCTGTCTGGATTTGGCACGTTAAATTTCGGGTCGCAGAGCCCAGCTTGCCTGCCTTGACACGCCGACCAAGCCAGATTGTCACACGTCTCAGTCGGTTCGCCGGATCATTTCCTTACACAACTATTACACGACGCATACACACCTGAGCGTTCCAGCGGACCGATATTTTCTATACTTCTGCGTGACACGAAAACGCAAACCGTGGTTTCAGACACCATTGAGCCGCGATAAACCCAAGGACAGGCATACATCTAATGGCGACCGTTCAAGAAAAACCCACCCCTACCGAATATTCCGTTGCTGAAGACGTCCAAGGTTCGAATGTTGGCGACCAGTCTACTTTCGTTCGATTCGACGAACCGGCTCCCCTTCCGCCGTCGGAAGAACATGAAGACGACGGCGCTCCTTCGCTGGCTCAGAAGATTCTGATGATCAACGTTGTAGTTCTGCCAATCCTCGCCCTGATGGCGGTTGTCTGGATGTCGTGGCAGTACGGCTTTATGGGATGGCTGTACGTAGGATTATTGTTTGGTGGATGGTACGTGACCGGTCTTGGTATCACGGTTGGTTACCATCGTCTGTTTTCGCACCATAGTTTCCAATGTACTCGTTCAGCCAAAATTTTCTGGGCAACGGTAGGTGCACTTGCTGTCGAAGGTTCGCCAGTCAAATGGTGTGCAACGCATCGCAAGCACCATCAGTTCAGCGATCATCACGGCGATCCGCACTCTCCGCATCTTCATGACGGTGGAGCCATCAATGCGATCAAAGGATTTATTCACGCTCACTTCGGTTGGCTGATCACGGGACACTGGACCGAAGCAGATACAAAGAAATATGCTCCGGATCTGATGAAAGATCCTGTGCTTGGTTGGTTGGATCGGAACTACGTCTGGGTTGTCGTTGCATCTCTGTTGCTTCCGGCAGTCATCGCTGGTTTGGTAACGATGTCTTTCAGCGGTGCTTTGCTGGGCCTGCTGTGGGGCGGATTTGCTCGCGTCGGATTCACACACCACATGACTTGGTCGATCAATTCGATTTGTCACGTTTTCGGTACGCGTGACTATAAGTCGTCGGACGACTCTCGAAACAACCTTTTGTTCGGCGTTCTGTCTCATGGAGAAGGCTGGCACAACAACCACCACGCGTTTCCGACTTCGGCCCGCCACGGTTTGAAATGGTGGCAGTTCGATCTTAGCTGGTTGATCATCCGCGCGATGCAGGCGACTGGCCTGGCGTGGAAAGTTCGCTTGCCGTCAGAGAAAGCTCTTGAGAAGCGTGCACTGTAAAAACTCGATTCAAAAATGAGTTACGATAAGGCCGATCGCAATCACGCGATCGGCCTTTTTTCGTGGGGAACGCCAATGGCAAATGCGGATCGACAGCCAGGATTTTTGCAGAAGCATAGTCTGCTGGTCGTCACGCTTGCGCCTCTGCTGGCGATCGTCGTCGGGACGCTGCTCAACATCTGGTACAACCAGACCAACATCTACGATCGCCTCGAAAAAGAAGATCTGCTGGTACGCTTCCACAGGACCGTGCTGATTTACAACCTGACGGTTTACCCCGTGATGTTGTTCGTCTGGTTCAAGTGGATTCTGTTTCTGAAACGAGTCCGTGACAAGCTGCGGACGGGAAAAGAGGTTTCCCACATCGAACTGAGTAAGGCGCGGGCCAAAACGATCAACATTCCGTGGGTCATCGCCCTGTTCTGCACGATCGGTTGGCTGGGCTGTATTCCGGTTTTCATTTTGAGCCTGAACATTCCCACATCGCTTGATTCAGCGATCAATGCTCATCTTGTCATCTCGTTTCTGATCTCGGGAGCCATCTGTGGAACCCAGGCTTTCTTCATTGCGGAAATCTGCTGTCTGCAGTTGCTGTATCCTGAATTTTTCACCCAGGGCCAGCATGTCAAAGCCGAGGGCGGATTTGCGGGAAGTCTGCGTGTGAAGTGGATCGTGTGGGTCGTATCCACAGTCGTCTGTCCTGTCAGTGCAGAGCTGTTGTTGTTTTATGCTCCGGATCCGGACAAGGATTTCGCGGTCGCTGTCGCCCTGATCTTCATCTCTTTCGGACTGCTTAGCGGCTGGTTGTTGGCGCGATTGATCATTCGGCCAATTCATCATTTGAGACTCGCCGCCAAGAAAGTTGGCGAAGGAGATCTGGAAGCCAAAGTTCCGCTTCAGCGTTCGGATGACTTCGGGCTGTTGATCGACGAGTTCAACAAAATGGTTTCCGGTTTGAAAGAGAAAGACCACATTCAAACCATGTTCGGTCGTCACGTCGGACAGCACGCTGCCAGAGCAATCCTCGACAGTCCTGCAGGGCTCAGCGGGACGAACCGGGAGATTACGGCCATGTTTGTCGACGTGCGAAACTTCACTTCGATCAGCGAGTCTCGCCGCCCCGAAGAAGTGGTCGAACTGCTGAACATTTTCTTTCAGAATATGGTTGAAATCGTCGAAGACTCCGGCGGGATGGTCAACAAGTTTCTTGGTGACGGATTCATGGCGCTTTTCGGCGCTGTCGACGATCAGATGTGCGAGCATCACACCCATGCGGATATGGCCGTCCGCTGCGCCGTCCGCATGGCTGAACGTCTTGAAGAAGTCAATCGCGGGGTCTCCTTGCCGTTCGATTTCGCGATCGGCGTCGGCATTCACACTGGGGAAGCGGTGGTCGGAAGTATCGGTTCCCAGCAGCGTCTGGAGTACACCGCGATCGGAGACACGGTCAACGTCGCGTCCCGAATCGAAGGGCTCACGAAGCGCTTGGAGCAAACGATTCTGTTTTCCGCCGCGACAAAAGACCGGCTGACTCAGGAGTTTTCGGTTTGCGGTCCGTTTGAGGCTACCGTTCGCGGCAAACAGGATGGAGTCGTCGTTTACGGTATTTGCTAATCTGAATCCGTCGAATCAATGGGTTCGCTGGGAGCGACCGGGCTCTCTGTTTGGCCTGCTTTATCCGCTATGGTCGCGTCGGGATTACCTTTGACAAACCGATAGCCCGCGTCACGGATGGTCAAAAAATATACCGGGTTTGCGGGATCCGGCTCAAATGCTTTTCGCAATTGTCGCAAGACCTGATCTGGTGCTCGCGTGTTCACGTGGCCGGGCAGTTCCCAAACGTTCTCCAGAATTTCGCTGCGCGGGACAACTTCGCCTTCGTGCTCGATAAAGTACTTCAGCAGTTTCAGTTGTAGTTGCGTCATGCGAATTGGCTCGTCGGCGACTTTGGCTTCGTGCGTCTTGAAGTTGATCTTCGCATCGCCAAACTCAAATTCGGTTACATCCGGTCGCGCGATTTCCATCTGCTGCTGATGACGATGCTGAGCCAACAGGTTTTTGATCCGACTAAGCAGTTCTTCAAGTTCAAATG
Source organism: Mariniblastus fucicola (assembly GCF_008087665.1). Taxonomy (GTDB): domain Bacteria; phylum Planctomycetota; class Planctomycetia; order Pirellulales; family Pirellulaceae; genus Mariniblastus; species Mariniblastus fucicola. The sequence goes on from NZ_CP042912.1 coordinate 1,710,076, forward strand.
GTTTGACCAGATATTGATTGGCTCCCACGTCAAACCCGCGAGTTTTGTCTTCGGTTAGCGTGCGAGCACTCAGCATCAAAACGGGCATGAAATTGCCTGATGCCCGAAGCTGTTCGCAAACTTCATAGCCGCTCATACCGGGCAGCATCAGATCGAGCACGATCAGGTCGATCGGCCGCTGCGCCGAATCCAGCAGAGCAAGCGCCTCGGGTCCGTTTCCCGCCGTCGAGACCTGAAAGCCTTCCGCTTCGAGATTAAACTTGATACCAATCGCGAGATGTTCTTCATCATCTACGACCAAAATGTGAGGACTGTCGCTCATCTTCTATGCTGTTGCAGTTTGCGATTTCTTGGTTTGCGAATGTTTGCTTGCCGGACGGTAGGCGCCGGGAAGTTTTACTTCGAAAACCGTGCCGGAATCTTCCTGTGAATTATCCGAAATTTTGATTTTTCCGCGAGCTCGCTTCAAGAGCGTTTTCACAATATGCAATCCCAGGCCCGTTCCTGGTTTCTCGCGTTGCAACTCGTCACCGATTCGAACAAACCTGGCAAACACCCGAGACCGCAGGTCCTGTGGAATTCCGGGGCCGTTGTCCGCGATTCTCACGACGGCAAAATTGTTTGTCACCAGCAGCTTGATCCGCACAACGGGTGGAGAACCAGCGTACTTGACCGCGTTGTCGATCAGGTTGCGGAAAATCATCACCAGGTCAATTCGCTCGCCACGGATCTCACAAGGATCCGTTTCCAACGTGATTGCGTCTTCGGGGATTCGGTACCTTGCCGATACCAGTCGGACGCACTGCTTGAGCAAGTTTTCCAGGTCGATCGGCTCCATGACGGGTGCCTGATTTGACTGCCCCGTATAGCCCGCGTCGAGCACATGGTTGATCAGCGCGTCGAGCCGTTCAACGTCGTCCATCATGAACTCAAGAAACTTTTTCCGCTCTTCCTTACTGACTTCACGCATGTTGAGCGTCTGTAGGTAGAGCTTCAGCGACGCGATCGGCGACTTGAGCTCGTGCGTGACACTGTCAATAAAGTTCGATTGTCGCTGAGTCAGATTGACGGCTTTGATGGATACCGTCAGGTAAATGGCAACGCCAACCAGAACGCCCACAAACAGGACAGAGCCAACTGAAAGCAGCACCCAGTAGACGCCCGGTTCGTTGGAGCTGAACGCCCAGAATATATTGAGCAACACCCAGCCAATCAGCAACGCGACGGTCACCACGATCATGGTGACGCCCAAAGTGATGGGAAGCTTTAGTGATTTGCGTTCAAACATGGACTCAATAATAACAGGATCTGGCCGCGTCGTGACGTGCGAGCAGACTCGAAATCCGAGGACTCGAACACCGGAAGTCGTTTGGACGATTTTCCAGTGTATTTTTCAGTCCGCTTTGAAAACTGTTTCGAGGGTGGCCTGCAGCAGTCGCCATTTGGCGGTAGTTGCAGTGCTGCAGGCGTCTCAGGGCTTTGGTTGGATCCAGCATCACGGCTCTGAGAGCGGGATTGATTCCGAAATTCAATCCGGTACTCATGGCAGCCAACACGGCAATCATCGGGCCGACCACGTAAGAACCGTTGCGCGACTGGCGATCGGTCTGATTAGCAAATCGTAGCCGAAGCAGCCTTTGTAAAGTTGGGTCTTGTAAGAATGAGCGATTTGGTCGCGGCTGATATCTTACACCGGTGACCTGACGGTCGATTCGTCGTCGTTTCGCCAAATTCGGGAAGTAGGCAAGCCGACCAGGGTGACGGCCGATTCGAAAACCTGAATCCGGCGAGCAAATGCCTTGTCACGCACGTCGTTGTTGTCATCGGTGTCGATTTCAGCCGGACGAACCTGTGCTTCAGGTTCCGACTTCGACCCCGAATTTTTAAATCCAGACAGCCGGTCGATCAACGCCCTTGAAATATTGGACTGAATCGAAAACTGGTTTGGTGTCGCTTGTTTGAGTGCTAACTGGGCTACTGTTCTCGGCGAAGTCACACCAGTTCCGCGTTCAGAGCTCAAGCGAAACTTGAAGCTTTCAACGCTGGCCGCAGGAACACGTTGCTGCGAAGGAGCAACAAAGGATTTAGAAAACGTCGGCGATGGGGTAGTCGTCGAAGTCGCTGAATCGATCTGTGCAATCTGTTCCGCGGAAGCAGGCGAATTCTTTGTTGTGCTCGATGCTGCGACCGCCGTTGCTGAGAAAGTAGCAGCATTTCGCGACGCGATCTCGGATGGCGAAATCACAGCGAACATTTGGTTCTGTGCCAGAAGACCCGACCGCGCCGACGAATCAATTTCAAGTTCGGTTGCCGAAAGAGCTTGAGAAGCCTTTGCCGGTTCATTGAAGTAGATGCCTTTCATCGGAGTCAGTTCCTGTGCCTTGTCAGACGGCATGGAATCGCTAACGGGCTCGCGAATGATCAAGCTGATCGGCGCAGGCTCTTCCGGCATTTTGGCAGGGTCAGCGCTTTGATCGTATTCATAGCCGGTGAACCTTCCGTCGTAATAATTGTACCGCTCTCCAGGATTCCCTGAATCTGATTGTGAAAACGTAACCTCGTCACCATCTATTCCCCAGTAGAGGTCGACCGCATCAAACTGGATGATGGTTGGCGTGTCGTCGTCGGCGATGCAAACTTTCGTTTGTTCTTCGCTTTGATCGTCCGTCACATTTTCGCATTCCGATTTCGTCGCCTGTTCAGCGGACGCCGATTTGATCGTCGCGGTCACTTCGATCACTGGCCCGATGAATTTGAAGTTCAGCTCGGGCGCAGAGACATCACCAGCGAGCAGTTGCCTGGCCTCAAGGTTCACGAACAGGAATCGGCTGTCGCGCGAGTCCCGTGATCGTCGTTTGGATTTTCCGAGTTTGCGTTTCATCGGGTTTCCATTGTAGTTGCTGAGACCGGAGAGGACTGCTGTTTGGTATACGCCGACCGAGCTTCTCTGTGAGAGGTCAGCAATTGTTGATAAAGCTCATTCTTTGGCGCCAAAACCACTGCTTCAGATTGGCTCAGAATCGCATCTTCAATTCGCGATTTGGCCAAAATCAGATTGCCGCTGCGAAACGCAATCAGGCTGCGGTTGTGCAAAACTCCCGCCAGACGACTTTGCGTCTCCGGATCGGAAGATGACTTTTCAGCTTTGCGTAACAAGGCCTCGGCTTTGGCGAACAATCTGTCGCTTTTGCGAATGTCCTGCTGACGCCAATGGATTTCCCCCAGCGTGTTGAACGCCGTCGCGAGTCGCCCATCAGAGTCGCGAAGTGACGGATGTCGCTTGATTCGATCTTCCCAGAAATCGATCGCCTTTTGAGCATGCGAAATTGCGTCCTCGAATCGGCCTTCTCGAGAAAACAAAATTGCCAGATTGTTGTGCATGTCAGCAAGATGCAGGTCGTTCTCTTCCACAAGAAACGAGGCAGAAGTTTGGTCCTGAAGTTGGGCTTTCGACTCACCGAGCGTCGCGATCCCTTCGACCAGAAACTGGATCGCTCTTTGCGGATCGGTCTGACTGAGCAGCGCGCCATAGCCGTTGGTGATTTTCGCCCTTGCAACGAGCAGTTCTTCGCTCTCGCCAGCAGGAGTCTTCGCCAGTAAGGCTAGTGCACTCTCATAGTTTGCCTTCGCCTGTTTTGTGCGACCACTGGCGTTGTCAATCGTCGCCGCATTCGCCAACGCCATCGCATGAGGCAGCAGGGCGCTAGGCTGATCCGGGAAGTTTTCGAATATCGCGATCGAATTGCGAATCGATTCATCGGCCAGTCGTAGCTCGCCGACTCGATGCTGGGAAAGGCCAAGCCGATTCAGGGCAACGGCTTCCTCCAATCGCATTTCGTCAGCGGGAAGAACTCTGAATTGCGAGATCGCGGTTTGATACTCGCCCTGCGCTTTCGAAATATCGCCAGCACGCTCATAAAGTCTGGCCAGATGAGCGTGAGTTTTCGCTTGTTCGATTTCGAAGCCCGGATTGGTTGCGGCGTAGTCCAGGAAATCGTGATAGTAGCCGATCGACTCCGAGAACATCTCCCGCCGAAGCGGTTCAGAGTCCGGCATGGCCAACAGTTGATCCGACATCAGCAAGTTGAATCGATCGACGGTCTGGTGAGCTTGTTGCAAAAAGAACCTGGCTCTGTCCGCCGCTGCCTGTTCGCGTTGTCGCTGATGATAAAACACGGATGCAACAAAGATGGCTGCCAACGTCGTTAAAAGCAGGGCTGTCGCAGCGAGCATGGCGACGCGTTTGTTTCTCGCAATCGAATCCGCGGCTCGTTCAGCGATCGACTTTCGCGTCGCCAGGATTGCTTTGCCTTCCAGGAATCGATTCAAGTCGTCAGCCAACGCGGCGCTGCTGGAATATCGCTGATGAGGATTCTTCTCAGTTGCCTTACTGATGATCGTTTCAAGATCGTAAGGAATCGACGGGTTACTCAATCGCATCGACAACGGCTCGTCCGACTGGATCTGTGAGAGCAGCTTGATGCGATCGTTTTCCTCAAACGCAGGTTGCAGAGTAAGCAGTTCGTACAGCGTCACGCCCAATGAATACACATCGGTGCGAAAGTCGACCTCGTGATTGCGTCCCGCAGCCTGCTCAGGGCTCATGTAGCGAAGTGTTCCAACTTGATCTCCTTGCGAAGTCAGGTTGGCTGTTCCGCGGCCACGTGCCAAACCAAAATCCGCCACCCACGGTGTTCCGTTCTGATCAAGCAGCAGGTTCGAAGGCTTAATGTCGCGATGGATGATGCCATGTTCGTGAGCAAAATGAACTGCTTCCGCGATCTGGACTCCGACCGAAACGACGTTCCGAACGAAACTGCGCGATTGAATCGACGCCACCGTGCTGAGCGAAGAAAGATGTTCCGTAAGTTGCTCGGTGTCGGATTCCTGCCCGTTACGCGTGTCGCGAAGCTGTCGAATCAGCTGAGCGATCGTCTGGCCTTTGATCATCTGCATGCTGTAGTAATGCACGCCACGCTCACAACCGACGCCGTAAACCGGAACGATGTTGGGATGATGCAGAGAGGCCGCGGCTTGGGCTTCGTTCTGGAATCGAGCCACCTGGCGAGGGTCAAGCACCGCTGTGAAAGGAAGAATCTTCAATGCAACATCACGTTGCAACGAAATCTGCTTTGCGGCGTAGACAATGCCCATCCCGCCGCGTCCCAGTTCCTCACCAAGTTCAAAATCGCCAAGCCGCTTGGCCGGAGCGTCAGTCTGATGCGATTCTTCCTTCTGAGCCCGTGCTTCTCGTCCCAGCAAATAAAGGCCACGCAGCGGCGTCCGGAACTCGTCTCCAATCTCAGGATGTTCCGCAAGTATCTGTTCGGCAAGATCGTGATCGCCGGCGTCGAGCGCGGAAGAATATCGCTCGAAAATCTCGGCCAGTTTTGTTTCCGCAGCCGAGAACTCTTTTGAACTCCAATCCGCATGCTCCGACGTATGCACTCCCGCGTCGCCGGGAAACTGAAGGCTGTCATCATGCATCATGGTTGTCCTCCAGACGCTTCAGAACAACTCGCAGTTTCTCAATCGCTCGCACCCACATCATTCGCACAGCTCCCGAATTTCGGTCCAGCTGCTTTGCGATTTGCGCGAAGGAGAGATCGTCAAAATGACGCATCCGGATGACGGTTTGATAGTCGGAAGGCAATGTGTTGATTGCCAACAGAAGTTGGTCCAGCGATTCATCTCGCTGCATCGGTGTACTGGGAGAAGTTGCATCCTGCTGCAGGTATTTTGCCAGTCTGGCATGCGATTGGTCGGCCGGTCCAATTTCCTGATCCAATGAACGTTGTTTTCGAACGTCGCGTTTGTCCGCAAGGACATGTTTCTCGATCGCCGTCGCCAAATTGTTGAACAGGATTCTGCGAAGCCAGCCAGTGAACTCCTCGATCGTCGTGCCGGAGAATTTTCCGAAGTCCCGGTGAGCCTCCAGCAGCGTATCTTGCACGATATCTGACGCGCTAACCCGGACACCTATCCGGTCATCCAAATGCCCATGCGAAAGGCTGTTGAGGTATCGGAAGTACTTGCGAAGGAGAATGCCCAGACTGCTCCCATCACCTTCCCTGGCTCGATGCAGGAGGCTAAGCGTTGGATAGGAACTTTCACTCATGTTGGCCAACTCCCGAACTGACGAATCGCCATTGTAACTCAAACCTTGCACGATCGCGTTCAAACCTTGCCCAAGCTAAATTCAATCAGGAGCACTGCTCAGGCAGGATTCGTCGTGTGCGAATGCGGAGTCTGATGAACGCCGCTCAATAAACATCCACCTAAGAAACGGATAAAACCGTTGCAAACCCTTCGTAAACGGTCCCGGCCGATTTGGAACGCAGGTGTCACTGGAAAAGCAAAATATTGTGAGAAAGAAGCTGTCGTGAGAAAGAGGCCGGCTTCTGGAATCCCGAGTTGGTCCGAGTTCGATCGTGCCGCGTTGGAATTCGCGCTCAAGGATTCTCGTGACCAGCGGCCATCGATGCGCTGAATCACGCAGCGAACACCTTGCTGTCTACTTGTTGGTGATTGTGCCAACGACAGTAGCGTTGTATCGCCCGCTCGCCAGAAAACGATAGTAGAACTCGTCAAAGCTAACGGTGATTCCAAGAATCCCTTCTCCGGACCCATCGGATTCGGCACTGACGGTCGCTGTTTGATTGCCAAAGAAGTATCCTGACGTCTGTCCGTTTGGAACGGTTGCCGTCCAGTTGGCACTTGGCGACGAATCGATCACCCGAAGGTTGATGATTGAGTTACGCCGAAAGAACGTGTAGTCCTCGTGGATGAATTTTCCGATCGTGAAATCGACCGAAGCACCATTCATGTTTGAAGTGTAAGCAACCCAGGGCTGTTCCGGGAAAACCTGATTGTTGTCTGTCAGGTCGTGCGAAATAAGAACATCGCCAGGGCTGTGCAATGAGATTCCTTCATTGACGGTCACGCGATAGAACTGGGATGCTGAGGTCTGCCCGTTCGCCTGCTGGCAAAGAATGTGGCCAAAGCAAACAATTGCGATGAGTAAAATTGGCAGATTGGAAAGTCTCATCGCCGATTTTGGGTCCACTGGGGTTGGCTAGTTTGAATGAAAAAGAATGACTGGCAAAGTATGTGGTCGCCGACCAACCCGGCTTGCGACCACATCTCTGTTGTAACAGTTTAGTCGAGGCTTTCGCCTCGATATCTGAACTTGAACTTGTGTTCAACTAGTTATTGGTGATGGTGCCAGTTACCGTTGCAACGTAATCGCCTGCAGCAAGCGTAGAAGCGTCGGTTTCGATGAACGTCACGTTCAGTCCGAGCTGGCCAGAGCCTGGGCCGGTAGATGATGCTGCAACCGACGCCGTTCCTGTTCCCGAAGTGTCGCCAGTGGCGGTGTCAACAACCCAGTTGGCGGTGGAGTCAGAGCTAACGAGAGCAAGGTCCATTTGACCGTTGCGGAAGAAAGCAGAGTCCCCAGTGTGGACGAAACGTCCCATGCTCATCACAACCGACGCGCCCGTAGCGTTCGAAGTGTAGACGTTCCAGGCTTGCTGCGCGAACGGCTGATCCGAGTCGCTCAGGTTGTGGTTGATCGAAACGTCTGCAGGTGCAGTGATCGAAATCGCATCACCAACAACGACAGTGAAAGTTTGAGAGTCTGTATCTGATGACGACTGAGCGAATGCACTGCCGCTCATGAAAACGGTAAAAGCAACTGCTAGAGCGAGTGAAGTTAAAAAACGTGAAAGCATCATGGTCTCCGAGGTTTAAAACGTGCGCGAAATGTGATTGAGTTCCCTGAGGAAAGGTAAAAACTGGGTAGAGAACTCGCCGGGATTGAAGCAGGTGCTTACGTCTCCCGTCGAATCTCTATGCTGATTTGTTACGCCGAGCGGGACTAAAGCTGGAGTCGATGGACGTTTCCCCGCTCTCGGCTATCGATTGATCCAGTTGCACCGGCTGAGGCATGTCGCGCGCTCATTGCAAAGCCGATGAATCGAGTCACCTTTGTGGCCATGATCGGGTAAACCTCCCACCGGCTATTCGTCCAAAACGATGATCGGAATAACGGTTGAAAGGGTTTAGGCAGGGCAGGCAGAAAGAAGAAGGTTTCACCTACCGGGGTTAATGGCAAGGTTTTGGAGGGCTGCGAGGTTTGGGAGGCAGCCGCAAATTTTAACGAAAGCGTAGGGTTTACGGAATTTTACTGCTTTTGTGTGGCCTTTTAGGCCGAAATGAAAAGCAATGTCCTGCCGTTTCGGATCTCGATTCGGAAACTGAGCCTCCACTCCCTTGTTCACACCCTCTTTCCACTTCAGCAATGGCAAACACAATTCGCCATCACCTAAAAACGCTAGCTCTGAAGTGCGCAATTCCTGTTCTGTGCGTTTCAGTGTTTTGCACTGCCGGATGCCAGTCTGTCTCGCCTCGCGGTGCAGCAACAGCAACACAGTCCAGGTCCATTGCAGACATTGCACAGGAATCTTTGAAGGCGGCTGACTTTGGCGGATTTGAAACGCTCGGTGATCCCAATGCAACGGATTCATCGGCAAGCGGACGACCTGTTTCAACGACGACCAGAATCGGCAGTCCACGCAGAACCATCTCCCGAACGCCTCAGCCGCGAACTCCGGTGAAACGGGGCCCTAATGGTAACGCCCTGATCGACGAAATATTTGACCAGACCGATGTTCGCGAGGCACTTCAGGCAATTGCTTCGCAGGCAAATGTCTCCATCATCGTTGACGATCAAGTGGCCGGAACGGTGACGACGCTCATTCAGAACGAACCGCTTGAGCAGGCGTTGCAAAAAGTCCTGCTACCGTTGGGCCATCATTATCGAGTCATCGACGGGCAGTACATGGTTTGCGGTACCGATCCAAGCTCGCCGATGTTTTCGATGATTGCGGATCGCTTGGACTATTCGCCTGTCTTCGCGGCTCCGATGGAGTTAGTGGAGTTGCTGTCTGAAAAGAATCGTCAGTTTGTCCGCGTTGCGCCAAAACGCAACATGGTAATTGTGGAAGCTCCGACGAAGATCGCGAATCAGATCGAGGAAGAACTGCGACTGTTCGATCGTCCGGTTCCCCAAGTCGTGCTTGAGGCCATGGTTGTCGTCGTGTCGCCCGATACAGGGTTCCAGTTTGGCACCAATGTTGGTCAGGGCTACACCGATGGCGACGATCGATTTAACTTCGATCTGGACGGACTTGAATTGTCCGGAAACTTGAGCGGTGCCGCGATCAAGGATCTGTTCAGCAATTTTGCTTTGACGTCTTTCTTCGTTCGGGCCCTCGAACAGGAAGGCTATCTTTCGATTCGGGCAACGCCTCACGTAATGGCGAAGACGGGCGAAAAAGCGGAGATTTCGATCGCTCGTGAGTCTTTTTTCAGTACACAGCCTCTGGCACTTAGCGCTCAGACGTTTTTCCGACAGGACATCCAGAAAGTCGAAGCCGGTATCTCGCTGATCATCACGCCAACCATCCGCGGCGACAATGTCACTATGGTGATCGAAAAAGCAGAAGTCAGTGAAGACATTCGGGCAACCGTCGACGATCCGGCGGTTGACAATCCCTACCCGTTGATCAACCGTCGACAGGTTTCAACGACGGTTCATGTCGGCGACGGGGAAACAGTCGTCATCGGTGGCTTGATGCAGAATCAGATGGTGGATCGAGTCAGTCGCGTTCCGGTTCTGGGAGATCTCCCGCTGGTGGGCCGCTTCTTTACACAAATCGTGCAGGAAGAAGCTGCTGCCGAAGTCGTCGTTTTCATTTCGCCGCGGATCGTCAGAACGGGATCGCCGCATCCGATGCAGGGCACCGTTGCAGCGGCTCAAGCGGGCAACGAGTTTTGCTATCAACGACAGTTCCCGCGTGACAATGGCCTGGAACTTGGTGGTCCGATCGCCCAGACTCCGCAACAACATGCTCAGATTCAGTATCAGCAGCCCGCCGTTTCGCATTCGCAAGACGCGGCGCAATACATTCAACTTTCCGATCAGCCGGTCTACGCCGACCCAGCTCAAATCCCTCAGGTTCAACAACAGCCGTCCGCTGCCGAGCAAGTTCCAGCTCTGCAACAGATTCCGGTGCAACAGCATGTTCCTGCTCCGCAGCACGAACCAGCACCGCAATACGTGCCAGCACCACAGCCGACTCCCGCCGCGCCGCAGCTCTATTCCCAGCCGGTTCATGTCGAGCCAACGATTCAGATGCCGACGCGGTCATATCAGCAATCTTCGCTAACAGGTCAAACTTACCACCCGCAAACTTTGCAGAATCATATTAACCAGCAGGATGCGTCGGATTCCGAGCAACCAGTCACTCAGACGCCGAATCTACGTCGGGTAGGGCAAACCCGAACTCAAGCTGTCGACATACAGTCAGAATCCAGTCCGGAAACTCGGAAAATTCTGCGAGCACGGCCTGCCAAAACAACGCAAGTTTACCAACAACCACCGCGACAGCGTCAAAACCATTCGGGGACTTCCGCCCGGATCATGCAAAACTCCGTTCAACAATCGGACCATCGGTAACCCCGAATTCGTCAGCCACGTTTTCGGTCCAGTGGTTTTACCGGCCCGATATCGAGACCGACTATGACACGTAATTCGAATTCAATGCGACTTCCGTTCGTCGCACTCATCATTTTCGCCAGCGTCTTCACAACGTTTGCTTCAGCGCAAAACTCCGCCCGAAGCTCACGTCGATCGCCAGCCAACAGAGGGCCTCAGGTCGAAGCCGCCTTCAAGCCCGCGTTTTACTGCAAGCCCGCAGTCAACCGCATCGATGCGAGGAAAGGCCAGACGATCCCGTTCGAGTTTCGCATGGAACCGGTGCGAGAAAACGTCAGAGTCAGCGTTCGACCCGTCGCGCTTCGTCAATTCGAAACGGGCGCAATTCGTGCAGATCTCGAAAGCCCGGCTCCAGCTGAAATCATTTTGGATTCCAAAACAGAATACGATCTGCAACTTGGTGAAGAGATGATTCTGAGTGGCAAGATCCGATTGCCGAAAAACGATTCGGACTTCCATTCGTTCGGAATTCTGGTGCAGGACAACGGTTACCTTGACGACAATCCAACGCGTGACGGACAAGTCACCTACGGCGTCAAATTCGTCTCGCAGTACATTTTGCGCTGCGATGTGACGGTCACCAACGGCCGTGGCACAGACATCAACAAGCTCGAAATCGAAACGGCGGAACTGGCTGAGTACAACGGCGTTCCATCTGCTCAGGTGATGGTCTTCAATCCGACCGATAGCACGATTGAGTTCGAGTTGGAATCCAACCTTTCTCGCGAAGGTTATGCGGAGACCAAGAAAGGCATCAAGCTTTTCGCACCGATCAACTCGAGCGACAATCCACCTCAAAAGTACATCACTCGAATTTTCCCAAAGACGCGGTTGCGGATGGTTTCCGGTTGGCCGAACGCGATTTTTCCTGGCGAGTTTGCGTTTGAGACTCGGGTGATGCGGAAACGCAAAACAATCTTTGTCGCGACAACGCCGCTGATGATCGGACCGGATGACTTTCCCGCGCAGGCCACATTCGCGTCCCAGGTTTCGCCAGGGATTCACGTCCATCCGGCTCAGCTGTTCCTCAGTCGCCAGCGTGGTGCGAAACGATTTGTGCCCGTGCACCTGACCAATCTTTCCAATCGAAAAGTTACGCTCGATTTGGCTCCGGTCGACGATCGCGGCGAAGTGATCAAGTGGCTGTCAGTCCGTCCGCAGCAAATTTCAATTGCTCCTGGGGCGAAGCGCAAATCCATGTTGTCGGTGACGTCCAGGGCCGACAATGAGTCGCATCGATTGGCCTATTTGAATATCGTCGAACTCGATGAAGAGGGCCGTTACGACAAGCAATGCAACTTGCCAGTCGCGTTTCAGGGCTCCGATCCGTTTTCACCAATCCTCGCAACCAATGCCATGCGATTGGACACGGATGTCGAAGGAGGAGCTTTCGTTGTCGACGTGATGAATCAGTCACCGTTGCCGATTCCAATTAGTGCAACGATCAAATACCGCTCGGCGACGGGAAACAACCAGACGGCTGAAACAGGGTACGGAAAGTGGCTGCTGCCTTCTTCGCAACGCCGATTGGAATTCAGGATCGAATCCAGTATCCCGGAAGGTGAACTGCCGATCGAGCTGACGTTCGCCGATGCGAAGTCCAACCAGATCGCGAAGCGGGAGTTTGTTCTCAACATCGAAAAGCCAGTCGGAAACGATCCGCAATTACCAGGTTCGCCGGGGACGATTCCGGATCCCAAAGTCGCGGCCTCTTCAGCAAACCCCAATTCACCTTCGGGCGAATAGCTGGCAAGTTGAATCGCGACAAAGCATGACTAGCTGCGCTTCTTGAACCACTTCGCAATTCGAAACGTCCAGCTCATTGCGACCATCAATGCCAACGGCATCAGCATGGTGTAGATCACAAACGGACCGATTTCGTCCGAGTTTCCGTTGGCGGCGCGAAAGAGATAGCCCAAGCTGACAGCGGCCGCGGCGAACACGGTCGTGATCACGAAGATCGAGCGAATGGTGAAAGTTGCCGTTCGCGGACGAGTCGGGTTTGGGTTGGTGCCGGACATAGATGAAGCCACATTTCTCTGCGTGTGTTTCGCGCAATTGATCTCGCACAAGTCTAACAGAGAAATTTCAATCGAGCGAACCAGCTATCGATTGCCGTGTTCTGCGGGTCGAAACCCAGCACTTACTTTTCGCCAACTTTCCGCATCAAGTGCTCGGCCTGGAGCCTTCCTGTCGAGTGCGACGAACTCAAACCGGCTTCCACATAGCGTTTGGTTTTGGTGCTGACTGGCGTTTTGAACCGGTCGCCTTTTTGGATGATCGGGCGGTCTTCCAGAATCTCACCAAACTCATGGTTCTGTCCGGCGATCTGACACGGGAACCAGTGCCCCTTGCCTGTCTCGTCCGCGAGGTAAAACTCTGGATAGCTGTGTCCGGGAACCCAGACTTCACGTGACGGAACGCCTTGCGATCGACAAATGGCAATAAACAAAGCGGTCAACTCGCCGCAATCCCCCTGCCCTTTTGCAAGCGTCTCGGCACAGGTGTGGGGCTGGGTGTCGAACTTGTACTTGATGTTTTCGCGAACCCAACTGTAAACCGCTTCGACTTGATCCCAAGCCGGCAAGTCCTTGTTTTCCGCGAACAACTTTTCGCCGATGGCGACAATCTGCTTGTTTCTTGAATCGATGTACGGGCTCGGTTTAAGATACGCTTTCAGTTTTCCAGTCAGCCGTTTCGGAAACTCGAACTGAACGGTGTCGTTCGGCAGAATCGAACTGCGACGTGTGATGCGATATCGGAAAATGGCTTCTGCGTAATCGCCGTTGTTCAACCTTGGAACGACGAACGCCATGATCGAAGCGGTCTTGCCGAGTTTCTTGATAGAGATCTTTTTGATGTTGTTGGACTTCGTTTCTTCATAAAGTTCAACTTCCTGTTCCGGCCAAAGAATCGGAATGGGAGCATTCACTTTTGTGTTTTGGGCATATCCGCCCGAACAGTGAATTCTGATGCCGAACTCATATTCTACTTCTTCTGCATCTGTAAACTGTTGCACGAAAGGCTGGGCATCTTCAGTCGTCGATTCGGAAGACCTTGTCTTTTCCTGAGCCACGACGCAGTTAAAACTGGCCATGAAAACCGCGAACAGGATCGGAAGTATTTCTGGATATTTGGTCTTCATTACTTTACCGAAAGAGGTTCTCTGGCAAATCGGATCACGCGAGGTCGGGAGCCCTTGATGGTGGCTTTTGCGGGAACGAATTTGAGCTTTTTCTTTTCGCCCGGAACACGATAGTTGTCACCCTTCTGCAAAATAACCCGCGGTTCGCCGATCGAGCCGAATTCGCGAATTCCGGAAACTTTGCACGGGAACCAGTGTCCAACTTCTTTGTTATCAACCAGATAAAACTCCGCGTATTGCGAACCATCGACGAACACCATGCGAGCTGGCACTTTATTGATTCGGCACATGGCGATAAACAATCCGACACGATCTTCGCCGGTTCCGGATTTGTCCAGGAACGTTTCGATGCTGCCTTTGGCATCGCCAGAGCGTTCTTCAATGTTGTCCCGGACCCAGTCGTACAATCCTTCGACCTTGGCCCAGTCCGACGCCGTGGTTTGGAACAACGTCTTCGCCTGTTTCTTCAGTTTCGTATTCCGCATGCTAATCTCAGGGCTTTCGCCGTAGTAAGCTTTGATCTCGCGAGACCGTTTGCTCGGGATGCGAAAAATGGAAGTGTTCTTCGGTGCAATGATTTGTGACGTTGAGACGGTGAAAGTAACCGTTGCGATGACATTCGTGCCCGGGGGAACGTTGACCATCTGCAGCGTCATCAAGCGGATGTTGCCGAGGTCTTCCCAAGTGACACTTTTAATTTCGCCTGGCAAATTTTCCTCATACACAGACACTGTTTGCTCGGGCCACTGAATCGGAATCGGAATACGGCACGTCGCGTTGCGGACGGGATTGGCTCCAGTCGCCATGACAACACCAACGCGCCAGTTCGTCACCGACGGCGGGCCGAATGAAATGCCGCCTTCGATTTCTCCAAGTTCTTCGTCTTCGATCTTTACACGATCGGCCCCAGAAGTGTTGCTTGCAGCCTCGGGTGGTTGAGGTTCCGTTTCGGGCTCTTCGGAAGCAGACGGATTCGCATCTGACGCGTCCGCAGGTGGACTCGTCGACGACGGTTCGGTCGCGGCACCATTTGCGTCCATCGCGCCAGTGTCTTTGTCCTCTTCTTTCGGATCAGCTTTCTTCTTGTCCGGACTGATCAGTCGCGTCGTTGAATTCAGGCCTTCCGTTTTGATGCCAGGCGGATTGAAGAAGTCTGACAAATCGCCCGACGGAACTCGTTCGGGTTCCTGGCCGCTCGCAAGAGAAGGAGCGACCACGATGCACGCCACGACGATGGCCAGATTTGTCGCCGCTGATGTGCGTTTCATTGCCAGTGCGTTACCAAGCCGCATGATTGCCTCAAAGTATTGAACTCAACGATTCCCTATCAATTACTCTTTCGTAATTTTAAGCTGACTGCTGGCGTGTCGTGTCGGAAAAGAAGAAATTTCCGGCTGAAGAGGCCATTACGATTGCCGGAAAGCGCGAAAAAAACAGGCAGCGACGGGGGGTCGCTGCCTGTTTGGTTCGGTCGAAATCAGGATGGTTCGACCGAAATTGGGCGGTTTGAATCGCTCAAGTAAGTTAATTGATACCGGCGGGTGGCTCAGAAAGACCGTTGTCGATCGAGTCAATCATTCCGGGAGTTCCAAGGATGACTCCCTGGTCGATGGGGCCAACGCCGGGATTTTCGAACATTGGCTGACCAAGTGAAACGCCGCCGCCATTGGATGGGTAGTAAGACGTTGCAGGCTGAGCGACAGGAGCTGCTCCGACCGGCATTGCATACGGATCAGTTGGAACGCCAGCACCGCATGCGTCGCAGGTTGGAACAGCGTATCCAGGTGCGACTTGTCCAGCCGCTGCGTTGCAGCTATCACACGCGTCGCCACGCAAAAATTGTCGGACGGGTCCGTCAGAGAGCAGTCCGTTTCCGCCGAACAGGCCGGGGCGTGAATCGCAGCCTCTGTTGAACAGTCCGCCGCTTAGAATGCCATTGGCACAGCCGGTGAAAGTGAGCATGGCGAGGCAGGCAGCCAGTGTTACCAGTCTCTTCATTGTTTCGCCTTTTGTCTTGAGTTTGAAAAGTCTTCGGGGTTGAAACTGTGTCGCCATTGCGACAACAAACGGTCATTTGCAGTTTGCGTTTCAGGCAACCCTCAACGCGGACGAGAATGTGGGGCATGAAAACATACACGCTCAATAAGTTTGAGCAAGAAAATGTGTGTAGAAATTTCAAAATGACATGAAGGCTGCCGATAGACAGTTTTGGGCGTATGCGTTGCATTCAAATTGCGTTGCAACGGTTGTTAAACTGTGACGGTTCTAACGACACGCCAAATGAGTCTACAACTTTGAACTTGAACTATTGCCCATTGAACAATCGTCATGACGGAACACATAAAACTGTTGTGCCTCTGTTTGGCTCTGTCCGGTATCCAGTTCTGCAGTCAGTTCTGCACTGACGCACACGCGCAGGAACAATCAGTTCTGGTTTCCGAAGCACCCGCCCCGGTGTCTGCCGTTGAAGCTGAAACAACGCTGGATCTTGGGTTGACCACAATTAATGCTCAACCGCTGATCGATGGCGATGAGCACGTGTTCGAATCTGGAATGGTCATCGAAAGCACTTCTGCGAATGCATTTCAGTCTGATGCACCGATTGTGCTGGAATGCGATCCCTGGCAGCAACAGTGCGTCGTCGTCAAGAAATCGCCGCTGGGTTGCATGGAGGGCATCACAATTCTCCCTCAGGATGAAGTCTGGTTCATCAACGCCCGGGCTTGCCTTTGTGGTGAAACCGACCAGTCGCTTTTGAAAGTATCGCAAATCGTGGACAGCGAACTGGTTCCGCGGCAAATGGTGGACTTGACGTCGGCTCACGCCAGTGGAGATGGCTTGGCCACGGTGCTGTATGTGCACGGTAACATGACGGACGAAGAGTACGCGACGGCTCGAGGACTTCAGGTCTATCGCAACGCGTTTGCGTCGAAAGCCCATTGCCGTGGCGGCGTTCGTTACGTAATTTGGGCGTGGAAGTCAGAGCAGGAAAAGACGCGACTGTATCCGGACTTTCTGATTAAATCCCAGCGTTCCGTTCGGCTGGGCGAAACGTTCGCGGCGACACTGAACCAGTTCCACGATCGCAACCTGTTGGTGTTCGGGTATAGCCTCGGGGTCCAGGTCGCCCTTTCGGCTTTCGATTCACCAATTCTTCAGCCGAGGGGTGAAGATCCGTCTCGATACCAGGTCGCGTTCGCGGCTCCGGCGATCAATGCCGAGTACGTTGCCTGCAACTCATTGAAGTGCGGTTGCGTAACGCCAGTTGCGCAAACATTGGTCTTCACCAACCGCAAGGATCGAGCGATTCGAGCAGCTCAGGCGATCATCCGGCGCAAAAGTCCCAACGAAGAGGCGACAATTGCGGGGCTTTCGGAGTCCGGGAAGCTGAATCTTGGCGCCGTCACATCAATCGATGTGTTTGACGAAACCGGTCGTTTTCACTCAGTCGAGCGATACACACGCTCGAACACGATGCAGAGCATGCTGGTTAATTTGGTCAACGTGGTCGCCGCCAATCGCTCTGCAACGACCGAAATCGAGTAGGCATTCTTTCGAATCTCGAAATTTTAAAAATTGGCTGCCAGGATTCGCTCGGCAGCTGCGAATAGAATCGAATGCAAACATTTGATTTGGAGTGAGCTATGAAAACGTTGACTTTTGTCGTCGCAACTGCGGCACTGATTTTCTCGACCGGCTGTGATGTCGATTTTTCCGGGACACCAGGTTCTGGAGTTGTCGCCACTCAGGATCGTTCCGTTGACGAATTTCACGCGATCTCCGTAAGCGGTATCGGCGATGTCGAGGTTCAGGTCGGAGGCGAACAATCCGTTTCGGTGTCGATCGATGACAACCTGTTGGAAATGGTTAAGACCGACGTTGAAAATGGCGTGCTCAAAATTTACACGTCAGGGAGTATCCGGACCAGCAAAGGCCTGGATGTCAAAGTATCGGTTGCGTCGCTCGATTCTGTTACTGCATCCGGAATCGGGAACGTAAAAGCAGTCGATGTCAGTGGTCCGTCGATGAAGGTCGACATCAGTGGCGTTGGTTCGGTTACCATCGACGGAGAGGTTGATCAGTTGGACGTTTCGGTTTCAGGTACCGGCAGTGCGAACTTGAAAGACCTGATTGCGAAGGACGTCAAAGCGGAGGCGTCTGGAACGGGCAAAGTCACGGTCCACGCATCCCAATCGGTTGATGCGAACGCCAGCGGAGTCGCCGGTATCACCGTCTACGGCAACCCAGAGGATGTGAAGAAAGAATCCAGCGGCGTCGGCAACGTCGAGATCAAAGGCAGCGATGCCGAGTAGGAGCTGCGTCGCGGAATGAGTTGATTCTCCCGCCTTGCGTCGGGATCGAGTTCAGCATTTTCGCCGCGCTGCTTGATCAGTGCTTTGCTAATGCGTTGGCCTGGGGGCATTGAGCCAGTTGCCGTCAGGATCGCTGCCTCGAACCAGCACGCCTTTCTGGTCCCAGCCGTACCAGGTTTTCACATCGGCTGCGGCGTAGCGAATCGTCAAACCACAACGTCGCCGGTCGGAATCGTTGCCTTCGGATCCGTGTAAAAGCTGATCCGAATGCATCGAAAACTGACCTGCCTTGAGCGAGACATCCACGGGATCGCCGCCGTACTGCTCAGGGTTTTCCACAACCATGTTCAGCACGTCGCGATCGTCTTCACTTTTGCCGTAGTCAATCAGGCCATGCAGATGAGACCGCGGGATGAAACGCATATTCGCATTTTCAGGATCAGCATCATCAATCGCTAGCCAAACCGTCACGGTTTTGGTTGGACTTAGCGGCCAATACGTGCTGTCCTGATGCCACGCGACCTGCTTGCCATCATGCGGCATCTTGCAGAAAAAGTGCGAGCCCCAAGCCACGACGTTCTCGCCCAGCAGATCGCAAACCGGGCCGACGATGTTCGGATGCTTCACCAGATCCCAGATCCGCGCGAATCGAAGATGAGCCGTGCTAATCGAATAGCTGTCTCTTCCAAGTTCAATAAACGCGGCGAGGACTCCGTCGAAAAACGCACGAAGCTCTTTCGATTCGGCTTCGTCCAGTCCGTAGAAAGGCATGACGTAGCCCTGATCGTTGTACTGTTCGATCTGTTCCGGCCGCAGGAACTTTGGGCTTGGGTTGGAAGCAGGAACAAAGCCGACTTCGCGAGGAAGTTCTGCCAACTGTTCGAATGTTGGCGTGACGATGTCGTCGACCTTGACCATAACTCACTCAGTTTTGTTTGACTGTTTCAGCATCCATTGATAAAGCTGCGGAGTCGCGTAAGCCGCCGACCAACAATTGTGGCCGATGCCTTCAAGCGAAGTGAACTTGATCGAACTCCCGCCGGCTTCCTTGATGGCGTCCACCATCTCGACAGAGAGCTTATACGGAACGGCACCGTCCTGGTCACCATGCCACGTCCAGATCGGAATATCTTTCAGGTTTCCTGCATACTCAGCTTTGCCGCCGCCGCAGATTGGAGCAACTGCCGCGAACATTTCAGGATGCTTGTTGGCCAGTGACCACGACCCGTATCCACCCATGCTCAGGCCCGTCAAATATATTCTGTTTTCATCGAACACGTGTTTGGATTTCACGTCTGCGAGCAATTCCGTCAACCGCGACAGTTGCGTTTCCGAACTCCAATAGTCTTCTCGCGGGCATTGCGGCGAAACCATGACGAACGGAAAATCTTCGCCTGCGGCTACTTTCTTTGGTGGACCCCATTTCGCCACCAGACTCAGCGGCCCATTGCTTTCCCCGCGGCCATGTAAGAACAGCATGAATGGTGCTTTCGTTTCGCTGGCCGGATCGTAGTTCTTCGGCAGGTACAACAGATAGCCAACCTCAGCGCCATCGCTGGTCTTGAATATCAGCTCAACCTGTTTCGCAGGTTTCGGCTCATTCGATTCAGCATCCTGAGCGGTGGTTTGCTGAGCGATGAAAGTCAGTGAAACGAATAGTGCGAGCGACAGCGTGAGAAGGTTTTTCATGGTGGTCCTTGCCAGTTTTCAATCGAGATCGAGATTCGGGTTTGGATCAAAGTCTAAACCACGCTGCTGTCCAGTACGATTGTTTCGCCGTGGATTTTGGCCGATCCCTTTGCGGAATTCTGGCGGGATCTTGGCCAGAATTTCCTCGATGTAAGCCTTCCGGTTTGCGGGACGAGGATGCGTGCTCATAAACTCGGGGCCTCCGCCACCGCCAGAACTTTTCTCGAGGATGTCCATCACGCCGAGCAGTTCGTCGGCGTTGTAACCGGCGAGTAGCATCAACTTTACGCCCCATTCATCCGATTCAAGTTCGTCGCCCCGACCGTACTTCATCTGCATCATGTTGCCAACGTAAGACGCGGCGCTGGCCGAACTGGTTCCACCGCCAACGACTCCGGCAGCACCGACGAGCCCTTGAATAAAGCTGCCTTTCGCCATTCGTTCCGAGCCATGGCGTTCGATCACGTGACCGATTTCATGTCCCAAAACACCAGCCAACTGGTCTTCGTTTTCAAGCTTGTTGTAGAGCGCTTCGGTGATAAAGACCTGTCCCCCAGGAAGTGCAAACGCGTTCACGGTGCGGTTGTCAGCCAGCAAGTGAAATCCAAAATCGTAGGGATTGTTGACCGGAGGGTTTCGCGCGTACAACGCTTGCTCCAAACTGTTCACCAGTTCCAAGCCGACTTGGCGGACGTGCGACGTGCCTCGAGGATCGCGAGATGGATGTCCCATCGACGGCGCACTCTGCAAGCCCATCCGGATTTCCTGGTCGATCGTCATATCGACGCGCTGTGTCTTTCCGGTGATCGGATTCGGCTGCCCCTTGCTGTAAAATCGGAACAGCGAGAACAAAACGATGGCACCGCCGATCAATAGACGCAGCTTCATGCCGGAGAAAATACTTCTTCTGCGTTGACGTCTTTGCTGTTGGCGATCTTGTGGGTAATAGCTCATTTCTTGGTCCGGGGGTTTGGGGTCGGACCATTATTCGCGGACGTCGAGCGCAACGCAAGAGCGAGCCAGCGGGGTTGCTATTCGCGAACCGCAACCGCTTCACGGAGAAACTGCCGAAACAGCTGCTGGACATTTTCCAGCGGTATCGCATACGAGGCCGCACGCCCGTTTCTGGCGATGTTGATGCCGATCACGTTTCCATCCAAATCGACCACCGGTCCGCCGCACTGCTCAGGAAACAGAGGAGCATCGTGTTGGAATATGGATGGAAAATTGTCAGCCCGCTTGCTGGGAATCGCTCCCAGTCGGCTCATCATCTTGTAACGCTTGGCTCGATCGCCAGACAAATCAACCGAATCCAAAACAGCCGATGTTTTTCTGGCTTTGCCACCGCGAAGGTAGCTGATTCGAATCGTGTCACCAGGCGAATTTTGACGGATCGAGTTCACCAGCTCGCCAACGTCGCGAATCGATTCGCCATCGATTTTTGTGATGATGTCCCCGTCGACCAGGCCCGCTGTGTGAGCCGCTGTGTTGGGTCGGATCTCGGAAACCAAAACCCCGTTTGCGGCGTTGTCCGGGTTCACGCCTAAAAGTGCCTGTTTGCCAGTCTGAGTCGTCCGCGGCACAACGCTGTAACTGCCCATCGAGAACACTTTTCCATTCGGCGCCGGAAGTACAAGAAACTGACCCAGATCAGCTTCCGCCGACTCCCAGCTGATTGGCTGGAGCGTCGCATCAACTTTCAGGACCGCAATGTCGTTCGCTTCGTCCTCGAACACGATCTTCGCAACATGGTCTCGTGAGTCGCTGGTCACGACCTTCAGGTACTTTCGCTTGTTAACTTCCGAAGCCTTTGTGATCACATAGCCGTTCTGGTCCACAACCGTTCCCAACGCGATCTGGCGATCGTCGCTCATCACGGCAACGACGCTGGGAATCACGCTCGACACGATCGGGTCCAGTTGATTCAACTGATCAGGAGCCTGCCGTTCGTTTGGCTTGATCATGCGATTGCGAATGCTGGGCAACTCGAACTTCAGCGCAATGTTTCCTGCGCCTTCTTCGGCATCGATTCGATCCAGCCCGTCGAACGGATTGATTGGATCGTCGCGAAAGCGTTTGAATTCTTCAGGAGTAAACTCAACGGTTGGCGTATCGTTGTCGATCGCTTCCTGAAACTTGGATCGTAGATCATCGTCAAGATCGTCCAGCATTCCTTCAAACATGTCCTGCACGTCGCGCGGAAGCTGAGCCTTCGCTGCGGGCAACGCCATTGTCAACGACATGACGAACACAAAGCCTGTCACTAGAAGTCTGATTTTCATTTCGCGAACTCCTTGGGAAATCATCAGCATCCTGCTACCTCAATCGAACTTCGAAATCGAGCAAACGGCCGTTTCGCTCGAACTTCATCAACACAACATCACCGGTGATCTTTTCCTTCACCAGACGAATCAGATGACTGCCGCTATCGAGTCGAATTCCATCAAACTCCCGGGCAATATCTCCGGCTTTGATTCCCGCATCGGATGCCGGCGAACGGTCTCTGACTGTTTTAACCAGACCGGTTTCGCGATCAACCACGATCCCCATCCTGGGAGGCTTGGTGCCATCATTGTCGCCCGCCAACGACGGTAGCCGTCCCCACTGTTCACCACGCTTCATGCGATCGTAGTCTCTGGCGAAGATCTCGGTCATCACGTGGCGGTTCTCTGCGATCGAATCGCCAATCGAGCTGTGAATTCCAACCAGCTCGCCTTCCAGATTGAACAGTGGTCCGCCCGAATCGCCGCCGATCAGTACAGCGTCTGTTTCAATTTGATATTCGTTGAACCCGAGCACTTTGCCCGTTCGCACCGGCGGCTTGCGTCCCAGCTCAAAACCTCCTGAATGCCCCAACAACACAACCCAATCACCCTCTGAGAGCGATTTTGATTTTCCAATTTTGGCAACTGGCCATGGACCCGGATCAATGATTTGCACCATGCCGGCATCGATGTCCAGGTTCTTGCCCAGTGGTTTCGCGCGTGCGGTCCGTCCGTCAGGAAACAGAATTTGGTACTCGCCCTGCCCCACCATCACGTGCCCCGCAGTCAGAACCAGGCCGCCTTCGGTCACCACGACTCCACTGCCGGCTCCGATTCCGTCAGAGATCGAAACGCAGGCGTTCATGTTCTGTGCAACGACTTGTTTTACCTTTGCTTCGATCTCCCGAAGCTGCTGGATCGACGCCGGGGACTGCTGAGCCAAACCGGTCGTTGGCGAGAGCGAGAAAGCGATCGCACATGCGGCCGCCAGAAGAATGGCGCCGAAGGATTCGCCGGCGCGTTGCCGGAGTCGCCGAAACAGAACACTCATGGCCCGAGTCCTTTCGAGGCTTGATACAGTTTCCAAAGTCGGTTCGAAGAACAGCTTCATTATATAAAGTCGGATTTCTCAAGAGAGATCGTTAGCTACTGTATTTTAACACGTAAAGTCCACTTTCAGGCCTTGGGAACTTTGCAGAATGCAGATCATAAAAAAGCAGACACCGGTGCGGCGTTTCGTTAGGATAACCCTTGCAAGCACTCGAAAATGCTGGCGTCTGAACCATTGCAGAATTTTCCAGAAAGTTGAAACATGTCCCGGACTCCGCGTATTGATACGAAACTGAATCGACGAAAGTTCGTTGCCGCAAGCTCAAGTGTCCTGATCACGGCCGCGGCCTCGACGGCCTTTGCCGCACCTGCGATTCGTACTTCGAAAACAAAGGCAACCAACGAAACAGTCATCGGCGAAGGTGACTATCAATACAAAGCCGACCATGACTTCTGCCAGTTGCCGAGCAAATTCAAATGGCAAACAACGCACAACGTGGCGGTTGATTCGAACGACAATCTTTACGTGATCCACGAAGGCCACCGTCATCTAAAAGACCATCCTTCCATTTTCGTTTTCGATGCGGCGGGCAAATTCATCCGCGCTTTCGGTTCTCAGTTTCAGGGCGGCGGGCATGGCATCGAAGTTCGCAACGAAGGCGGAGAAGAGTTCCTGTACGTCGCGGCGTATCAGGGCATCAAGTCGTTCGCCAAAATGACATTGAAAGGTGACATCCTCTGGTACCAGCGTGCTCCGATGGAGTCGGGCGTTTATAAAGACGGCGAAGCGTTGGCGACCGAAGCTGGTTGGGATCGCAAAAGTTTCCTGCCAACCAATTTTGCCTTTCTGGAAAACGGCGGGTTTCTGCTGGCCGATGGCTACGGAACTTACTTCATCCATGAGTTCGACAAGGACGGAAAGTGGGTTCGTTGCTTCGGCGGACCGGGCAAGGAACCTGGCCAGTTTCATCTTTCACATGGTTTATGGGTCGATCGGCGGGACGGGAAAACGCCATCGCTCTATGTGACCGATCGCAGCCGAAACAAGGTTCAGATTCTGGACATGGATGGCAAGCACATGGAAACGCTGAGCGGATTCGGCAAGCCCGCGAACTTCGATACGCAGGGCGACTTGATGTTGGTGCCTGAGCTGTTGGGGATGGTCACGATTCTGGACAAGGAAAACAATCCGGTGGCCAAGCTCGGTGACGGTCGGGCTCGACTCGACGAAGTAGAGAAACTTCGGGAGAAACCGGACCAGTGGACTGATGGGCAATTCGTGCATCCGCATGACGCGTGCTTTGGGAACGACGGAAGTATTTTCGTAGCTGAATGGGTCAAAACCGGACGGGTCACGAAGCTCACCAAGGTCTGATCTCTGGCGTTTTTCACGCAGGATTCGATCCAGAACTTCCTTAAAACCAGCTTCGCTTCACGAAAACCGGCTGATTTACGCTGTAAATTGGAAACCGCCGTTGAAGAAATAGGCACCGTTGTGCGAAAATGAAAACTGGCATCGAATCGAAATCCGAAATCAATCGCCGGATCCGTACCGATGAAATCGCTCTTATAAAACGTGTTCCTAACCCTATGTCCATCTTGCAACCGCCAGAGCCACCTCGAAAAAGAATGATCCGGGAAGGAACCTGGATTCAGTGTCCCGGCTGCAAAGAGCCGATTCCTGCTACCAAAGTCGAAAAGCAACTTCGTGTGTGTCACCTTTGTGATCATCACATGTACGTTTCGGCGCGGCAGCGTATCGAGCAAGTGCTCGACAGCGGAACGTTTGAAGAATGGGATGGCGAACTTTTGTCCGCCGATCCGCTGGAATTCGCTGACAAAAGCCGTACCTACGTCGAACGCGTCAAAGCCGAACAAAAGAAAACCGGCCTCTCGGACGCCGCACTTACTGGCACCGGCATGATCCGTGCTCGCCGTGTGGCGATCGGAATCACGGACTCCCAGTTCATCATGGGTTCCATGGGTTCGGTTGTCGGAGAAAGACTGACTCGCCTGGCCGAACGTGCGACTGAGCAAAACCTGCCGCTGATCATCATCAGCGGTTCTGGCGGTGGAGCACGTATGCACGAAGGCATCTTCTCATTGATGCAGATGGCGAAGATCTCTGCCGCGTTGGCTCGCTACGACGAAGCCGGCGGTCTGTTTATCTCCGTGCTGACGAATCCGACGATGGGCGGCGTGGCTGCCAGTTTTGCTTCTTTGGGCGATGTTGTGATCGCGGAACCAAAGGCGTTGATTGGATTTGCGGGACCGCGAACGATCAAAGCTACGATTCGCGTTGAATTGCCTGAGGGTTTTCAGACCAGCGAGTTTTTGCTCGAACATGGCTTCATCGACCGGATTGTCTTTCGGGACAAACTTAAAACCGAAATCGCCCGTACGATCGACTACTGTGGCAAGTAATGCCGCGTGAAGAGGGTCTTCGCCGCGACAGATCGTAAGCCCGTGCGTATAATTGGGTGTGATTTCAAACTTTGGGGCTGACTTCCGATTTTGCCAGGAAGCCTGCGATCTGTTAACGAGCCTGCGATCTGCCAATGAGCCTGTTCAGCAAACTTTTCAAAAAGAAGAACGAAGACGAAGGCTCGCAAAAGCGCGACGTCCTGCTTGACGTCGCGACACGATTCCAACTTGATCGGCACGCGTTCACCGGGACGATGTCCAAGTTCCACGTTGCGAAAGAAATCGCAACCGGCAAGCTTTTTGGTATCAAGTTTCTCGACGCCGAAAAAACGGCCTACTTCAACGCTCGCTTCAAAGGCCTGAACAAGCCCAAGGAGGCCGAGATCGCGATGCAGATCAAGCATCCGCTAATCGTTGAGACTTACGAATATGGAAAGACCACCGCGGGAGTCGAGTACATCCTGATGGAGTACATCCATGGCCCGGGACTGGACCAGGCGATCCGTGCCAAGGATCCCAAGCTGTTGCCGAATCGATTGACGCTGATTCGTGAAATGGCAGAGACGATTCAGGCCGTTCACGATCAGGGATTTATTCATCGCGATATCTGCCCGCGTAACTTTATTTGTTACGAGCCACTGGATCATCTGAAGATGATTGACTTTGGTTTGACCGTTCCCGACGAAGACCCGTATCGGATGCCAGGCAACCGAACCGGGACGCCGCAGTATATGGCTCCGGAAATTGTACGCCGCCGGACCACGGACCAACGCGTCGATATTTTCGCTTTCGGAGTCACGGTCTATCGTTTGCTGACGTTCGAACATCCCTGGGGTTCGACTGACACGACCGGGACGGCGGCTTTGATTCACGACACGCAGGAAGTGACTCCGATTACCAAGCATCGGCCTCATCTGCATCCAAAGCTCGCGGCAGCGATTCACAAATGCCTTGAGGTCGAACCGAACAAGCGGATGGAAAGCTGTAAGCGATTCCTTGGCGCGATTCGAAACGTGGAACTCGAAGAGATCGCTTAGCTCATGGAGTGAGCCGGGATGACACGCGTTAGCTGCGGTTCTGCGATTTGGAACAGCTACAAATGGCATCGGCCATGCACCTAAACCTCACGCAAAGGCGCGAAGGCTCAAGTTTCTTTCCTTTGCGCCTCTGCGCCTTTGCGTGAGGCAAAACACCAGCCAACGTTCCGTACCAGCCAGCGTTCCGGAAAGGTTTGTCTTGACGTTTACCCGTGGACTAACCACGTCCTCGTTCCAGCAAGACAAGCATGATCAACGCCATCAGCGACCGTAGTTCATCATCCTCAGGCATTTCGCTCAGTTTGTCCAAAACGAATTTGCCTTCAAAGACCGCGGGCTTTTTCGTCAGCTTCAGTAGCTCTGTGCCATCTGGTCGTCGCACAATGTAGCTTGGGTTCAGCAAAATCACGGCGGCGAAACCAATCACTGGTATTTCGCCCAATAAGCTTTCAAAAACCTTCTTCATCGGACTTTGCTCTTTGACCGTCATGTCAACCTGGCCATCTTGCATGATGTCGTAGTGTGCCGACCAAAGCGACTTCATTCCCTTTCGTCGGACCGCGCCCCAATCATTTCCCTCTGCATCGGTAAAGCTATAGTTCGCGGACCAATCGATCATGCGGTCAGCTTCGATGCGAAACATCAAACTCGATTGCTTCGTATCGTTATAGATTTCAACCTTTTCCTTCAGCTTGAACATCTTTTGTTTGATGAACATCAGAACGTTGCCATCGGCATCGATCGCCGTAATGCGTTGGCCAAACGTCAATAGTTTGAAATGCAGCTCGATTGGGTACTTCATGTTGATCAAACACTCGCATCAGATGTGAACTTTTGGGCGCCAGTTTCAGTGGTGCCGAAACTATCATATCGCACTTTTGACAGTGCGTGTCAGCTGCAGAACAAGCAAGTATTCGGCATCTAGAAGATCGCGCGACCAAGGACGAACGGCACCGGCCATGCACCAGAATTTCACGCAAAGGTGCGAAGTCGCAAAGCCCAAGTCTCATTCCTTCTCGCCTTCTCGCCTTCTCGCCTCTGCAGCTTTGCGTGAGGCAAATCACCGACCAGCGTTTCGGAAAACTTCGTCGCCCTGGTTTTAGCCCACGCCAACGCACGGCCCTACCGTCCGTGCGGAAACCTCTAGCGTGCAATCCTTCCTCTAATCGCAACGCTTTCTACGCGGCGCGTTCTGCCGGCTTTCGCGACCAGGTCCTCGTCCGTAGTCGCTCGCCAGATTCGACTTTTCAGCCCATCTCAACCGCTCTTCCGGTTTCGCGGACTGTTTACGGAAACCGTTTCCAGCAATCGACGTCCAATCTCCGCGAGTCATTGTCTCATCATTCGCAACGAATAACTGGTATTTCTTTCTCGACAGGTTCTTATCAGCGGGTATCAGGACAGTTAGTATGGAGGGGTTGTGACGCCATTACGCATTGCAACAAGCATCGTCCTTAATTCCAAGAGGTACTCCATGATGAGAATTTTTTATGCGGCAGCGCTTGTGCTCTGCCTCGCAGGCTTCACTCAGGCTCAGTTGGTTGTCGACAACGACCTGGGAAGCTTGGGCGCCGGCACAGTAAATCTGTCCGGAGACACATCAACCGCAGGTAGCGAAGTTGATTACTACATCACCGGCGCCGCGACGGCGAACTGGGGCAACGAGATTCTTTATGAATTCGACATTGCTGAAAACTTCCTTTTCAATTTGACATCCAATTCTGTCACGGGCGATCCGGATTTTTTCCTGCTCAACGGCCTGACGGTTTCCACCGATGGCGCTGGCAAAGTCGTGGCTGATGAAACAATCGCCAACTACTTTCTGGACGGTGCGGCACCAGATACGGGAACACCAACGTTCATCACTGCAGGTACCTACTGGGTTTCTGCGACGACGTTCCACGGTTTCGATGGTGCTACCACACCAGCCGATGCGATCTTCGACATCGACATGTCGCTCGAAGCCGTCACTACGCCATCGGCTATCGACCTGGGCGTTATCGGTGAAGACACTGAAGATTTCTCGATCGATACGTTCGGAACAGGATTCGATACCGAGCTGGCACTTTTCAGCTCAGACGGATTGTTGCTCGATTCCAACGACGACGCCGGTACAGGCACTCAAAGCGAGCTCCTTATCTCCAGCCTGGCAGAAGGAACTTACTTCCTTGCTGTCGGTGAGTTCAACTCAATCTTCGGCGATGGATTCGTTGCAACGACAACGGCTACTGTCGGCGGAGACTACACGTTGAACTACAACGGCGAAACCGCTGCTGGTACCCTTGCCGGTGGTACAGTTGATTTCTACAGCTTCGACATCGTCACAGCTGTTCCAGAACCAACATCGGCTGGCCTGCTTGGTCTGGCTGTGATGGGTCTGGTTGGCATGCGACGTCGCAAGTAAAATTGAGTCGTCTCGGGTTTCCAGTTTTGGAATGCCGCGATACGAGACTCGCTACATTGGAATTTTGATTCGCATTAAAGTTCTGCAACGCATTGGTCAAACTGGCCAATGCGTTTTTTTGTGCTCACACCGAAATCGGAACGCTGATCACTTCAGCACCACAGGAAGACCGTTCACCCAGCTTCGATCCGCTTCGTAGCCAAGCCCGACCAGCTGCGTGCCGCAAATCGAATCGAACAGCTCTCCGTCGGCGACCGTGAAATGGTTCCGCCAATCCCCGACGATCCCCTTACGAGCCTTGGCCGTCGGTTGCGAATCGTCGCCTTCCTTGCGCCCCGTCATCTGCTCGAACGAGACCTTTCCGGACGCCGCTGCGACACCGGACGGATCAGCACCGATGGCTGCAACGATCCTGGCAATCTCTTTCGGCAAGTCATCCTTCATCGATTCGTAGCGGACCTGAGCATCCGCTTTCTGTTCACGAAACGCGTCAATCGTCTCGCACCAGTTCGACGCCCATTTCTCAATCACCGCATCGTCGAAGAAACGTTTTAGCTCAAAGCCCTCCTCCTGATCGACGTGATATCGATACCGATCGGAGCCCGCTGCATCCTTCAGCAACCAATCGTAAGTCCCGCTGGTCAACACATCGCGACCGTCGCGTACCAGTTGGATGATCTTCGAATCGGGAAACAGCCTGCGAATCTTCTCCACGACCAGCTTCGCCGTCCCGGGGTACGGAGTGATTTTGTCGATCACGAATTTCTTGTCCGTCCGCCGCGTCGCGAATCCGACCAGAAAGTTCGCGAACGATTTCTCGAACGCGTTCAGGAACTCGCCCCGCTTCATCCCCAGGGCGTCATAGAAATAGTGCACCGAAAACGCCTGAGCATATTTGTCGAACGTGATCCGCGGCGACGTCGTGCCATCGTTGTTCTGCCAGACCTCGCAAAAGTCACCGAACAGACGATGCTCGGTCGCGAAGATCTCAGGGTGCTGATTGAGCGCCGTCGTCAGCCAGGTCGAACCGCTGCGGGGAGCACTGATAACAAAATGGATTTCGGGGTTGGCCATGAAGCATGTTTTACACCAAAGCCACCACGCCATCGACGCCAGTCCCGCAGGCTCCGGCCACACCACGGCGCGTGAGCGGCAGGGCGCTAGCCGCCGTTCCGTTGCGTTTCGCAAGTGTGAGCGGCGAGGCGCTAGCCGCCGGTCCGTTGCGCTTGCTACCGGCATCTAGCGCCCTGCCGCTCATGTCCCGCCGCGTTGTCCCGCCTTCAGGCGGAATCCCATCATCATCCGGCTAAAGCCGTTACTACAAACACCCCGCACCCCTCAGATCGCCGGATGCACCGCGGGAGCAATCTCAACCCTCACGCCGCGCCGCAAAACTCTAATCCGAATCCCTTACGTCCTCACCCTTCTGCTTGACCTGCAACTCCTTCCACTCCGTCGTCCCGTCGTTCTCCCGAGTGAACTGCAGATCCGAAGCCGACTGGATGACGATCTCCGCCGTCGTATACACCAAACACTCATCCATCAAATGCCCGCCGATCGTCTTCCCGGTATTGTCGCTGACCGAGACATGAATGTGGCTGCCGTTGGTCGACAGGGTCCCGGAAAGACTGACGATCTCGAAATGGCCCGACGCCTTGCTGCCCTCAGGCACGTTCGCAAACCGAATGTGGTAGTCCGTCAGCGAACCAGCACACGACGCGATCCAGCCCGCTTCGATCTGGTTGTCATCGACAAACTTCTGGATCGATTTCTTCAAGTCTTCGCCCGGCTTCAGGCGAATGGCGTACGAGCGAGTTTGTGGCATGTCTTGTTCCGGGAGTTCACTGCAACCTGCGAATAGAAATAACGTCAGCAGAAACAGCAGCGGAAAGTGTAAGTTGGTCATTGGGATGAGTGGGAAGTTTACAGGGTACAGTTTACAGCGTGCCATGTTTGCGCTCGGGTAAGCCTGCTAAGCCCCATCCCGGATCGCAGGTTGAATTGTAAGGAGGGAGTCGAAAGGGGACAGGGTACAGTTTACGGGGGGCGGCGTGAGAGTCTGGTTGCAGGGTGCGATGTTTACGCTTGTGTAGGCCTGCTAGAGCCCACGCCGGATCGCAGGTTGAATGGTAAGCGACTCAGCCACCCAATCCAATGGTCGCCTCGACCCAGAAAGCCCCACACTCAATACAAGCCCGAAGCGCAAGCGAGTGGTTCGGAATCTGGCCGCAGAACCACTCGCTGGCGCTTCGGGCTCGTATTCACATCGAGCCCGTATCTACCAGACATTGCCCAATCCCCACGCCCCGGCACCAACGCAAACCCCAGCTCCGCATCCGTCGCGCCTCTGCGCCTTTACGTGAGGCAAATCACCAGCCATCATTGCCGCTAACATTCCCTTGCCGATCTGCTCTGAGCCCCGCACTCAATACAAGCCCGAAGCGCAAGCGAGTGGTTCGGAACCTTCCGGCGGAATCCCACACCCAATACGAACCTCGAAGCCTTATCGCGTTAGCGAGTGATTCCTTAGAGCGTTTGCGAGTGGTTCGGAATCTGGCCGCAGAACCACTCGCTGGCGCTTCGGGCTTGTATTCGCTTGCGCTTCGGGCTCGTATTTACATCGAGTCCCGAACTGTCAGACATTGCCCAATCCCCACGCCCCGGCACGAACGCAAACTCCAGCTCCGTATCCATTGTGCCTCTGCGCCTTTGCGTGAGGCAAATCACCAGCCATCATTGCCGCTAACATTCCCTTGCCGATCTGCTCTGAGCCCCGCACTCAATACAAGCCCGAAGCGCCAGCGAGTGGTTCGGAACCTTCGGGCGGAATCCCCACCCAATACAACCCGAAGCCTTAGCGCGTTCGCGAGTGAATCCTTTGCGCGTTTGCGAGTGGTTCGGAATCTGGCCGCAGAACCACTCGCTTGCGCTTCGGGCTTGTATTCGCTTGTACTTATACTCGCTGGCGCTTCGCACCCCTACTCACATCGAGCCCGTATCTACCGGACCGCCCCCAATCCTCGCGCCAAAGCCCCAACGCACACCCCAGCCCCGCACCCTTCGCCTCACCCGCGCCAACCAACGGCCCGCAAAGCCGAACCTGCCCCCCAGCCGGATCAACTCCACAGACCATCGTCGAAGGCCACTAAACCGCCGGGATCGTCGCACTGATGATCTGGCTCCAGGGGCCGTTTTCGCCCTTCGAATTCACCCAACGCAACAGATAATTCGCCGTCTTACCCGCCTGCTCATCCGTAAACGTAATCCGCTGCGGGCTACGCGTCGCCAGCATCCGAAACGAATACTTGCTCGCCGACTGCGGAGTATCGTCGCCGACGAACAGATAGACCTCACAGCCCGTTGCTCCGGCAGGCCGAGCCCGACGTGTCGGAGTATCCGAATCGGAAAACGAAAGCGTATGCTCCAGACGATCCGTCGCCATCACGAAGCCCACTGGAAACGTCGTCGGCACCGAAACCGGAGTCCGGGAATGCTTCGCAACGTGCACGCCCGCCGCCTCGCGATCCGCATCGGTCACCTTGTCGTTCGCCTGAATCATCTTCGCCGCCACGCGCGTATTGTTTTCAAACGCCTTGCGCAGCGTCGTTTTGTGCCGCGTCGCCGCCAGCGATTCATCCCGAGCCTTCACCGCGTCGTCGAACGCCGTTTGGTATTGAGCCAGTTCCGTTTCCAGCTCCGTCACCCGATCCGCCTCCAAGAAGTAGAGTTCCGGATTTGCGGAAACCTGAGACACGAACTGCTTGGACCAAATCAGAAAGTCAGCTTCACTGTTTGGAATCGTGGTCGCACTTTTTGTAGCCATGAGAGTACCTTGTGTAAACGAGACATCGAAGCCCCGCACCGAGACACCGATCTCACCGCACTGCTCCGTTGAATAAAATCCGTAAACAGTAAGGCCCACGTAGTCGTGACTTCGAAAGATAGCCAGGTTTTCGCACCGATCGAACGTTTACCCCATGTCGCGGCCACCGATTGAATCGCTCACCGATAGCCGATTGGGCCGGCCTCCTGGCCCTATCGCCCCCTGCGTCGAACCCTCGTCGGTACCGGTTAGTCCTGGCGTTTTTGGGCCGCGGCAGCGGTTTTCGCCCGGAAGTCGTCGGGCTGGCCCCACGCCTCAATCCGCACATTCGATCCAGCCGCGGTTTAGGCGATGCAATATGCGAAGTTTGATGCTTAGTAATCCGCGTAGGATGCTTAGTAATCCGCATACGATGCTTAGTAATCGGCGTAGGATGCTTAGTAATCCGCGTACGATGCTTAGTAATCCGCATACGATGCTTAGTAATCGGCGTAGGATGCTTAGTAATCCGCGTTTGATGCTTAGTAATCCGCGTTTGATGCTTGGAAAACGGCAAAGGAGGCTTGGAAAACCGCAAAAGAAGTATTTCGGAACCGGGTTTGATGTAACGAAAACGGCAAATGATTTCCCAAAGAGATAGGGGAAGGGACTCACGGCTGCAATTGCGGAGACAAGAATTGGATTTGTTACAATATCTGCCCAATGAGAACGAATGCATGATGTGAGGTCAGGAAGCTCCGTTTTTCAAAAAGGGATTGATTTGGAATTTTTAAAAGCACCGACTGACAATTTGTACAAGTTTCTTGCACTTTCAGGTGTGGCATTGTTTGCCCTCGGATGCGTACTCGCACACCAACACGCTTTTAAGAGGGTGTTTTAAAATTATTTTTCCAGCCTGTTTAGCATGAATTGAATCATTGCGATTCGTATGACAGTTTCGCTGTTTTGAGTCAGTCTTTCATAGTCCTTTGAGAGCCTTCTGAATTTTCCAAGCCATGCGAAAGTCCGTTCAACGATCCATCGCTTGGGTAAGACAACGAACCCTTCGGCTTCGACCGGACGCTTAACGGTTTGCAAGATGACACGATACCATTGCTTCAGGAACTCCGGCAAATCAGCCCGCCCGTAAATCGAGTCCGCGAAGATGACTCGAAGCCGACGAAACTTCTGTCTGATGTTTTCAAGAACAAGATGTGCACCTTCGTAGTCTTGTAGATCGGCCGAGTGGACAACAACGACCATCACAAGCCCCAACGTATCCACCAGGATGTGACGCTTTCGTCCGGTAATTCGTTTCGCCGCGTCATACCCGCGTAATTCTCCTCCTTCAGCACTGCGAATGCTTTGCGAATCAATGATGGCTGCTGTTGGCGTTGGCTTCCTGCCTTCTTTGCGGCGTACCTTTTCGCGAAGACGATCGTGAATGCGTTGCCATGTCCCATCAATACGCCAAGCTCGATAAACTCCATAAACCGTGTTCCAATTCGGAAAGCAGTCCGGAAGCAACCGCCACTGGCAGCCCGTTCGACACCAATACAATATCGCATCGACAATTTGACGCCGATCGATTCGTTTGCGGCCGCGAAGTTTTGCTGGCGGAATCAGACGACGAAGCAATCGCCATTGATCATCACTGAGACTGCTGGGATACTCAATACTCATCGCTACGGCTCCTTCCGTTTACGGTTTAAATGCAAACGGGGCTGTAGCGATTTTTTCAACTCAGAGCAATTTCAAAACACCTTCTAAGTCCGAGGAAGAGTATCACCGATTATATTCCGGCATGTTGCTGGCTGAGTCGCTCATCAAGGCTGATGAGAACAGTATTGACCGGCGCAACAATCGTGAAGACTTTCTGTTGCAGCTCTTGGAGATCTCTTCTGAAATTTCGCCTGAAAAAAATATGAAAATCGTGGAACAAATTTATGAACAAGAAGACGCGATTCTTAGAGCTGATAAATTAATTCGACAAAGCCAGGAAGAGTTTTTGGCAAATGCAAGAAAGCTTGAATCTCTGGACAGAAATTTCGATCCGATTGTTGATCTTTATCTCGTCGTCATGATAGCGGGCACAATCGTTGGAACGTTGGGGTTCTGGTTGTGGTGGTATAAGACCCAGCGTCTATTGGATAGAAAGTTGTTGCACGATACGCGTGAATTGTAACTTTGTCTGCTTTAACGTTTTAAGGGCTCGAGAGGGTACCGCGGGCCCTAAATCCGTGGCCTAACTAGTCGGAACGCAAAAATACGAAATTGTGTTCGCTACTGTCCACTCTGTCAAAAACGCCCACGTCTCTAGACTGGCTTGATACCATCTTGGCGGCGAACAAATGGTCAAGTAACACGGTTGCGCCCCGCCTTTGAACAACTAAAGACCGCTATCTTCAATGGCGAGGTGAAAACGGTTGTTGTCTGGAAGCTCGATCGACTTTCGCGGCGGCAACGAGACGGTATCAACATCCTGGCGGATTGGTGCGAGCAGGGCGTCCGCGTCGTGAGCGTCACGCAGCAGCTCGATCTGAGCGGATCGGTTGGCCGTATCGTCGCCGGCGTCCTGTTCGGTGTCGCTGAAATGGAACTTGAGCATGTGCGTGAACGCCAAGCGGCCGGAATAGCGGCCGCAAAGAAGCGAGGCGTCTACGACAACCTTGAAGGGCGACCAAAGGGATCAACCAAAGCTAATCCCAAAGTAGCAGAAGAACTTGCCGCTCAAGGCTTGAACAAATCCGAAATCGCTCGGGCATTGGGGGTTCACCGGCATACGGTAGCAAAATATCTCGAAAATCGGGCCTAGTTTGTGGTACTCGCGCTTCGCACTGTTAATCTTCCACTAGATGAAAAACGAACCTCTCGCAAAGTTTGGAGATTTAGATGCAAAATTTCTGGAAAATGACCGCAGCACTTGTGATTGCTGTGACGGCGGTACCCTATCACGCCGCGATTGCACAGTCTGATTTCACAATCTGCAGAACCTCTGGGGGGGAGGCGTGCAGGCAGACATCCTCGTCTAGTTCCTCAAGTTCTAGTAGTACTTCTAAGAGTTCATCACGCTCTAGCTCGATGTCATCCAATTCAAAAACATCGCGTTCCAATTCGGAACGAGATATTATCACTCGATCTATCAACAACTCTCGACCACAAATTAATTCGCCGGGTCTCTCAGCTCAAGAAGCGAAGAGGATGGAGATAGAAGCGAAAATCGCCGCAATCGATAAAGCTCATGCGGCAAAGATTGAAGCGTGTGATCAGGCAATGGAAAAGGCACTCAACGGAGCTGATCCAGCAACTTGTCTAATCGAGGCAGGTGTCAAAGACTTGCCGATCGCGATAGCGGCCTTAGTCACCAAAATTAAGTTGAGAGATTCTTTGAAGACCTTAGGAGTCAAGGTTTCCTACGATTGCCTTCCCCAATTCATTGTGGCGGTTTCCGCGTTTAAAGAGCGTATGGACTGCACAACTGATGGGAAGCTACCAAGTGGCATGGAAGAAAAAGACCACAGGATGAAACAGAAAATACTGGAGTATAAGATTGCGAAATTGAAACGAGAAATTGAAAAGCGAGACGCTCCGATGACTGCTGTGAAATATCTCGGAAAAAAGGAGAAACGTCGCACCAGTTCATCTCGTAGTGACCGCGGGCCAGTAAACGATCCGTAGTTGATGACATTTCCTCGGCTCTAAAGCAGCCGAGAATTTTTTGCTTGCATTTATGACAACGCCTGTGGCATTTTTCGCTTTGCGAGATCCGAGAAAGCGAGATCCGAGAAAGGTACCGCGGACCCTAAATCCGTATCCGGACCCTAAATCCGTATCCCGTGAACTAAGATCCTATCAAACACTAAGCGAACCGCTCGGCCGCTGGATAACAAAGGGATGCACACGGAGCCGCGAAATAGCGTTGTGGGGACATGCGTTCCGCGAATGATGCTCGTGCCTCGCATTGTATCATTCGCTACACTCAAATCTACATTGTCACTCGCGTCCCGGCGATCCCAACCGTTATCCGCTTCATTCAACTTCAAGCTGGTGGTATTGCAATCCAACCAATTTTTCATATCATTGGAACTGCTTGAACGCATCCGCGCTACCTTTGAACTGGATTAGTGCGAAATTCTCAGCTCCGGCTTGACTGCCATCATGAGCTCCATTGAAATTTGCAGAAGGATACACAATGACTTTACCTGTGCTACTTGACCAAGTCTCCGATCGCTTGGTTGCATTTGAAAAAGAAATGCTCGAAAAATACGTGCCCGTACCTGTTTGGGTTGATTGGGTCGTTACATTCGATGAAAACGAGGACAATGATCTTGGGTCTTCGTTCCATTTAAACCGAGACGATGTTTCGGCGGTTATTGGGTTTGAGAAGATTGACGGAAGATGGCGTGTTTGTTTTATCGAAATGGACTGCGTCGATGAAACTTTGGAATCCGAAATGGCTCACGTCACCAGCTGGACTCCGATGGCGGAGCTACCTCTTGCGCTTCGTTTGAAATTACTCGAAGGCAATCCGCTTAAAGAACTGGAACTCATGCTCATTGAGCGCCAGCAGCAATTAGCCGAGCGGGCGAAACGAGTTCTAAGAGATTTAGGATAGAAGATTCCGCAGGGCCATTCATTTGGGGATGGCCCATTTCGGAGCCCCAAGAAAGGTACCGCGGACCCTACAAGAAAGGTACCGGACCCTACAAGAAAGGTACCGCGCCCTACAAGAAAGGTACCGCGGACCCTAAACTCGTCGCCGCGGACCCTAAACTCGTCGCCGTAGAAGAACAGCAGGTCGCCGTCGTCAGTTGGAACCAGGTCAATGTCTTGAAGCCCCAAGAAAGGTACCGAAGCCCCAGGAAAGGTACCGCGGACCCTAAACTCGCGCGGACCCTAAACTCGTGCCCCGGACCCTAAACTCGTGCGCCGGTTCTTTGGCGGCCTTGAGACTTTCAATCGTCTTTCGTTTAGTGGCTTTGCGACACCATCCACACGCGGTCGAAATGCATGCCACGCAAGTCGTCTTTGTGGATGAACCAGTAGAGCGCTCCAGCATCGCCCCACATCATGTCCCCAACTTCAAACAGCTGAAGAAGTAGGACCCAATCATCCGTGTCCCCGACGCCCAATGCGTTCACGCAATCGCGTTCCATGAAGTCGGATTGGATGGGGAATGGGTATCCGCCCACCTGGATATCGGCTTGGACTGCACTGCAAAATTCCGTGTAGCATTCGTCGGCGACGTCGTCAGGAAACGTCAGCAACTGCCGCTCATACCCGGGATAGCTGGCCGATCGTTCAAACTTTACGTTGACACGTCGATAGCGTCGGGGGCGAACGTTCTTTTTCATCAGGCCGAAGAACGAGGGAACCGTGCAGGTTGGTAACTCTGGCGTAATGCGAACGATGCCCGGTTGGATATGAGCCACAATGGCGTGGCCAGCATCGTTGGGACTGTCTCCCCAATGTCTGTTGTCGTAGAAGAACAGCAGGTCGCCGTCGTCAGTTGGAACCAGGTCAATGTCTTGGCAGTGGAGTTGTCCCACGAAAGCAAGCGGATGGCCGTCTTTTGTGGGCCAGTCGAATCCGGACGGCAGCTTTGGCATGCCTCCGAAATAGGAATCGCGTTCCTGTTCGCAAAGGATCCCCGCGAGACAGGGACGCGATGCTCGACGAATCGAGTCCGCGTAGGGAGTCAGTTCATGCGATGCGAGCTCAACGTCGTGCATAGGCTTGGGTGGCTAAAGTCGATGATGATCACTACGCCGCCAATGTGATCGTTGACTGGAGAGACTTGTGCTCGGCGGCATCGTAGCGTGCGCCACATGACTATAGCAGCCTATCTTTCGTAACCAAACATTGCCTACTGGGCGGCATCCATCTGCCTGGCTCGTTCGATTGATGAATTCAAGTCAATCTTGATCTGCTGCCCCTGGTTCCAGTTGCCTTCACCTACAAATTTGTAGGAACATCCGTAGCGGTGCTTGGTATAGATCACAATGTGTTGGAATGGCTGTTCGGTTGAAATCTTTCTTCCCAGCAAGGGCGAACGCATCTCGAATTTGGGCACGGCAATGGTCGTCGTCTGGATATCCAGTGCGGTCATGGGTGGAGCTCCGTCTGGATTCGCTTTGTCCACCTGGAATACCCCGTCCTCATCGGGTGTCTGCCAGACCTTCATGGCTGGCTTGAGGTCCTCACTGGCCACCAGCGCGTAATACGCCTGGCCGACAATCTCCGGGTGAGCAGTAATCTTGATCGGCACGGTGTAGCTGACGTCCGTGGCAACAGTCCTGGTCGTTTCAAACACGTACAGCGATAGCACGATGCTGAGCGCCAGCATGAATATCAGGATGGATGAAAGGCGGAACTTCATGCTGCTAAAAAACGCCCGCGATCAACGAGCCGTCGAACGGGTTTAAATTCGTAAAATCGCAGTCGAATGCCATGTAGCCTGTGGCCATCCGGCGACAGCCCAACCACGAAGGCCTCGCCGCTTCGGTCGGGCGATATGTTATCCGCTGCAGGCAGGGGAAATATCAGTCAGTTTCAATGTTTGCACCACAAGAATCACATCGACTTTCACTGTGGAGCATCGCACCACACTCGCTGCAAGTGTAAGCAACAGTTGCATCAGGGTAGGAAATGTCACCGGCATATGGCAAGCCAGCCTGCTTCTTCAGCAGTCGAATAATTTCGGCAATGGAACGAAGCAACAGCCAGACCAGTATCGTGTTAATCAGAATGCTGAGCGCTGGCAAAATGCCGTATAGCTTGAGCCAAACAAGAGACGCGACTGTACCAATGATGCCGACCGCGAGCAGAACAATGGCTGCAGAGTCAAGCAGTCCCTCTAAACCGCCAGCATTGCGACGTTCGGATTCAATCTTTCTTGCCATTCAACACTAACCTGTGAATTCGAATTCAATTCCTGAAAGCACGCCGGCGTTCCTGAAACAACATGCGGCCGGACAACAAATGTTATACAGACGTACTTCTGCATATTCTTTGAGGCGGTATTAACAAGCTTCTGCATAACGCCGATACGCGAACAGCAAATCCGACCAGACGCACGACATGATTCTTTCTCGCAGCTTGACTCCAAAAACGATATCAGAAATCATAGCTAAAGTCATCGGCTACGATTCATGAAACCTCTTTCATGAACACGCTGTTGCAACGGCGATTCGCCAAATGAATCTCGTTCTGATGCTTCGCTTGCTCCAATAACGGCGGCGAGATCTTCCTCATGCGTCGCTTCACGAACGATGCCGCTTTAATGCAGGCCAGACACCGGCTCGAAACGTTTGTGGATCAGCCAGTAGAGTGCACCAGCATCGCACCGTGTGTGCGTGAGAATCATCGCGAGGTAAAGCCGAGTCCGAGCATCGCAAACGGGACCAAAATGGAAACAGTCACAATTAGCGCTATCAACCATAGATACCAGGTCGATTCCCGCTGCTTGCGGAAGATCTTCTCGAGAATGATATTTTGCCGGCGAAGCTCGCTGGCTATTTCATCCAGTATTTCGTCTTGATTTGACATCTGTATTGTCGAAAGTTTGTGACTGTTCGCGTTCGCGTGGTTGGTGCGCCCCGGCCGACTGTGGATTGCGTCCTTGTTCACCGCGCTGTGGCGAACGAAAAACATTGAAACCCACGCGGCAAGGGCTCCGTGCGCAACTCATTGTTTTGCGACGGTTGACTACCGGACAAAGTTGCCAATTAGCAGTTTAACATACCATGGCATGATCATTTCTGCCCCGGTTCTGGGTTCGCCAAGTTTCTGTTGAAGGATCGGGATGAGTGCATCAACGTCAGCCTCGCCGATTGCCCATCCATCAGACCCGATGATTGCACCATCGTTGAATCCGATGAAAAGAGTCCCGTTCTCGCCAACTCTCGACCATCCAGACGCTTCATCCCATCTTCTTTTGATGTGCCTGAAGTAACGGCTCTCGATCTCATTTTCGTTGTATCTAAAACGTGAGCGAGCGATTGCGACACCATTCCCGATTGCGATCAACGCAAGCGTTGCGAACACAACGAATACCCAAACTGGTGCGTCAACAATGGGCAAGACGATTCCGGCCGCTGCACAGAATAAGAATGTCAACACAAACCAAACTGCGACGCCAATGGTGGGAGGTTTACAGACTATCCATTCGGTTTGCATCTCGTCCCTTGATGTTGAGCCTTGCAGCGTCCGCGTGACAAAGCGGACAGGGTAATTTAGATCCGTGAGACGGAAGTCGAAGTAGGGCAAGTCTTTCAGTGTGAGGCAGCCACGAAGGCCTCGCCGCTTCGGTCGGGCGATTTGTTATCCGGCGTTTAAACAGTGGATCGCTCCATGGCGGCATTTAAGTTGCCATCCATAGAAGCACGATTGCGAGTATGCCAAACACCCAATAGGCCGGTTTCCAGTCCGGTAGCCAGCGCTCCAGAACGCATCCAACGAACAGCCCAATCGATGCTCCGACTAAGGCGAACGGGACGATCTGCTCCAATGTTTGGGCTTCAGCCAGCCGGCGCGAAGCGCGTTCCCATGGAGTAACTGGTTCCTCGTGAGCGAGCCGGTACCCGAGAATTGCTCCAGCGACAATCAGTAAAACCAGGTAACCATAGATTCGGAAACCGCGTGAGGTCCAGCTTGGTGAATCATCTGGCATAAAAATTCGCCTTTTGTCAACGATATTGAATTCGTAACGGTGCTCTTGAGCTGGACAACGTCCGTGATCCCCGAGCCGGAACCAGTAATCTAACCCATTCTAAACCACGCCTAAGGCCGGCTTCGCGTGAATCATGCTGTTGTCTGGCGTTCGACCGCCATTCCTGACAGCCTCATTGCAGATCATCATGCGCATCCATAAACCGCGAGTAAAGCCGGTCGAACTCGTCAAACGCCACGTTCCACGGTGCGCTGGACGATTCAGTTGTCGCTCGAAGCGAGGGTTTGGTTTGAGTCGTAATTCGCAACTCGATGAGTAAGCGGGCACTGGATGCTATTCGGAGTGATAACATTGGCTTGCCTCGCCATTCACGAGCTGGATAGCGAACAATGCAAAAGGTAGCCAATGACGTGAAGAAAGTGCAGTCCCATAGATCTCTCAATTCAAAGAGTTCGTCAAGGAAGTTGCAGAAGTTTTCGGTTTCCGCTCTTTGGCGTTTCGCGTGCAGGTCGGCAAAAAATGCGACGATCTCTGATTGTGAAAGGGCTCCCATTTAGTCACACAAGGTTTGCTGCGAATCTCGAGCCAGCTAGCGACCGGGTTCACCGATCCGCAATGAGTGATTGTCCAATTTCAATAACACGCTCAAGTCCGCCTCGCGTGCACCGCTTTGTTATGCGGCATTATACAGACCGGGTGATTCCGCCATCAACCCGAATGTTCTGGCCGGTGATGTATGCTGCACCATCCGACAAGAGGAAGGCCGCGGTTTGGGCAATTTCGTTGGTCGTGCCGTAACGACCCATTGGGATGCGATCGCGGAATTGTTGTTTTTCAGGAAGGCTATCGATGAAGCCGGGGAGAATGTTGTTCATGCGGATGTTTTGCGACGCGTACTCATCGGCATACTGTTTGGTGAACGAGGCGAGTGCGGCACGCATGGCTGCCGACGTGGGAAAGGCTGGGTCAGGTTCAAATGCTGCAAATGTGGAAATGTTGACGATCGATCCCCCGCCGCGCGATTCAAGAATCGGGGTTACCAGACGAGATACCCGGATCACGTTGAGCAGGTACACATCCATCGCCAAGTGCCAGTCGTCATCGGTGATGTCCAGGATCTTTCCTTTCGGGCCGTGACCGGCACTGTTGACGACGGCGTCGACACCGCCGAACGAATCCGTCGCCGCGTCAACGAGGCGTTTCAGATCATCAATGTTTTGGTTCGATCCGGTGACGCCCACACCGCCCAATTCTTCTGCGAGTGCTTCACCACGGCCGGACGACGACAAGATGGCAACCTTGTAGTCGAGGCTGGCAAGCGTGCGAGCAATGGCAGCACCCATGCCGCTTCCAGCGGCGGTAATCACGGCGACTTTTGAATCCATTGTGTATCTTCCTTTGTTGAATAACGACAGGGTTAACCGGTCGGACCAGGAAATGTAAATGAGTAAAGCTGGAGTCGGATAAAATGGGAACCTGCAACCATTCGGCGACAGATCAGCCGCGAAGACCTTTCCGATTCGGTCGGCGCTTTGTTATTCAGCACGATCGTCAGTCAAGCCAATTTGCTCCGCACGGCTTTCGAGTTCCGCGAGGCAGTCTGTGATGTAATCGCAAGTGCCCCAGCCGATTTGACCCGAAGTTTTCGAATCGAGCAATCTAAGCCGCTCGGTGATGTGCTGATATTTCGCCGGATGCATTGATTTCGACAGGCTCATCACGGAATCAAGCATTTTGCACATTGAATTATAAAAACGCTCGTTAACGCTTCCGTATTCGAGTGATTGAGCGGCTGCCTGCTCGACAAAGAACAGCATTAAATCGATCCGTGAAAGGTTGTCGTCTGGCGCGGCCTTCTTGAACTGCGAGATAGCCTTTCGTCCGCGGTTCAGGTTGATTGAACCATTCCACGAAGGGTTAACGGAAGCAGCGATTTCGTCCTTGTAGTATTTGAGCGACACGCTGCCGATCTCTCCGAGCGCGTTCTCGAAAACAGTTCTGTTTTCATGATTTAGAGAAAACAAAGCCTTGAACAGTTTCATCGTCTCGGGCTTTTCAAGAGCCTGAAGTTGCTTTTTGACTTGCGTCCAATTCATGATTGCGGTGCTGGATAAAGGTCAATACTGTTCAAACGAAATTCTCAATTTCGAATTTTAGTGAGCGACGAGGTGCTAGCCATCGTTAGTGAGCGACAAGGCGCTAGCCGTCGGTTCGTTGACCGCGAATACCGGCGGCTAGCGCCGTGCCGCTCATTTGATTGAGCAGTATTGGGCTGAAGGTCGTGTTGGCAAGGCGTCTAAACGGTACGAGTTTTTAAAATCTGTCGACGAATACTTGTGAGCCCGCAATAGCCCAACGGCGGAGACCTTTCCGATTCGGTCGGCGCTTTGTTGCCCTGCGTTATCGGTTCTCGGCAACCATCGTTTTGGTTCCCTGAAAATTGGAGTACAGCTTTTCGTGGGCGGCCTGCGAACAGGGGTCGTCACGGGTTGGGTAGGAACGTATCCAGTTCAGCAGCATTTCAAGGTTTTCATCCTGCGCCTGTTTTGAAGGATACTTGTGAGGTTCCCATGGGCGATTCTGGGCGTTCGAAACACAGTCGTCAACCGACAGGTTAAGAAACACGGCTTCGGTCGCATCATGGGATGCAATTTCCAGAAGATCGGCATAGCAGCCTTCGATAACCCAACTTGCGTTGGCCGATATGAAATTGCCAATGTGACTTCCGGATTCCGCGATTGGCATTCGTTCAGGCGGGCTTGTCGGCAACCAGGCAATGGTATCGAGGTCGAAATGGGCAAGGCCATTGGAGGCTGCCAAGGATTTCGCCAGCGTCGATTTCCCGGACCCTGAATTTCCGAATACGATTACTTTTCGCATCATGTCTTCCGTTGAGTCGTTGCCGCAAACCGTCTTCTTGATCGGCGTGGAGGCAATGCACGACCTCCGTTCTTGTTCACCTAAACGGCCAGCCTCGAAGGCATCTCCGCTTCGGTTAACGTGTTGCTATCCAGATAGCCGAGCGGATTGCCCTGTCAATTGTTGAAGGTCACTCTGGTTCCATGGTCTCGCTCAATGCTTCGACGTAGATTCGATGTTCAAGTCCAGTAAGAGAACTGCGAACCGATTCTACATCGCCGGTTTTTGTCGAGCCTTCGCACCTGATGATAATTGATTCAGCATCTGGAGTTTTAGCAATCGTGTCGTCTACTTCTTCACGTATTTTACGTTTTAGTGCGACTGGAGTTGAGGCGACAACTTCATATTCCACACTCAGCACTGGCCCTACGTA
Organism: Mariniblastus fucicola; assembly: GCF_008087665.1. Classification (GTDB taxonomy): domain Bacteria; phylum Planctomycetota; class Planctomycetia; order Pirellulales; family Pirellulaceae; genus Mariniblastus; species Mariniblastus fucicola. The sequence goes on from NZ_CP042912.1 coordinate 1,754,728, forward strand.
CACGCCGTACCCCAACTCGGTCTCGGGCCGATCGACAACGAAAATGAAGAGCGATTTCGCCTCGTCGGGAGGGTGAAACTCCTCGATAGGACGCTCCATCACAAGTTGGGGTTTAGGCGGGTCTGGTGTCCCGCACCCGACGCTCAGGATCGCCATCATCGATAAACACACAATTGATCTCATGGTCCACTTTGGTTGGACAACGGCAGCGAACACCGAACCGGGCAGGTGATCTCAATATTGAAACGCACCCGCAATTCCGGATTCGCGTGGCCCGCATTGTGACGCTGCGAATTGTAAAAAAATGTTTCATTCTCGAAGTGAACCAGGCATCTGCATGTGCGGTTACACATCGCAATAACTCTATCCCAAGGCGCCACGTTGTCAAAGCAAAGCACGACTGATCAAACCAGCCCGAAGTGGATGAAGTGGATGTTGATCGCCGCCGGTATCTACAATTTGGCGTTTGGTGTGTTCGCCATTTTGTTTCCATCCGCGATGTTCAGGCTGATTGAGATGCAACAACCCAAGTACCTGGAATTATGGCAGTGCATCGGCATGATTGTGGGTGTTTACGGAGTCGGCTACATCATTGCTGCATTTGATCCGGTGCGACATTGGCCAATCGTATTGGTTGGGCTGTTGGGCAAACTGTTTGGTCCGATTGGAATGGCGTGGGCTGTCTTCCGTGGGACGTTGCCGTTGGAATTTGGGATCGCCAACGTAACGAACGATTTAGTGTGGCTCGTTCCGTTCGCGATCGTCTTGGTACATGCTCGACGATCGCAGCTTTCCCGGGACAGGTGATCGTCGAAGCTGTTTCTCAAAGTAGACGACGGTCGGTGATCGCCCAGCGGACTTGCGACGTGAATCAGTTAGACCGAAGTCGCGTTGAATGTATGCTTGCGGACCATCCGGCGACTGACCGTCCGCGAAGGCATCTGCGATTTGGTTGATTGCTGCGAAGTCGCGACGTCATTCTGCGGACATGCCAAGGATCGCTTTCTCCTGGCCAGTCAAAAGTTCTCGTGTCGCTTTGTCGTTCTTTTCCAGAATGCGTTTTAGCTCGGCTTTGAATTTCTTCTTTGCTTCCGCAACTTCTTTTTTCGATGCTTCGACAACTTCAGCCAGTTTGTCTTTCCGTTTCTCATCCAGCTTGATCTTGTCCGAATATATGTCGCTGATCACCTTGACCACGTCACCTTCATGTCTCTCCAGGTTCCGCAAGAACAGCTTCCGCGACAACCGTGACACTTGATCGGGAAGCAGGACTTTCTGGTTCAGATTCGACTCAAGAGATTTAAGCTCGCTCATATAGAAACTGAAGATTTCATTCACGAACTTCTTGTCCTGCCTTTTCTCCGGCGGCACCGTTTCGCCAAAGGCCATCATCTCCTGATGACTGGCGTATATCTCGCCAATCTCCAGCCTCTGCGACTCGGTCAGCAGCAAGTCCGACTCGGTCTTCGATTCCTCTTCAGCGATATCGATTGAGCCCACCGTCCGGTTCAACCACGACATCGTGTCGGCGTCTTGAAATACATCCGGCACGGCTGATTCCTGTGCATGGATAGTGCCGCAGCAGAGGGTCAGTAAAACGGCAAGAATATATAATCTCATGTGGTTTCACTCCTGAGCTCAAACGGGCAACAATTTGTTCCCTGCGACAACGGGAAAAAGATTTCGCGTCCAGGCCGCACAACTGCAGTCTATCTGGCTGCGATTGTGCCAACAAGAAGCGACTCGTTAACCAGCGACTCGCCAAGAAGCGTCTCGCTATTGAGGGCTCTTGTCCGGCTTCACAAAAATGCAAGCGAGGATCAAGCCGACGACGCCACCGAGGTATCCCGCGTTGTGAATGTAAGCGACGCGAACGAACGCCCATTGGTCTGTTATTTGATATTCGGTGAATGCCCAATTCCAGTTGGAGTAGTCAGCATTCGGGCCTCTGAGAAACCCATAGACGTTTCCGGCCAGACCAAACAGAAACGCAGTGGCGAACACGACCGCGAAACATGTCAGAATCTTTCGGGACGCACGGGCTCGAGACTGATTCGGCACCATTCTGCGCGCCAGAATCCAGCCGATGATCAAGCCAACCCACCAAGTCGCCATGAATCCGATGCATCCAGCAAAAGTGCGCTCGCCGAATCCCCGGTCAAGCCAGTGAAACTGTTTGAATTTCAGATTGGTGAAGTACTCAGGCGCAATCGAATAGGTGATTTGATCGTGAGCGACTCCATACGCGCCCGAAACAATGGCTCCCAGCAAGGCAAACCCAAGCAGGATTGGAATGTCTTTGAGAGGGATCTGTGGGACGAGATAGTCGAGCACGTTTCGCCTGGCGTGGATGGCGTCCGCGATCACCGAGCGGACTAGAGATGTATACGGTTGAAGATCTGGCCGGAAGCAACGATGCGCCAGCGACAAGTGACGGGACTGCAAGTCATGCGCTTGAGACTGGCTTGCTCCTGGCCAGACAGCGGCAGCGTTGACCGAGTCGCAGCCAGGCAACTTCGATGTAAGATTGTAGCGGGTGTAATTAGCGACGCCAAACCACGAAAGTCGGAGCCAGCGGTGCCAGCGCGGTTTTGCTTTCTCCGCATTGCTGCCTGGCGATAGATGCATTTTTGAAATTGGAATGTTGATGAGAACGTTAGGATTGATTGGTGGAACTTCGTGGCATTCGACTATCGAGTATTACCGTGAGATAAATCAGGCAGTCAATGAGCACTTCGGAAACAATACCAATCCACCGCTGATGCTGTACAGCTTGAATCAGTTTGCGATCCATGCGTTTCAACGAGAAGGTCGCTGGGATGAGATTGCCAGGTTGATCTCGGACGCGGCCGAGCGATTGGAGAAAGGCGGCGCGGAAGGGTTGATGTTTTGCGCGAACACGCCGCACAAAGTTTACGAAACCGTCCTGACAGCAGTGAACGTTCCCATCATTCACATTTGCGATGCAACCTCGAAAGCGATTCAGTCGAAACAGATTTCGAAAGTCGGATTAATTGGCACGCGATTCACAATGGAGGAGTCCTTTATGGTCGATCGCTTTGCTGCCAATGGTGTCGAGGCAATCGTGCCCGAATCAGCGGCTGAAGTCACCGAGCTGCATAGGATCATTCAGGAAGAGCTGACTTTTGGGAACATCGAGTCCCGTTCGAAATCCTTCGTCCATCGGGCAATCGGATCGTTGATCCAGCGAGGCGCTGAAGGCATCGTGCTTGGGTGTACCGAGTTTCCGCTGATGTTTGCGGCTGGAGAATTGCAGGTCCCGACTTTCAGCACAACGGAAATTCACGCCAGAGCAGCCACTGAATTTGTGCTGGCGGACTAACTGAGATGCTCACGCAGCCACCAGAGAAGATTCGCCATCCGGTCGCTGTGTTGCCGTTGTCGTCGTGCCATTCGGTTTGTTATTTCGCGTTTTCCAGGTGCCGCTTCAAGGCAACAAAACCGTTTGGCTTTGGTACGATCTTGATCCATAGCGGAAGGTGGGGAGTCGATCTGAATCGAAAGATGATCTCGTTGGATAGCATGGCAAAATCAATTTGAGTCTCCAAAAGCTTATCAATGTCGTATCCAAATGTGACTGTTTCAAACTCCGGTACGTGCAGGGCGATTGGGGTGATCGACAGGTTGGAGATTGAATCCACGATGACTCTCATCGTGTCGGCACCAGTTTCATCACCGTCTATTTCCGGCAGGCTATAGAGAACCTCACTCCAGTCCGGGAATTGTTCCAGCGAAATTAGGTGACGCAGATCTCTGGTGGAAATTTGGGGCAAGTCAGTCGTTTTACTGTTCAATGCCGTTTCGTATGCCTTCAGATTGAAAATGCGAAGCTCTTCGCGTGCCACGTCATCTTCTCGTCCGTGATCCGGGTTCGTGAACCAGATTACGCTGTGGTCAGCAATTTTTCTGACCGCGATCGTGGGGACTCCACATTGGTAGCAGTAGTCGCATTCATGAAGTGTAATTTCCGGCGACGAAGCATCAAAGAAAGCGGCCTGCGTGGTGATTTTGACGCCATCCAGGAAGACGTGCACAAACTCCACTTCCGCCATGCCGTCCAGTCCAGGCGTTTTCGTTTCGGTTTGAATTTCCAAACGCATCATTGAGCGAACGACCAAAAGTTTACAGGTAGCCGAGCGAGGATAAATCGTGTTTCCGTGCCGCACGAAATGCGCCGCAAGTGGTCGCTACTTTGACAATGTTACGATCGGTGGTCGCATGTGCAGATTGTATACGCGATAAAGATCGGCTCGACTTTCTTTAAGTTTGTCTGCATCAGGAAACGAATAGGTTGTTTCGATTTCCAGATTCAGGCGGACGCGTGAACCATCCACGGTTTTCGTTGGAAACGCGTCGAAGCGAGCCTTCACTTCGCGGAACTCTGCCGGCAAGTCGCTGGCATTGCGAGAGTCAAAATTGCGAACGATGGTCATTTCAATCGCACCGCCTGGACGGATGACCATTTTTAGTGGTTTGTTGTCATGAATGATGTCGTAAGTGATCACGCCATCGACTTCGGTTCTGGAGCACTGCTGGTCCATGATGTTGGAAGACGCCAGGATTTCGCGGCTGGTTCGCTGCGGCGAAGTGCGATGCCGAACCATGCCAGCGTCGGGAACAGAAACTTCCGACGCAACGGTGGTGGTCGCAAGCTTTGGCAATTCAAGGGTTTCTTGCGCGACTCCGTAGGGCGTCAACAAAAATGAACAGCCGAGTGAGAGTGCAATCATTCGTTTCATGGCTTCTTCCTGATTAGTAGTCGGGCTTTCGAATGGTCAGCAATGTAGCGGTTGTGATCAGAGTGGCCGAACCGAGTTGGTAGCTTTGGTTTAGCACACTGTTATCTGGCCGTTAAGTTTGCTTCCCGTTCCATCGGTGGCCACAGCTACTGCAGGCGATCTTACGCGATACAAACGGCAACGGAACTCCCAGAAGTAGAATCGACAGGAATATCAATTTACGGTGTAGTCTCTCACGATGTGTGTCACCTGATCCACATGCCGGACAACAATCTTCACGTTCCAATTTGTCTGTTCTGTCCGGTCCAGTTGGAGAGACGTTTTCACTTGAGAGGGATTCGCTGAGTATTTGTGCTGCCTGTTCTGCGTCGTCCGCCGCAACCAAAAGTTTGACGCCGCCAACTGCATTTGCGATCATCCAGTCCATCGCGATGTGGTGTTCGCCGTCGAGGAACGCAGTGATACCGGCAGTTTCAAGTCTGTTTCGGGATAGATGGGCAATTATTGGATCGTCGTAGGTCGCGACTTTGACCAGCGATAAATTGGGCATGGGGAATCCTGTGTTTCGAGATGCCCTGTGTTCGCCGCAAGTCATTCGATATTGGAGACCTGATGCAGAATGTGATTGAAACCCATTTCAAGGCGTGGTTGAAACATTGGCCGGAAAGTGTGAGGTTTCTGCCAGAACGCGGTGCTACGAACGCGGACCATCGTTCGTAGTGGTCGCCTGGTCTCTAGCCGATTGGCGCGATGTAATACCGGCTGGAGATGCCTTCGATGTCGTGAAAGTAATAGAAGCAATCCGGATCGACGTCTTGAATTGCGGCAATCATTTGCGACAACTCTTCATGCGTAATGATGGTTTTTACGATGTGGAACGAATCGCCGCTACGCCCGCCGGTCCCTTCCTGTACCGTAAAGGTGCGATGCTCTGATGTTGAGGCAATTGCGGCACCGACAGTTTTGGGCTGACGAGTGATGACCGCCAACATGGTAATTTTGAATTTGCGATACAGATTGTTTAGCGTCTCCGCCGACGCGAAAATGTAGATACACGTATACATCAACGTGTTCACGACCGTTTCGAACTGGCCGTTCTTGATAAGGTCCAGTGTGAGTCCGAACGCAGTGGATCCGATTGAGGCGATGATCGCAATCGACCCTACGGGTTTCAGGTACTTAATCGCAAAGTAGGCGCCCAAAATGTCTTCGTCACCAGTCGATCCGCGGTTGGTGAAAGCCATCGCTTTGGCGACACCGGCAAGGATGCCGCCAAAGAGAACCAGGATGATCCTCTCGTTCTGCGGTTCTGGTTGCGCGAACCTGAAATCCGGGAGGACAACGAGCGCCAGAACGACGGTGCCGACGACGACCAATGACCGAATCGCAAACAGTCGACTGACGCGTTTGTATGCAAAGACCAGTAGCCCGGCTTGAAACAAAACGTAGAGAGCAATGAACAGCCAATAGCTTTCAAAGTAGTACGAAAGTGCAGTCGCAACGCCTTCTGTACCTGTCAGAATCACTTTGGACGGAAGGACGAAATATTTCAGCGCAACGGCGTACATCAAACCAGCGAGTACGATGAGGCCGTAGTTGATCACTAGCCGACGCATTGATTTTGTTTGTCCTTAATGGCTGAATCGATTTCCAGTTTGATCTGTTGTCCGTACACGCCGGCCGCGGATTCGCTTACAACCACGCCTCAGTGGCATTTCCCATGGTTGCTGTTCAATTTACAGGGGCTGCCCGATCCGAATCAGGTTGCCGTTGAGGTCAACGATTGCGAATTCTCGCATGCCCCACGGTTTGTCTTCGATTTTGTCCATTCGCGGAATGCCTGATTGATTCAGCTTCAGCTTGGAAAACACTCGGTAAGTGTCGTCAACGTCCAGCACGCGGACATAGCAGCCTGCCGATGAGCACGCAGGGTCGAGATCCGGTTGAGCGAAAACGTGCAACTCAACGGTGCCACGGGTCAGGATTGCATAGTGGTGGGGCGCGCCCCAAATTTTTGCGTCAAAGCCTATCGTCTTGTAAAACGCGACGGTGTCGTCGATAGATTTGCATGGCAGTATCGGGATTGCAATGTCATATTCGTGCATAGGTTGCGATTCATATTTCTTTCGTCGGACAACGCATCATGTCGCTACGAAAGAGGAAAGAAGACTTGAATGGAGCAGATGATGCGACCGCAGAGCAATGGTCAACGTGACAGTGTGCCTGGTCACCTGTTTGACGGATTCGGTTTAACGCTCTGTTAGCTCGATAGCACGCTCTGTTAACTCGATAGCCGGTTGGGCTCAATTCTATCGGTTTGGCCCGGCGAAGTCGAGTTGTCAGCCTTGGCGTTTGTGACATTGATCACCTTGTAGTTCTCTCTCAGGAACACGAGGTAGGCCAGAATCACAAAGATGCCGTTGAGGGTGACGATCCACGATTGAGTCGAATCTGAGATCGTAAATCTATCCGAAACAAACAGGCTAGCCGCCATCAGCAAGTGGTTGATGGCGAGGACCAGCATCAATCCGAGCATTGGCGTTCCTGCGGCCTTGCCGGGATGGAAGCCATTTGCTGCTGCCGTTTTATAGAACGAACGTGTTGAGATTAGGGCGACGATCGCCATTAGAAGCATTTGCATTCCCGTGCATGTGGATGACGCGGTTTGGTTGACTCAGATACCTTGCGATCATTGCTTCCAGGATTCGCCTTCGGTTAATTCGGTGCAGGGTACTGTTCGATGACTATTTCGAGTCGCTTTGCAATTTGTCCCAGTCAGTCAATCTCTCAATGTACAGGTAAGATTCGACGAACAAGCGGTGCTTGTCATCACTCATTTTCTCAAGCAGTTCCAGTGCGGAAATGTAGCTTGCGAGATTTCCATTGGACGAAAGAAATTTGCCGTCCTCCACGAAGCTGATTTCCTGATCATCCTGGACTTTCAGAGCAGGGTACTTTTCCTGTAAATCCTTACCGCCGCCGATGTACGTGACGATCTTGCGGCCGTCTGCAATTCCTGATTCGCCAATCAATTGAGAGCCGGCGCAATTGCTCATCGTAAATTCAGAATTGACGTTCTGTTTTTTAATAAATCGAACGATCTGTTGATTGCGAATGGTTTCAGTCATGTCATAGGCGCTCGGCACGACCAGAACAGTGAGTTTTGGGCAATCGGCAAACGTGTAGTCGGGAAGCATCCGCAAACCGCTTTCGGTTGCAACAGGCTGCAAAGTTTCCGCCACGGTCACGACATTGAACAGTTGCGTTCCATCTTCGCGAGGTTTTGAAAATACGTCGATCGGTGCGGTGACCTCCGTCATAAGGACATCATCGAACAGGATGACTCCAATTGTTGGCAGGTTCACATCAAACGTCGTTCGCTGAGCGCCTAAATTGATGACGCAAGATTCGCCTTCCGACGACTGAAGACCGGCCTCTGTAGACAACGTTGGTGACGCGGGCGCATCATTTCCGCTTTGTGGCAGTTCGCGCGATCCACATCCAAATGCGGCGATCAGTAGCGGAACCAGGAGGATTGCGATCTTCTTCATTGCGAATATTTCATGTCAAACGGTGAGAATTGATTTTCGGCGGCATGGTCTTCGCGTTCATTGAACCGTTAGAACGATGTCCATTTGAACTTTCTCGATTCGCGACCGCGATACATCACGCTGGTTGTCCGTTGGATTTGATCTGTCAATTATTGATCTGTTTCTTCGATGCTTCATTGTCCGGTGCTTTCTTTTCCAACGCGGCCTTGAGACGATTCATCGAGTACTCGTTGGCCGGTTTGAAGTGGGCACGCATTTTTTTGGATGGTTCGGTGTCATTGTAACCCAGCCCAACGATGGTGATTTTCGTTTTTGTATCGGAGACTTTTTCAAAGTAGAAAATGGACCACGTTTCTTTCGCCGCGTTTTCGAATTCGAAGCCTTTCGGAAATCCGGTTGCCTTAATGGAAAGCTTGCGTTGAGGGTCATGGCAGAGGATCGTATTCTCGATCGTCGTTTCATCTCCAAGCTTTCCATCCTTCGCATAGTTCGCTCGCCACTCGCCGCCGACCCGGAAGTCAATATCCGCCAGTGGAGCCAACCACGATTGAAGACCTTCGGTCGTGGTGAACGCATTCCAGACAAGGTCAACGCTCGCCTCAATTTCAAACTCGTCCGCAACTCGGACATCCTGCCCAATTGCCGATTCGTAACAGAACAGAGTCGCAGCGAGCGCCAATATGACATGTCGCATCATTTTTTTGTCTTTCGAATTGCAGGACAACCGCGTGGTTTCGAAAACCTGCAATATACCAGATGCAAAACCCAAGCTCAAAAGTTTTGCCAGAGGTCGGGTACGAACGCCGGACAAACGGATCGCCCGAGTATTCAAACGGGCGCTATAGAAGTACCGGCTATTTCCGGATCCCAAGATCGCTCAGTTCAGACTCACTCAGGTTCTCACATTGCCATTGTCGTCGTTTTTCCAACGCGCTGCGGTTTTGCTCGTCGAAACGCTCGTCATCCGTTTGCTCAAGTATGCCAAACATGACGTCAAAGAACACCTCGGACGGTGAACGCGGATCTGTGTTCCGGCTTGCGGTGCATCCGGACGACACCAGTAAAATTATTGCCGCAAATGACGACGTAAGCAATGAAATTCGAAACATGCAAAGATCCTCCATCCGAGAAGTATCCAACCGCAGCGTTGGCGTCAATACAGAACGGAATGCATCGGTTACTGGAAACTTCAACGCCAACAGTTTCCTGGTTGATGGACGGGAGGCTTGCTGCATCCCAGTGAGGCACGCAGTACCTATTCCAATTCCCAATCGTGATCGATCTTCATGATGCCGTGGATGCCCATGCCGTACATGTCGATTGGCGGACCGACGATGCGAAAGTTTCCGCAGCCACTGCGGCGGTGAAAGAACTCCGTCGTCTCGGGTCCGAATAGAGAAATGTTGAAATGGTAGGCGCCCAACAACAGTTGCAGATCCTTGAAGGCCAGGGTGATCACGCGGCCGTCAGGGTGCAACTGCGGATCGACGTCGAAGCGGACTTCCTGGTAAGCCGTTGACATCGAAGCGACTACGCCGACCGAAGGCGAATTCAATGCCACGATCACGCGTGCATTCTTGATCAGCTTCTTGGACTTCAATCGAATTCTGACTGCCAGAGAATCGCCGGTTTGGAATTCTGTATTTTCATTGCCCTTGGAATCGAGCACGGTGACTTCTGCGATTTCGGCATCGCGGGACTCTTTTTGCAAACGCTCCGTACGCACCCGTTCGCTCGCGCCAAGGATTTCTTCATACACCGCGCAGCCCGCGTCGAGGTCGCCGTCGTGCACGATCCGGCCGCGATTGAAAACAACCGCACGCGTGGCGACTCGCTGCAGCATCCCTACCGCGTGCGTGACCAGAATGATCGAAACGCCGCTGGCGACCAGTGTGCGTAGATGCTTGAAACACTTCATGCGAAAGCCAACGTCGCCGACCGCCAGGACTTCGTCGATCAGCAACAGTTGCGGACGAAGGTTCGCGGCCACGGAAAACCCCAGCCGGATGCGCATTCCGGAGCTGTACGTTTTCACCGGAGCATCGATGACGTGATGCAGTTCCGCAAAATCCACGATCTCGTCAAAGACTTCATCGACATCACGTTTGGTCATGCCCAGCACGGCCGCGTTAATGTAGATGTTTTCTCGGCCGGAAAGAATTGGATTGAATCCGGTTCCCAATTCGATCAGGGCTCCGATCTTTCCCCGGATCTTGATCTCGCCTTTGTCCGGCTTGATCAGGCCGTTGATCATCTTCAGCATCGTGCTCTTGCCAGCCCCGTTGGGTCCGATCAGCGCGACGCATTCGCCAGGTTCGATCTTGAAGCTCGCGTTGCGGACAGAGTAAAACTCGCCCGGTCGCAGTTTTCCTTCGGCCCGATCGGCACCGCGACCAATAAGCTCTTTCCCCAAGTCGTGCAGTCCGTAGCGCATGGCCCGTTTCAGGTTGCGACAGAAAACCTTGGAGACATCGTTGACGTCCAAAATCAAATTCGAATTGTCAGGCTGCTGGCTCATGGATCAGTACGCGTTCATCCGTTCGACGATGACAGGAATGGAGATTCGGAACACGGCCAGGCCGATCAGAAAAATCGGAATCGAAACAGCGGCCACGATCAAACCGGGCGTGACAAACGCGGACTCGCCAAACAGCGTCAGGTCGCGGCCCAGCACGATCAGCGGTGCCGCCGGGTTGAGCCACACCAGCAGTTTCGTGTTCGGATCGGCTTGCAGCATCTTCGCCGTGATCGGATAGATAATAGGCGTGGTCAGCATCCAGAACGGAGTCGCAATTCCGATGAATCGGCTGATGTCCTGATACAGCGAACCCACGGGCATGATCAGCATCCCCAGCCCGGAAGCGAACAGGATCATCAAAAACGCGATCGGCAGCGCCCACAACATCTGGGGCTCTGGCACAACCTGGTACCACAGAAACGCCGGGATCAGCAGCAGCGATCGGATCGCAAAATCAAACAGGACTTCTCCCAGCCCGACCAGCAACAATGACTCTCGCGGAAAACGTAGCTTCGCAATCATGCCGCGGTTCTGGTTGATTACCTTCAGCGGCATTTGAAAGGCTTCGATGAAAGTCTGCCACAGGATCATGCCGGTCAGAATGTAGACCGTCAGCGGAATCTCGACGTTGCCACCAAGCTTGAACACGCCCTGATGTCTAAGGAAAACCCAGATCGCCGTATTCGCAATCGGAGGCAGGAACGCCCAGAACAACCCCAGGAATGTCTGACGATACAGGCCACGCAAATTTCGTAAGAACAGACGCCAACCGAGTTCACGCCCCGACCAGAAATCGTTGGCAATGTTTTGGAACATTTCCAACGGGCTTTTGATTTCAGACTGCGAGTTGTAGACCGTCAGCTGATCGCTGGTTTGTATTTCCAGTTTCGGCAGCATTTCGTCGCCAGGATCGATGGTCTCGTCGCTGGCGTAGGATTCGGCGGTCGGTTCAGTCACAAGGTCGGCAGTGCGATGTTTGAAATTGGGATGCTGCAGATTCTAGCTTAATCGGTAACGGTGCCCCATGCGGGTTCGCAATCGGCAATGCGGGCCTAGGCCAGCCCGCCGCGAATCAGATCGTGCAGATGAATGATCCCCACGATTTTTCGGTCGGGATCGACCACGGGCAGCACCGAAATGTGACGGCTTTCCATCAGGTTGAGCGCCGTCGCCGCGAGATCGTCAACCGAAGCCGCAGCAGGTTGGCGACTCATGAACGCAGCCACGCTTTCGCCCAGCGGATTGGCCAGCGAGTTCGCCGTTGATTCGAAGATCCGTCGCACGTCACCATCCGTCAAAATGCCGCTCAGGCATCCAGCATTGTCCTCGACGATCACCGTGCCCATCTTCTTCTGGCTGATCATTTTGATGGCGTCGCCCAGCGAGCAGTCTTCTGTGGCGATGGGCAACTGCTCGCCCGCGTGCATCAAATCGACGACTTTCAGCAGCAGCTTTCGGCCAAGGTTTCCGCCCGGATGAAAGATCGCAAAGTCTTCTTTTGTGAAGCCGCGGAGGCGAATCAAAGCCACCGCCAATGCGTCGCAGCAAGCCAGGGCCACCGTTGAACTGTTCGTTGGAACCAGTGAATCCGGATCGGCTTCGGACTCAACACTGGAATCGATCACGATCGTCGACTGACGCGCCAACGAGGACTTCGTTCCGCCAGTAACGGCAATGATCGGCAGCTTCAGCCGTATGAAAAAAGGAATCAGTTCAAGGACTTCTGAAGTTTCGCCACTGTTGGAGATCGCCAGCACAACGTCGTCGGCGCCGACGATTCCGAGTCCTCCGTGGATCGCGTCGGCCGGATCCAAAAAGATCGCTGGCGTTCCAGTGCTGGAAAAAGTGCCAGCTGCTTTTCTCGCGATACAGCCCATCTTTCCCATCCCGGTCACGATCAGCCGGCCAGTGCAAGTCCCGATCGTTCGGATCGCGGCGACGACTTCCGGGCCCGCTCGTTTCGCAGCACGCTCAATCGCCGCAGATTCGCTTTTAAGTACGTCATCGAACCAGGCGTGAATCGTGCTATCGTTTTGCTCGGTTGAATTCAAAGGATTTCGTTGTCCGTTTTGCAATCGAAAATGGGCTGTATTTAAAAAGCGTACTGACCGTCCTCATCTTACCCAATATCAAAATGATCTTGCTCGAAAAGCGGGCTTTATGGTATCGAACACATTAATCGCAGCGCGAAACTCAGCTCGCTGAGTCCAATTTGCGCCCAAAATACACGATGGCAAGGACGCTGTCGAAGATCGTGCACGGTCTGAGTCTCGGCGTCCGCCCATGGATTATCCAATCGACCGGATGGCACGATGACTGAAAACGAAACGACAGATCAGGACACGAGCGAGACGACCGCTTCGCGTGGGAACGGTGCCCTCATTGGACGCTTTCTGGCCGTCGGACTGTTCGTCGCACTGGGCACCTTCGCCGTCATCCAGTCACTTTCTGGCGAGCGAATTCCAGAAGATCCAGGCACTGACAAACCGGGGGCTGACTCCGTGGTTGCCGAAGCTGAAGATAAAGATACCGACGTCAAATCGATCGTCGACGCTCCAGTCATCAAACGCAAGGAAACGTTTGGAGGTTCCGTCGCCAATACAACGCCGTCGATGAAAGACAAGCCGAACCCAAACGGTCCGAGCAAGTTCGCCAAAACGTTTAAGCCAGCAACCACTCCCGCGACAATTACCAAGCGGCAGGCTCCGGGAACGTTCGACAGACCCACGATCTCAACCAGCCAAACGAAAACTCCGCCGCCCAACCGAATTGCTCAACTGGAAACCGGATCGGCACGCAACACCTTCGGCATTGGAGGACCGGCAACGACTCCCGGAACGGCTGTCCAGAAAACCATTGGCGACGCCGCGAAGAACCTGAAGGATAAAGTCGGCGACGCAACGAGCAGCGTTTCCAATCGCTTCAATCAGATGGGCAATAGCCTGAAAGACACCGCCGGCGACGTGACCAATCGAGCCAAATCAACTTTCGGTTCAAGCACGGCTTCGCGATTCGGTGCGCCGAGCCAGACGAAGGCTCCGGAGGTCGCTTCCAGTGGCTCGCCGTTCGGGCAAAAGTCACCTGAAATCAAGCAAATCGAAGCCAAGCCGACGCTCGACTCCATGCCGGCGACGCGTCCTTTCGCCGCAAGCCAACCCAAACCCAGCGGCTTTCAAAGCAAGTCCTTGAATCCGATCTCAAGCACCTCACCACAGCAAACTCGGACGCCATCTGCGACTCCGGCGACTCGTCCAGGTTCGACATTTCCGCCCTCGAAATCTTCTGCTGCGTCGACGCCTGCCAGAAATCCGTTTGGGCAAAAGCCGACTGTTCAGTCTTTGGACAGACCGTCCACCGGAGGCTTGAATGCCAAAACGAGCAGCACGTTTCAGAACTCAGGTAGAAACACTTCGCTTTCGCCGAGCGGCCAGACGCGAATGCCAAATTCCGCCTCGCAACCCCGAACTCAAACTCCGGCTCGAACTCAACTGCCATCCGCATCGACTCGGCCGCCCATGGTCCAGGCCAGTCGCGTCAGCTCGAAACCTGGCGATCGTCAATTCGAAGGCGTGCAGTCTCCTTCGATGATCATTCAAAAGTTCAGCCCGAACGAAATACAAGTCAACCAAACGGCTGACTTCGAAGTCAAAATTCGCAACGTCGGCCGCGTCTCGGTGGACGACGTTCTGGTTGTCGATCAGGTTCCCGAAGGAGCCCGATTCATTGACGCCAATCCAAAACCTTCGTCTCAGTCCCGCAACGGCGAATTGCAGTGGCAGTTGGGGACCATGAAACCGGGCGAAGAGCGTACGATTCTGCTTCAGCTTCAGCCAACGGTTCCTGGTGAAATCGGCAGCGTCGCTCAGTTCTACTTTGGCGGACGCGCCTCTAACCGAACCAAAGTGACCCAGCCGAAGCTCACGATCACTCACACCGCTGATCCGAAAATTCTGATCGGCAACAACGTCGAATTCGACGTCACGGTGGAAAACACGGGCAACGGACCGGCTCATGATGTCATCATCCAGGAAGAAGTCCCGGAGTTGCTTGAGTTTCAGGACGGATCGCGGGAGCTTGAATACGAAATTGGAACGCTGATGCCGGGCCAATCCCGTCGAGTTCGACTAGGTTTGCGAGCGGCTCGCGTCGGACGTTTACGCAACGTCATGTTTGCATCCGCCAAAGGTGGGCTTCAGGCAAAACACGAAACGGATGTCGAAATCATCGCGCCGAAACTGACGACGTCCAGCGAAGGCCCAACCACACGGTACATCCAGCGACAGGTGGCTCATACGTTCACCGTTGGCAATCAGGGAACAGCTGCGGCGACGAATCTGCGACTGATCGCACGGCTTCCGAGCGGACTGCGATTCGTCAGTGCCAACAATCGCGGACAATACGATCGCAACTCGCACGCTGTCATTTGGCAGATGCGTGACTTGAACGCGGGAAGTTCGGGAGACGTCGAAGTCGTTACCTCGCCGGTTGAAGCCGGAGAACAGAATATTAAGTTCGAAGCTGAAGCGGATTTGAATCAAAAATCTGAGACGATGCAGAAGCTCAACGTGTTGCATCTGGTCGATGTGTTCTTCGACATCGATGATGTGGTCGATCCGATTGAGATCGGAGCGGATACGCGTTACCGAATCAGTCTGGTCAATCAGGGAACGCAGGCTGCGACCAACGTGCAGCTGCAAATTGATTTTCCGTCAGGCCTTGAGCCGACTTCAGTGGACGGCGATCTTCGAAACCAGATTCGCAATCAGCAGGTTCTGTTCGAGCCGATAACCAGTTTGCGACCGGGTGAAGAGCTCAATGTGATCGTGCAGGCGAAAGGCCGCGCCGACGGTGACCATCGCGTCGTCGTGACGATGAAAGCCGGTACGCGGGCGACTCCGGTCAGCAAAGAAGAAACCACACGGGTTTACTCAGACCGCTAGGATCAAACGGGCTGAGTCGTTGCCAGCAACGTTCTCTTTTGAACCAGATTCGGTATCATGACGTTCCACAGGATGACCCTCCTAACGGAATGAACTTTGAAACCGCCAACGATCCAACGAATTTTTCTGGGGCTGCATCAGCCGCCACTGCTGACGGCAGCAGAGCGACTGTTTGAGTCCGGGTTTGCGAAATTAAATTCGTCGCAATCGACTTCGGCCGGTGCGACGCTTGACATGTCCAATGTCCTGATCGTTGTGCCGACCACACGAGCCAGACATCGGCTGATGCAATTGCTGGCTGTGCAAGCTCAGGAGCGTGACGCCGCGTTTTCGCCGCCGGAAATTACGACGCTGGGGAGTTTCCCGGAGTATCTCTACACGCCGGAAAAGCTGCTGGCGACCGATTTGGCTCAGCAGATCGCGTGGTCGCGTGCTCTTGAGCAAACGCCCGACGAAGAAATCGAATGTCTCACCGGGCGGGCGGATGTCGAAGACCTCAAAGACTGGCAACCGCTGGCGAGGTTGCTTTCGCGATTGCACACGCGATTGGCCAGCGACGTGTGGAGTTTTCGAAGCGTCGCTCGTGAAGTCGCCGAACTCGATGGCTTTCTGAAAAACGAGCTTGAGCGTTGGGAAGTGCTTCGCGAAGTCCAGAATCGCTACTATCAGATCCTTGGCAAAGCCGACCTGTGGGATCGCCAGGCGGCTCGCAACTACATCGCCGCCGCGGGGCTGAAGGATGATATCAAAGAAGTCCGTTGCCGCACTGACAAGGACGTCGTGTTGGTCGCGACCGCCGACATTAACCGTAGCATCGAAGGCATGTTGGCTCAGTTGACCTCACAAGTCACCGTCATGATTGCGGCCGACAAATCGCATGCGGATCGCTTTGACGAATATGGAAACTTGATCACGACTCAGTGGCTCGAAGCTTCCGTTGCCGTGCCGGACGACAAGATTCTGTTCGTGGATGGGCCAGCCGATCAAGCCGCCTGTGCAGCTCACTTTATCACGCACCTCGACAGCGATTACTCAACCGATGAGGTCACGATCGGCGTACCGACTGAGGAGCTGATTCCTCAGCTTCAGCGAAGTATCAACTCGATCGAATTGACGCATCGAAACCTTGCAGGAAAACCGCTGGGTGAAACAGCTCCGGTTCGTTTGATGTTGGCTTGTCGCGAATACTTCAAGCAACAGGACTACAACGCGTTCGCGATCCTGCTGCGGCATCCCGACATGTATCGCTGGCTGACCGAGCAATTGGGCGACGATGAGAATTCCGTAGACGGATATCTGGATGCGTTGGACGACTATCAAAACAGAAAGCTGCCGGACTGGATTCGAATTGGCGACGAGAGTCCGTTTGGCGATCCGGCGAAGATAGCAAAGCGATTCACCGAAGGCGACGCGGGCTCAAAAAAGCGAGCCGGTATTGAGGCCGATAACGTTCGGCTGTTGAATACGGTTCACCGGTTGATCGCCAGCCTGCTGCGTCCGCTCGACAAACCACCGCAGAAGATTTCGAAGTGGACCGAGCCCTGGTCGGATATTCTGATTGCGATTTACGGCGAACGTGAACTTGATCGCAACATCGCGCTTGACCAACAGACTTTGTTGGCGTGTCAGGCCATGCACACGGCGTTAGCGAACCATCGGCATGTCCCCGCCGAATTCGGCACAACGTGTTCGGCGGTTGAAGCTCTCGAGTGGGCGTTGGAAGCGGCTTCGGATCAGCGAGTCGTCGATCCGCCGATCATCGACGCGATTGAGTTCGCCGGTTGGCTCGATCTGCCGCTCGATGACGCGCCGGTGATGGCGATCGTGGGCATGAACGACGAATATGTGCCGACTTCCGAGTTCGGTCATCAGTTTCTCCCGAACAAGCTTTGCGAACAGCTTGGCATACTTGACAACAACCGGCGATTCGCGCGTGATGTCTACGCGTTGACCTTGATTACTTCGGTCCGAGATGACTACCTGTTGATTTCCGGTCGAAATAACGCGTCCAAAGATCCGCTCAAGCCCAGTCGGCTACTTTTCACGCAGGACCAACAGACCTCTGCCCAGCGTGCTTATTCGTTTTTCAGTTTCGAAGGCAAGGATGAGAACAACTTTTGGCTGTTCGAAAAGAGTCTGGCTGAGAAAACGACGACGCAGCAGTTTTCGGTCCCGCGGCCTCATATCGTAAAACCGATTGATTCGATGCGAGTCACGCAGTTCAAGGATTATTTGAAATGTCCCTATCGTTTTTACTTGCAGCACGTTCTGCGGCTCGACGAAACGGCAGACGACTGGTCAGAAATGAGCGGCGGAACGTTCGGCGATCTGGCTCATGATGTTTTGCAGTCGTTTTACGAAGCCGACATAAAAGAGTCGAAAGACGACGAGGAGATTTTCGACTGGTTGAGCAAACAGTTGGATCACGAATCAGGGATTCGATTTCCCGGATCGCGTTTGCCGGCGCTGCGGATTCAACTGGAGCAGCTTCGCGGTCGGCTAGAGAAATTTTCTACGCTGCAAGCCGCACAGCGTCAGGAAGGTTGGCAGATCGTTAGCTGTGAGGAGTTGCTGTATCACGAATTGATGGTCGACAACGAACCGTTCACCATTCGCGGAAAAATTGACCGCGTCGATCGGCACGAAGTCACCGGCCAGGTTGCGGTCTGGGATTATAAGACTTCCGATTCTGGCAACGATCCGCAGAAAGCTCATCTGAAGAACAAGCAATGGATCGACTTGCAGTTGCCGCTTTATCGTCATCTGGTTCGCGAAGTCGACATCATCAAAGGCGCCAATTTGGACGACATCTCGTTGGGCTACATTTTGCTGTCCAAGAATTTGAACGATATCAAGTTCGCGAAAGCTCGTTGGGATTCGTCGATGCTGGACTATGCGGACAAGGAAGCGTTTCGCGTGATCCGTGACATTCGAGCCGGCGTGTTTGGGCCGCCCACCGATCCGCCGCCGATTTTCTCGGAAAAGTACGCTGCGATTTGCCAGGACAACGTGTTTGAACGCGACTCGATCGTGGCCGCTGAGTTCGGGTTCGCAGCCGAGGAGGCGCCGCCATGGTAGACAATCGCATTCCCACGGAGACCGCTGGGGTTTTTGAGAACATCGTCATTCGTGCGTCGGCGGGTACGGGGAAAACGTTTCAGCTTTCGAATCGCTATTTGAATCTGCTGGTTTCCGGAGTCGACTGTCAGGAAATTCTGGCGACGACGTTCACCAAAAAAGGTGCCGGCGAAATCCTTGACCGGATCATCCAGCGACTTTCGAAAGCTGCTCTCTCAGCGGAACACGCGTCGCGGTTGCAGTCCGAATTGGGCGTTCCGTTGGAGCAGGATCGGGCTGCCGAGGTGCTGCAAAAACTGCTGCGGAACTTGCACCGGTTGGAGATTGGAACGCTCGACAGCTTCTTCAATCGTGTCGCCCGGGTGTTTTCGCTGGAACTCGGTTTGCCGCCGGCTTGGGATATCGTTGACGAACAGCAGATCGAAATGTTGTCTCGGCGGACGATTCATGACCTGCTTCGACAGAAAGACGTCGCAACTTTGTTGCCGTTGGTGGCCAAGGGAGAATCCAGCCGCAAGATCGCGACGCTGGTGCGCGATGTTGTGAAGCAAATGTACATGATTCGCCGTGAATCACAGCCCGAAGCCTGGGATCGTCTGGAGGAAGTGAAGACGTTTCTCAGTGACGATGAATTGTCCGAAGTGACGGCGCGGGCAGAGGCGATGAAGTTCGACAAGAAGAACCTCACCAAGACCTGGGACGCCAAAATGGTTCCCATGATCCAGCAGGAATCCTGGAGCGATCTTGCGGAACAGACCTGGTTCGTCAACGTGCTGGAAGGAACGGGTCGGTACGGACGCACGATTTTGCCAGAGGAAAACATTGCGCTGGTGCAGGCTTTGATTCGCCATTGCCGCGCGTGGATTACAACGCGGCTGATCAAACAGAACCGAGCGACGTGTGCGTTGCTGGGGTTGTACGGAGAGCGATTGGAATCGATCAAGGCCGAGATGGGGCAGATGCGTTTCGAAGACGTCACCGAAAGGCTGGTTGAGTTCGTGGCGATGTGGAACACGGATCGATTCGCGTTTCGTCTGGACCACCAGATTCGACATTTGCTGCTGGACGAGTTTCAGGATACTTCGCCGACTCAGTGGAACGTCATCGAGCCGTTCGCGAAAGCCGTTTGCCATTCGAATGATCCGCTGCGATCTTTCTTTTGTGTTGGCGACATGAAGCAGGCCATCTTTGGTTGGCGCGGCGGCGTGGCGGAGATTTTTGACCTGGTCGAACGAAAACTGGATGGGCTGGACAAAGCCGAACCGCTTTCGACAAGCTACCGTAGCTCGCAAGTCATCATCGATTTCGTGAACGACGTGTTCATGCACTTGGACGACTATCAGAGCGATAGTGAAGTCGTCAATCGCGCGGTTCATGGCTGGGAAGAGTGGTTCAATCTGCATTCCACGGCGAAGAAGGAACTCGGCGGTCACGTCACGGTCGAGTATGCGTCTGACGCGACGCTTGAGACGAAAAAATCTGCCGGCAGTGAAGGGTTGGTCAACAACGAACGCAATGAGAATCTGAAAATTTCCACTGTCGAGCGTGTGCGGCGACTGCACGAGACGCTTCCGGCGGACAAAACGATCGGCGTGCTGGTTCCGACCAACAAGGAAGTCGGCCAGCTGATTTTCATGCTGCAGTCGGCCGGCATTCGGGCGTCCGAAGAAGGCGGAACGGCGCTCACGGATTCCGCAGCCGTCGAAATCGTGCTGTCGGCACTGAAGTTGGCGGACCATCCCGGCGACAGCATCGCTCGCTTTCACCTTTCGCATTCACCACTGGCGAAAATGTTCGAACTGGAGCCCGAAACGGTCGAAAACCAGTCCGCAAACCGAACCGCTGCCGTCGAAGGAGCGGCTATGCTTCGTGAGCGGTTGGTGCAGGAAGGCTACGGTCCGACGATCGAGTCTCTGGCCAGAACGCTGGCTCCGAGTTGCACGAAGCGCGAGCTGCTTCGGTTGCAGCACCTTGTTAGGCTGGCTTATTCGAATCGATCCGACAGTCAACGCTGGTCGATGCGCCCCAATCGGTTCGTTGAGTACGTTCGCGAGGAAGTCAAAATTGCGGACGCAAGTTCGGCTCGCGTTCGCGTGATGACGGTGCACAAATCAAAAGGCCTCGAATTCGACGCCGTCGTGTTGCCGATGCGATACCTGAAAAACGGCTGGCTGGGCCATACGCCACCGTTGATCGTCGGACGCCCAACGCCAACCGACGATATCAATATTGTGTCGCGATACGCCAACGTGCACCATCGCAAACTGTTGCCTGATTCGTTGCAGGAGATTTTTGAAGACGATCAGGAACGCACGGTTCGCGAACGGATGTGCAATTTCTATGTCGCTGTCACCCGAGCTGTTCATTCGTTGCATATCGTGTGTTCTTACGGTCACAAGCCGCACGGGAAAACCGAAGCGGGGGTTTTGTTGGCGTTGCTTTGTCCAGAGTTAATCGAAAAAGGCGAAGGGCGGAAGAAAGACAAAGTGGTCCGCAAAGAAGGGCTGTTGTACGAGCGAGGCGATGCGAACTGGTTCCAGGCTGAATCCGGGGACGCGGCAAAAACGGATGAAGGCATCGATTCGGCTGTAGTCAAACAATACTATTCGCAAAATCTCACGAACAATCTGTACCGTCCGCTTTCACGGGCCGCGAAATCTATGCGTGGGATGGCTCGGGTGCGGCCGTCGATGCTCGAAGGTGGCAATCGCGTCCGGCTGAGTGAAACGCTGACTTCTCCAGACCGCGAAATGGCGCTCGAGTTCGGCGAGCTGATGCATTGTTGCTTTGAGCAGATTCGTTGGCTTGACGAAGGCGAGTCAATTTCTGACGGCGAGCTTCGAAAGCTGCTTAAAGAAAAGTCGCCCGGTTCCGGCCAAATCGAAGCCGCGATCAAAAGGTTTCGTGAACTGCTGCAATTTGACAATCTGAAAAATCTGCTGTCTTCGTCTTCCGTCAAAGAGCAGTACGTCATTCCCGATCTGGACGCAACGGAAGCGTCTGGTTCAGCCAATCGGATCGAAGTCCACACCGAGAAGCGATTGGCGGTGTTGATGGATCAGCTGGATCACGTCGATTCGGATTCCGGTTCTCTGATCGAAGGCACGGTGGATCGCCTGGTTTTGGTCTATGAAGACGGCCAGATCGTTGCCGCGGAGATTATCGATTTCAAAGTCGATCATATTGACGACTCAAATTTGACGGGCCGAATTGAGTTTTATCGCCCGCAGTTGACGGCCTATCGGGCTGCGGTTGAAAAGATGCTTGGGCTGGCTGCGGATCGAATCGCCACGCGTCTGGTTTTTGTGCAGTCTGGGCAAGTGATTCAGGTGGACTCGCTGGACCACTCGGTCGACAACAGCACGGACCTGAAGCTGCCTCGCAAGAAGAAGTTGAAACCACCCAAGGCCGCGACGAAGCGACCGAAAAAGGAAGCGTCCGAAGTCCAGCAGACTTTCTGGTCAGATGACGTTGAGTAGGCCGCGATAAAAAGTCTGTCGAATTCGTGAGTTCGCTGCAATTCGGAAGAAAGTTTTTCCGCACACTTGCGTCCAAGACCAATGTTGCCGATCCTGTGATGTTTCTTGCCCCGCGATGCTTCCCAAACTTCTCTGTCTGGTTTCATGTACCAAGTTCTGATTGTCTACTGCGTTCTCATTATCATCGTCTCGACGGTGGGCGGATCGCTGCCGTCGATGATGAAACTGACGCATCGCAGGATTCAGTTGGTGCTGAGTTTGGTCGCTGGTGTGATGTTGGGCGTGGCGCTGTTGCACCTGCTGCCGCTGGCGATTACCAAACTGGGTTCGGCAGAGACAGCGTTGGTGGTTTGCCTGTTCGCGCTGTTGTTCATGTTTTTCATGGTGCGGCTGTTTCACTTTCACCAGCACGACCTGGCGGTCGATACCGAGCATCAGCACAAACAAAAAGAACTTTGCGACAACGAACGCGACCATCACCATGTTCACTGTGACCACCATCACGGAGAAAAAGATTTTAGCTGGGCCGGGCTCTGTTTCGGGCTCGCGATCCACACGCTGATCGACGGTTTTGCGTTGGCAGCGGCGACGATGTCCGAGCATTCGGTTTGGGTCGGATTTGGCGTATTCCTGGCAATCTTTCTACACAAGCCGCTCGACGCGATGTCGATCACCAGCCTGATGCACGCCAGAGGTTGGACCGTCAATCAGCAGGTCGTGGTCAGCCTGATTTTCTCACTCGTTTGCCCGATCGGTGCCGCGTTGTTCTACTTCGGAGTTTCCCAGTTCGCGGCCAGTGAAATTGTGCTCGGATACTGCCTCGCCTTTTCAGCCGGAATTTTCCTGTGCATCTCGCTTGGAGACCTGTTGCCCGAAGTTCACTTTCACGCCCACGATCGAATGCAACTGTCCACGATGTTGCTGTTGGGAGTCGCCATCGCGTTCGGCATCGAATACTTGCCCGGCCACCGGCACACCCCGACGGATGCCCAGATCGATCGTGTACCGGTGAGCGTCGAAGCGCCGGTGGACTCATCCGTCGCGGTTGATGGCGCGGATTGAAATTGGCAATGACTGGTCGCCCACGCGTATCGTTTCTTTACGGAGCGATGCGGAATCGAGTCCAGTCGCCATCATTTCCTCGCTGATAGACCACGCGATCGTGCATTCGATCCAGTCGCCCCTGCCAGAATTCGATGACTTCTGGAGTCAGTCGATAGCCGCCCCAGTCGTCAGGCAGCGGAACCTCCTGACCGTCGTATTTCGTTTCCAACTCTGCCCGAATCTGCTCCAGCTGTTCGCGGGACTCAACTTTTTCGGATTGCCGTGACGCCAACGCGCCAAGCTGCGAACCGCGCGGTCGGGAGTGGAAATACTTCAGCGAATCTTCTCGCGATGTTTTGACAGTGCGACCTCGCAGGCGAACTTGCTGTCCCAGCCAAGCCCAGTGAAACGTTACCGATGCATTCGGGTTTTCGGCAAGCTGTTGCCCTTTGGTCGAACCGTAGTTGGTGTAAAACCGGATCGAGTCCTCGTCGAGGCCCTTGAGCAGCACCGTTCGCGACGTCACGATTCCATCCAGGCCAGCCGTCGCCAGGATCATCGCATTGGGCTCGAACCATTGATCCGGACAATTTTCGGAAGCGGTTGTGATCCAGTTTCGAAACGTAATCAACGGATTCGCGTCAAGCGTCGACTCTTCGATGCCGTGCGTTTCGTATTCTTTGCGAAGCTCTTTAAAGTCCATTGTCTCTCAATCGTCGTTCGTTTGCCGCTGCCCTTGCCATCGCGTGACCGCAAAGGCAGAATGAACACAACAGTCTACTGCGCGGTCAAATTTTTCGAAAGTTTCCTGATGTCCAACGAAAACCCGTCCACCGAAATGCGAACTGAAACAGACTCCATGGGAGAAGTCCAGGTTCCTCGCGACGCCTATTATGGCGCTCAGACGCAGCGGGCTGTCGACAACTTTCCCGTTTCTGGCTGGACCATGCCACCGGCGATGATTCGGGCAATGGGCCGGGTCAAGAATGCTTGTGCGATCGCCAATCGCGACCTTGGGAAACTGACCGGTTCGGGAAAAAATCCGCTAACCGACGCGCAGGTTCAATCTTTGATTGCGGCCACCGAAGAAGTCATCGCTGGCAAACTGGACAGCGAGTTTCCGATCGATGTTTTCCAGACCGGATCGGGTACGTCAAGCAACATGAACATCAACGAAGTCATTTCGAATCGCGCGATCGAAATTGACGGCGGCGACCGGATGGAAGAAACCAAATCGATCCATCCCAACGATCACGTCAACATGGGCCAGAGCACCAACGATACGTTTCCAACCGCGATCCACGTGGCCGTTGCGTCCGAAATCGACAACCAGTTGATTCCTGCACTACGCGGTTTGCATCAGGCGTTCGTGGAAAAAGCCAAACAGTGGGACAAGATTATCAAGATCGGCCGGACTCACCTGATGGACGCCACGCCACTACGCCTGGGGCAGGAGTTCGGTGGATTTGCTCGGCAGATCGAGCTTTCCATTTCTCGCGCTGAGTCCGCCGTCACCAGTGTGCTTGAACTTCCTGTTGGAGGCACAGCTGTCGGATCTGGAATCAACACGCACCCGGAATTCGGGGCTCGTGTGGCGAAAGTGCTTGCCGACCAAACGGGCATCGATTTTGTCGAAGCGGTCGATCACTTCGAGGCCAACGCGCAGCGGGATGGACTGGTGGAATGCCACGCGAATTTGAAAGCGATCGCCTCGACGCTGTTCAATGTTTCCAACAATATCCGCTGGCTCGGGTCCGGTCCGCGCTGCGGTTTCTACGAAGTCGCTTTGCCGACGCGGCAGCCAGGAAGTTCGATCATGCCCGGGAAAGTGAATCCGGTGATGAGCGAGAGCATGATGCAACTGACGGCTCGCGTGATGGGCAATGACCAGACGATTACCATTTGCGGCGCGACCGGTGGGCAGTTTCAGCTGAACATCATGATGCCTGTGATGGCTCAGACGACGCTCGAAAGCATTCTGCTGCTGGCCAACGGAACGAAAGCGTTCAATGAGTTCTGTGTGACCGAGATGAAAGCGAACGAAGAGAAGTGCGAATCGTTTGTTGAGCAGAGCCTGTCCATGTGCACCAGCCTTAACCCGCACATCGGGTACGAGAAAGCTGCGAAGCTGGCCAAGGAAGCGTTCGCGTCCGGCAAAACAATTCGCGAGCTGTGCGAAGAGCAAAACATTCTGCCGCCGGAGACGCTGAAGGAAGCGCTCGATCCATGGTCGATGACTGAACCACAGGCTTAGATTGAAAACGCTGCACACTGCGGTCGCAACCAACCGTCGACCGCAGCGATTGCCACGGCTCTACCGTACCGCCGTCGTTTGCTTCGCGTCGGCGGTGCGATTTTCTTCGTAGGGATCCGTCGTGAATGGCACAAACATTTGCGTCCGGGCTTCTTCGGATTGATTGCCATCGCCATCCCACGCGAACGCTTGCAGCACCACGCGGAAGACTTTGCGATCGTCGACGACGATGCTGTCCTTTTCGGTCAGATGAGAAACCGCCTGTCGAATATCGTATTGCCAGGACACCATCTGTTGGTCGGACGGGAAATCAGTCGTTTCAACATGAGTCCGACTTCGCTGCCACGATTGGCCGTTCCAGAAACCGTGCTGCATGTGGCGAATCATGACTTTAATTCTTTTGATGCAACGATCGTCTTCCGCCATGCCACGGACGCAGAATGGAAACTTTCGATGATCTGTCAGGATCGGACGATGCATCACCGTTACGATTGGATCCATCTTCACGGACCGTGCCGCGAACAGGTCGTCACGAAGTTCTTCCTTCTCCGATTCCGACAACGAATCGTAAGCGTTGTCCAACTCATACGGATCGGTTGCCAGATCGTAGTACTCGCGCTCGCCACTGCACCACTCCACGTACAGTTTGTCGTGATAGCGAAGGCCGCTATACATTCCCGGAAGGAAAATTCGTCGGTTCCGTTTGACTTGCCAGTTTTCCAAAACAACTGGCTTCCGCCACGAATCCTCCGCGTGCGACTTTGGGTCTCGAACCAGATCAACAAACGACTTGCCATCAAGAAAGTCCGGTTTGGGGCACTTGGCCAAATCCAAAATCGTCGGACACATGTCGATGTGAGCCAGCAAATGATCGGCCTTGCAAGGCTCCTTTACCTCCGGTCCGGAAACGAACAGCGGCGCCGTCGTTGACATCCGATACGGGTCGAGCTTGCTCATTAATCGATGGTGCCCCAGTTGATAGCCGTTGTCCGACGTGATCATGAACCACGTGTTTTCGTACATGCCCTTGGCCTTCAGTTCCTTGATCATGCGTTGCACAAAATCATCGACTGACTTGACGGCCCTCGCCCGACATTGATGCTCGAAGTGCAACGTCGCAAGCTCTTCAGCCGAATAAGGAGGCGACTGACGGTGCGAAGGCTTGTCGAGCATGTCAGGCTCGTCGAAGTCCGGAGTTCGCGGAATCTTCAGGTTTGGCTGCCAGTTCTTGTACTTCTCGTCGTTCACCATCTTCGAAAAATCGAGGCCGGAAGGACGATGCGGAGCCAGCGGCGCGTAGTAAAAGAAAAATGGCTGAGCGACTTCTCCAGAGTTCGTTTGCAGCTTTCGGCGTGTCGCGTGTTGTCGAATCAACGCAATCGCATCGTCAGACTCCTGATCGGTGCGGTAAACATCCAAGCCATTACGCCGGGGAGCGCCTTCCGGGCTTTCTCGTGTCGTGAAAACGTAAGTCCCCTGATACCTTCCACCGTTGGAGACGTAGAAGTCATCATAGCCATCGGGTTTTTTGAAATCGAAACCGTTGTGATGGTACTTGCCCAGCATCATCGTTCGATATCCGCCACGTTTGAGCCACACGCCAAGCTCATCATGATCGTGTCCCTGCCGTTGGAACTCGGTGTAGCCGCCTCGAAATTTTAGCGACAGTGGCGATTCGGGAATGTTGACGCGAACCCCGGTCCGGTGAGCGTACTGGCCGCGAAACAGTGCGGCTCGCGATGGACCGCAGAACGGAGTGGTGACGTGCAGGTTGGTGAACGAAACGCTGCGTTTGGCGAGTTCGTTGAATCCGGGATAGAGCTGCAACATCTCATCTGAAAGCAGCGTATGGTCGGCGTCGTCCAGATTGATCAGGATGATGTTCGGCCGTGGATCGGGCGGAAGAATTTCGACCGGCGTCGATGAAAGAAACGGTATTGAAGAAGCGAGCTTTGGGCCTGCTCCGATTCCAAATGACCACAGGCAAGTTCCGACTGCTGCAAATACCAGCAGAGTCACCAGCAGATGTTTCTTCATTGACGCGCCGCGCTTTCGAATCAGATTGAAGGTCGAGCGGAAACGACCTGTCTGCTAGCAAGCTGCTACTTCGTTGCGGTCGTCTCTCCAGACTGGTTATCGGCAGAAGCGGTCTGATCTATTCCTCGAAACTTCAGAAGGTTGACAACGGGATAGCCCAGCCATTGCTTCTTTGCGGCCTCAATTTTTGCCAAGTCGTCAGTCGAGAGTCCGTCTATCAGGACATGCGTTGATTTCATCTTCACGCCTTTGGGCACCAAAGCGTTGGCTCCCATTTCGATTTCTACCGAAGTAGGAATCCAGCCCATCTTTTTGATCGACTCATTCAGACGCAAACGCGCGAACGGAGGAAAGCCGCCGGGGTCTGATGCGCTCAGGCGTGTAAAGATATCCAAAAACTCGCCGTGGATCGGAAGGTAATTGCTGTCAGTCGGACGCTGTCCTTCGACCTGGTACCGAATCGTCGGGCTTTTCAGCACGATGCGAGAAGTTTCCAGCTCTTCAGTCTCCTCAAAGACTTCGCTAACGAGAAACTGAAGATCTTTCTTTTGCGAGATGTCGCGGCGCAAGCCATCAACCATCTGCAGCAAACGGTTGTCTGAGATTTCAAGCCGAATGCTGCGAGCGTGATCAAGCAACGTGACTTTCTTTTGTCGCGAATCGTAAATTTTGGTTTCCAGCACGTTGGGCGGATTCGCAAAATCAACTTTCAGATCAACGATCAGGTCGTTCTGAAACAGCGTTACGTTTTGCGCAACCGGGAGCTTGGCGTCACCGGCATAGATTGCCGTTTCGATTTTGAATTCCTGACAAACGGCTGTTGCGTTTGCCCATACCAATGCTGCTGTCATCAAAGCGACCAGTTGAATCGATTTCTGTATCTGCGAAACCATGTGCCATCTCCACAGGATTTTTTGCGGAGACTAACGGTTTGGCAGATCAGGGTCCAGCGAAAGTGGTCGCTAGCAGTCGGCTATGCAGACTCCTCCGGGCGTCGGAACCCGGCAGCCGAAAAACCGATCAGGGCAAGTACCATGAACGCCACGACTCCGCCGACAACGTAAGGACCGGTCGTCGAGTTGTCGATCACTTTCATCAGCGAACCATAGGCTTGAAGAACCGCTCCGGCGACGCCGATCAGCATCAGAACGTTCCAGAACACCATTCGCCCACCCGTCGGTTTGTACTCGCCCAGCAACTGCCGATTGTTCATCAGCAGGAAGAACGAGAAGTAGGCAATTGGCAACAAAATGCCGGCAAACGTCGACGCGATGATCAGTAACCAGGTTTGTGATCCGGTACCCCAAACCCAAACCCAGCTGACGCCGGAAGCAAACGCCAACGCCGCGCCGAACAGGCGATAACCGGTGCTGTCGTAATCACCCAAGATTTCTGCGAAAGCGTAACCGTTGATCATCATCAGGATAATGATCGTCGAGAAACCCATGCCCAGGGCACCAAGTCCGAACACCCATTCGGCGGCTCGTTCGCTACCCGTCAGTTTCTCAAGAGCAGGTTTGAGCGTGATCGCGAGTTGTTTTGCGTTGGGCTTTACGAGCGCGAGCGAAAGTTTTCTTTCTTCTTCCGAGAGATTGGAGACAAATTCAGCCAACAGGGCCGAGGTTGCTGCCTTCTGGGCTGTCGCCGTGGCCGCTTCGTCTGCTCCGGTAATCTCGTCGACGCTGTTCAGTTTGGCCATCGCATCGGCGTTATCCTGGTTGACCGCGACGTAGCGATCTTTGAGGGCACCGCTGGCCATTCCCAGCAGGTGGCTTTCCTGAACTTCAGCAGCGTCATTGGAAAGGAAACTGGCGTCGGCTTTCGCGTGGAAAGCATGCGCCGAAGCGATAACAATGCAGGTCGTTACGAGGATGTACGGAATCGCCATCGCGGTGATCAGTTCCCATCGAGCGAATCCACGGAAGTTCTTGTCCCAGCCTCGCGAGATCATCGAATACGGCAACAGGAAAGTCATGTTCAGACCAACCGCGGTGGCCGTCACACCGATCATGATGCTCTGCTGTTTATCAATGATTCGTGTTTCGTAAAACGATCTGGCTTCTCCGTCGAGTCCAACCAGCATGTTCTGGATTTCAGGGCTGGCTTGTCCCCACTGCATAAAGTTCGGGATGAACCCCTGAGCGATCTCCGCCCAGTTGACCGCGCCGTCGCGAGCCAGAACGTAGGCAACTGCGACAAAGCAGAGGACTACCATGCCGATGATCGCTTTCAACATCAGGTCGAAAATCTTGAACATCGTTCCGGGGCGGAAACTGAAGAAGGCTGCTGCCAGAGCGACCGCGCCAATGATCAGCGAAATCGTGAGTTTGGATTCCGGGATCGAAGCATCCAAACCGGGGAACAGCGAATCGTTGAGAGCCGAATAGGACAGGCTGAACTGCGGCAAAATGAAAATCATGTTTGCCAGAATCGTTGCGGTAACCCAGCCGACTCCAAGGACCGGGTTCACGTATTCGTTGATCGCAGCATAGGGACGCATCCGCGTGGAAAGCGAAATGTAGCTGATCGCCGAAAGCATAATGACGCCGATGACGATCGCCACGAGCTGCAACCAGAGCATGCTCGTGCCGGCAAGCATTCCCAGATAAAGTGCTCCGCCGAGTGAGCCGCCGCCGAGCGTGATCGCGCTTTGCAACCATCCGGGACCGGAAAGTCGAAGCCAGGCTCCCAACGTTGCGGTTGGGCCTTTTGCCTGGGCTGCAGTCAGAATTTCACGGTCGCGAAATGTATTGTTGCTCATTGTTCAAAATTGGTGGTCAAGAGGCAGAAGTCTGTCGCACTATCTTAAACAAAATGAACAGCTATTCGATGCCCTTGTCGGCCAGATATCTTTCAACATCCAACGCCGCCATGCAGCCTGTACCGGCTGAAGTGATTGCCTGACGATAGTAGTCATCGGCCACGTCACCGGCCGCAAAAACGCCTTCGACGCTGGTATTGGTGCGAAACGCCTTGCTCCACTGGATATATCCCTTATCGTTCATCTCCAGTTTGCCGGACAGGAACCCTGTGTTTGGCGTGTGGCCGATCGCGACGAACATGCCGCCGACTTCCAAATCGGAGATACTGTCGTCTTTGGTGCTTTTGATTTTCAGGCCGTTGACCAGATCTCCATCGCCAACAACTTCCTCGACCACAGAGTTCCACAGGATCTCGATCTTCGGATGGTTCATCGCTCGTTCGGCCATGATCTTCGAGGCACGCATTTCGTCGCGACGAATGATCATGTAAACCTTGACGGCCGTTTTCAGGTTCGCAAGATACGTCGCCTCTTCGACAGCCGAGTCTCCGCCGCCGACTACGGCCAGCGGTTTGTTCCAGAAAAGTGGAAGTGCTCCATCGCAAACCGCACAGGCACTGACGCCTTTATTTTTGTAGGCTTCTTCGGACGGCAATCCAAGATAGTTCGCGCGTGCTCCGGTGGCGATGATGATTGAATGAGTCTCAATCGGATCACCGTTGGCTGGGATGACTTTCATTGGGCTGGAACCGAAATCGACATCGACAATGTCATCGCTGACGACGCGCGTATCGAAGTTCAACGCCTGCTGCTTCATCAGCTCCATCAACTCGGTGCCCTGAACGGCATAGTGGGGCTGGATGTCCGCAAGGCTTTCGCGTTTCTTTTTTTCGCGAAGATGATTCGGAATCGAAGGCAAGTTCCAGTGGCGGTCCTTGTCGACTGCACTTTCGACAAAGGCACGGACGTTGCCGAATGGAAAACCAGGATAGTTTTCGACTTCGGTGGTGTACGCCAACTGACCCAGCGGAATCATCTCCGGCTTGACCGTGCCCTCAAACAAAAGCGGATCGAGATTCGCACGCGCGGCGTAAATTGCTGCTGACCAACCCGCAGGACCACTTCCGATAATGACGACTTTTTCTGACACGATATCTCCTTGGATACAACGGCTCGCCGGAAAAAAGACCGTGGCGAACGAGCCGCAAATTGTATAACTTGTGCCACCTTTCGACGACCCGTCAGCCGGATCCTTACGTGATGAAAAGAAGCGCCGCGATCCTTGGCCCTACGCCGCCATTTCTGCGCTGGACGATCGTTGTGCCTTGCCCGTTCCGCGACGCGGATGCGAAAAATCTGACCGATGCCGCGTTTCGGGAACTGCGAAGTCTGCGGGCGGTCGCGGTCGGCGAATTGGAGCGGCGAATTGTGGACGGCGTTTGTCTTCATCCGGACGCGGATTCGAACCGGCCCGGTGAAGCCCTCGGGTTTCCAGTGGAAGAAGTCTACGCCGCGTACGGCGGAAAAAAAGAAGCCGATGCGGCGTGTTTGCGTTGTCCCGCCAATGTGCCGGTCGCGTCCAGCGAACTCGATGGCGAAGTTGAATTTTCCAAAGCCGGTTGTTTTGGTTGGCTGCCGTTCGGAAACGACGACGGTGCATCCGGGTTCATGGCGTTGATGGAGTGCGAGGGATCGGGGCGCGAAACGCAAGGCCTTTCGATCGTCGATCAATTCGAGGCTGCGTTTTTGTCGCAGGAAGATTCAGGCCTGTTTCCGACGACGTCGCCGCGGTGGTTTGGCGTGTGGAGCCAGGGCAAATTCACGAAACAACAGTTAGTGTGGCTCGATCGAGTCTGTCAGCAAATCGATTCCGCTTCGATCGCCTGGCAACGGTTGGCCCGTGCGGTTCGCGTTTCAATAGAACACGATTTGGAGTTTCGCGTTGATCTGACTCCGGCGGGAAGCTCCGATGGAGTCTGTTGGCACGTCGAATCCTGCTGTTCCTGTTGCGGAGCGAGCGATCCTGAAGCTCTGTGCAAAGTTTGCGGAACGAAGGCGGCTCCACTTCGGGCTCGAAAAACCAGAGTGCTTGGGCTGCGACCCTACTTGAAGCTGGTGGCAATCTTTGGCGCTGAAGAGACAAAACGGCTGTGCGAGAAATGATCGCGGGCTGGATCTGAGGATCAGTGGTTCTTGCGTCAAAACGGACAGAAACCATCCGTAAGGCAGACTACTCGCCGCCTGGCGGCTCTTCGTTTTCTTCTTTTTGTTGCGCCAGTTTGTTCCGCTGACGAACGTACTCGTCAACCAACGCTTTCCGCGCTTTGTCGTCTTTGCGAGCGATCTCGTTGATGCCTACGGAAAAGAAATCGAACATCGCAATGCCGAGGATTCCGACCAGCATCAACAGAATGATACTGATGAAAATCGCGAGAGTTCGAAGTTCGTCCACAAAAGAAATTCCGGCCAGCATGATGCCTTGCGATGCAATCAGCGAACTGGCGATCGCACGACGGCGATACTTTCGCGATTCGAACTGAAGTTCACTGGCCGTATGCGGTGCCTCAAAAATGTCATCCAGCTGTCGCTTGTGTGCAAAAAGTGAAACGATGCCGCCAGCGACTGAGCCAAGTCCCAACAGCAGTGCGATGTTCTTGACGTTTTGGCTGAAACCGATGATCGGTTCAAACACTTCAAAGAACACTTCAAAATTCATCTCTGGCCTCGTCCTCGTGGTTGGCTATCTTCGATTCGCAGTGCGAGATTTCTTCTTTTCGTTTTTCTCGTAAAGCGTCTGCATCCGCCGCGTCCATTCGAGCATCACGATACCGACTTTGCCCAGCGACTCAGCGCTGCAATTCTCGACGCTGTCCTGCGTCGTATGCCAATAGCGATTTCGCATCCCTGGCTTGGGATAGTCAAAGTCAATGATGTCGCAGGTCGGAATTTTCGCGATCTCATTGAGCGGCAAGTGATCGTCCTTGATTGTATGCCCTTTTGACGCTCGAAACTCGCGAACTTTCAGATCTTTGGCGATAGACCAGATCATTTTGGTCAAATTCCTCGCCATGTTGTAGCTGTTGACTTCCATTTTCAACTGCAAGCTTTTGTCACCGATCATGTCGACCAAAACCGCATAGTCGTATTTGACGTCCCAGTTTCCCGCGGCGTATTGCCTGGCGAAATGTAGAGAGCCCAGAAACATTGGGTCACGGCGTGCGACGAAAACGAATTCTTCGCCGTCGAAGAATACAAAATCAAAGCCAACCGGGCCGTCCTGATTTTGCATATGCCGACCAAGCTCGCAAAGGAAAGCGGCTCCGGACGCTCCGTCGTTGGCACCGATAAACACGCCCTGCGGATTGACCGGATCGCTGTCAGGGAACGGGCGCGTGTCGTAATGACAACAGATCATCAGTCGTTTGGTCCGCTCCGGATGCCACCGCACGATCAAGTTCGAAAGCGTCGCCGGTTGGCCCGTCCGCGGATCGTTGACTTCAAAATTCTGATAGCCGACCATCGCACCCAAAGCTTCGAAGTGCTTTTGCAGCATCGCCTGCTGAGTCGCCATGCCCTCCGACGTGCTCTTGCGAGGGCCAATGTCACAAATGGCTTTCAAGTGATTGAAAGCGAAATCTTTGTTAAAGTCCGCGCCAGCGTCCGCGATCCGCGATTCCGGCGGCACGTCCTGTTTGGCCGGATTGGTCGCAGGCTCGTTTTTTGTCTGCCGCGCAGCGTTCGCAGTCGGTTGTTGAGCGAACAGCACTGCGGGTAGGCTCAGCAGCAAGACGCAGAACAGTATTTGAATTTTCGCAGACATTTCTATCCTTGTTGAGACTCGCACCGTCGAAATTGTCGGCCATACCGGCTCGCATTCCATTGCACAGTCAGGGAGTCAACATTGTAATGGATTGCAGCGGAAAACCGAATTCTGATCCATTTCACGTTTCCAGTTGAATCCCATGAATCGTTTCATTCCATATCTGTTGGCTTTTGGCGCTTTGCTGCCGTCGTCGATCGTCTGCGCGGATGACAAAACGGATGTCGGCGATGTCCCGGCTGTCGAGTTAGTCAGCATTCGAGGGGCTCAGAACATCGTCATTGAGCAGCAGCCAGAGCACGAATTGACGGTGCTGTGTTTTCTGGGAACCGAGTGCCCGCTGGCAAAGCTCTACGCTGGCAGGCTGGAGAAATTTTCAAAGCAGTTCGACAAAGTTCGCTTTGTTGGCATCAGCAGCAATGTGCAAGACTCGGTCGACGAGGTCCAGCAGTACATCGATCGGTCCGGCATTTCGTTTGAGTTCGCCAAGGACTACGACAACCGATTCGCAGACCAGCTGAAAGTGACACGGACTCCGGAAGTCGTCGTTTTCGATTCGCAGCGGAAGATTGTTTACCGCGGACGAATCGATGATCAGTACTTGCCTGGCGTTTCACGGTCTTCTGCGGATCGTCAGGATTTGAAGATTGCGATCGAAAATGCGCTGGCGGGAAAAGCCATCGAAGTCGCCGAGACGGAGCCTGCAGGCTGTTTGCTGGGGCGAAAGCGCGAGTCGGCGGCGGAGGCAACGGTGACGTTTGCGAATCAGGTTTCCCGGGTGTTGCAAAGAAACTGTGTCGAATGCCATCGTGCGGGAGAGATCGGGCCGTTTTCTTTGGAGACGTACGAGGAAGCGATTGGTTGGGCTGACATGATGTTGGAAGTCATCGAGGAGCAGCGGATGCCTCCGTGGCACGCCGACGAATCAGTTGGGAAGTTTGCCAACGCCAGGAATATGAGCGTTGCTGACAAACAGTTGCTTCGCGAATGGGTCGATCAGGGGACGCCGATGGGCGACGCCGCGTTGCTGCCACAACAAATTGAATACGTTTCGGGGTGGCGATTGCCGCGGGAACCGGATCGCGTCGTTGAAATGAGCAAACAGCCTTACAAAATTCCAGCCGACGAGACCGTTGAGTATCAGTACTTCGTCGTCGATCCGAACTTCACCAAGGACCGCTGGGTTTCGGCCGCGGAAGTCGTGCCAGGCAATCGCTCGGTCGTGCACCACTCGATTGTTTTCATTCGTCCGCCCGACGGAGAGCGGGCTCGTGGAGTTGGCTGGCTGGCGGCTTACGTGCCTGGACAAACGCCGCTTTCATGGAAGTCCAATCGAGCCCGGTTTGTGCCCAAGGGTTCGCGTCTGGTTTTTCAAATGCACTACACGCCCAACGGAACGCCGCAAACGGATGTCACCAAAGTGGGGCTCGTGTTTGCCGATGAGTCCGCGATCGAACATGAGCTGATGACGGTGATGGCACTCGATCAGGAGTTCGAAATACCGCCTTTTGCCGCGTCGCATGAGGTGGCTCTCAGTCGCGGACGATTGCCGCGCGATGGCACGCTGCTTTCGGTCTCGCCGCACATGCACTATCGCGGCAAGTCCTTCGTTTCGTCGGTGACGCTGAAAGATAAAACGGACCAGCCGATTCTCAGTGTGCCACGCTACGATTTCAACTGGCAGCATCGCTACGAACTGGCGGAACCGATTGAGCTAAGCGAAGTTCGCCGTTTGCAGGCGACGGTTGAGTTCGATAACTCAAAGGAGAACCCGTTCAATCCCGATCCGTCTAAACTGGTTTCCTGGGGAGACCAAACCTGGGAAGAGATGGCGGTTGCGTTCTACGACATTGCAGTCCCGCACCAGCCCAATGATGCCGCGGTCAAGAATTCGGAGAGCCAGAATCTACAGGCAGAGCCTACGATTCAAGCTCGCCAACTGACCGAAGATCAATTGGCGAGAGTTGACGAAATCGAACGCAAATATTTCGAACGTTTCGACAAAGACAACGATGGGTTCATTGTTCGTGGCGAACTTCCCCGTGCCGTGCGAACCTGGGGATTCAACGCCTACGACAAAAACGGAGACGGAAAGCTGACTCGTGATGAAGTCCGTGAGCAGGCGAGAATCCGCGTGAAGTAAACTTGCTCGTGCCGATAGTCATTCGACAATCGACACGAAAGAACTTTGCTTCTGTTTGGACGCGAAACTTGGCCAGTCGAATTTTAGCTCTGTGAAACGGCCGAGACACCTGCATTCATCTGCGACATGGTTCCTGCAATTCCTCGCGCGGAACACACGGGTGACTTTTGTTGCTCGACCGGCAGCTTGATCGTAAAGTTCGTGCCCTTGCCGATCGCACTTTCGACGCGAATCTTTCCGCCGTGGGCTTCGATGATATTCTTGCAAGCCGCCAGGCCAAGTCCTGTTCCGCCCTTGCCCGACTCATCGGGACCTTCCTTCGTCGAATAGTAAGGCTCGAAGATCTTTCGCATCGTCTCGTCCGTCATGCCGGTACCAAAATCGCGAACCGAGAGGTGAACCGATTTCGAAACTTCGTCGTTTTTCAGTTTGATCAGCAAACGTCCGCCATCGGGCATCGCTTGCCGAGCGTTGATCAGCAGGTTGAGAAGAACTTGCTGGACCTGGTTGCCGATCGCGGAAACTTCAGCAACGTTTTCGCCAAGGTCCATCTCGACAGAGATACGATACTTTTGCAGTTCACGTTCCAGCAGCACCATCGTTTCGTCAATGATTCGCTTGAGATCCGTCTGCTCAAAATGTTCGCTTCGATTGCGAGCCATTCCAAGGACCGAGTTGGTGATTTTCACAGCGCGATTGCTCGCCTGATTGATTTTGTCGAAGGCCTTGTCGCGGGTTTCCTTGTCGTCGTAACGCATGCCCATCTTGGCGTAGTTCATGATGGTCATCAGAACATTGTTGAACTCGTGAGTCGTCGTGCTGACGAGTTCACCAAGAGCCGTCATTTTCTGACAGCGTTCCAGCTGCTTGCGTAGCGAAGCATTTTCTTCACGAAGTTGACTGATTTCGGATTGCTGGCAGTGGTTCACGATGGAGTTTTTCCGTGGTTAATGGCGGTAGGCAACCAAAAGCGGGATTTGGACTGCACTTCAGTAGTCAGGCACTTTTCTCTAGTATCGGCCCGCTTTGGCCAGAGTTTGAAGAATTACGCGGCAGCAAACAATGGCTTCCTGTGCATCCCATTTTGACTTTCAGGCCGTCATAGTCCGAGGACCTGCCATGACCAACCAATCCGAAAAATCGAGGCCCGGAACCCTTTATCAGGTCGAATCCTGGCTGGAAGTCGCCCAGCAACTGGGCTATCGAGTCCGATACGATCATTTCGGTGGTACCGGTGGCGGAGTTTGCGAGTACGGAGGCCAGAAATGGATTTTCATGGATGTGTCGCTCTCCGCGTACGAGCAGCTGGAAATGCTGGAGGAAATCATTCCCCGGGATTCGCTTTATGCATCACTGAACGCGAATTCGATCGGTAAACGAGCCGCCTGAGTCTGTGCGAAGCAGCACGATTCGCGAAATGCCGCGGCAATAGCTAACAGCCGTCAAACTTGCCGCGCTTCACGCAACGTTAACTTGCGGCGACTTCTTCCAACGGCGAAGCGATAGATAGCTCGCTGCAATCAAAATTACGACGCCAACAACTATCCCGGCGGGATGACTCTTGAGCACCACACCGTTGCTTAGTCGTGACATCACGGTCAGGAAAGTGATCAGCAGCAATCCCGAGACCGACGTCCACGCGATCAGATAGCGAATCAGAAAAAGCCAGTTGCGAAGTTTGCGTCGTCTCAGACTGGCAGCAATCATGGTTCCGTAAACAATCGGGCCGGCGAAGACCAGGACCACGAGTAACGCGACTCCCAAGGAAAACGAAAAACTGGCATAACGGTCGGCCTTAAATCGCTTCGCCACAACGCTGGCTCGTTCCGATTCGGGGATGTGGTCCAGTCCGCCAAACAGTTCGTTGGCTTTCTCCTTCGCCTCGGCAGGCGTGCTTTCGTCGCCCGGCCAGACTGCTTCGACTACGGTTTCGAGACTCGAGTTCGAATAGTTGTTGACACCCTGAATCACGATAAGCCAGCCAACCAGCACGTAAAAGATCAGAGAAAGGATGGCTGAAATTCGAATACCAGCGGTGATCGAGCGTGTGAACGTTGGCGGATTCGAAATGGTCGCGTTCAGCAGTCCAATCGATGGCCAGATGATCAGAAAAAGCAGCATCGAGAACAAAAACGAGAGGAACTTCGGCACCGAAACTCGGTACAACCACGGGCGATCCGTATCCGGAAACTGGTCGTAGATTTCTCCGACACTGTTTGAGAAAAAACTGATCGCAATCGGAGAACAAACCAACACACCGAAGACGACAGCGAAAATTCCGTAAGCCAGACTCTGGTTTTTCTTCATCCAGCTCGCGATACGGGATTGAAACGACGGAGCCCGGACGCTGATGGCGTCGCCGGTCAGCCAGGATTGCAAGTCGTCGGCCATCGCCTGGGCTGACGAGTACCGTTCGTCGGGTTCGCGAGCCATCGCCTTGAGACAAATCAGCTCAAGGTCGCGATCGACATCCGGATTAACTTTCTGTGGAGGCTCCGGCGGTCCGTCGATGACTTGCATCACCACATTGACCGTCGTTTCGCCCCGATAGGCGGGCTGCCCCACCAGCAACTCATAGAGGATCGCACCCAACGAGTACACATCTGCCGCGGTGGTGACCGATTTTCCGGCGGCCTGTTCGGGAGGCATGTAGGCGGGCGTTCCCAGCACGGCACCGGTGTGAGTCAGGTCACTGCCTCCGGTCGTGCTTTTGGCCAAGCCCAGATCCGTGACGTAGGGTTGCCCTTCCTTGTCCAGCAAAATGTTGGCCGGTTTCAGATCGCGATGCAGCACGCCGCGTTGATGAGCATGATGGACTCCTTCGGCAACCGCGATCATCAGTTGGGCTGCGGATTTCGGGTCCTTCGCGAAAGACGTCGCTCGTTCTGCCAATGATCCGCCGTCGACGTACTTCATCGCAAAGAATGCTCGGCCGTCGTGGTCGCCGATTTCGTAGATCGGGACGATGGCCGGATGGTCCAGTCGTGCCGCTGATTCGGCTTTGATACGGAAACGCTGGCGTTCTTCTTCGGAAGAAAACTGGCCGCCGAGGATCATTTTGACGGCGGAGACACGATTCAGATTGCGATGGTTGGCTTTGTAGACGACGCCCATGCCGCCGCGTGCGATCTCTTCGATTAACTCATAGTCGCCGATTCGTTTCGCGTTCGGCGCATCGTATTGATGCTGACCGGGAACGATCGTCGCGTCGTCGGTGTGGTTGGGCGTCGGAGGAAGCGTGGCTTGCTCGTCGTCACGGCATCGCAAACAGATTTCCTGATCAAGTTCAGCAGGCTGCTGCGCACAACGTTTACATTTGATTTGGTCTCGGCCCATGTCTCCATCATAGCCGACGGAAGCTTACTTCCAGCCGCGACCAAGATGCTTTGCCAGAAAAGAAGCCTTGGCTTTTTCCGCCGCGGTTCCGTGAATCGAGGGACGGGCTTTGCGTGCGATCGCGAGACGTCCGCGACGTTCAAGCTCAGCATCAACTTCTGAGCCAACGATCAGCGATGCGGAGATCGAAACGCCCGGCCCGGCAACTGAGCGGCTGCTACTGCGCTGGTTTGGACGGCGTGTTGCGAACTCTGATCCCCGACCGATGCCGCCGATGTACATCGTGCCACCATCGGGAACGCTGACGACGGTGTTGATGCTGAAGTTGCTGACCGTCGGCAGTTGCACCGTTGTGTTAACAGACGGTCGCTGAGCCTGAGCCACCGAGGCGACGCAAAACAGAAAGATCAACAGGATGGTCGAAGTGTAAACGAATCGAAGCATTGTCGTCCTTTATTCTGATGCTGTTGAGCCACAGAGCAAACCGAGCTCACATAGGAAATGCTGCTTGCACGTCCTCTGTGCTCTCTGTGACCTCTGTGGCTTTTATATCAGGCCCGTCGAACTCATTCATCAGCAAGCAATCCGAGCCGGTTGTCGAGCCGAATTTCAGTCCTGCGTCTGTCGCTTTTATTCAGCCACAGAGCACACCGAGCTCACAGAGGAAATGCAATGTCAGGAGTTCATTTCTGACTGCACGTCCTCCGTGCTCTCTGTGACCTCAGTGGCTCAACAATCACACGCCCGTCGAACTCACGACGGAATCGACTCACCAGCAATAATATCGTCCGGCGTTTGACGCTTGCGAATCAAATGAGCCTCGCCACCGTCGATCAAAACTTCCGCCGCCATCGGCTTGCTGTTGTAGTTGGAACTCATCACGTAGCCGTACGCGCCAGCACACTCGATCACCAGCAAATCGCCAACGCTGGCTTTCGGAAGTTCGCGTGAGCACACGAATCCGCCCTCTTCCTGAGTAAAAATGTCTCCGGATTCGCACAGTGGACCGCCGACGATCACATCCTGCGTCTCCTCCGTCGACTCATTCGCGAACGCAACCGACATCGGATGGTACGAACCGTACAGAATTGGCCTGGCCAAATTGTTGAAGCCCGCATCGACCAGGTAAAACAAGTTCTCGCCCATCGTCTTGATCGCGCGGATCTCACTGATCAAGTAACCGCACTCGGCGACCAGGAATCGCCCCGGCTCGATCTCCAGCGAAACATCGTGACCGAATTCGGATTCCAGTTCCTTCCGCGTCGCGTCCCAAAGCTGAAAATAGCGATCGATATCCAACGGCTGATCGGAATCTTTGTACGGCGTCGGCAAACCACCGCCGGCGCTGATCGTGTGAATCGAATCGCCGACCGCGAGAGCTGTTTGCTTCATCGCGTCGCAGACCTGGGAAAGGTGCTCGAAGTCCGTGCCTGAACCAATATGCATGTGCAGACCCGCGACGATCAAACCGTGCTCTTTTGCCAGGTCCACGCACTGGTCAAGCTGATCGTGCCAAATCCCGTGCTTCGACGACTGACCACCGGTGTTGGTTTTGTTGCTGTGACCGTGACCAAATCCCGGATTGATCCGCAACGTGATCTCGCGGCCCGGAGCAAGTTTCCCAAGCTGCACGATCATGTCTGGCGAACCACAATTGACAGGGATGTTGTCATGAACAACCAGGTCCAATGCCTCCCGATCAAAGATGTCAGCCGTGTAAACGATTTGGTGCGGGGTCGCATTCAAGGCATATCCGGCAGCCTTCGCCCTGTGGACTTCTCCCGAACTCACCGCGTCAACTACGACTCCGTTTTCACGCATCAAGTTCAACACGGCAATGTTCGAGTTCGCTTTCTGGGCGAAGCGAATTACGTCGAACTGTTTCAGCTGCTCAATCCGTTGTCGAATCGTTTCGGCATCGTAAACGTAAGTCGGCGTTCCAAATTTTTTGGCCAGGTCGAAAACGTTGTGGCCTGAGATTTCGGTGCGAGTGATTGAAAACTGTTGCTGTACCGTCATGAATCGTCTGATCTAAAAGTGTTTGAATTTCAAGTGTCCGATGATACCGGGCTCAATACGTCCTTGGCAACGCTTGGAAACGCGAATGAAAGCCGTTTTGCCGATTATCTCGGTGGAGGACCGTGATAGAATTTGGCCATGACGGAGATCCAACAAAATCCCTACGCTCCCGGAGTCATCTCGCAGAACAGCGGAGCTCAATCTGACGCCGAAGTGATTCGTTCCATGCATTTGGCTCATGAATATTCGATCAAGTCGACTGCGTTGGTGTTTGTCGTCGTCGGCGCGATCATGGCTATCGTTGGCGCGAATTTTGTCCACGAAAGCATCTTTCAAGTGATCGGATTGCGCAACAGTGCGCGTACTTTGTATGGCGCACCTGCTACGTGGGCCGTTTGGTATTTCGTGTTCGGTCTGTTTTTGGTTTTTGTCGGCGTCGCCCAGTGCGTCGTCGCGTACGGAATCAGGAATCTTAAACCATGGTCGAAAAATCCAAGCATCGTTCTGGCAACTTTGGGCTTGCTCGTTTTTCCCATTGGCACCTTTATCAATATCGTCATTCTGTTTCAGCTGTTTGCCTCCAAGACCAAAATGGTATTTTCCGAACACTACCAGGAAGTCATCCAACAGACGCCGCACATGAAACATCAAACTTCGGCCGCCACCTGGGCTGTACTCGTTGCCTTTTTGGTGTTCGTTTTCTGGGGCATCACGATGACGGTGCTTTCATCATGAACGATTCCACAAGCACAAGACTCGCGCGACAACTCTCCGAGCTGTATCAACGCGTCAATTACGAACGTCAAAGCACGGCCGGTCCTCGCAGTTTCAAACTGCAGACGATGCACGACTTGATGCATCGGCTCGGCCACCCGCACCAATTCGCTCCTGTGATTCACGTGGCGGGCACGAAAGGCAAAGGCTCGGTTTCGAAAATGACTGGCGAGATTTTGCGCCATGCTGGTTTGAGAACAGGCATCTACAGCTCGCCGCACCTCGAACGAATCAACCAGCGGATCGCGGTCGACGACCAGTTGATCTCCGACGATCAGCTTTCTGATGTGCTTGATCAAATCCAGCCAGCCATCGAATCGCTCGACGAAGAATTCGCGGCTCGCAATGAACGCGGTTTAACCTTCTTCGAAATCATCACCGCAGCGGGCTTTCAACACTTCGCAAACTCGAAAGTCGATGCCGTCGTGCTGGAAGTCGGGCTTGGCGGACGGCTTGATTCCACCAACGTCTGCCAGCCAGCGGTCAGCGTCATCACCAACATCAGCCTCGACCATACCAAGCAGCTTGGTGACACGATTGCAAAAATCGCGACAGAGAAAGCCGGCATCATCAAACCCGGCGTGCCTGTGGTCAGTGGAGCACTTCATCCGGAAGCCATGGAAGTCATCGCCGATGTCGCGGCCGATCGTGGTGCTCATCTTTTTCAGCTCGATCGCGACATGCGAACTGTTCGGGAAAGTCACAGGACGTTCCGTTGCGAAGGAAGCACACGCGAGCCGTTCGAGGTGACTGAGCTTGAGTGCAAAATGCCGGGCGATCACCAGCGAGCCAACGCGGCGCTAGCGATTACGGCTTGCAAAATCCTGGTCGACCAGGGCTGGGAAATTTCAGACGATCAAATTCGCAGCGGGATTGCTTCGGCCATGCTTCCCGGTCGGACCGAGATTCTTTCGCGCGAGCCATTTGTGATGATGGACATGGCTCACAATGGAGCTTCGGCAGACGCATTGATACAAACCTTGATCGCCGAAGTCAGCCCCGAGTCACGCAAACGTTTTT
Organism: Mariniblastus fucicola; assembly: GCF_008087665.1. GTDB lineage: Bacteria > Planctomycetota > Planctomycetia > Pirellulales > Pirellulaceae > Mariniblastus > Mariniblastus fucicola. The sequence continues at coordinate 1,798,262 of NZ_CP042912.1, forward strand.
TGGTTGCGACGACACGAGACAAGGACACGGCCGAGATCATTGAGCCGCTGGTCGCGACGGCGGATGAGCTTATTCTGACTCGGTACCAGGAAAATCCTCGCGGCAAACCGATTGTTGAACTTTCGGCAGCGGTCGAAGAGTCGATCTCGCGTCGCAGGGATCTTGGACAACGGTTTCCTGACGTACAAATCTGCGAAACTCCCCGACTTGCCTGGCAATATTTGCTGGATTCGCTCGAACAGAAAGATGCGATTTGCGTTGCCGGATCTGCATTTCTGGTGGCTGAATTGCGGCCAGATGTGATGGCCTGGTTGGCGCAGAAATAGCAAAAGTAGGTCAGGCTGTCCCAGACTGACACCAATAAAACAACCTACACGGTGGAGACCACCGTGCCACGTATGAAACCACCGTTCGCACATACACCACCCTCTCCCGCCCCTGAAAAATCATGAACAGAAAAACCATCGAAGCCGGAATCCTCCTGATGTTCGCGTTGGCCATCGTCGGCCTGCTCGGATCGCTGTTCGTGCTCCCGTCCGAAGAAGCCCGACAACTGATCTGGCCGTGCTTGCTCGGCGCCGTGATGGGGCTGGCAACTTTCGCCGGATTCCTCGCGTGGGGACGTGTCGCCAAAGATCCAAACGCTCCTACCGTGGTCGCGTCGCTTCCGGACGAAATGAGCGCCAGTGCGCTGGTCGTCCAGCTGGAAGCTCATGGAATTAAAGCTCGCGCCGTCGGTGGATTCACTTCCGGCTTTCAAACCGAGATCGCAAGTGACGTTCGCGTCGTGGTGGCAGCGTCGGACTACAAGGCTGCTGTGCAAGTTATCAACAATTCTCCGGAGCCAAAGCTTGAGTAGAAAGACAAAGCCAAAAGGTCCCGATCCGGGCGCCGAATCGGTCGCGAAGTATCTGAACTATACGTTGTCGCTGCCCGAACGAGCCATCCGCAGTACCGCGGCCATCGTCGGCGGGTTCGCGCAACAGTCGGCGGTGCTGTTGGTACCGTCCGCATTTCAGGATTCGAAGACTTACAAGACGTTCGTCAAGCAAATGCTCGACATGGTGGCTCACGACATCGGAGGCGCGAAACGGGCCGCGGGAGAAATGGCTCCCGATAGCGACGCTCAAGTCGAAGGCTACGTCGCCAAAAAAACGGTTAGTACCTTCGTCGACCTCGCGGGTATGGCCACGCTGCACGTTTCGCCGATGACGATTCTGGCCGTCATGAGCGACGTGGCTTACGGTTCAAACGTCTATTTAAAACAGCTCGCTGATGAACTCAAACGTGAAGGCATCATCGACAAAGACTCAACGATCGACCACGCCGCAGATTTGCTCGATGCGATCGGTTCCGCGTCCGGGAAAGCAGCCGACCGTTTTGATCAGCCACCACTTAGCCTTGACGGTTTGCGTGAGACGATCGAGGAAGCTCAGGAGTCCGTCGGAACGCTTGACCCAACGAAGGTGATTCCGCAAGCCGAGATCAAGCGGATGTGGTCCGAGATGCAGCATATGGCGGACGATCAGGATGTCGATCTGATCGACGTGTCGAGTGCCATGACGATGTACACGCTGAATCAGGTCGCGACGGTCAGCAAAGGAGCACTCACGACGATTCGTGTGACGGGCAAGTTACTGGACGAACATTTGATCGACCACTACTGGCAGGGTTTGCAGCGGATCAACGACGAAGGCATCTGGCAGATGTTCGCCACCAGCAGCCAGCCTTACATCGAAGCTGTGTGGGTGAACTTTTCGTCGGACAAGGAAACGATTACCGAGGACGTCGTTTCAGGTCGCTTCCTGTCGCGAACGTGGACCGGTTTTTGTGATTGGCTGGGCGGGTAGTGCTTTCTTTTGTGGAACAGGTGGCGACGGGTTTGTTTTCGTCAGCCACGCCATTTCGAATTTTCAATCTGCTTGAATTGAGCGTCCGGCGTGCTCGCAAGATTTGCGGAAACTCGTTGCTGACAGACCTGTGAAACGCGACCATCGGGTTCGTTGGCTTTGTTGGGTTCCAAGTGCAGTCAGGGTCGGGAGGGTTGTCCCTGTGCTTCTCATCGCGAGATGGATTCTAAAGCGTTTGGTAGCGGTTTCCCGATCTCTCACGTTGGTGAAAATCCTCGGCCAGCTTGGAATGTGAAGGAACAGGAACGTTGTAAGGGCGTTTCAGTGTCCCAATTGCCATTTCAGTGCCGTTCCAGCCGCCGCTATCTCGCATGTAAATACAGATAGTCCGACGTATTAGGAGCGGTTTCATGACGGCTAGGTTGTTCGCTATTCCTCAGTTAACACAATACGGGGACGTAAATCGACTTTGCCGGTCGTAACGGTTGCCATCACCACCATTTCATTTGCGGATCGGATGGAGGCCGTTGAGTGCACTTCTATTCTCGAACTTGGTATTCATCATGAAACAGTTTTTTCTGACTGCAGTCGCAGTCGCTTTGGGGCTGGTCGCTCAGACAGCTCAAGCGGACCTGGTTGTCACCGCTGACAACCTGGATCTTCGAGCCACTGTAATTTCTGGCGGGGCTAATCAAGCGCCCAACTTTGGCTCAATCGACTTTGCGCCAGGATTCACTCCTGCACAGAATAATTCTGAAAGCGAAGACATTGTCCTTCGCTGGTCAGATTTGGATTTGGTCGGTGGCACTGCTACTGGTTCGGATTTCATTGATTTCACCTTCAACGTCACCGTCTCTTCCGGAGCCGGCAACATCAACTTCAATGGTCAGGGACTGCGTCCGAACACCTGGCAACCGGGGGAAACGCTGACTCTTTCTTTTGTTTCTGCGACAGCGAGTGCCGCCGGAACGGTTGTTTTTGACGGCTTTACTGACGCTGGTTTTGGTACTTCGGGTAACGCAAGTACAGCTGATGGATCGTCGGCGACGGCGACAGTCAATGGCGTTTCGATTACAAACACGATGGACGGCACAGGCGCTTATCAGTACAAGAATCAGGATGCTGGAGGCTTCGCAGCGTCGAACTCGGTCGTGTGGAATCTGGTTTCCGAAGTGGATGCTGGAGGTGGGCCAATCGCGGAATCGTGGACTCGCAACGTCGATTTCGGAATGACGTTCACTTCTGTGCCTGAGCCATCGTCATTGGCTTTGATCGGATTGGTCGGAGGAATGATTGCCCTGCGTCGTCGCAGATAGCAGTTTGCACCGCCAAAAACCAACGCGAGTCCAATTTTCGGCTCGCGTTTTTTTGTGCGCCGATGGCGATCTTCGTGAACTTTTTCAGTCGTTGCGAGTCAATCATACTCGCGAAATGCTTCATCCTTGACATAGCCTGTCGGGATTGATACCTTTTTCCGAATCGAAACTGGGGCTGTAGCTCAGCTGGGAGAGCGTTTGGCTGGCAGCCAAAAGGTCAGGGGTTCGAGCCCCCTCAGCTCCACTTTCAAAGCATTCGGATTCTTGTCCGGATGCTTTTTTTGTGCCCAAGCAATTCTGCCAGGAATGCGCGGCTTCGGTTCAGCTCGACGAAAGCGCGTCTTTCACGACCGCGACCACCGAATCGGAAGTCAGTGCTGACTTGCCGAACCCCTGGACGGCGCCTTCTTCCATCGCAGCTTTCTGATGATCGTCGAAATTCGTGATCAGCATCGCCGGGATACTTTCAAACTTTGGATTCGATTTGATCTTTCGGAATACATCCATACCTTCGCTGTGGTCGACGTCCAGCAATCGATTGATCATGATCAGATCAACTTCGTTTTCCTCCAGCGTTGTCAACGCGTCATCGGCTCCGTGTGCGCGTAAAACATTGGCGTCGAAGTTGGACTTTAGCATTGTCGTGATAAAGAAGTGATCCGCGTTGCAGTTTCCAATATCCAGTACAGTTGTCATCTGTCGTAAGTTCCTATGGTTATTCCTGCGCGAGCCTCGTGAACCGTCTACGCTGGTTGCGGATTCACAGCATGCGGCGTCGCAGCCACTTTCGGTGATGAATGAGGGTTTTCTTGAAGTTGAGATTTCAAGGGTTTGACGCACGAGCCTAAGAATCATTACTCGTACAACTGTATTGTAGCGACATTTTTCTCGAAGCGGAAAATCGTCCGACCTGTCAAACGTTCTTGATGGCTTGGCAAACGCTATTTCTTTTTGGACGACCGGTTTCTGAGCCGACTGGACCTGCTTTCCTGAGGTGGCTTTGGCTTATTCTGCTTCGCTTTTCGAGCGGCATCCTGCTGAGACTTTTGCTGAGCCCGACGAGCTGCGTCGCGTTGCGATTGCTGTTGTCGAGCACGTTGAGCGGCTTGCTGCCTGGAGCGCTCCTGTTGCGCACGTCTCGCCTGATCTTGCTGCGACTTTCGAGCGGCATCCTGCTGGGCACGTCGCGCTTTCGCTTGCTGGGCGCGGCGGGCGCTTTCTTGCTGAGCTCTTCGCGCCTGTTCCTGTTGAGCACGTTTTGCCTGTTGCTGTTGTTGTGCTTTGCGGGCCGAATCTTGCTGAGCCTTTCGAGCCGCCTGTTCACGCTGTTGGACCGACGGGATGTTTTGCATCCGCATCTTCCCGCTGGTGTTCCGTGTGGTGTTACGCGAATTTTGTTGCTGGGCTCTGCGAAGGCTTTCCTGTTGCTTCCTGCGCAGCTGTTCCTGTTGAGCCCGCTTGGCTTGGTCCTGTTGAGCCCGTCGCGATTGTTCTTGCTGAGCCCGTCGGGTTTGTTCTTGCTGAGCTTTACGGGCGGAGTCCTGTTGGTTCCGCCGCGTTCGCTCCTGCAGGGAGCGTCGAGCCTGTTCCTGGAGACGTCGCGCCTGCTCCTGCTGAGCCGTTTTCTTTCCTGGAGAGGGTCGCGTTACCGTTTGCGTCGTACGCGTCTTTCCTCGACTTTGGGTGTGACGTTCGGGTTGCGAATTGCGACGCTGTGCATTCGACTTCGGTTGACGCGTCTGTCCTTTCGCCTTGCTCAATCGATCCTGTTCACGTTCTCTCGTCGACGGAATATTCTGGAGCCGAATCTTGCCGTTGGAATGCTTCGCGACTCGATGCTTCTGCGAAGCATGTTCTTGACGCTTACGTTCACGTTGCAACTCGGCACGCTGTTCCATCTTGCGACGATTGTTGCGCAGTTCCTCTTCCGCGACTTTGCGATGTTTCTTTACGCTGTTCTTTTTTGGGCCATTCTGGTTGTTCGTGACCGATTGCTTTCGGCGTTGTTCGTCATACTTTCGCAGATCCTTGTAAGTTCGAACGTAGCTTGATTTGTGAAGGTAGTCCTTGCCATGTCCCCGGCTCCCATGTCGATGTTCAATGTTTCTCGCATGTTTGTGCTGAGCCTTGTAAGTCGGACGGGGCCGGTAATCGCGGTTTTTGATATAGAAGTTGTGTTGTCGAGCAAGATACTGAACGACGTTGTAACGGCTATCAAACGATGATCGGCGACAACGGTAGTAGGTCAACAACGGATCGTAATTACGATAGTGACTGTTGTGCGAAACCCAGGGACGGTAGCTGACGTTGTTGAAGCTCGATCCGTACCAGTCTCCGTAAAAGTAGTGGCCGCAGCGGGGGCGAACGAACATGTGAGTCAAAAAGTCAATGTTCAGATTGATCGCGTACGACGGACGGTAGCTATAGTTCGCAGTTCGGTAAATTGGCTGAGTGAAATGGACGGGCGCAAAGCAGGTGCCGCGGTTTTCAAACTCATAATCCCAGTAGCCGGACTGATAGACGCAACCGTTGGGAGTCCAGACATAACGCGCCGGAACCCAGATCCAGTTTTCGATAACGGGCTGCCAATGTCCGGCCAACCAGCGATAGTTGTTGTTCTGAAATTGCCAGTTGCCTGGAACGTAGAAATATTCTTCGCTTGGCGCAACCGTTGACGGTCCCTGATCTATCGAAGCCGGCGGCGCTGGCAAGTAGCCAAGTTCCTGCTGGGTTTCTTCAGTCCAAAATCCTGACACCCAACGATATCCGGAACCTTCCGAGTCCCAGTAGCCCGGCATCCAACGTCGCGTCGGCGGCACGTCGCGCCAGATTCCGCTGATCCAAATGAAATCGGACTGCGAATCATCCCAAGCCCAGTATCCAGAAATCCACTGTACGTTGTTTCCTTCTGGCTTGTACTCCGGCGGAACTTCGTCGATCAACTCTGGCGGAGCTTTGAAAACCAGATCGGAGGATTGCGGGTCTTGCTGATGAGCCGACGCGAACGCTTCGTGAAGCGGCCCTCGAGTCAAAATGCTCAGATCTTCGGGAACTTCAGGAACCTCCGGGATCGCTGGCGGAACCTCTCCCCATGAATTCGTTCCAATGAGATTTCCCGGTTCTTGCGCAAAAGCAGCGCTGACGAGCAAAACGGAAACCGTCAAAACTGTCGCGATATTGGGACAAAGTGTCGTCATTTTGATCATGGTAAAATCTCGGTGGAGCTCGTTAAAAGCGGGAAACGTTGAATTTCACCCGAATTCATGGGTGTCGTCGTTCAGCGATTTACTAATAGGGCAACGAGCATGCCAAAGGCGATAATCAGATCGGCGCGGGCAAGTCACGCGTTTTGAAAATGCGGCTGCCAAAGTAGTAGAGGGCAACTCCGAGAGCAATCAAAAGCAGATTGTTCAGAAGCGGCGCTGGCATGAATTGTCCTTGCGAACCGAACTTGAAAAACGTGAAGCAATCCCACACGTTCTTTTGAGCCGTCTCAATTGAGTTAGCCGGTCCGTAGTATCCGAACACCGAAATGAAACGGATCCACGACCAGGACTCTGATGCCATGGCCAACACTTTCATGCCGCCTTGCAGAAAATAAAATCCGGCAACGATCCCCAGAGTCCGCCAACGAAATCGATCCATCGACGAACACCACGCCGAAAATCCGCCCAGAAAGAAGCATAGAGAAAACAGGTTCACGACGCCTGGAAGAAACATCATCGGGTTTACGTGGCTCGACATCTCGACCGTATTCGTCACCGGTTCGGCGAACGTCAGCGGAATTTGAGTCACGCCAAAGTTCAGTTCCAGATAGGTCGTTTCTTCGACGCTGGTCGTCCAGATTCCGATCGCCATGAACAGCCACGTGACGGCGACCAGTCCAACCATTCCCATGAAAGTCCACAGCGCGTGCGTCCACCAGATTTTCATGCGACTGACGGGCTGAGCCAACAGCATCTCCATCGTGCCACGGCCAAGTTCACCGCTGACGACATCCGAACCGCGGACGATGCACCAGCTACAAATCAACATCAGCAGCATCGGTTCATCCAGCGTCAGCGCAGTTCGGCCAAGATAAGAAACCAGCCAGTCGAAATCGACCGACGAAAATTTCCGCCAGTCCTGCGGCAATAAATCCACGATCTGTTTGAATTGCGACGTGTCGAACTCGCCGACGACATGGACGCGGACCCAACAAAAGATGGCGATACCGATCGCGATCGACAGCCACAACAGCCACGATTCCGCAAAGTACTTTCGGCGTAGTGCCTGGTTCACATTCATGCCGTCGCCTCAGCTTTCCGGTCGGAGGCAACTGTCTTCGCGCTGTGTATTCGGTCGTAAACGCTACGCAAACCGACTGGCTCGACGGTCACGTTTCGCAGCGGCATCTCCGCCAGCCATTTGAGAACCGGAGAAAGCTCGCCTTTGGTTTCAATCATCACCCGATCTTCGTTCTGCACGATCGTGGGACGTTCCTCGGAGTCCAACTTGTGAACATGGTCTGCGACCCGAATGGCTGTCGTCGCGCGAACGCGATGCTGCCACGAAAGATCCTCCATCGACTGCTCGAACGCCAGCTTTCCCGATTTCAGAATCGCGACGTGATCGCAAACGTCTTCAATTTCGGAAAGCACGTGTGACGAAAAGATCACCGTCTGGCCTCGCGATTTTGCTTCCTTGATCAGTTCCAAAACCTGGCCCCGAACGGTTGGGTCAAGGTTGGCAGTCGGTTCGTCGAGGATCAGCAGCGGAGCTTCGACGGACAGGCAGATTGCCAACGCCAGCTTTTGCCGCATCCCTGTCGACATGAGTCCAACCCAGCGGTTGAGGTCCAGTTCCAGGCGATCGGCGACATCAAACGCGTCCTTCCACGAGCCACCTTCGCGAAGCCCGGCGAACATCTTCAGCAGACTTCTGGCTCGCATCGTGCGATACATCCGGGCGTCGCCTGGCAAATATGACAGTTTCGTGTGAACGGAGACTCGGTCCAGATAGCAATCCAGTCCGTCGACCGTCGCGGTCCCGGAACTCGGTTTCAGAAAGCCCAGCAGGCAACGAATTAGCGTCGATTTGCCGGCACCGTTAGGCCCCAGCAAGCCGAAGACTTCGCCGTCGTCGATTCGCAAGCTGACCTGGTCGAGCGCCAGAAAGTCGCGATACCGCTTGCTCAATTCATTGGTAATAACGGGCAAGTCGGAATGCTCCTGCTGGTGTTGTAAAACTTTGACATTGTCTCTATCTTCACAGCTTGGCGATGGCCTGACCCGGCTTTCGCCAGTGTATTTTTACGCCAAAATGATTTGCGCAAAAGGAGTCTGCGTGTGTTTGTTGCCGCAACTACGCAATGCTACCCCGACATGCCGCTTTCCGAGACAATCGAAAAGCTGGCCCACCTCGAATTCTCACACATTGAACTGGGAGTTTACGAGAGCGGTAACCATCTGAAGCCGTCGGATATCAAGAATAATTTCGATCAGGCACTCAAGACGTGTCTCAACACGCATCGCCTGGTCGTGACCGGCCTGGATCTGCAGATTGAGGATCCGGGAGAAGAGTATTACGTCACGTTCACGAAGTGCTGCGAGTTGGCCAAGGCCGCGAAGATTGTTTCGCTGACCGTCCGTGCCAGCGAACACGGCACACCGTTCAACGAGGAAGTCGAACGTTACAAACGACTGGTCAAAATCGCTGATGTGCACGGTGTCCGTGTCGGAATGCGAACCGAAGTCGGACGGCTGTCGGCTGATGTGGATACGGTTTCCGTCATCTGCGGGCATGTCAAAGGCATGGGCTTGGCGATGGATCCAAGTCATTATCACTTTGGCAATCCGGAACCACCGAATTACGAAAAGCTGATGCCGTACGTGCACAATGTCTACTTGCGGGACTCAACGCCGGAGCAGCTTCAGGTGCGCGTTGGACAGGGAATCATCGACTACGGTCGGCTGATTAATTTGCTTCGCAAAGAAGGTTTTCGCAGGACTCTGTGCGTTGATATTCAGCCTCAAGTCGACGTTGATCACGACGGCGAACTCCGGAAGCTCAGGCTGTTGCTTGAAAGCCTGGTGCTGATTTAGCCAAGCCTGACGTTTGTTTGGCGGACCACGTCGAAACGCACGTTGCAATCGTACGGACAAACCGCGATGAATGAGTCAGCTACGGTATCTGCATCTCAGGCGAACGTTCGCGTTGGCTGGGAGCGGACTCGTTGGCTGATTCGAGCCGGCATGTGGAGCTTGCTGCTGGCCTACCTGTTTTCGTTTTTCGGACAGCGTTTTTTTGTTGCTGAGTTGCTGGCCAACTTTCGTACCCAGTTTTTGGTACTGCTTGTCGTCGCAGTTCAGCTGACGAAATTTTCCAGGACATCGTGGCTGCTGCTCATCTGTCTTCTGCTCGCGACCGCGTGGGCGGGATGGGAGACGGGCAGGATCTACTTGCCTGCGAGTCAACCGCCGGCCGGGAAAACGTCGCTACGGTTGATGTCGTTCAATGTTCTTGCAACCAATACTGAGTTCCAAGCTGCGATCGAAGAAGTTCGCAAGCATGATCCGGATGTTGTGGCTGTTTTGGAGTACGCCAACAACTGGCATGTTGCCTTCGACCACCTAAACGAAACGTACCCGTACCAGCATCGCGATCCGAGATGGCATGGCTACGGGATCGCAATCTTCAGCAAGCTTCCGCTGGAAAACACTGAGTCTGTTCCGTTGACTGAGGAAGAGATCGACAATCCTGCGGCGATTGCGAAGTTTAAATTCGGCGGGCAAACTCTGCGATTGGTGGCCGTCCATGTCATGTCACCTATCAATCGCTATCGACTGGATCTTCGAAATCGGCAGTTCGAGCAAATCGCGACTCTCGTTAACGACGAAAGCACTCCGACCATCCTGTGTGGTGATATGAATTGCAGCCCGTCGTCAAGGTTTTTGTCAGGCCTGATCGACGAGACGGCGCTTCGCGATAGCCGCCAAGGCTTCGGTGTTCAGCCTTCGTGGCCGGACTTTGCATTCGGATTCGGAATCCCGATCGATCACGTTTTGGTCTCAGAATCGGTGCACGTCCACGATCGCTTCCTCGGTGAATTCGGAGGAAGCGATCATTGCCCCGTGATCGTGGACGTTTCCGTCGAACAACCCTAGCCACGAATTGGCGAAAGCTCACGTTTGACTTTGACATCGAACGCGTCGAGTTCGGTATCGCTGCCAAAGGCGTTATCGATCGAATCAAAGTCCTGACGGTCAGTACGCTTGATCAAATCAGCACTCGAATCGAAGTCGGTTCGATCGCCGGCCAATTTGATCGCACCCGAAAGATCAGCGACGACGGTTGTATTGTCGATCTTTCGCGAGTTGTTGACGTTTTGAACTTTGATTGGAACGATCTGTCCAGCACGAGAAAACGAAACGAGTTCGGTTTTGGAATCCACGGCCTTGGACTTCACTGGCGTGAAATCGTCGGCGGCAAAGGGATTGTCAGCAATGATCCGTTTGGTCAACGGTGGAGTCGACTGTGGAACTTCCGCGTAGAAAGCACCGACGCCGAACACGAAATATCCGATCCATTCCGAGCCGTGATCGGTTTCGGAGTCCGCAGACGTTTCTTCTTGCAGAACCGAATTGAGGTTTCTTGACTTGGTGAATGCCGTCCGTGTTGTGACGGTGTCGCTGTTATTGAACGTTTGGATGCTGGCAAGAACGTTCTTTCGGCCAAGATATGTGTTCAGAAGTTCAATTTCTCGAACGCCAGAGCTGACTTTTGCGGTCCCAACTTCGAAATTCGTGTGTTCCGTCGAACCCGTTCCAAGCTCGATCGCCAACCACTGTCCGGTGTGACTCACACTGCTGCCTTCATTGGTTGACTCTTGCAACTGTGAACGCCAGTCGAATCCAGATTCGCTAATTCCGTCGAACCGGGTAGTGACGGCCTCGCCGTCGTTGAGAAGTTGTCCCAATACAATTGGCGTAGTGTCAAAGGTGTTCCCAAACTCCACGTTGTTCCATGCACCGTTCGAAATTGAGCTCTGCCCGGCGGCAATCACCGTGCCGTCGCGAAGCGTATGCGTTCCTTCCTCGACAACAAAGTAGCTGACGGATTCGCTTGTATGCTGTCCGTCGCCCAGTGTGTTGATTCTGATTTGGAAGCCACCATTGCTGAAGTCATCCACGATATCAACGGTGACAGGTGCGGAGGATCTCGTCGATGTTACGCTTGCCATAACAACCGGGCTCTCGAAGTTGCCTCCAAGTGGGACCCATTGCCAATCCGGCGTCGCTTCGATGATGCCGGAATTGGCCACCATGTCAGGGACGTCGATCGTCAAATCGTAAGTGTTGGTGTTTCCATTGGCCCCCAAAACTTCGATGAAGTAAAGTTCGCCTGCCACGACATCGACACGCAGCGTTTCGTTGTCATTCTCCTTGTCCGCCCGACCAATCTCCTGCTGGTCGGAATCGTAAACAATGAAGTCCACATTTCCGTCAGCGATTGCGTAAGTAAGGTCAATTTGGGCATGCGTTGAGTCTTGTGCTGTAAAGCGGAAGAAGTCAACGTCCGCATCGTCGTGAATGGAAAGATCAGCATGTGAGTAATAGCCGATCGTGCCAAGGTCCGTGGCTTGCGGGAAAGCGTCATTTTGCTCCAACACGTCGCCCGGGTTGTTGTCGATTCCGGTGAACATCAAACCCCATTCGCGAAGCGTTCCGGTGTCGGCCGAGTACCAGTCTGTGATCTCGACCGTCCAGGTTCCCAGTGCGTTTTCGCCATTGAAAGCCGAAAGCGGATTCGAAATATCGCCAAAGTTCACATTGAACGAACCGGTGTAGGGAGCGTCCGCGTCAGAAATGTTGGTCGGTGCTTGATCATCAAGCGTCGTGTTCGTGAAGTTGTCTCCGCCGCCGAGCGGTCCTTCGCCGCTTCCCTCGTAGTCGGAGCGGATGATATGAGCCCGTGTTCCTGCTGGCGAAATCAATGCAATGCTAAGGTCCGCCATCCACGTATGGTCCAGATCCTGAAACAGCAAGTTCAAATCCGTCAGCGTAATGTCAGGACCTTCGATGGTGCTGGTGATCGTATCGCCAGCCTGCCCTGCCCCTTCACCGTCAGGGATGTTTACAGGAATATCCGTGCTTGGAATCGTCGTTGTGATCAAATCTCCCGGGCCGGACATCTCAAGGCCGTATCCATTGGTCGCTCCGTCGACGCCCAGAACTTGAAGGAAGTAAGCTTGGCCTGGCAGAACGTCGAATTCCAGGATCTCCAGATCGGTTAAGCTTTCAGCGCTGGTGACCAAATCGAGGTTGCTGTCGTAGACGAATGCATCCAGGTTTCCAAGCTGATGGCTGAAATCGAGTTGAACTGAAAACTCGCCAGCTTCGGCTGCCGCAAACTGGTAATAATCCACGTCCTGATCGGTGTGAATCGACAGTCCTTCTTCGCTTCGCTGGCTGACGATTCCCATGTTGTAGCCTGCCGTGAACGAGTTGTTAGGCTCAAGTCGGTCGCCGTTGGCTCCGGGGCCGCCTTCGATCGTAACCGTGATGATCGTTGTGTTGTTGGTCTCGTCGGACTCCAAAAGTTTGTCTTCTGGATCGGTCACGACTTCAAGGTAATAGTCACCGTCATCGATTCCGGAAATGTTGATCCACTGATCGCTTAGTCCGCTGCCATAGACATCTGACCAGCCCGCGGAGACGCCCTGAGTCGTGCCGCAACTGCCGTAGTTTGAAGCTCCGGCATCATCGTCGTATCGAGTGATGTCGATCAGGCAAAAGCTGATCTTTCCGCCCGTCGCCAAAATGTCACCGACTTCGCCAGCAGGTCCGATCTCGCGCAAGTTGTAGATCGCATAACCATCGAAGTGAATGTGGCCGTGGCCTTCGTGATACGTAAACTCCCCAGCCAGACGATCGCGAAACCCACCTTCGTCATCATAGATCCGCTGAAAGACTTCCTGGTTGCCGTTGTCAGTGGGCTCGCCGCCGAAGACTTCCAGGTGCCCCGCGCCCTGGTTGGCAAACGCAGTCGAAAATCGGAGCAGCTCTCCTTCGACGTAGTAATCGTGCAAGTAGCCCCGTTCTTCGCTCTCCCACGCGAACACGTCCGGTAGAACATCGTTGGCCAACATGTTGCGCCGCTCAAGCTTTCCAAAGTCAAATTGGCTCTTCTTAACACGGGTGTTCTTACGAGTAGGCATTTCGAGGTCCTGTAAGTTGGAAGTCAGAGGACGGAAGGCGTGCACGTGATGTCAATCACGCTTCCATTTGGGGACGCCCATCTTACCACGTGTCGGTTGTAACGGTTATATGTCCTGGCAATAACGGCAGCCCAAGTTTCCCGTCTTGGGCGTCTGAAACCTCAAATAATCTGGTATTCAGATGGTTCCAACATAAAATGTAGGGATACGGCAAACTGGAACACAAAAGCAGCACTCTGGAAATTTTATGAAACGACGTCGTCGCGCGAAGAACGGTCACGACTATTCAGTCCTCGAGCCACGCCAGCTACTGGCGACAACAGGTTTGCCGCAGTTCGATGGAGACGCATCCATCGACACCGGTTTGATCGTCAATGCAGACTTCGATCAAAACGAAGTCGCAGACGCGACGGCTGAACGCGTTTTGATTTCCGACGTTCCGGGCTGGAGCCAAACCGCCGGAGCAAGCGACACGATTAGCCTGGTGGGGTTCAATGACTCTCCGCGCGGAACCGGATTCCATCTGGACGCACAAGCCGATGTGCTCGAGTCCATTTCCCAGGATGTCGCTGTCGTTGAAGATCAGCTTTACACGTTGGCATTCGATCTGCTTGGCCGTCCCGTTGGCGACACTGCGGACGCAAGCACCAACGACGTTCGGATTTTGTGGGACGGCGAGCAAGTCGGTATCTTTTCGGGGATCACTGACTTTTGGCAAACGTTTACCGTGACCGTACGCGGCACCGATGCGGAAACGTCCCGCTTGGAGATTCAGGAAGTCGACGGTGTTGGCAATGATGGTGTCGGCGCGATGTTGGACAACCTGCGACTTGTTCCGGTTTCCAATCAGGCCGTTGAAAATGGAAGCTTTGAAGACAACGAGTCTGGCACCGTCAGTCAGGACGACGTTCCCGGTTGGAGTGTCTCAGCCGACGAAGACGAACGCCTGGCTGATATTCAAACCGGAACTGCGAGCGACGGGTCCCAGTTCGTTAACCTTGATCGCCAATCAGATAACTCAGACATTCTCTTCACAGACATCACGACCGAAAACGGCGGGATATACTTTGTTTCCTTCGACCTGCGATCCGAAAGCGGCGTCGTCGGCGAAGACGAAGAAGTTCGCGTCCGCTGGAACGACGAATGGGTTGGGACCTATCGTGGCAACTCCGACTGGCAAAGCTTCGGCTTTACGGTGCGAGCCGACTCCGATTTGACGCGACTGGTCTTCCGCGAGCCCGGTGGTGAGTTCACAGGTGATGGAGATGGTCCGCTGCTGGACAACGTCACGATCACAAAAGTCGTTCCGTCTCTTTCAGTTTCGGTAGGTGATACGACTGAGTTTGAGTTCACTGAGAACGACGGACAGCTGGAACTTGGTTCGGGAATTACGGCGATCAATTCGACGGTTAGCGATGCCATCACAGGATTCACGGTTTCGCTTCCTGCGTCGGCTGATTCCGCAACGGAAATCCTTCGCGTCGATGGCTTGGACTCATTTGTCGAATCGGAAGACGGAACGCTGACTTTCGAAGCAGATCTGAACTCGGACGAGTTCCTGACCGTGCTGCAGACGTTGACTTACGAAAATACATCGGACAATCCTGTTGCTGGCACTCGCTCGATCGCAATTCAGGTCAGCTCAGGAAGCGTCACGTCGCCGAGCGCGAACTTGACTGTCAACGTCACGCCCGTAAACGACGTACCGGTCATCACCGACATCGCTGATGGCATGGCTTCCGTCGATCAACTGTTCAATGTCCAGGCAACGGCGACTGATGCAGAAGACGAGACCATCACCTGGAGCGTTACTGCGGCTGGTAGTGCGATTCTCGACGGTGATGTTGAGCCAACGATCGATTCAGGCGGAACGATCAGCTGGACTCCAGCCCGGGAAGGTGCGGCTGTGTTTACTGTCCGAGCCACCGATGCGACGGGCGATTTTAGTGAAACGCAGTTCTCTGTGACCGCTACGGAGCAGACTTTTCTGGACACGGGAAATGTAATCGTGAACTCCGGAACGGACTTGCCACTGTTTGATTCGACCGCAGCGACGGATGATGCGATCGGAGAAACTCTGGCCGATTTTGAGGCTCAAACGATCACCGGCGAAGCCTTCAACAGCATCGAGCCTGGCGTGGGTCGAATTTACGCAGTGCTTGCGCACTGGTGTCCGTTCTGCAACGATGAACTTCCGGAAATCGTTGAATGGCTTGGCGACACTGATCTTGGTGACGACGTCGAATTTGTCGCGGCTGCGGTTTCCGTGGATCCGGATGACGAAACCTATCCACCGTCCCAATGGTTTAGTGATGCTGGATACGATGGGACGATCATCGTCGACAATACGCAAGCAAAACTGATGGACCTTCTTGGCACGGACCGGTTCCCATTCCTTGTTGGCGTCGATAGCAGCGGCGAAGTCGTTTATCGATCCCAGGGACTGTCAACGCAAGCACAGTTCGATGCGGCACTTGCTGCGGTTCGATCCTAGCGTTCACAAATTCTGCCGCTGGTAACTTTGAAGAAATAAGTTGCGGGCTTCGGAGCCGCCTGAAGGGTGGCTTCGTGTGTGAATCTTCATCACAATTCTGCAAGCGTGGGCTTGCGGAATTCGGCAACGTGTGCGCGAACGCGCGACTCTGAAACTTCGGGTGGGCAGGGCGGAGAATGTCTCTATAATGTGCGGTTCGCAAAATTCGAACCAACCATTCTGCCAGGAATACGCCGCCGTATGCCAGCTTCCGATATCGTTGTAAAAGGTGCTCGTGAACACAATCTTCAGAATGTTGACCTTGTCCTTCCGCGCAACCAGCTTATTTGCCTGACCGGAGTTTCCGGGAGCGGTAAAAGTTCGTTTGCGTTCGACACCGTTTTCGCAGAAGGACAGCGTCGGTATGTCGAAAGTCTGTCCAGTTTCGCGCGACAGTTCCTCGGCCAAATGTCGAAGCCGGACGTCGACCTGATCTCGGGTTTGAGTCCATCGATTTCGATTGCACAGAAAAGCTCCGGCAACAATCCGCGTTCGACCGTCGGAACGATCACCGAAATCTATGACTTTCTCCGAATTCTCTACGCACGGGTTGGTCAGGGCTTCTGCCCGAAATGTAACACGCCGATCACAGCGCAGTCCAAGGATCAGATCATCGGGAGCATTTTTACGCTTCCTGAAAACACCAGCTATTCGATTTTGGCTCCCGTCGTACGAGCTCAGAAAGGTGAGCACAAAGACCTGTTCGCCGAATTGCTGCGTCGCGGATACTCTCGTGCCCGCGTCGACGGCGAAACCGTTTCGCTCTCGAGTGAAATTAACCTCGACCGCTCCCGTCGCCACAATGTCGAAGTCGTCATCGACCGGTTGGTCGCCAGTCCCGCGATCCGCAGTCGTCTGACCGAGTCCGTCGAAGCTGCGCTCAAGATTGGCAAAGGAACGTTGGTTGTTGAGTTCGCCGACGAGTCTGCGGCACAGTCCGCGCCCGTGAATCCGGATGCGCCCGAAGCGGAATCGACCGGGAAAACGTCGCGACGTAAAAAGAAGACTCGTAACAAGAGCATCAGCGGTTCCGACAGCGATCGCGTTTACTCGGCCGACTACGCTTGTCCCGGCTGCGGTTTGGGTTTCTCGCCTCCGACGCCTCAGATGTTTTCCTTCAACAGCCCGCAAGGCATGTGCCTTGGTTGCGATGGCCTGGGCGATGTGTTCACCTTCGACCGCGATTTGCTGGTTCCCGAACCGCACAAGTCCTTCCAACAGGGCTGTTTCGAATTGCTTGGGAAATGGAAAGACCTCGGTCGTTGGAAACGCCACATCTATCAGGGTGTCGCGGACACCGTGGAACGCGAGTTGAATCTCGAAGCCGGTACGATGCTGGAAACTGCATGGGAAGACCTGACGGAACAGCAGCAGGACATGTGGCTGTACGGTACCGACGACATGCACATCACGTACACCTGGAAAGGTGGCAACTCGCCGATGAAGTACGGCGGGCAGTTTCCAGGAATCGTTTCGGAGCTGGATGAAAAGTACCAACAGCTGACCAGCGCTCCCAAGATTCGCAGCCTTGAAGCGTACATGAACGAGATCAAGTGCGTTGAATGTGGTGGCGCTCGACTCAATCGCCAGTCGCGAAACTTCCGGCTCAAAACGACGCACGAAAGTTTCGCGGACAAACCCGAACTTTCGCTGCCGGATGTTTGCAACCTGTCGATCGCTGAAGTTCGGGCCTTCTTCTCAGGTTTGGATCTGGACGACGTTCGCAACTACGTGGCCACCGAACCGCTCAAGGAGATCCGCAACCGGTTGGGATTCCTGCTCAACGTTGGCCTCGACTATCTGACACTCAATAGGACCGCACCGACGCTTTCTGGTGGCGAAACGCAGCGTATTCGACTGGCCGGACAAATCGGTGCCGGCCTGGTCGGCGTGCTTTATATTCTTGACGAGCCATCGATCGGTCTGCACGCCCGTGACAACGATCGGCTGATCAGCACGCTGGAACACCTTCGCGATCTTGGCAACACCGTCGTCGTGGTCGAACACGATGAAGACACAATGCGAGCGGCCGATTACTTGATCGACTTTGGGCCTGGACCGGGTGTGCGCGGCGGTGAAGTGGTCGTCGAAGGACACCCTTCGGAAATCATCAAGGACAAGAAAAGTCTCACAGCGCAATATCTGTCCGGTCGTTTGGAAATCGAAATTCCGGAACAGCGTCGTCTGACCGACCCGGAAAAGAGCTTGCGGATCACGAACTGCAAGCACAACAATCTGTTGGGCGTCGATGTCGAAATTCCGCTGGGGCGATTTGTCTGCGTCACTGGTGTTTCGGGAAGCGGGAAAAGTTCGTTCGTCAACGGGATTCTGAAAGAAGTTCTCAAGCAGGAACTTAACGGCGGAATCAGCGAAGCCGGTGAGTTCGGTGAGATCATTGGCCTCGAACATCTCGACAAAATGATCGCGATCGATCAGTCTCCGATCGGCCGCACACCACGTTCGAACCCGGGAACTTACGTCAAGCTGTTCGACGAAATTCGCAAGCTCTACACGCAGCTTCCCGAAGCCAAAACTCGCGGCTACAAAGCCGGTCGATTCAGCTTCAATGTTCGTGGCGGTCGTTGCGAAGCCTGTGAAGGCAACGGTTCGAACAAACTTGAGATGGATTTTCTGGCCGACGTTTGGGTCACGTGTCCGATTTGCCAGGGAGCCCGTTTCAATCGCGAAACGCTGCAGGTCCAATACAAAGGCAAGTCCATCGCGGACGTGCTGCAGATGGAGATCGAAGAGGCGTTGCACTTTTTCGAATCCATTCCTGCGATTCACAAAAAGTTGCTGACGCTGCAAGCCGTCGGGCTGGAGTATCTCAAAATCGGGCAACCGTCGCCAACGCTGTCCGGTGGTGAGGCTCAGCGAATCAAGCTGGCTCGCGAACTTGCCAAACGTTCAACCGGCAAGACGCTGTATTTGCTCGACGAACCCACCACTGGTTTGCACTTTGCCGACATTCGTTTGTTGCTTCAGGTCCTGCAGGATTTCGTCGAAGCAGGAAACACGGTGTTGGTCGTTGAGCATAATCTTGACGTGATCAAAACAGCGGACTGGGTCATCGATCTTGGTCCTGAAGGTGGCTCGGGCGGAGGTCAGTTGGTGATCAGTGGAACGCCTGAAGAGGTCGCGGCGTGCCCGGAATCGCATACCGGAAAGGCGATCGCCAAGGCACTTGAACCGCGAGCTGAAATTCCGGCTCCTGAGTCCGGCACGAAATCGATGACGCCGACGCTGGCGACGGAAATCAAAGTCCGTGGTGCGTCACAGCACAATTTGAAGACGCTTGATCTCGATGTTGAGCGAGACAAGATGACCGTGTTCAGCGGTCCGTCTGGCAGCGGGAAAAGCTCGATGGCGATGGACACCATCTACGCCGAAGGCCAGCGTCGCTATGTCGAAAGCCTCAGCTCGTACGCTCGCCAGTTCGTCAACCAGCTGGAAAAACCTCGCGTCGATCAGATCGAAGGACTCTCGCCAGCGATTGCGATCGAACAGAAAACGCTCGGTTCGACTCCCCGATCCACCGTCGGAACTGTCACGGAAGTTTATGACTACCTGCGGATCCTGATGGCTCGTTTGGGCACGCCGTATTGCCCGGATTGCGACAAACCGATTGGAACGCAAACTTCGGACGATATCGTCGACAAAATCCTGGCTTACGACGAAGGAACGCGGCTGTTGCTGATGGCTCCCGTCGCTCCGGAATCGGGACAGAGCTACGAACAGCTGTGGGATGATATTCGCGCCAACGGCTACCAGCGAGTTCGCATCGACAAAGAAACTCACGAAGTCGATTCGCTGCCCGCGCTCAATCCGCGCGGTTCGCACAAAGTCGAAATCGTTGTCGATCGCATCGTCGTCAAAAAAGGATCACGCTCGCGAATCGCGGACAGTATCGAGGCTGCGTTGTCGATCGGCGTCGGCGTCTGTCACGTTGCGGAACCGAACGAAGCCGTTCCGGAAAATTTCTGGAACGTCGTCAAACACTCACAGCATCTGGCCTGCCATTGCTGCGGTCGGTCGTTTGAAACGCTGGGTCCACACAACTTCTCCTTCAACAGCCAGCTTGGTTGGTGCACCGATTGCGAAGGTATTGGAACGCAAACTGGAGCCGATCCGAAAGTCATCATCGATGATCCGGAACTTTCAATCAAAGCCGGTGCGATTACGATTTGGCCTTCTTTGAAATCAAAAATGTCGGCCGGCATGCTGAAGGCCTGGACGACAGGAACCGGGATTCCGGACAACAAACCGTTCAACCAGTTGGACGCACGTCAACGACGGATGGTGTTCTTTGGAACGGGCGATCGTTGGTTTGAAGTCAAAGACAAAGAGGGCAACGTTCAGTTTTCGTTCCAGTTCAAAGGTCTCTATCCGACGATGGAAGAAGCCTCGCGGCGTTCGGCCACGCTTCGCACGCGTCTGCAGTCGTTGATCGGAGAAGTCGAATGTGGTGCATGCGGCGGAAGTCGATTGCGAGAAGACGCTGCCGCGGTTCGGTTCCGGGATTTGACGATCGACGGAATCTGCCGTTTGCCGATGGGCGAAATGGTCAAGACGCTCAAGAAATGGAAACTCGATAAACGCGAGAAGAAAATCGCGGGCGAACTAATTCGAGAAATCTCCAGTCGCATTTCGTTCCTGATCGACGTCGGATTGAGCTACCTCACGCTGAACCGAACGGCAGGTTCGCTGTCCAACGGCGAAGCCCAGCGAATCCGGCTTGCCAGCCAGCTGGGAAGCGGGCTGTGCGGCGTGCTGTACGTGCTCGACGAGCCCACGATTGGGTTGCATCCGCGAGACAATACCCGGTTGTTGGCGGCGCTTCATCGCCTGCGAGATCTTGGCAATACGCTAATCGTCGTGGAGCACGATCGCGAAGTCATCGAAAGCAGCGACTCGATCTGCGACTTCGGTCCCAAATCCGGTGTGCACGGCGGCGAGATCGTCGCGCACGGTCCGCCTGCTGAAATCGCCAGGAAAGGCCTGGGAACTACGGGGCCCTACCTCGGTGGCAAAGATGGAATTCCGATTCCGACCAACCGACGCCCTGCCCTTTCTCTCGACGCACCGCCGGTTGGGAAAAAGAAGAAAGCGACGAAGAAGAAAGCTCCCAAAAAGAAGATGATCGATGCTTCGTCGGAGGAAAGTCTGGCCATGACGCTGGACGTTGTCGGCGCCCGACACAACAACCTCAAAGACATCGAAGTCAAGTTTCCGCTGGAAGCCCTGACCGTCGTCACGGGACCATCGGGATGTGGCAAAAGTTCGCTGGTCAATGAGATTCTGTACAAGGCTCTTGCTCGCCGTTTGCACCGGTCGTCGCAAACGCCTGGACAGTTCAAAGGCATCCGCGGCCTGGAGGCGATCAATAAAGTTATTCGCGTCGACCAAACGCCGCTTGGCAACTCGCCGTCTTCAAACCCGGCGACTTATACCGGAGTGTTTGAGCAAATTCGTGAACTGTTTGCCAACTTGCCTGACTCGAAAGTTCGTGGCTATACGGCGCGTCGATTCAGCTTCAACGTTCCCGGCGGACGCTGTGAAGAGTGTACCGGCCAGGGAATGTACTGCATCGAAATGCACTTCCTGCCGGACGTCTGGATTCCATGCGAGACCTGTAAAGGGCAACGCTACAACGAAGAAACGTTGTCCGTGAAATTCAACGGTAAATCGATCGCGGACGTGCTGAACATGCCTTGCGGCGAAGCACTCCAACTGTTCCGCAAGATTCCCAAGATTCGTCGCACGTTGAAAACGCTTTGCGATGTCGGACTTGATTATGTAACCCTCGGCCAGAGCGCGCCAACGCTCTCCGGCGGTGAAGCTCAACGTGTGAAACTTTCGGCGGAACTCGCGCGTCCCGACACCGGACGAACGTTGTATTTGCTGGATGAGCCCACAACCGGTTTGCACTTTGAGGATCTCAAGAAACTGATCGAAGTCATCCAACGGTTGGTCGATGTCGGCAACACGGTCGTTGTCATCGAGCACAATCTTGACTTGATTAAGTGCGCTGACTGGGTGATCGATATGGGCCCTGAAGCCGGTTCCGCAGGCGGCGAAGTCGTCATCGCTGGTACGCCGGAAATGGTCGTCGAGTACGCCGAACAGGCCAAAGCTTTGGCAGAAGCCGACGCCAAGCCAAAGCCAGTCAAGAAGAAATCGAAAGCTTCACCAGCGAAGAAGAAAACGACCAAAAAGGCTGCTCCGATGCCACGCAGTTGGACCGGAGAAGCACTGGCTCCGACGCTTGCCGAAGGTCCGTTCTTTAAACGCGAAAAATACGATCCGGCGGCAGACGATGAGTGGCTTGAAGGCGATATGGATATCGACGAAGTCGGCGACGCCGTGCAGATGCCGTGGGAAACTGACGGGCGAACCTGGCACACCAGCGGACGGGTCGGTCGCAACGGAGAGATTATCAACTGGAACGGAAAAATTCTGGACGAGATCGTCGACCGAATCGAAAATTGTGAAGGCTTCAGCGATACCAGTTGGAATGAGCGTGCGACGGTTGAGATTTTCGGCGAAGTCAAAAAGAACGGCTGGTTCTTCAACGCTCTGACGGGCGACCCGTGGTTCGTGAAGCTCAAGTTCCGCGTTCGTCCGCGAACGTTCAAGCAGGAAGAGCTTCAGGACCGTATTCCGTTGCCGTCGCCAAACCAGATGGACCACTTGCCGGTTTACGGAAACTCGCCTCGCGTCCAGGTGAACAACACACGCGGCGGATGGCAAGAAGTCGAAATCAAAGCCCACTCGTGGGAAGAAATCGACATCCCTGAATTCTGGAAGTTTATCGACGAGTGTATCCAGAGTTTCACGGAGAAAGTTGAAAGTGTCGATACCGATATCAGTGAGCAAACTCCCTGGGCGAAGCTTGGTGAGAAATGGCACTTTATGAAAAAGGGTTTTACTGCCGGTGACATTAGTTGGGACATGAAAGTTCTGGAGACACTTCGTGATCTGCTACTTGAGGCGGCTCCGGAAGGTGAATTTCAGTGGACCAACGAGCAGGTTGTGCACTTCCGTTTGCCAGATAGTCAGGAACCATGGGCCAGTATTCAGACCAAGAAAGCAGAAGCCCTTACGTTACAGTTGGCGAATTCGGATGAGAACATGACGTTAGGGCGAGTCGCCGATCTGGCCGACGATCCGGAAGTCAGCACCGACGGAGACCGCCAGGTGGTTAGGCTTTCGTTCCGGGAAGTCAAGCAACTTAAAAATTCAAAATTCAGAGAATTTCTTGAGGAACATTTGCAGGGAGCGTGATCAAGAATCGATGCTGTCTGTCCGATAAGAACACAGGTTAATGTTTGCAAACAGGCAACGGTAACCTAAAATATAAACTCATCTGGCAACTACGGCTGAGGGACCAATTTTTGGGTTAACCGGAGTCACCAAAGGCTAGTGCTCAGCACGTCTGACTTCCGTTTTTCTCCCAGCGACTCCCATCGCTACGACCGCCGGATGAAATTTTTGCCGCATCGCAATTGCTTTGCGGTTTTTTTATGCGCCGATCCAACGGAAACCAGAACCATCGCATCCGCAATTTCAGCAGCGCGTTGTACATTCGCGCGAACCAGGGCTAAATTCATGGCTTGAAACGACCACCATTGAATCGAACCGGTTTTCGAAATGAAACTCAAACTCGCGTTGCTGTTCTCGCTACTGTCGGGACTGTGTTTTCTGCAACCAGCACCCTGCCACGCGGTGCAACTTGTCGACGGTGTCGATAAACAACCGCTCGTTGCCGCGACCAAGCGAATGATGGTTGCACTCGAAGCCGCCGGATCGCCGTTGTCAGTAGAAGCAACTGCGGCGCTTGAGAAAGCGTTCCGTAAACCCGGCGCCGAATCGGTTGCCGGGATCCAGAAAGTACTCGACCCGCTTTGCCTTGCGCACGTCGAAATCAACGCAGAGAGCCGAGTCAAAGTTCGGGTTGGCGAATGCAAAAAAGAACTGATGCAAAACGGATGGCGGGCCTTTCTGGTCAAAGTCCACAATATGGCCAGGATCAATCCGCTGTTGGTCGTCGAAAGCCCCAACGCGGCACCGGTTTATCAGCAAGGCAAATGGCCTCGGGAGCGTCCGCGCTCCGATGAAAAACTGGTCGATCAGGATGAAGTTCTCGATCGATTTTTGACCATTTCGATGCTCGACCGTCCTCCGCTGCAGCGAAAACTTTCCGGGCTGGAGCTCGAGTATCGCGTGCTGTTGCTGTACAGTCGCGACGCCGGTCAGCGAGAGGCTTCGTTATCGTTTCACATCGGCGCCGGCACAAAAGACATTGGCTTTCGCAGCGCCATGCCGGTTCTGTTTGACTGTCAGCGAGCCGTAGAAGTCAAACTCAACGTGCGGGATTTCGACAACAAACCAACGACGGCTTCGTTTGTCATCGTCGACGAACAGGGTCGCGTTTATCCGCACCAAAGCCGTCGGCTGGCGCCGGACTTCTTCTTTCACCGCCAGGTTTATCGTAGTGACGGCGAATCCGTTTGGCTTCCACCAGGCAAGTATTCATTTACGGTGTCACGCGGCCCCGAATATTTGCCGCTTGAGTTCAAGGAAACGATTGCCGATGCCAAATCGCATGAGTTGTCGATTCGACTTGAACGCTGGACGCATCTCGCGAAACGCAATTGGTTTTCTGGCGATCACCATATCCATGCGGCAGGCTGTTCACACTACGACAGCCCGACCGAAGGCGTCGGTCCCGAAGCCATGATGCGTCACGTGCGTGGAGAAGATCTCAACATTGGCAACGTGCTAAGTTGGGGGCCGTGCTGGTACACCCAGAAACAGTACTTCAATGGCGACGTTTCCAAACTGTCGACGCCCGAAAACATTCTGCGCTACGACGTCGAAGTCAGCGGCTTTCCATCGTCGCACTGCGGGCATCTTTGTCTGCTTAAGCTGGCCGAAGACGACTATCCCGATGCCGAAAACCTTGAAGACTGGCCAAGCTGGACGTTGCCGGTATTGAAGTGGGGCAAAGAGCAAGGCGGCATTGTCGGATACAGCCACAGCGGTTGGGGAATCGCGACACCGGATATCATGCCCGACGGATCACGCGGATTTCCGGAGGCACGTTGGGGCGGAGCGCCAGATGATTGGCGAGGCAAGCCATCGGAACTGTTGCCGGATTACGCGATGCCGCGTTTCGATGGAATTGGAGCCAACGAATACGTCGTGACCGCCGCGCACAATGTTTGCGATTTCATCTCAGCCGTCGATACGCCGGCGTTCTGGGAATTGAACATCTGGTATCACACGCTCAACTGTGGCATGACAACTCGCATCAGCGGTGAGACAGACTTTCCCTGCATCTACGATGACAAAGTTGGGCTCGGTCGCGTGTACGTAAAGTTTCCTGACGACACGCCGCTGAACTACAACACCTGGGTGGAAGGTTTGCGTGACGGGCGGAGTTACGTGTCCGATGGGCTGAGCCATATCGTTGACTTCAAAATCAATGGGCTTGGCGTTGGCGAGAAAGTCAACGATTCTTCAGCGAACAGTCGGATTGACCTGAAAGAACCGTCAACGGTGAAACTCAGCTTCGATGCAACGGCGATGCTTCCCCAATGGACGACGGAAGAAACTGAAGCCATCCGTGAACGGCGGCTTGATGAGAAACCGTATTGGCACATTGAGCGTTGCCGAATCGGATTGACCCGCACAGTGCCGGTTGAGATTGTCGTCAACGGTGAAGTCGTCAAAACTGAAATGCTGGTTGCTGATGGAAAATTCAACACGTTTGAAACGGAACTCAAAATCGAAAAATCATCCTGGGTTGCTGTTCGAATTCTTCCGTCGAGTCACACCAATCCGATCTTTGTCCACGTCGATGGGCAACCGATTCGGGCAAATTCAAAAAGTGCCCAATGGTGTATCGACGCTGTTGGCGTTTGTTGGGATGCGAAGAAACATCAGATTCGCGAATCCGAGCAGGAGGCTGCAAAGAAGGCTTACGACCAGGCCGCTGACGTGTATCGGAAGATTCTTTCCGAGTGCGTTGGAGACTGAGGGGCGGGACTTTAACATTTTTGTAACTGTCCAACTTATGGTCAAAACGGCGCCAGGTTACGCTTTCCTGCACATTTGCGGGTCCAGACGAGTGCTATTTCTTGTTGACTCTCCATCGCGGAGTTAACCTGTACATGTCCGGAAATACAGATGTCCCCGGAGCCCAAGACACTTTTGACTGCACACGAATGAATCGCAAACAGGGATTTACGCTCGTCGAGCTGTTGGTCGTTATCTCGATCATCGGAGTGCTTGTCAGTATGCTGTTGCCGGCTGTGCAAAGTGTGCGCGAAGCGGCTCGTCGAACCGAATGTCTCAACAACCTCAAGCAGATGGGGTTGGCGATCCATTCTTACGAAGGCGCGCATAAACAGATACCGCCATCGCGGCCGGCTGACGGATTTTTGACTTGGCCAACGTTGCTGCTGCCGTTCATGGAGCAGAAGAATCTTTGCAACGAGTTTGATATGCAAGCGCCTTACGCGATGCAGGATCCGAATGTGGTCAATCGTGGCGCCGCGGTCATGATTTGCCCAAGCCGTCGATCGTCCGTTGAGATCAGCAACTCCGAAAGTCATGACTGGCCTGTCGGCGTCGTTGGAGACTATGCCGGAAACGCCGGATCCCATGTGCACTTTCTCGATTTCGGATGGACGCTGTTCAGCGGCGATGCGGACGGCGTCTTCAACTCCGGACTGGCCAAAGACAACCCTGTCGTCGACGGACGGTTGGTCGGACCGATCAAAGGACGCTATACGTTTACTTCTGTTTCGGACGGGTTGTCTAATACGATTTTCGTTGGCGAAAAACATCTCGATCCAAAACATCTTCGCGAACCTGATGGTTGGGCCGATGGCTGCATTTACAACGGCGACCAGCCGGCGACGTTCACTCGCATTGGCGGAATCCTATTGCAGATGGCACGCTCTGCGGACGCTGGTTTTCCTCCCGGTGAACAACCTGTTTGGGGTTCGGCTCATCCGGGCACATCAAATTTCGTGCTCGGCGACGGCAGCGTGCATTCCTATGATGTCGACATGGACGGTGAAGTTCTTTTTCGATTGTGCTCGCGAAATGACGGATTGAGTGTCAATGGCGACCAGCGCTAGGGCCGGTAAAGTCGTGCGGCGGACCGTCTACTTCGTTGGCACAGAATCCGAGGTTGCTCATCATGCTGCACCGCTGATGGACGTGGATTCGTTTGGCACGCAGGTCATCGATCCGGCCGAAGTGGTTGATGCAGCGAACGATGGCGATATCGCAATCTTCTTTTCAGAGCACTTCGATCGTTTTCGCAACGCCGTTGTTGAACTGAAAGCGAAACGCGTTGCGACGATCTATCTGGTGGACGGGATTCTTGAATGGCGCAATGCTTGGCAAAATCGGGACGACGAACCTGCCTGTCCCTTCACCATGAGGCCTGTCCTTTGCGATAAAGTCGTCGCGATCGGACCATCGCAGGCTCGCGTGCTTTCCGGTTGGGGCAACGCGGGAAAGATCGAAGTTGTCGGAATTCCGAGGCTCGACCAAAGGACCAGACAATGGCGAGAATCAACCGGATACCAACCGGCTGTCGACAATTCGCGATTTCGTATCCTCGTTTCAACCGCGAAAACGCCGGGATTCACGGATGAACAAATCGAGACCACGGTTCGTAGTTTGTCAGACTTGAAACAGTATTTTGAAGCAACGACTTCCGTTTTCGGTCGCCAGATCGAAGTTGAATGGCGATTGACGGCAGGGTTGGATCAACGAATCGATGTCGCCAATCGACTTTCCAATCTCAACGGTACGGAATTGCATGCAGCCATCGAACGCTGCGATGCAGTCGTTACAGCGCCATCGACCTCCATGCTGGAAGCAATGTTGCAGCACAAGCCAACCGCACTTCTGGATTACCATCTCTGTCCACAATACGTTCCCGCCGCGTGGAACATTCGTTCGAGCCAATCGATTGGCGTTGTCATTGAACAGCTTGCAAACCCGTCGGCTGCGAGACTTCAGTTTCAAAACGGAGTTCTTGGCGACGCTCTTCAAGTTTGCGAATCGGCCACCGATCGGCTGGTTCAATTGATACATTCGATGTTCGCCGAAACGGACAGGCAAAATGATACGACTAAATCGTTTGAATTTACTTCCAGTTTGTTGCCGAACGCTGTTTGGGCGTCAGAGTTAGGCGGAGCGCATTGCAAAATGGATTTCGCCTCCGTCTTTGCCAACTACAACGAATTCACGGATGATTGTGACGTACCGGAACTTCAAGCTCAGTTGGCTCACGCGAGACGCGAAATCGAGCACTTGCATCGTATCGAAGACGGGCTCAGAGCGGAACTTGCGGAAGCTCATTCGATCTTCGAGTCGATTCACCAGCACCCAATTGCCGGACCCATCGTAAGGATCCGGGAACGGTTTATTCAGTTTATGAATCGCAACAGAAAAGCAACCTGATTCAGATGCTTACCATCCATCCAGCCACAACCGATCGGATCGCGAAATCGGCCTCAACCGCCGACCCAATCGTGTTGTGCGCTGCCGATGAAAACTATGTAAAGCCGTTGACTGTGATGCTGCATTCCGCAGCTGTATCTCTGAAGCCGGGGCGGCATCTCCATGTCGTGTTGTTCGATGGTGGAATCGAAGAAAGCAGCCTCGCCGCCGTGCGTGAATCGCTGATCGATTATCCAGTCACGATTGATCTGCTGCGACCTGATTTGTCAAAAGTAAGTGACTTGATGACGTCGCATCACATCACGCACACAGCTTATTTGCGACTGATGGCCGCTCGGCTGTTGCCTGGTTCGATCGAAAAAGTCATCTATCTCGATTCCGATGTTCTCGTTCGTGATGACCTGACCGAGATGTGGGAGATGGAACTGGGAGACAACTACTGTCTGGCGGCCACCGATATTGCTTGTCCTTTTATCGATGCCCGCGAAGTTTCCGACGCCGATCTGCAGTCGTCCAAGCCTTACCTTGCAGCGATCTCGCCGGTTGCGAATTGGAAAGATCTTGGAATCGACGGCAGCGCGAATTATTTCAACAGCGGCGTGATGGTGCTGAATCTGAAAAAATGGCGTGAGGAAAATGTTGAGCAGCGGCTGTTCGATTGCTTGCGCAAGAATTCAAAATTCGTTTGGTGTTGGGACCAGTACGCGCTGAACGTGGTGTTCGCCGGACGGTGGGGAAAACTTCCGCTTCGCTGGAATCAGGGAGCCCACGTCTACGAGTATCCAGGTTCCGAGCAAAGTCCCGTCGATCACGAAGGGTTCGAGGCGATGCGCGACCGCCCGGCGATTATTCACTACACAACCGAGTGGAAGCCTTGGGACTATGAGTCTTCCCATCCTTTAAAAGAGACGTACTACAACGAACTCGATCAAACCGCGTGGAAAGGTTGGCGCCCGGAAGATCCAGGGTTCAATTTTGGCAAATGGTGGGACCGAAAGGCTGTTGGCGTGATTCGTGCGTGGATCATCAATTGGCGAAAGCTCAAACTGCTTTTCTCGATGGTGTAGTCGTGATCGAGAAAACAGCAAACTCAAAATTGAACTCCGAAACGTCGCTACGAGCAGCGCTTTGCCATGCTCCGGTGACGATCTTTGCGTTGCCCAAGGCATTCGTTGGAGATGCAAATCAGATTCAGAAGAACGCGTTCCGCTCCTGGTCTCAGCTGAGTCCTGCCGTTGATGTTCTGTTGTTCGGTGACGAAGATGGAATCGCGGAATTTGCCGCAGAACACGAGATTGCTCATGTAGCCCAGATTGAACGCAACGAAAACGGAACGCCGTTGGTCGGATCTGCATTCTCGATGGCTCATGCGGTTTCAACGTCGCCCATTCTGGTTTATTGCAATTCAGACGTCATTCTGGATCGCAGTTTTACAGACGCGATGGAAGCGCTTGCGAATCAGGATCAGTTTGAGCATTGGTTGGCGATCGGGCAACGGTTGGACGTTCCAATTGACCGGGAATTGGATTTTGAGAATGATTCACAGAGGCAGTGGCTTCGGCGGCGCTGCGATTCGCACGGAACGAAATCGTCGCACGTATGCAAAGAATACTTTGCGTTCCCGCGAAATATGTTCCAGGCTGTTCCGCCATTCGCAGTCGGTCGCGGCAATTGGGACAACTGGATGGTTGCCAGCGTCAAGCCAGACGGCGCCCCGGTCATCGATCTTTCGCGGCAAGTCAAAGCAGTTCACCAAACCCACGACTACACGCACATGAAGGCCAGCCGCATGAAGTGTTACGTTAGCGGTGAAGAAGCCCGCGAGAACGAGCGACTTGCCGGCGGGCGAAACTTGATCTCTGGTTCTACTTGTACTCATCGCCTCGGACCCGACGGCATCCAGAAAATTGGGCTCCTGCGTGCCGGTTTGGATTTTCTTGGCGACGTTCCGCGGTTTGCGAAACTGATGACGCAGTTGCTGTTGAGCCGATGATTGCCTGTTTTTTCATCACGATCAGTGCTCTGATTCAACTGCTACTGACAGTCTGGTATCGCAATCAAATGCGACAACGACCGAGGCCAACGCTGCTGCCTGCCGAAGAACAGCACTCAACCTGGATCGTGTTTGGCGTCCGCGGAGCTGATCCGACTTTGGCTGACGCAGTCCGTTCCCTGTTGAATCAGAACTTTCGCGAATACAAAATCTGTGTTGTCGTCGATAGCCAATTGGATCCTGCGAATTCCATTTTGCAAAGCGTCGCCAACGAATCACGATTGCTGATTCGACATCTTCAAAACCCGTTGTCGACCTGTACGCTGAAATGTAGTGCGATCGCGGAAGGAGTAGAACGTGTCTTGGAAGTTGATCCGGACGTGAAATATTTTGTGATGGTGGATGCCGATTCCGATCCGCCACCGAACATGATCGCGACTTTGACCGGAGCCTTGTACTCGAATCCGCAAGCGGGACTCGCCAGTGGAAATCAATGGTTCGAGCCCAAAGCTCCTTCCTCGGTTGGTTCGATGGTTCGAAGTATGTGGTACGCGGGAGCCCTTTTCTTCTCAATGCTTTTTCAAAACCCATGGGCCGGTGCGTACGCAATGCGAGCCTCTGACATTCGCGAGACCGGGTTGATCAGCGTTTGGCGAAAGTCGGCCGTTGACGATGGGCCGCTCAAACAACTCTTGGCGAAACAGAACCTGAGCTGTTTGTCGCTGCCTTCGATGGTGATGGTGAATCGCGAATCCTGCACATTAGGTTTTGTGACGCGATGGATGTCGAGGATACTAACCTGGTCCAGAATTCACGAACCCGGGTTCTGGCTCACAGCAATACAAATGACGTTTGCGTCGTCATTGATCGTCGCAATCTTCTCAACGTTGGGCTGGGCGATCTGGGCCGGCGACGTTTCGATGGTGCTATGGACAACGCTTTCGATCGTCGCCAGCGGAATCATGTCCGTCCTGGCCTGGACCACGATTCGGCGCAGCGTGATCGAGACTTCAGATTCTGCGATTGGGCTCGAACCAATCGGAGTTCCACGATTCGTGGGAGCTCTGTTGGTGGTCGCAGTGGCACAAGCGGTTTACGCGATCGCTTGCATTCGGGCGATCGTTGCGAGGAAAATTACGTGGCGCGGCGTCACCTATTTGATTCAGGGTCGCAGTCTTCGTTTGGACCAGTACGTGCCATTCGAAGGCGAAGGCGAGTCCAAGCATTCGATCTAGCCAGGCACTGTTTGGCCGCGTTGACGACATGAAAATCAACCTGTCAAACAGTGCCTGGTTGATCAGCAAAATCAGAGGCGTTCGCAAAGTATCGACATGAGTGCGAAACGCGAGCGAATAAACTTTGTCATTCACTCGCCCACAGTTTCGTTCGATAAACTCCAGAACGATCGAACCGATTTAGTCCTCTGAGTTCGCTTCCTCCGAATTCTCTTCTGAAGATTCGACTTCGGGTTCGAGCAACTCCAACCCGAATTCTTTTCCCTTCTTGACGGCTGGAACTCCGAACGCCATCCATTCAGGCTCAGGGGCATCCATCAGATGGTGATCGAAGAACTGCTGCATTCGGATCGCGAAATCGCGACGGTTTTTGTCGCCCATTACCCAGTGCGGGTTGCCGTTGTAGTTCAGCATCCAAGCCGGTTTTTCCAAACGACGCAATGCAACGAAAAGCTCAATTCCTTGATACCACGGAACAGCTCCGTCCTGATCATTGTGCAGAATCAATAGCGGTGTATTAATTTTATCCGCGTAGAAAACGGGAGAGTTTCGAATGTACTTTTCGCGTGCCGACCAAAGGTCTTCACCAATTCGGCTTTGCGTTCGCTCGTATTGGAACATCCGGCTCATGCCGCTGCTCCAGCGAATGCCACCGTACGCGCTGGTCATATTGGAAACCGGAGCTCCCGATTCGGCACAGGCGAACATGTCGGTTTGCGTAACCAGATAGGCCGTTTGATAGCCGCCCCAACTGTGTCCTTGCATGCCGACTTTCGATTCATCGACAAAGCCTTGCTCGATCAAATGTTCGACGCCAGGCAGGATCGCATTGGCTGCGCTTTGGCCTGGCTCGCCGGTCGTGTATGGAATATCCGGAATGAAAACCACATATCCGCGGCTGGTGTAGAAGCTGAAGTTAATGATCGAACGTCCTGCCGCCGGTGAGTAGTAGCGATGCAGGTTGTCCGAATTCCGCTCGTAAAAGTAAACCATCAGCGGATATTTCTTTGCCGGATCAAAACCGTCTGGCTTGTAGAGTATCCCATCCAGTTCGTCGCCATCGGCGCTATCCCATTTGACCAGCTCAGCCGTTCCCCATGAATAGTCTTCCTGTTGCGGATTCATATCACTAAGGCGATGAATCTTTTTGAAACTCATATCGCTGTGCCACAAATCAGGGCTCATGCGGAAGGTGCTGCGAGTGAAAATGACTCGATCGGCATCTTTCGCTTTGCTCAATCCACTGACATTCTCTTCCAGCATGATCAACTTTGTCAGCGGTGAAGACTCTTGTTCGTCTTCTTCATCAATTTCCAGTTTCAATTGAGAATAGCCACTGGCTTTGGTTTCGGTGTTGAACGAACTGAGCATCATCGGCTGTTCAGGATCGATGAAACGCTGCTCGCGATCGAGTCTCACATAGCGGTAGCGGATTTCATTCTTCCGACCTTCCCCGTCGGTGATGCATACGGGCTTTTCTTCGCCAGTCGGATCGAGTTTCCAGATATCGTAGCGATCGTAGACAAGTAGACCTTCGTCATCGTTCAGCCAACCTGCCGATCCGTACGATCGAGCGAGGCTTGGCGTGTCGTGAAGTTCATCAAACAGTGGATACTTTATGCCTTTACTGATTTGAGTCGGTTTGCCGTCGAGGTCCGATGTCGATTTCGCAAACCAAGCCTGTTCTTCGCCGTCAAACCAGGTGATGTACTTCCCCGTTGGTGACATGGAAGCGAACCATTTGACTTTCTGAAGAATTTGATCGTGCTCGCCGGTGTCGAGATTGACCAGGTAGGCGTCGCTGAATCCTGGTACATCCCAAGACATCATTTTTTGGTAAGGCAGATTTGTATTTGCTAACGCGAGTTTGGATTTGCTTCTGACGTCGATCGAAATGTTGGGGATTTCCAGAGTCGCCAACTGCACGATTTTTTTCGACTTCAGAATCCACGCGGCCCGATAGTCTCTTCTGCGTTCTCGATCTGCCTGAAGAATTTGCTGCGGTTGAAGCTGTGGATCCTGCCAATGCCAGACATCCAATTTCACGGTATCTTCGTCTTCTTCTTTCTTGTCCGTTTTTCGCTCCTTCAAGACTTGGTCGGGAATCGGAGCTGTGTCGAAATAGAGACGCTTTCCGTCTTCCGAGAATTGCTGAGACGAACCCGAAGCAACCCACCATCCATCCGGAATGCCTGATTCGCCTTCATGAGCAATTTTTTTCGCGACTTTCGATCGCGATTTCCAATGGTAGAGCGACCAGGAAGGTGTTTCTGATTCGTAGTCGTCTTTGTCTGAGAGAAACGCGAGTTGCGAACCGTCTTCGTTGAAAGCAAATCTCTTGTAGTTCCCGAGTCCTTCAGCGATCTTTGTTTTCTTCAGCGTATCGAGTTCAATCAAGTAAACGCCGTCGAGTTCGTCTGGGTTTGCTTCGACTTCTGAATCTGATTCCTTCTCGCCTTTGCTGGATTTTTCATTCTTGTTCGAGGCTGATTTTTCTTTCTTCTTGCCAGTTTCAGCCGAAGTTGCGAACGCGAACGAATCGCCAAACTTGCTAAATCTGAACGACGTCACATTGGGAAACGTGCGTTGGACTCCCGTAGACAGGTTCACAAGTGCGAGTTGCGTCCCCAGTTTCTTGTCTTTCTTTTCTGTCGCATCTGTTTTGGACTTGGAGCCTTCCTTGGAAGTTTCTTTTTCGCCTTTCCCAGAACTCTTGTTCTTCGATTCCTTGGATGACTTTTTCTTCGACTTTGTTTCTTCTTGTTTTTCCGTCGATGGATTTGAAGGACGCTTCTTCAGTTTCCATGGTTTTGCGGGACGTTTAAGTCCTTTCTCGGTTACCTCGTAGGTTTCTTTGACAGACGCCTTTTGCGTTTTCAATTGATCGCGGGCATCAGGTTTCTCCAGCAGGCAGGCGACCCAGTCGCCATTTTCTTCAGGTGTTTGAAAAGATTTTACATTCTCAATCGTCGTCAGATCGCCCGACTCGAGGTTCAGGACTTGAAAGACCGCTTTGGGGAGTTCAGAAGGCTTGGCTTTTTCTTTGCGAAGCTTCTTCAGCTGCTTTTTCGAAGGCGTGATTCGGTAAAGAGCGAACTTGCTATCTGGCGTAAACCTGGCACCGGATCCGCGCTCGACGACATATTGCTTGTCCGAAACCAGGCTGCGGAATGTAATCGTTGCTTCGCCGTCGCTCGCACCGTTTTGGACTCCGAACATCGCCCAATTGCCATCGTGGGAAACGGTCGATCGCGACATCGTACTCCAACGGTCGTAGTCAGTATGCTCTAGCTGTTTTTTGGATAGGTCTTGCTGGGCATTGAGCTGCATCGCGAACAAAAGAGACAATATGCCAACGTAAAAAGCGATCGATTTGAATTTTTGAATCATTCGGAGCCAGAGAATAGGAACTGGAATAAGTACTACCTACAGGATAGTTCCTGAAGCTGCCTTGGTGAACGCTCCAGACTCAGACAGCGCACGAATTCAGATTTATCTCCGCAACCGTCATCATTCGACGACTTGAACCGTTTCAAATCCTACAAAGCAGATATCCAATCCAATGTTGCGTGCGGAAAAGTTCAGTTCCCGCATGTGTGCAACGTATGTTTTGAGAACTCCATTCTGCCAAGTCGGATGCCATGAAACGAATTCGCTCAAAAATTGAGAAGGCTCGATCCCAAGGATTGTTTCGAACGCTGGAAGTTCAATTCAATCGATTCGTGCCTCCGTGGATCTTTCGATACTCGAAAGGCGATATCTACGATCTGAGTATTCAGAAACTGAAATCATTGGGCGCGAAAACTCGACCCGACGACAGACTAATCGTGAGGTGCCTCGGCCCGGACTCCGATGAAAACGCGAGGACCGCGTTGCGAAAATTCACATGGAACTCGGTTCCGATTAAAACAACTTGCAACGACATTGGCTATGCCGTCTATGACGCA
Organism: Mariniblastus fucicola; assembly: GCF_008087665.1. Taxonomy (GTDB): domain Bacteria; phylum Planctomycetota; class Planctomycetia; order Pirellulales; family Pirellulaceae; genus Mariniblastus; species Mariniblastus fucicola. Next base: position 1,833,823 of record NZ_CP042912.1, read on the forward strand.
GATGATCCAGGTAAGTTGTTGGCAGGACTTTGGGCGGCTCCCGAAAGTTTTTTGGAGAACAATCTGGGAGTCAGGTTCGAGTTCACAAAGGAACAGGCTTGGCTGTATTGCGCTTTCGTTCACGCGGATGCACGGGGCCGCGGTGTATACAAGCGATTAATCTCTTTTGCTGCGGCCGATTTGGAGGGGCGTGGATTTTCCCAGTTGTTGGGTATCGTTCAGCCTTGGAATCGAATTTCTAGAATGATGCACGAAAAGCAAAGCCGCGGAATAGTTGGGCGGATGGCGGCGGTGCGAATTGGATCACTGATTTGGGTTTCGAGTATTGGAAACGTAATCGTTGACCGGAGCTTGATTACCAACCCAGAAGATCGACCGGCAACAGTAAGAGTGGGACGGGATTGTTGGCGTGAGGTTGGGGCAAAGCCGGGGAATATTTTGGGGGATTGGATTGGTAGAGCGCGGGTCGCGAAACCTTTTTGATCAAGTGTTTCGGGATTCGAGTACCAAGCAGCCAATACGTTGAAATTTGCAAAGCCTGCTGAAAAGGTACCGCGCATGCAAAAACCCGCTGTCGGATCTGGCTAGACCAACAGCGGGTTATGCTATCAATATGGTAGTCACTGATTTAACAGTTAGACCTCACGAGTCAATGATTCACTCAGCAAGCTGTGCGTATCCGACTTAAGCAACAAGATCATGCCCACGGATATGTCGTTATGCCATTCGAAACGAATGACCGACAAAATTATCCTTAGAAAGGAGGTGATCCAGCCGCAGGTTCCCCTACGGCTACCTTGTTACGACTTAGTCCCAATCATCGAGTTGACCTTCGGCGCTATCTTCTGCAAGCAGTTAGAATCGCGACTTCGGGCCCCCCCAACTTTCGTGGCTTGACGGGCGGTGTGTACAAGGCTCAGGAACACATTCACCGCGGTATGCTGACCCGCGATTACTAGCGATTCCGGCTTCAAGCAGGCGAATTTCAGCCTGCTATCCGAACTGGGCACTACTTTATGCGGTTAGCTTACTCTCGCGAGTTCGCAACGCTTTGTATAGTGCATTGTAGGACGTGTGCAGCCCTAGGCATAAAGGCCATGAGGACTTGACGTCATCCCCACCTTCCTCCGGTTTAACACCGGCAGTCTCACTAGAGTCCCCGACATTACTCGCTGGCAACTAGTGATAAGGGTTTCGCTCGTTAAGGGACTTAACCCGACATCTCACGACACGAGCTGACGACAGCCATGCAGCACCTACGTAAGGGTTCCCCGAAAGGCACTTCCTGCTTTCACAGACGTTCCCAAACATGTTAAGCCTAGGTAAGGTTCTTCGCGTAGCCTCGAATTAAGCCACATCCTCCACCGCTTGTGTGAGCCCCCGTCAATTCCTTTGAGTTTCAGCCTTGCGACCATACTCCCCAGGCGCTGTACTTAACACTTTCGCTACGTCCGAGAAGATGTGGGGGTCCCCACGGACTAGTACAGATCGTTTACAGCTAGGACTACCGGGGTATCTAATCCCGTTCGCTCCCCTAGCTTTCGTGCCTCAGCGTCAGAAAAGTCCCAGTATGCCGCTTTCGCCACCGGTGTTCCTGATGATATCAACACATTTCACCGCTCCACCATCAGTTCCGCATACCTCTGACTTCCTCAAGATTTGTGGTTTCAAACGCAATTCCACGGTTGAGCCGTGGGCTTTCACATCTGACCTACAAATCCGCCTACGCACCCTTTAAGCCCAGTGATTCCGAATAACGTTTGCACAGTTCGTATTACCGCGGCTGCTGGCACGAACTTAGCCTGTGCTTCCTCCTAGGATCGGTCAAAATTTCCTAACCTACGACAGATGTTTACAACCCGAGGGCCTTCATCCATCACGCGGCGTCGCTCCGTCAGACTTTCGTCCATTGCGGAAGATTCTCGACTGCAGCCACCCGTAGGTGTCTGGACAGTGTCTCAGTTCCAGTGAGACGGGCCATGCTCTCACACCCGCTAACCATCTTCGCCTTGGTAGGCCGTTACCCCACCAACAAGCTAATAGTAAGCAGACCGCTCCGAGGGCAATAAATCTTTGGTTCGGAAACATTATCCGGTATTACCTGCAGTTTCCCGCAGCTATCCCGGACCCTCGGGTACGTAATCTACTCGTTACTCTCCCTTTCGCCGCTGTCCACTTTTAAAATCAACCGAAGTATCTTTTAAAAGCTTCTCGCTCGACTTGCATGCCTAATCCACGCCGCTAACGTTCATTCTGAGCCAGGATCAAACCCTTCAATTATATGCTTGCTACAAAACACTTCCGAAGAAGGTTTGTAGACGACTAACAATGTTAGTTCGAACAACAGTGGCAAGCCAAAGTTGCTCTAGCCAAATTGAGTCAGTTCAGAAACCGAAGTTCCTGCTGACGCACCTCATCGGTGCTCTGTTTGACCGGGCCTGGTAGCTGGAATAAATTGCTACCAAGCTTGGTTCACATGATCTTGTGCTTATTAATAACTCAGAGCTTTCGCTCTGGAATTTACAAGAGGTCTCTACCAAATTGTCAAAGAACAAAGTGTTACCAGAAGGCAACACAAACGACTCTCAGAAGAAAGTCGCCCTTGATGGTTTCCCATCAAGTGGACCGCAATTCTATGGCTGGGTCTTCAACTGTCAACGGCAAAATTTAGTAAACTGTGAAGTTTTCTAAACTGCCTCGACAAGAGCAATTGATCGACTCGCCCGAAGGCAAACTTGACTCGATCTGAGCACTTTTTGAAGACCGCCATGTCGCGGTGACTCTCGCCATCGCTCATTGCAGGGGCGTGAATATAGAAGACTTCGGATCGACGTCAAGGTTCACCGTCGATGTTTCTGAATAAAAAACGAAATAAGGCTCCGGTCCGGTTTTTCAAAGCCTTTTACTGAGCCAGTATCCGTCAGAGTCGGCGCCCTCTGGATATTTTTACAGACTTGAATTGCGTCGATGCGAAGGCTGGTCGTCGCTGGTATCGAATTTGAAACGGGTTGAAGTTCCAATTCAATTTTCTTCAATGGCACTTGATGGACCTGCCGTTGTAAACCTTTTCTTCCAGATGCGGTTCGCAAGATTGCCGACTTCGAACAGGTGGTTCTCGTCAGCGAGGATCCTGTTGGTCGCGGAGACGAAGTCGTTTTGGGGTATTCGAGGGTCACGCTGCGTGAGCCGGTGGAGTACTTCAAAAACATTCGCCGATTCCGACAACGTGTGCGTCGCGGAGAGATTCCAGATTCGGGCAACGCCGTCCTGAGAAACGGAACCTATTTGTTGGCCGGTCGGACTGAAATATGCGAACAGGACGTTGTCTGGGTGAACCATCGCCGGAGCGAGCAGTCGGTCTTCGTCTAGCTGCCAGAGCAATAGAAACCCGCGCTTTCCACTTTCCTTCCCGGCGCAGACTGCGACTCGTTGTAGTGTTGTATCGATATCGAAGTAGTTGTGATCGGTCGCTATCGGATGAACGAGTTGGTTCGTTTTAACGAACGAGTCGGAGCGTTTTTCCCACAGGATTGTCCGGCCTGAAAAGTCACTGGTGACGATTTTTGATTCTGTGGGGAATTCTACGTGAGCGGCATCCGAGTTAATGTCGAGCAACTGGAGTTTCTCCCCCGTTTGAACATTCCACACGCAAACGCTCCCATTCTGGTGGCTGGAGACAAGCCGTTCTCCGTTCGGGCTAAACGAGTAGTCGAGTACGATTCCGGGCTGTTTGAAGGGGCCATACTTCGCGACGCCGGATTCGGCATCCCAGCATCGGATTGATCCGTCTGGACTGGGCCTCGCAGGGTTCGATCCAGCTTCCAATCCGTCATGGCTGGAACTGGCGATGAACTTGCCAGAGGGATCGAACCTGACGGTTCCAACATTGCTTTCGTGCGATATCGTGAAAACTGGCTTGGGGACTTGCTGTAGGTTTGCCGAGATTTTCCAGCAGTAGATCGTGCCGTCTCCGCAACCTGTGATAAGCCGTTTATTGTCAGGGCTGAAGGCAAGGCATGTGACGGCGGCCGGGTGCGGCAGAGATTTACCAAATGGAATACCTGACTCCGCATCCCAAACCATGGCTTGGTTGTCGAGGCTTGCCGTCGCGAAAAGTTGTCCGTCAGAGCTGATTGCGCAGCGTCTGATCGAGTCCTCTTGCTTCATTTCTGCCCCAATGCGCTCACCGGTTCGGCAGTCCCAGATCATCGCAAGGCCGTTGTCTCCGGCGGTGTAAAAGCGTTTTCCGTCGGGTGAGAATCGAATCTCGGAGACCCGCTCTTCGTGGGGAATTTCAATATATTCAGGAACGCCTGCCGCCAGATTCCAGATTTGCACGACGCCGTTGCCTTCAATCGCGATGCGATTTCCGGCTATGTCGAAAACCATCCGAGGCGAGACGTCGTGGTTGGGGACGCGGGATACGACCTCGGTCAGGTCGATGCGATCAAGAAACCGAATGGATCCGTCGTTCTCTGCAACCGCGAGCACTTTCCCGTTACGGCTGTGGGCAACCTTTTTTGAGTCAAAATCGAACTTCCGCGGCACGCCGACCTGTTCTGCTTTCAAATAATCCCACGTCTGAACCGTATCGCTGTCGACGATGAGAGTAACCTGAGCGTCGTCGGCTTGGATGCATTGAGTCACGGAAGCAACTGGAGGCTCAATCGTTTTGCCAATTTGCTCGCCCGAAACCGTGTCCCGGATACTAACCCTTTTTGCCTGGCTGACCGACACAATCCGTTTTCCGGAGGCCGTGAGGCTCAGTTTGGCTGGGAAGGGAAGCTCTTGGGACCATGCGACAGCGCCCGATTCGATATTCGTTGAGCTAAGTTCGCAGACGCTGCGGTTCGTCGTCGGTTCGAAGAAATCTCCCTGAGTTTGAACAATCAGGGTTTTCGCATCGTCGATGAAAATGGCGTCTTTGATTGCCTCCCACTGGTCAAATTCGCGAACGAGGCTTGCGTCCTGAACATTCCAGATTTGCGCCACGCCGTCTCCACCGGTAAACAGAAATTTACCTTCTGAGTCAGTGACTAGCACCGGAGCCGGGTCCTGATGAGTGATTTCTTTGACCAGCCGATTGTTCTCCACGTCCCAGATTTGCACGGTGCTGCGGGAGGTGCGAAAAGCAATCGAGCTGCCTGACAGCAGGAATTTTATGTCGAAAACCGGATAGGGTTCGTCCATTTTTTGCCTGAAGACGACTTCTCGAGTCGCGAGGTTGACGACTTGGACTTCTCCCTCGACCGTCCCAATGGCCAGCAACCTGTCATCTTTCTCGAACACGATCGCGCTCACTTTTGAGTCGGCCGGAAAGGCACCCTGTAACGCCGGAATCCGGTCAAAAAGCATTCGGACTCGCTCACGATCGCTTTCACGATCCACGATTTCCAGCGATTTTGAGTACCAGTGTCCTGCCTCGATCAATCGGTTTTCGTCAAACGCCTGGTGAGCTTTCTGCTGATAGATCTGGTGCAGCCGCGCTTCACTTTGCTTTTTTTGTTCGATTGCTTCGCCCGCGTTCGCATCGGCAATTGATCGCAGCGACGCTTCGCGGATCGCTTTATACTGGGCGTATAGGAAACCAGTCATCAAAAGTCCCGCGACGGAAACACAAAGCGTCGCCACCACAGGGTTCCTTCGGCACCATTTCCACAGCTTTGCGGCAGCACTGACGGGACGTGAACGGATGGGCTGGTCCGAAGACCATCTTCGCAGCTCATCCGACAGCTCTTTGGCAGACTGGAATCTGGCCTCTGGCGACTTGGAGATCGCTTTGAGCGTGATCGTTTCGAGATCGCGAGGAATGTTGTCGTTGAGTTTTCGCGGGCCGCGAGGTTCTTCGTGGATAACCTGATGCAACAGCATCCGCCGCGTTCCGGAAAACGGAAGCTCTCTCGTGATCAGCTTGTACAGCACTACACCTAACGCATAGATATCGCTTCTGGCGTCGACTTTATCGTGCATACCGGCCGCCTGTTCGGGAGGCATATAAGCGGGCGTTCCAAGGATCATCCCGTCAACGGTCATGGTAATTTCTGCGTCGTCGCGCCGGGCCAACCCAAAATCAGCAACAAACGCCTGTTTCTGGTGGTCAACAAGCAAGTTGCCAGGTTTGAGATCTCTGTGGATGACGCCATTTTCGTGCGCGTAGTTCACCGCGTCACAGATCTGAATCATGAGATTCGCGATTTCTTTGAACGTCAGCAGCCCGTTGCTCGCGAGGTCGCCAAGTGTAATGCCGTCGATGAACTTGCTGACGATGAACGGATTCTTGGCGTCTTGGGAAACTTCGTAGACCGGGACAATGTTCGGGTGGTGAAGTTTGGCCGCGCTCTGGGCCTCGCGAAGGAATCGCTGTTCTTCGCCAGCGGTCTGAAAATAGCCCACTCGCGGCGCTTTGATCGCGACTTCACGCCGAAGTTGAGGGTCGTGCGCGAGAAATACCGCTCCGAAAGATCCTTCTCCAAGCAGCCTTATGACTTGGAACCGTCCGATCAAGGCCGGAATGTTCTGCAAATCGGTAGCCGTGGCCTCGTTGTCGACCGTCACGTTGCTGCCGCAACTGTTGCAAGTGACCTCCGCCTTGGCACCCTCTACCAATTGCACGACGTTGCCGCAGTGCGGGCAGCCGATTCGTTTCGCTTTCTGGCGATAGACGATTCGTTCGTGCGGATTCAGAAACGTGCTTTGCTCTGAATCGTCAGCAAGTCGACCGTCCTCTGCGTCGCCCGACGTAGCTTGTGAGCCAGATCCATTCGCAGATTCGGATCCGTTCTTGGGGTCGGATCCGTTCTTGGAGTCGGAAGTCGCAATTCGAAAAACCGCCTCAATGATTTTAAGGCGACTTTCCAGTTGCGGTGCGAGTTCAGGATGTGAGTCGACGAGATTCTGATATCCCTCCGCTTCACCAGTCTTGAGTTGAACCAGAAACGCGTCACAAATCTCTTCGATTTGCGCGAATGATTCCTCGGACAAGTCCTCGTTCTCGTTAGGTTCGTCAGCACTCATGACGCCTGCCAAAGTTCGTTGTCTTGAACAAACTGCTCAGCAAGTTTCCAATCAATCGCCATTGGGGTCAACCTTGTGGATGGGTTTGCAAACTGCAGTTCCTTCATCGCAAAAAGCATATTCACCGCTATCGCACGAGATTTGGACGAAATTTCCGGACTTGGTCGGGCACTCGATGAACCAAACACTCTTTCTGTTCAGGTGGTTGTCTTTGGCTTCATCCGAAATCACGAGGTCCAGGCGGTCCTGATCGCTATACAAAGTGTTGCAGTGAAAAACTTCATAGTTGAAAAAGAACTGCGGCGACCTGTGCTCATTAAAATGTTTGAACACCGTAATCGTTGCGTAAGCATTCGCAGGCAGCCAAAACGCAACCGATGTATCACCGGCTATCGATAACGCGAACTCAACGATCGAAGCAATATTGTCACTAAATTCAAACGCGTCGGGATAGCCGTGGTCCGCGATAACAACGCCGCGAGGTTTGTCTTTGACAGGAATCGAGATAGTAAAGGACATTCAGTTTTCTCCATGGTGGGACTCACCTGTCCAAATGTTTTTGGAGCTCGGCAAGCGATTGGTCGTAGGAATACCGGACCTGGTCGTAACTCAACGACATGCAGATCGCGATCTGCTTCAATGTGAGTCCTTCGACGACGCGAAGGAGTAGTACCTCTTTTCCCCGCTTGTCAATTCGGGAGTTCATGGCTCTCTTTAGCCGTACGTGTTTTTCATCGTTCTCGAAAATCGAACTGGCCGTTTTCGACGTGCCCCGAAATTCGTTAGGTGGCGTACCTGCGCCGTCATTCTTTCGAAATCCGTTTGCCGGAAAGCGTTTCCTCGCGTTCCGATGCCGCTCAAGATTGCTCAACCGGTTCCTCGTGGTAACACGAACCCATTGCTCAAACGCAGCACGAGGTTCAGAGGCTTCGGCCTGGCTGAAATGATTGATCTGTCTCAACACGTGAACCAACGTTTCCTGATACAGGTCAGCGTGGCTCAGTTCCGGATGTTGCCTCAGCCCGTATCTTGAACACTCTCGCTGAATCAAATCCGAAAACTCAGCTACAATTAACTCGACTGCTGAACTTTCACCTTTTTGAGCATTGACGATCGTGCTTCGAAAGGAGTCAGGCATCGATTCTTCTTCCTTGCTATTACTTAAAGACACCGAACGGTGCTGAGGCGGGGAATGTTAATCATAAAATAAGTGCATCCTTATCACAAAGATAATCCCGGCGCATATCCTCCCTTCGAATTGGCCGATATGGCCATGCGAGCTGCGTTTGGTGGGAAGTTTGTTTGGTTGTTATCCAGAAAGTTTTGAGAGTGCGTGATATGGAAGATCCAGCCAAACCCGTTTCGGTGGCCGTGTGTGCGACGGTCGTTGAGGCTGACGTGCTTAGGAATGCGTTGGAGGAGCAGGGCGTTTTCGCGACTCTGGATGGAGCCGCGCTCAATACGACGTTTGGCTTCGCCGCGGGACCTGTAATTAGTGGCGTGAAAATTCTGGTGCGTCAGGAAGATGCCGATGACGCTGCAGCGATCATTCAGGCGACCCGGGACTCGTTTACGGCACCAACGAAAGATCCCTGGTTCTGCGGCAAGTGTTTGGAGGAAGTCGAAGGCGGCTTTGATGTCTGTTGGTCATGTGGGCTGGCTCGGGCGGAAGTCCAGGCGCCGTTTCCCGCAACCGCCGACGCTGTCGAGATTCTGGCATTGCCGAGGGTGGATTCGGATCGACTTGGCCGACAAAGCGACAATCCGTACGAGTCACCTCGAGCGATTGGATTGGCGGAACGCGATGAGGAGGAAGTCGACCCGGATGTTGTTAGTGCTGAGTCGCAGATGATTTTGGGAATGCTGTTCGCGATCGGTTGCTTGCTGATTCCCGTCCTGCCGGGGTTGGCCGCGATCTTCGTTTTTCACGGGGTATTCAGGAAGCGTTTGCCACTATCGTGGAAATCAAAGTTTACTTTTTGGTTCAGTGTGTTCATCCTGGTCACGACACACCTCGCGTGGTTGTGGGTATGGCAAGTAAGCGGATTGCGGCGATGAAGAATCAGATATTCAGTTTTCCCATTGCCGTTCCTGCGATCGTTGCTCTTGTGCTGCTCGTGTCGACCAATATCTCGGTCGGCCAGTTGGGCCACCAGGGAAAGCTCTTCTTGCACGGTGGTGGAGGCGTCGATGGCACGATCTCGTCATTCGTCGAATCGGCCGGCGGAGCGGAGGCTCGGTTGGTCGTGATCCCAACGGCCACTTCCGATGACAATCTACCGACGGAAGCCGAGCTGAAATCCAGGTGGCGGAAGCGAGGCATCGAAAATGTCGAGCTCTTGCACACTCACGATCGCCAGACCGCGGACTCTCTCGAATTTGTGTCGCCGATCGAGAAAGCGACCGCAGTGTTTATCAGCGGCGGGGTTCAGCAGCGACTTGGTGATACTTACGTCGGAACTGAAACCGAGGCGGCGATGAAACGGCTGCTCCTTCGCGGCGGTGCGATCGGTGGCTCATCGGCGGGTGCGGCAATCATGTCCAAAGCGATGATCGCGAGCGGCGGAACGGTGCCGAAGATGAGCACGGGCTTCGATCTCCTTCCAAAGGGAATCGTTGATCAGCATTTCCTGAACCGTTCGCGGCTCAATCGTCTAATGAACGCGGTTCGAGAGTCCAACGGTAGAACGGGCGTCGGAATCGACGAACGAACCTGCCTGGAAATTTCTGGCGATCTGGCAACGGTTCGCGGCAGGGGCTTTGTGACGTTGGTGCGTCTTGTCGACGACCAGGTTTCCGTCGAGACGTTTCATGACGGCGACAGTTTTAAGCCAGGCGACTTCGGTATCGTCGATTCTTCGCGTGATGGTGTGCTGAACCTTGATGTTCGGGGAATCCGAGAGCTTTCAGCCAGTGGACGTCCACTCGAAAAGTTGGTCTCTGAATCGATTGCGAAATCATTGAAGCTTCGCGATTCGTTTCTGCAACAGACCGATTCGGAAAGTCGCGCCGCGGTCCTTGAAAGACTTGCACTTCGTTTCGCGGATCAATACCGGCAGCATCACCGTGGAGAATCTCCGGACCTTTTCGATTTTTCCAGCGTAGATTTCGAGTCCGCCATTCGTGGAACGTCCGAATGTCCGACAGCCACGGAGGTTTTCGGGCCGTTCGAGGGCAAATGGTACGGACGATGGGCTGACTTCGACGTCGATCATCATTGGAGCCGTGTTTTCGAGCCGGACCAGCATTCCCTGGCTGCTGACTTGTCCGCGTTTCAAGTCGGCTGGCAGTATGCGTGGATTGGAGACGGCTACGGAGTCAATCATTGTCTCGGCTTCGACGAATCGGGCCGCAGTCTTCGGTTTCTGCTTGGTTATACCGAGCATCTGCAGGACGGCGATTTCTCGAAAATCGTCTCCCGTCGCCCCCACGTTGGAATCTACGCCGGGCCAGGCAGGCTTATATGGATCACGGCTGGCGAGGTGTTTTTTGAAGAAGCGTTGGCTAACAAGGACGGCCGATTTGAATCGTATTCCATCATTGGATTCAACTACGATTCCGATGAAACGGGTTTAACGGTCCAAGATGGGTTCGTGACTGTTTATTCTTCGTCCGAGAGTCGCCGCGTTCCGTTTCGCGGCTATAAATTTGCCAGCCCGATCACTGAGCCCGCGACCAGTCGATAGGTTCACGGCCATGTGGCCTGCTTTCGATGCATTGTTCATGCATCTTTGCCAACGCAAAGCGCATAGAAAAAGCCGGACTTCGAAAAATCCGGCCTTCAAGTATCTAGCGCAAAGCTGAGCTTAATTCGAAAAGCTGAGCTCTAGCGACGACGGCGAAGGAATCCTGCACCAAGGACAAGTCCCAGGACAGAAAGTGCTCCAGGCTCAGGCACTGCAGTGATCACAGTGTATGTTCCAAGTGGAGTCAGCCCGGCGATGTCGTCAGATGTGTCGGCTGGATAATAAAGATCTCCAGAAGAGGACCCATTTACCATGTCGTCATAGTCGACGCTGTCCAGAGTCCAGGTTGCCGTACCGGTGAAAGCAACTGAACCAGTAGTGAATGTGCTGGTTGCGTCATTCGTCCAAGACCAGAAGTTCAATCCAGTGTCGGTTCCTCCGCCACCGCGGAATAGCTCAGGAGAGCCATCGGAAGTCGTGCCAGCACTTACGAGATCACCAGAAACAAGTGTGGCCGTGAGCGCATCACCGGCAACGCCGTAAAAGTTGTCGAAATAGATTCCAGTCACGTCTGTGTCTGAAGCGTCGATATCCGAAAGACCAGCAGTCGCAGTGACGGTGACTTCATTGTCGACGGTCAAGTCAACGATGAGTAGCGTGTCCGCATTGCTCAAAGACGGGGCTAGAGCGAATGCAGTCAAGGCAGCACAAAAGCAAATTAGCTTCTGAATTCTTCCCTTCATGATGTAGTTCCTTGTAAAAGACGAGGTTGAATAAATTGACTGAGCCAATAGTGGAAGTGCCCCCAATATATGCGGGACGTGCGGCCTTTACCGATTCTTCATGTTATTTTTCATGTAAAATCGTCAAAAAATGAAAAAAGTCAGTTGATCATCTGAGATTCACAGTCACAGACAATCACGCCTTTAATCAAGATTTATGCGTAGCGATTCGGCGATGTTCATTCTTAGACACCGCTGAGCCCGAATGTCGTGTGTTAATAGCACCTTGGGTGCGAACAGATTCACAGAATTGACTGTGGAATTCTCGAAAGTGTCCCGGTTGAGATGGCTATGCTGCGTTTCGACGGCCAATTAGGGAAAACATCAGCTGTATCCTCCAAAATTGCGCGGATGAATTCGAACTGTACTTCTTGAATCGGTGGCAAGAAATGTGAGGGCGTACTGTACGGATCGCGTCGCCGGCTCGGTGCGGACGCGTGCTATGACAGGCAATACTTACGGCTTCTTCTCGACGCCGGTGTATCGATAAAGATGAAGCGGATAAGGTGTCAAACCGTCAATTTGCCGAGCTGCGCAAATATGCCGCGGAAGCTGATTTCGATCCGCTGGAGGTTCGATTTCGCACGATTCGCGTGCCTTTTGGCGGGAGATTCACGTCGGTTGCCGGTTTTGCCCGAATTTGCCGAACCCAAAAACAAAAGATCGTTACGTTGACGATAGAGTGTGTAATAATGGATAGCGAAACTTTGTCCCCGCTTGAATTTAGAGCCAAAGTGATGGAAATGAAACAACAGAGACTGCGTGGTTTCACGCTTGTTGAGCTGCTGGTGGTGATTGCGATCATCGGAATTCTGATCGGGATGCTTTTGCCCGCCGTTCAAAGCGTTCGTGAAGCGGCTCGCCGAACGGAATGCATGAACAATCTTCGTCAAATTGGTTTGGCGACGATTTTGTTCCACGACGCTCACGATTGTTTTCCGCCTGCCAGGACCGCGAACTCCAATCAGGTGTTGCCGCTGTTCTCAAGAAACGGTCCGGATTCGTGGTACGTCAGAATTTTGCCATTCGTTGAGCAAGGTAATCTCTACTCGCAATGGGATCTTACGTCAAAGTATTCTGCTCAACCGGAAGTCGCTGTTTCAACGCCAATTGGTACTTTCCTTTGCCCTTCACGTCACTCCATTGACGACGCCAATGCTCCTGACTCACTCGTGATCAGTGGTGGAATCGGAGGTTGCGGATGTGGTACTTCGATCGACACCGTTTCTGGCGGTGCTGTTGGAGACTATGCCGGAAACCATGGTGATCCTTCGCCGGGTTCCAGTGGAGCCGCGTCTGATTTTTACAATCCAGGAAAAGGCACCGGAGTGATTGTCACTGGCAAGCCTTTGCTCAATGAGGACACCACCATCACGGGTCGTTGGGCAGACAAAGTCGGTTACGTTCACGTGATTGACGGAAGTAGCAACACGTTCCTTGCGGGCGAAATGCACATTCCGAAGGGCCAATTGAACAAGACGCCTTACAACGGGCCGCTGTTCAACGGGAATGAGCTTGACGGCCATTCGCGGCTTGGTGGGCCTGGTGTTCCGATTTTGACTCGCGACGATCCACCGGGCGGCACGTTGCTTGGTTTCGGAAGCGATCACCCTGGGACGTGCAACTTTGTGCGTGCCGACGGCAGCACGGGTGCGGTTAGCAATGATCTGGATTCGATCGTTCTTGCCAACCTTTGTCATCGTGGAGACGGGGAAGTCGTCGGTGAAGTTGAGTAGAGTTAACAACTGGCCAATTCGTTTTGCAATTGGTTTTGCGATCCTCGTGATCTGCACAGTCGTGATTGGCGGCTGTGGTGATGGTGGACGACCGTATCACGCGGTTCGCGGGGTTGTAAAATTCAACAAGGACGACTCGACGGCCCGCTTTGGTATGATCGAGTTTCGATCCGAGTCGGAACCGATCGTGACAGCCAGATCGACGATCAATAAAGACGGCACTTTTTCGCTCAGGACCGGCGACCGGGAAGGCGCTGTGGCAGGGTGGCATACCGTCGTCATCATGCAGTCCGTGCAGAATCTTCACGGCAAAGTCAAACACGATCATGGGCTTGAGGCTGCAAGCAAGTACCTTGATCATCGCAAGACGGATCTTCGAGTCGAAGTTACAGAAGCTACTGCTGAAGAAGATCTCATCCTGAAGATCGACCATTTGCCGAAATAGTGTCCGCTCGATTTTTGGTTCAATCCTGAACCCGCATGGGCGAGTATTGCTCATCGAGTTATATTGCTTCGCTCAAAGCCCGCAATTTTCAACTCGACAAATCGATGACCGACATTTTCGCTGAACTTCAGTGGCGTGGACTGATCCACCAAACCACCGCCGACGATGCACTCCCAAAATGGCTCAACGAGGCCCCAAGGACGCTCTACGCCGGGTTCGATCCAACGGCGGAAAGTCTGCACGTTGGCAGCCTGTTGCCGCTGATGATGTTGCGTCGATTCCAGAAAGCGGGGCATCGTCCGATCGCCCTGGTCGGTGGCGCGACTGGAATGATTGGAGACCCGAGCGGCAAGAGTGCTGAACGGAACCTGTTGGACGTTGATCAGCTCGCGGCAAACATCGCGGGGATCGAAGTTCAGATGCGGCACTTGCTGGATTTCGATTCCGGAGATTGCGCGGCCGTGCTGGTCAACAATAACGATTGGATGAAAGGGTTTTCGTACACGGACTTCTTGCGAGACGTTGGCAAGAATTTCCCGGTCAACGTGATGCTCGGGAAAGATAGCGTCAAGAGTCGACTGACGAGCGATGCAGGGCTCAGCTACACCGAGTTCAGCTACATGTTGCTCCAGGCCTATGACTTTGTTCGCCTCAATCAGGACCACAATTGCGAGTTGCAAATCGGTGGTAGCGATCAGTGGGGGAACGTAACTGCGGGCATCGATCTTGGCCGTCGCATGCTTTCAAAACAGTTTTACGGCGTGACTTGTCCGCTGCTCACGAAGTCTGACGGAGCCAAAATGGGCAAGACGGAATCAGGAGCAATCTGGCTGTCGGCCGAACGAACGTCACCGTACCAGTTCTTTCAGTACTGGCGCAACGTTGACGACGCGGACGTGGACAAGTGCCTCAAATTTCTCACGGAGTTGTCGGAAGAAGAGATCACGGCGTTGGCAGAATCGCGAGAGGCTGATGCTGCGAAGCGCGAGAGCCAAATTCGTCTGGCGGAAGAAGTTACGACGCTGATTCATGGCGAAGACGGGCTTAGACGAGCTCGTTTGGCTTCGGAAGTTCTGTTCGGTGCGGAGATTAGCGACCTGTCGGACACGGACCTGAACGAGATCTTTAGCGACGTTCCGAGCGCCGAGTTTTCGGCTGCAACGCTTGAAGCAGAGGGGTTGGGGCTGATTGATGCACTGGTTTTGGCGGGACTTTGCAAAAGCAAGGGCGAGGCTCGCCGCGCGATCAAAGAAGGCGGTGTATATGTCAATAACGTCCGCCGGGACGACATCGAAACGAAGTTGACTTCGGCGGATAAAGCCAGCGAATCCATTATCGTGTTGCGCCGCGGCAAGAAGAAGTTCGCGTTGATTAAACTTGTTTAAAGTAGCTCGATCTGTCCCAGATCGACCGTATGTCCCCAGTAAGTTGCTCTGACCCAGATTGAACGCATGGTCCGAAGCAGTAGGGCGGTCTGTCCCAGACCGACGAATCGGCTCCAAGTGCCTTGGTGAGCAAACGCCGACTTACAGCAGCTGCGGGACACTAAAAAGTCCGTTTGAGCATCATCTGGCCGATCGCGCCCAGCGACTTGGACGCATCACTTTCAGGCAACGCCGCAGCGAAACCAACCGCACGCTCTGCGATCGACTTGGCGACGCCGCGAGCGTAATCGATCGAGCCCGTTTCCTTTAGAGCCGAAACGACCTCCGCCACCGAAACCGTTTCCGCATTCAGCATCGTCAACAGCGAATCGCGACCCTTGCCTTCGCGTGTGGCGAGAGCGTGAATCACCGGCAGCGTGACCTTTCGGTTCTGCAAATCAGTCCCCAAAGTTTTGCCGACGGTTTCCGCATCGCCCACCAGGTCCAGAACGTCATCGATGATCTGAAACGCGACGCCAAGGTCACGACCGAAAGACTTGAAACTCTCAATCGTTCCAATGTCAGCCCCGGAAAGAACCGCTCCGATGCCGCACCCGGCCGCGCACAGCTCGCCGGTTTTTTCAGAAACCATCTGCAAATAAGCTGGCTCGTCGATCGAAAAATCTGACTGCCAGGCGTTCTGCTTGATCTCGCCTTCGCAAACCAGATTGCTGGCCTGAGCCAACATTTTGATTGCTTCGATAGAGTTCGCTTTGCTGCCAACCGAGAACGAATGCGTGAACAGATAGTCACCCAGCAAAACGCCTGGCCGAGTCCCAAATTTTGCGTGAGCGGTTTCCTGGTGCCGTCGGGTCTTGGCGTCGTCAAGCACGTCATCATGGATCAGTGTCGCCAGATGAATCATTTCCAGAGCCGCCGCCGCGAAAATGTGACTTTCGGAGACCGTCCCGACTGCTTTTCCGGTCAGCAGCAACAGCGCCGGACGCAAACGCTTGCCACCAAGGCTTCGGCTGTGGCTAAGCAACAATTCAACTTCCGCGGACGAGTTCTGCAGCTCGCTCGAAATCGTGGCTTCTACATGCGAAAGCTCGTTCGCGATCACGCCGTAAACATTGAAAAGCGAACTTTCGGTGCCCGCGCGGCCGTTACCAGAAAGGGCCACACCGACTTCGGGTTCGTTTGAAACTGATTGTCCGATTACGTTCGACACGCTGATTCCTTCAACTGCGGACAAAGTCGCCTGACTTGCCACCGGTTTTGCTGACCAACCCGATCTCCCGGATCGTCATATTCTTGTCGGCACTTTTGCACATATCGTAAACCGTCAGTGCCGAGACCGAAACGCATGTCAGCGCCTCCATTTCGACGCCCGTCCGATCGGTCGCTCCAACGGTCGCCGTGATCGTCAGTTCATTTTCACTCGTGAACTCAAATTCGATGTCCACCGAATCGACGTGGATGCTGTGACACATCGGAATCAGATTCGGAGTCTGTTTCACGGCCATGATCCCGGCTACCCGAGCCACGCCGATGACATCGCCTTTGGAAAGTTCGCGATTCTGAATCAGAGCCGCCGTCTCGTTTTTCATCCGCACTGATCCCCGCGCCACAGCGACTCTTCGCGAGTCATCTTTGTGGCTGACGTCGACCATTCGGCTGGAGCCTTGGTCGTCGAAATGGGTCAGCGGCTGAGTCAAAACAAAACATCTTTCTGGTGGTTTAACCGGTTAACAGTCGCACAGAATAACTCAATGATGCCTCACGCTGTAGCCGGATTGTCGCACTCAAGAAAAATGGGCCCGCGAACGCACCGTTTTTTAGCGAAAAAGTGCCCGAGAAGCGTCGCTGGAATGCAGTGCGACATTTTGGCCGCAGAAAGTTCACTTGAGATACTTGTCATTGCATTGCTGGCGCACTCGTTCAACGTGCTGCAAAAAGTCTTCTGGGATCTGCCTGTCGATCGCCGCGACGGACTCAATTTCAACGCCGGGAACGGCGAGTCTAACCGTTTCGTCCAGTTGTTCCACGCTCGGGCCACCAAGCTGTATCGCTGAAATCAACGTAATCTTTTCAAGACCTTCGTGAGCCGCCAGATCCACGAGCAACTGGTCTTTCGGCGGTTCCAGTAGGGGAATGATGATATGCTTCAATTTCGGGAAATTCGCAGCGTTGAAGCCAACGGTGCTCGAATTAATTTGCAGCGTCTCAAGTTGCTTGAGCTGACTTAGCCCCGCCATGTCCCAGCTGGCAATCCACGGAGGAAGGTAGAGTTCGCGAAGATCCGTTAGCTGGTTCAGCTGTGAAAAGTCGATTCGCCCATCGGGTCGCTCAAAATTGTAGTTGACTTTCGACCAGGAGTTGTCCAATGAAAGCGTTTGAAGTTTTCGGTGCACCGAAATGTTTTCCAATATCTCCGCGTCAAACAGGGGCAGGAAAAGTTTCGTGATCGGATCGCCTCGACGGCTGTCGTCATAAACGAAGTGGCGATCGCGGAGGCTGTCGTCATCGAGGTCGACAGGAACACGCGGAGTAACCTGTTTGTCGTTGACCCACGATACTTGCATGGCCGCTTTGCCGCCCACATATAAATCCCAGAACAGTTCTTCACTAGCCAGCATCACGCCCGCGTTGACATTACTGTTGAACAGAAGGTTTAACTTCGGTGCCGCCACTTTTTTGGAGTCGGGACTCATGGGGAGATCGGCCGAGTCGAAATCAATTGAGCCAAGTTGAACTTTCGACAGTTCGCTGGATCCGCCCAGTTCTCTGACGAGAGCGAGGTTGGCTTGCCAGCAGGCCAGCGAAATTTTTCCCGGGCGGGCGTTAATCGCGTTCGCAATCGCCTTCGCATCCTCGCTGCCGTTGCCGAATTCGCTCATCAGGATCTCTACTGCCGCCAAGTCTTTGATCGCGTCGAAAAAGTTGACGCATTCTCCGTTGGGAACGGAACTCAAATAGTAGCGAGGGACGATCGAAGCCGGCCACGTGTGTTGCTCCGGTACGAAATGGCAGTTTTCGAAATAGATGTACTGTAGCCCCGTGTTCTTTTGGGCAATGGTCAGGCTCGCGAGCTGACTGGTAGAGATTTGGCTGTCTTTGATTTTGATTGCCATCAGCGTTAACGGTTCGAGCTCCGACAAGTCCACCGAATCCGGCATGCCGGAGATCGTAAGGATCATCGGAATGTCAGGAAGCGGGTTGGTCGTGAAAAAATCATCGACGTCAGCTCCGTTCTCAAAAACGACTTCGCAACTTGACCGGCGTGCATACTGAGACTGCATTCTGACGCGAACCGATGGATGCGAGTCCAGATTTTTCACCTTTTTGGCGATCCCGAAATCGAACCGATCGAGACTGAACAACAACGAGCCAGTGTCATAGTTGCTGTGAACCCAAATTGAAGTTCCCAACAGGCCCATCGCAATCAGAACCAACCATCCAGGACGCCAGTCAGCTTTTTCTTTCGTGTGACCGACAAGAATCCAGACCGTCATGAAGGTGGCAAAAACGCCAACCCAAAGAGTCGCCGCCATGGTCGGATCGACTTCGGCTTTCAACTCAACAGCCACCCACTGGATGCCCGCGAATACAATCGCGATCGTAAATGCGAGCATCACGCCCGCGCTTTTCAACGTCGAGAAACGACAGGCAACCGCGAAAGCGGCTATCGAAAAGATCGCTGCCGCAAACAGTTCGACTTTGCCGCCCAGTAGCTGGCTGGCAAAACGTGAGCCGACGCCGTTGATCGAAATCTGCACAACAAACAAGCACGCCGCCAGAATCGCCATGGCTCTGAACTGACCTTTGGGCTTCTTGCCGATTTCGGATTTCGTTTCAGATTCAGCTTCGGTTCCATCTTCAATTTCGGCCAAGGGCTGCGATCGAGAGGCGACTTTTCCAATTAACCGATCAAACACAAAAGAAAGCGCGAACGAAATCACAAACATGGCGGCGGCCGAAGCAGAAAGCGCTATCGCCGCGTCCACGAACTCGCCGTGGTAGAGCTCCCTCATCTCTCCGCTGGCTCGGTAGACCCTGCGGTCGGTCAGCCCCGTGAGGTCGTAGGAATCCGATACCCACCACGCAATTGCGATCGCCAGCAAAGGCGAAACGCCAGTCAGAATCTGTCGCTTGGTCCCGGCGATGGTCGCGGTAAGGATGATAAGCGATGCGAACACTGCCAGGAACGCGTTGGCCGTCGCGGCACCGCCCCACCCGAACATTTCGATCCATGCACTGGGGACAAAGATTGCCATGGAGTACAAAATCGCCAGCAGCAAAATCGTACGATCTGGTTGCGTTGGAATGAGTTTCATTGCCGCGATTCTAGCGTATCGACGCCGTCGCGTTTTAAAGTTCGACCGCTCGTACGCCTTCGGTTAAAATCTGTTTCCACCAACCCGAAAGGCCACCATGTATCACGTTGCGATTCCGCGATCCTCACTCGCAATTTTTCTATTGATTGCCGTTCTGACGACATCGGGCAGAGCTCAGGATACCGCCAATGGCGACCTGACTGCCCTCGCGGATCAATGCGATGCTCATCTTCGAAAGTCGATCGTTGACTTTTATCTGCCGCATTGCGTTGACGAAAAAAACGGCGGCTATTTGGAGACGATTGACGCAGAAGGAAAGTTTTGCGAATCGGAGTACAAGTTTCTGACGCTGCAGACACGGCAGATGTGGTTCTTCTGTCAACTTGTCAAAAACGACATCGAAAAAGAGAAAGCGTTGGCCGCCGCGAAGTCTGGCTTTGACTTTTTGCAAACGCATTTTCTGGACAAAGAAAACGGCGGCTATTTCAGTCGCGTCACGATGGACGGTGGAGAGTTTGATACGCGAAAGCACATCTATTTGAATGCGTTTGCGATGTACGGACTTGCTGCCTACTACAACGCGACCGGCGACGGCGAGGCGCTGGCTGCGGCGTTGAATCTGTTTGAGAAATTCGAGCAGAAAGCCTACGACAAACAGAATGGCGGCTATCGTGAATTCTTTTACGCGGACTGGACGGAGATCACGGATCCGAACGAGCCCAAATTTGTCGGAGAGGTCGGGACGAAAACTTACAACTCACACTTGCACATTCTTGAGGCCTTCACCGAACTGTTTCGGGCCGCGCCGAGCGATCGGCTGAAGGAGCGTATCGCGGAACTGATCGTGATCAACACGTCGACCGTTCGCCACCCGCAACATCCTTGCAACATCGATCGGTGGACCAACGATTGGCAGATGGTCAAGGAGGACTTTAACTTGCGAGCCAGCTATGGGCATGACGTCGAATGTGCGTGGCTGGTGTTCGACGCGGCCAGAGAAATCGGTTGGTCGATCAAGCCGCTACAGAACTGGGCCGTGGCGACGGTTGATCACAGTATCAAATTCGGATTCGATGCTGAGCACGGTGGATTTTACTATTCCGGGCCTCTGGGTGAAGCCTCGGACGACACCAAAAAGGAATGGTGGACGCAGGCAGAAGCTTTGGTTTCGATGCTGGAAATGTACAGACTGACCGGTGACGAAAAGTACATGGACGTGTTTCACAAAACGTTTGCTTTTGTCGAGCAATATCAAATCGCTTCGGCTGAAAACGGTGGTGGCTGGTGGGCGAGTCGACACGCGGACGGAAGCACGCATGCAAATACTTCGCGAACGTCCACCTGGCACGGCGCCTATCATAACGGTCGCGCTATGATTCTGTGTGGCGAATTGCTGCGTGAAATGGCTGTGAAACAGGAATGAGAAAGGCGAGCGACCAGTTGTCAGGAGATGATCCATCCTTTCGGATGAAGGTATTCGCGATCGCGTTCGCGGCAACGTTTAGCGTTTTAATGATTTGGACAGCGAGTCGCGGCGGTGAGCAGGCGGATCCGCCTGCGCCCTGGAATGTTGATGGAATTTTCTACGACAACATTGCCTTCAATATCAACCGCGGCAAAGGCTTTGCAGTCGACCTCGATGTCGAGCCCTGGCGCGATTCGTACTTGCAGTCTTCGCCCCCTGAGAGTGATCGCGTGGATCTGGACTACGGTTGGCTGCGTCCCGTCAAAGGCACAGGCCCGACAACGCTTCGTTCGCCAATGTACCCCTATGCGTTGTCGTTGATTTATCGCACCTTCGGTCATCGCTACAACGTTGCCCGGATATTCGGATGCATTTTTGTAGGCCTTGGCCTTGCGCTGCTGCTGACGTTTTCTGCGTCGCGCTGGGGTTACTTTGCAGCACTTACGTCCGGGACAACATTGGCTTTCGACTACTCGGTGATGAATTCAGCAGGAACATTGGCGACAGAGTCTCTGGCGATACTCGTTTTTGCGACAACGTTCGTGCTGGTTGTAAATGCATACGAACGTGCATCCGTTTTGCTGTGGGCGATTGCAGGCGTCAGCTTTGCGGCGTTGATGCTGACCCGAGGAATCTGGAGCCTCGGGTATTTGGTTTTGGTCGTTTCGTTGATTGGGTTTTGGGTTCCTGCTATTCGAACTCGGCTGAATTTGTTTGAGCAAAAGCACCTCTTCGCGTTTCTTGCCGCGGCAACCGTGTTCGCTATGCCTTGGTGGATTCGAAATTGTCAAACGACTGGCCATTTCACTCCGTTCGGCACCGCAGGCTCCTGCGGGTTCGTCGCCGCGTATTGTGATGAGTCACTTGAGAACTTTGGACATTGGCAAGAAAAAGTTTTCAACCAGAACCAGATCGAAGTTCAAAAAGACGTCGATATGGAAACGATCAAGCTTGCCGATCTTGAATACATAACCGGCCAGGAAAGTATGCGAAAAACAAAGGCCTGGTGTTTAGCGAACTGGAACTTGATTCCGCAATTGATGGGGTATCGCGGATTTAGCCATTGGGGTTTCTCCAACACATCAGTTTCACTTCCATTGCAACTTGCCAACATTTGGTTAGTCGTCATTGGTCTGATTGGTTGTACGTTTTTCACCGGTAGGTTGCGAGGCGTTTTCATCGTCGTTCTGTTGCTCGATAGCCTATTGGTCATGCTTACTTGGGAGCATTTAGGACGCTATGCGATACCGATTCGACCCGTGGTGCACCTTGGCTACGGGTTGGCTATCTCAGCGATAGCGAGCAAGTTCATGGTTCGATTCGATCGGAGGACCGCAGCAGACAAGGCGTGAATTGAAGTCCGGGATCAGTAAGTCTGTCCGTCGATCGGGTCTGCATGAATTCTTCTGCCGTCTTCTTTTGCTTTACTCCTGAAAATGGCATTGAGTCGAATGACAAGATTGGAAAACAAAGTAGATTGCTTCGCCTCAGTTATTTTGTCTGTTGATTTGACTAGCCGGACCAACCGATATCCGGCAAAAACCCATAGCAACAAAACAGCAGCCAGCACTGAACGATAGGCAACGGGTGTTCCCAGAAATATGACACTAGCGGCAGCGACTTCCGCCAGCGGCTTGATCAACCCGCTGTTCAGCGAAATCGCAAATCGCCGCTGACCACGTCGGATCCTTGTGTAGAGAAAGTTAAGTGTCGTATCGTGTACGCTTCGCCTCCACGCGTCCAAGGACTTTCCTATTGTGGCGAAAACAAGCACAATGACGACGGACGGGCTCAGGAAGATAGACACCGACACGAATAACAACATCGCCGGCATCAAGATGACAGGAACCGTCAATCGTTTTCCCGACAGAAACCGATCTGTCAAAAGCAGCTGAAGTACGATCGTCGCGAAACCAACGACGCCGTAGTAAATCCCAAAAAACTGAACCAGGCTCGTTGTCTGCCCCTCAAAAACGGTATTCGCCGCAGACTTCCACTCGAACGCAAGAATCGTGAGCACGATGACTTTGGCCGCAATCAGAATGCCGATCCATTTGCGAAACTTGTCTGAGCAAACGTAGGTCTTGGCTTTCGAGCATAAAGGCGAATGATAATCCGGGATTTTGAAAGCGGTGGGCTTCGTCGTGGAAGATGCTTGATCGCTACCAACGGCAAGAACAGCTTTTATGTTGGCTTGATACTTCAGCCCGAACCCGATCGCCATCGCAACGACGTCAAGGCACATTCCAACGATCAACCAGGTTTGAATGCTTAGGACCGCTGACTCCAAAGCCAAAGCTCCGCCGGCCAATACTGCGGCAATCGGAGCAGCCAGTCCGACCACAGTCCAGGCAGATTTGCTGGCTTCACGACCTAGCTTCGTGTTGAGGGCTAAGACTATGTTGATTGCGTTAATGCAGCCTTTGATGTCCGCCATCAAATAGATTGCAGCAAGAAGCCAGAAGGAATGATGATACTTCGGCAGCAAGACAAAAGCGGTCAGCGTAAAGGCTGCGAAGCAGAAGCTTGAAACCTGAATCGTCGTGGCGACACTGTACTTTTTGGTTAACAGATACCAGGCTGATGCAACGATCGCAGTAAAGATTCCCGAAAGCACGAAAACCAATGACAAATGCTCGTTGCCGATGCGGGAGAGAAACAGACTGTCGCCAATCGTTCGCGCGACAATGTAAGACGTCGCAATCACCAACGAGAAAGCAAACAACAGCAAGACAGTGCTTCTTTCATAAGTCGGTATCTTGAACATTTAATATTCAGCAAGAGACGGTCTTAGTTCTATGCAACCACCAAAGAAACCGCGATCTATCCGCAACAGTCAACTCTCGGAGCAAATCTGAATTCTGCTTGGCACTGTTTGATAAATGTGAGTGCCTTGCCGCTCGTGTTTGGCCGCGTTGACGCCATGAAAATCAATTTGTCAAACAGCGCCGGGGCTGGCATCGCGTTTCGCTATTCTTCGGCAAGCAAAAGTAACCGCAAGTTCACCGGAGTGATTTATCGGGTTGGAGGACTGGTGTCACATTTTTCAATGCAATATCGCGTTTCGTTTTAGTCACAACAATATATACGGCGCCAATCCAGGAAGGCGCCAAATGATTTATCGTAGTTGGTTCGAAGGTAAAATGAGCGAATTCAAATGGCAGTTTTTTTGTTTCATTGCGAACAAAAACCGGCTGGCCAAGTCAGAGTTATTCGAGTGGCGAAATCGTCCATTTCAAGTGAGCGTTAGACGGCTTCTTTGTTTGAAACCGCGTCCATTCAGGTCGTGCTTAGCTGTTGTTGCTTCGGTTCTCAGGCGTTTTGTTTTGAACTTAAAAACCAACATATCTATCGGAACCATTTGTCGTCCCATCCGTAGGCGTCTATAGCAGCGGACCGCTATCAACTCGGGCCACTGCCACCACGAAAATCCGTGGATTCGGCCAGACGGAAGCGTATTCCGCTGCTGAACACACTCGTCAACTTTTTTGCACCGGAGAGTACTTGATGAACATTACTTTCAACAACAAGCAGGGAAAGCTGGGGAAAACTGCCGTCGCGAATGTAGCCGACAAAATTGGCGCCGTGTTTTCCAAATTCGAGGCCGATATCGTCTCAGTAGAAGTCTGTGTAAAAGACGTAAATGGTCCCAGGGGAGGAGTCGACAAACGGTGCCGACTGCTCATTCGATTGCGAAGAATGAAAGACGTCGTGGCGTCGGTGCAGGAAGATTCTGTTTCCAGAGCTATTTCTCGCGCCGTAAGAAGGGCTGAACGGGCTATCAAGAGAAAAGTACAGCGTCGGGGTATGCGGAATCTTGGCCGAAAACCGGCTTTGGGATTTGCTGTTTATTCTGACTGAGACTTTGCGGTCAAAGCCAGACACCACTTCCATAAAACAGTATCATTCCAATGAAACTTGAATCGAACCAGATGCGCTGCACCGAGATCGTGGGGAGCAACCTTGCGACTAGCAAGGCTTATCGAACCCACGGTCTCGATATTTACGTTGACAGCTCACCATTTCACAACAGTCGGATTGGAGGCGGTGATGTCTACTACGTCACCAGTTGTCATTCCGATGATTCTGGGAGAGTGACTCGCTTGATGCTGGCAGATATCAGCGGTCATGGTGAGGAGGCTGCGGGGAGGGCTATTTCTTTGCGAGGGTCGCTTCGTAAGAATGTCAATCAGAAGAGTCAGTCCAATTTCGTTCAGCGAATGAACGAAGAGTTCATTGAATCATCCCCCAGGGATCAAATCGCAACAGCGGTCGCGGCCAGTTATTTCGTTGACCAGCGACGATTATCTCTTGGGATTGCAGGGCATCCGAATCCGCTTTTGTTTCGGCAGTCAGCAATGCAGTGGTACAAAATTGACGAACAGGCTTTGAGGAACGAAACCTCACTTGCCAATGTTCCGTTCGGGATTTGTGCCTCGACATCTTTCCCGACGAGAAATATCGCTGTTGAAGACGGAGACATGTTTCTTCTGTACAGCGATGCCTTGACCGAATCGCTCGATTCCAACCACGACCTTCTTGGCATAGACGGCGTGTTACAAGTTCTTAACGAGTCGCCTGAGAAGAAAGGTCCATGTCTCATTTCAAATTTGCGACAGCGAATCCGTTCGATCAATCCTCAGAATTTGATGGGCGATGATGCCACGTTGATTTTAGGGCAGTTTGCAAAATGAATTTCGGACGAAAGTCCTTCGGGCTGGTCTGCTATTGATCGTCAATGTTTTGTTTGATCAACGCATCGTCGACTTGATTGTTCGCACAGCCATCTTCCGGAACTTCGACATTCGCAGTCCATAGAATTGCATTGAGCACTATCTTGCGGAAGTTGTCGTCTTGCCAGCTTTCGTGATTGTGACCGCCGGTGAATCCAAAGCCACGACCGCCACCAGGGCGTTGGTATGCCCAGGCGACGTGTTGCGTTTCGCCATTGGCGACCGCTCTTCGAACAGCAGTATTTCCACTGCGTTCACCGTCTGGGCGACGAAGGGTATGGGCCGGTGGTACGTCAGTGAGGATGGGAGTGATACCCTTCATGCCTTCAACGAATCGCATGTGATAGTACCATTCGTCATCGACGCTGAACGGTTCGACTCCACGGCAGATCGCATGATCAGGCAAAGCGTTGAAGTTTGGTTTCCAATGGGGGTTCACCGACCAGTCCAAATCACAGAAGCCTCCCATCCAATTTAGAAACAGGTCTCCCATCTTTCCTTTTTCAGCTTCGGTCGACCAGTGGAGCATGACCACGCCAGTCCCGCCGTTCATCAACGCATCAAATTCATCAAGCTTCTTTTTCAGCACGTGTCCCGAATGGCCGGTGCTAAAGATCACTATTGTTGCAGCATCTTTCAGGATCGATTCGTCTTGCGGATACCCGTAGTGCGGAACGAGTTCGGCATCAATGTTCAGCCCCGAGTCATTCAGAGCGTTGGCAAGAATCATATTGCCGGCGCGATGTTCGTGTTTCATGCGGCCATGACTCGGATGCCCAGAAATGAAGACGACTTTGGTTTTCTTCTTCGCGTCTCCAACTTCTTGTTCAGTGTCAACCGAAACACGATTCCAATACGCCCATTCGTTTTGCCAATCGTTAGCTTTGTTCTCGATCGTTAGTTTGACGGTTTGGCCAGCGAAGTTTGAAAGGTCAACCGACACATCGAGCCATTCGTCGTTGGCGACAGTTTTGCTGCCGACGATTTGATCCGCCAGAAGTTCTCCGTTGGCTAAAACGCGCAATTGCCAATCGCCATGAGGGTGGTGACTGACTCGCATATTCAACTTCGTTCTGCCAATTTCTGGAATTTTCAGCTGTCGGCGTAGAGTGCTTGGTGTTTCTCGATCCAATGGGTGTGTCTGGACTGCGGTTGCGTTCCGAAAAACAGAATGGTCGACCACACCGCCTTCACCTACGTCGTGTACTTTAAATCCCGGAGCAGACTTTTGGATGATTCGTTGCCAAACTCGCTTTTCGTTCTTTTGCGGCTTTCGCGGTCGATTCACTTGCGATGCGACGTCTCCTGTCGTCAAACGCCTTGCAACGAATTCAGCAAGCTGCGGCATCTTTCCGTTGATTGCCAGAGCCAACGCTTTTTCAGGATGATGTGGAACCATCGGCTCAAGCCCAAACCAAATCATTCGCGGCAAATTATTGTCGGCTGCATCTTCGCTGTGGCTTGCCAGCGCATCAAGGATTGGCCAGCGATCGGCAAACGGCATTCGTTGCACGGCTGAACTCAAAAATCTTCGCACGACAGCAGAGGAATCATCTCGTGCCATTGCGGTAAACTTTTCCAGTACGTCAGGGCCAACAATTGAATCTTGCAACTTGCTCGTGTCCTGAAACGCATTCAATGGACTTTCGTCACAAAGGAATCGGATTGCCCAGCCGCGAATGTGTTCGTCAGAATGATCGAGTAGAGTTGTGAGTCCTGCTTCGTCGAAGGCGTTTGTGACGTACAGAGCCCACATCGCTCGTAGCTTCTTACGAGTTTCAACGTCGGAGTTTAAAATTGAAGTCAGAGTTTCTTGCGCTTCTGCGATGTCTCCGTTGGCTCGGTCTTGCAACAGCGTCCTGGATTGCCGCACGTACCAGTCATTGTCATGCGTTTGCAATTGAGCCAATTCAACGCTCGACATTGCCCTCAAGTTCGGCGGCGTGATCGGTGTCGCCTTCTTGGGCATGATGCGATACACACGACCGCTGTTGGGGAAGTTAATCGCGTTACCGCAGATGTCTGTGTCATGCCAGTCGAGAACATAAACGCCGCCCTCGGGTCCAATTTCTATGCTGAACCCAACCCACGCCAAATCATTCGTGGGCATAAAGTCATCACCATGCTTGCCAATAAAGCTGGAGCCATTGGGTTGCATGAAGTCTGTCAGGACCGCATGTTCATGGATGTTGCACATGAAAAGATAATTGCGTTCGTTGTACGGTTTAGGGAATGCGTCCGCCAGGTAAAATCGCGCGCCACCATGAGCCGACAGGTGCGTATGGTCACGAATCGTTTTGATGTCGTCGTAAATGTGAGGATTCACATGCGGCAAACTTTGTTTGTGATAAACGCCGCCTTGCACGATGTGAAACAGGTGCGGAATGACGCAGCAGGTCGCGAACCCTTGACCGTGATCGTCAAAGTCGAAACCCCATGGATTCGATAAACCTCTCGCATGGATTTCGAATTTGTTTCGCGTTGGATGGTAGCGCCAGATGCCTCCGTCAATAAATTGGCGATCCTCTTTCGCGCAGTTAGGCTTGCCGACTTCCGAGCGCGTAAACACTCCGTGGCATCCATAGAGCCAACCGTCCGGTCCCCAGATGAAACTGTTGAGCGTTTCATGGCGATCGTGAAAGCCCCAGCCATCAAGCAAAATTTCCGGCGGTCCATCGGGGACGTCGTTCCCGTCTCTATCGGGAATGAAGCTAAAGTTTGGCGGCGAGCCAACGAAGACTCCTCCGTGGCCTAGGGCGATTCCAGATGTGAATGTTAACTTGTCCGTGAATGTCTTCTTCTTGTCGAAAATACCATCTCCGTTGGTGTCTTCGAGAATTTGAATCCGACTGATCTGCTTGTCTTCGATGTGCTTGCCGCGTGTCTGATAGTTGAAGTTCTCGACAATCCACATTCGGCCTTTGTCGTCAAAGCAAAATGCAATCGGCTCAGCAATGTCAGGTTCTGCGGCAAACACTGAAACATCGAACCCGTCCGGGATCGCCATTTTCTTGACGGCTTCGTCGGGTTTCAGAAACGGAGCGTCGCTGGTTCGGTGCTGTTTCTTCGGCAGTTCGTTTCGCGCGTCTTGTGCAAAGGCGGCACTAGAGGCCAACAGGAGCAGCATCCAGGCAGAAGTGATTGATTTGATGATCATTTCGCCACCTCAACTTGCTTTGTCGTTTGCAGATACTTGATCAAGTCAATGACTTCCTTCTGTTCCATCTGTTCAAGTTGTCCGTCCGGCATCATCGATTTTTCGGATATCTTTCGTGCCTCGATATCTTCTTTCGCAATCACCAGCCTTGGATCTTCAACCGTCTTCAGAACTAGTTTTGTGGCATCTTCTTCCGCAACGACACCCATTACTAGCCGGCCGTCTTCGGTTGCGACGGTCACCGTTCTGTATCCTTCGGCAACGTCATAGCTTGGGTCGATACTGTTAAGCAGAATGTAATCGAGGTTTGCTCGATTCGAACCTGTAAGTTCGGGGCCAATGTCGCCGCCTTCGTCGTAAAGCAAATGACAGTTTGCACAGGTCTTTTGGTAAACCGCTCGACCGCGAGAAGCACTCGCTTTTGCTAAAACCTCTGGCGTAAGCATCGCCTTGTATTTCGCCAATAGTTTTTCGCGGTCTTCACCAAGTGATTTCAGCTCCCCGAAAACCCCCTCGAAATCGCCGCCCAAAATTTCTTTCAATGCGCGGACAACATGAACTGGAATTTGATCGCGATTGATCCGCTTCGATTCAACGGCTTCCAGCAAATGTCGAGCGTAGAATTTTCGCGTGGCCAACGTTTCGATCACGGCTGCTTTTTGATTCGAATCCATTGCCTCGTATCGCGAAAGTAAAACGGCTGGGGCAGTAGCGTTTTCGATCATCGCGAAACCGCGGATCGCGTCTAAATTCAGATCAGGGTCGTCCAGCAAGGATTCCAAAGCATCGGAAGCCTCTTCGTTTTGCTGAACGAGCAAGCTTCGCAGCGCGGTTTTCCGCAAAGTGATCTCAGCGGATGGATCGCGAATCGCCAACAACGCCAGCTCGGTCGCTTCGACATCGCCGAAAACCTGCGAAAGCTGCATCGTCAGTTCGCGAACGTTTGCTGTTTCGGCTTGCGACAATGTTTGGCTAAGCTCTTTCCACCCGTCAGGCGTTTGAACCTGGCGCCGACCTTCAAGTCCTTTGAGCATTCCGGTCAGCAACGACTGTCGCATCGCGTCATTGTCGGTTTTGCCAATCGCTTGTACCAACAACGCGAGTGAAGAAGTTTCATCACACATTGCCACGCGAGGCGAGAAAAAGGTGGCAAACAGAATCAGCGACAACAGAGCTTGCTTCATGATCATTCCCGAATGGTGATTGGGCCAGACGGATTCTAACCTGAAGCGGAACAGGTTTGTAGTGACGCGTTAGCGAACAGCAACAATGTACGCGATCCAACTTTCGTGACTGGGATATTCTTCCGTCCGGTACCACTCGCCCGTGTCCTCGCCGTCTTCGTCTTCGCGATCGAAGTACACATAGCTGTGACTGAAACCGGCCTCTTCAAGCAGTTCGCGAACTTCCGGGATCGTCCAGAAACGCCACTCGTAAGTGAACGCTTTCTTTAATTTGCTTCCATCAGCGAACCTGAATGAAATGTGGAACACGCAATCGGCAGTGACCGGATTGAAGCTTTCCTGTTTCCAATCGTAGCGAAATCCTTTCTTGCCTTTCTTGATCGTCCGCTTGTCCGTGCGACCTTCTTCGTAGCATCCTCCTCCGCCCATCATGTCCATCACCATGATGCCCTGATCCGCCATGTTGGCTCTGGCAATTTTGAAATACTCAACGACCTCGGGACGCGTCTTGAAATACCAAAAAGAGAAATTCTGCGCCGCCAGAACATCCACGCGTGGCCGATTCTTTTGGCGAACGTCCTGTTCCAGAATCTTGACCCGATCTTTTTGGTGCTGAGTCAAAGGCTCGAAGTTATGCTCGGTCCCCCACGCAATCGGTTCAGGATCAAGGTCGATGCCCAGAGCCGTTCGTTCTCGCCCGCGGCGAACCCACTCGCAGCAGATCGCGTACGTGCCACAGAAATCCTCCCGAAGTGTTTTCGGTTTGCGACCAAATTCGTCCTTGAAAGCCTGTTCGAAAAAGTCAACTTCATGTTCCGGTGACTGGACGGATTTTTGGTAGCAGAGATACTTGTCGGCTTGGGCGGCCAACGATTTTTTCTTGGGTTTTCCCACGTGCAGTGCCTGTTGATGGATCGTCAAAGATGCGGATTCGAGGCGCTTATCTTAAGTGCAAACATTGACGTGGTATAGGCTTCAGACCTGCGTTTTCACGGATGAAAACCACATGATGGACGGTGCGGTGCAGATGCAATCTCGAGGGAAGGCCGGTGCCAATCAAGCCGCGTCGTCGTCGCGATGGATGGCTTCATCGGAAATCTCGCCGTCTTCATTGACGTCCTCGAATCGAACGCTGACTCGCTTCGAGACGCCGCTCTCCTGCATCGTGATACCGTACAGCGTTGTCGCAGCGGTCATCGTCTTCTTCGAGTGTGTCACGATTACGAATTTTGTCCAGCCAAGGAAACTCTTCAGCACGTCAATGAAACGACCAATGTTGGCTTCGTCAAACGGAGCATCAACTTCGTCGAGGACGCAAAACGGGCTGGGGCGAAACTGGAAGATCGCCATCAACAGCGAAACCGCCGTGAGGGCTTTTTCGCCACCGCTGAGCAACGAGTTGTTAAACTCGGGCTTGCCGGGAGGCGTTGCGATGATCTCCACGCCGGCGTCAAGCGGATCGACGTCGGCTTCGAGAATGATGTCCGCTTTGCCGCCGCCGAAAGTTTGGCGAAACAGCTTTTGAAAGTTCGTGCGGATTGCTTCGAGCGTCTCAACGAAGATCTTTCGCGAGTCCGCGTTGATACGAACGATGATTTTCTCAAGGGTCTCTTTGGCTTCGACCAGATCTTCGTACTGACCATTGAGGTGATTGTAGCGAGTCTCAAGTTCTTCCAGCTCGTTCAACGCTTCCAGATTCACCGAGCCGATTTGTCCGAGCTTCTTTCTCAGCTGCGAAATTTCCTGGTCGATCTCTTCTCGCTCGGCGTTCTCGTCGAACTCTTCATTGGGAGCCTCGAACTCGTCCAGCGTCGTGATGTCGATGCCGTAGTCGTCTCGCATCCGCTCCATCAGTTGCGTTCGCTGCAAGTTGATCTGCTCGGTGCGAATTTTCGTTTGCGTCAGCTTGTCTTCGGCCTGTTTGAGTGCGTCGCGACGCTGGTTGATGGCGTTTGTGATTTCCCGGCGCTGCCCGTCGATCTCCAGGCGTTCCTTATTCATCGTCGCCAACTTGTCGGCCAGTTCGTCTTTCTCCAGCGTCAGCTTTGAAATCAATTCGGTGGCTTCTTTGATCGCGATTTCAGCCGCGTCTCGCGCCGAAGCATCATCCGAAATGCGAGAGCCGAAATGTTTGCTGCGCTCTTCCTGTTGAGCTAATTGCTCGCGTTCGTCGGCGACTTGAGCCTGCAAAGATTCCAGTTGTTGTTCAAACTTTCCAACGGCGACTTTGGCCTTTGTCAGCTCCCGTTCGAGTTGGTCGCGTCGCTTTTGAGCCTCCCGAGCGTCCGATTCATCTTTCTCGATCAACTGCGAGAGACTGGAAACTGCCAGCTCATTTTTGGCCAAATCGTTTTGCTGGGACGTCAACGCGTTCGTGATCGTGGAGAGCAGCGATCCCGTTTGTGCAAGCTCGTTGTTGGCCGCCGCCAATTCGTCCTTAAGCGAACCAATCCGCCCCAGCACCTGATCGGCTTTGTCGGTTTCGGCTTGAAGTTTCGATGAGAGCCCCGTGTTTTCTTCGATCAGTTTTTGAACCTGACTCTCGGCCGTCGACTCAAGCTCTGTCAATTCGGCCACTTGCTCGCGACAAGCATCGATTTCCGATTTCAGCCCCATCAGATTCTTCTTGATCGCCCGCAACTCACTGCGACGCGAAACGATTCCTCCGGTGACCGATTTGGGACCGGCCAGGATCGTGCCGTCGGACTCCACGATCTCGCCATCGAGAGTTACCAAACGGACGGTTTTTCCCGGGCCGTTGTGAAGTCGCACGGCGTCGGCAAGCGTTTTGCAAACCCATGTTCCGCCGAGGAGAGACTGAGCGAACTGTTCATAGCGATCTTCGACTTGAACCAGTTCGTTGGCCCGTCCAATGATTCCTGCTTCGCCCGAAAGATCGGTTCTCAGGTCAGCGCCAAGCGTCGGTGGCGAAGAGAGTTGAACGAGTCCAACGCGACCGTCCAGTTTCACCTGTTCGCTCGACAGTCCGTCCACCAGTTGCCGCCCATCGACAACGATGTACTGTGCGATATCTCCAAGTGCAACGTCGACGATACCTGCGTGTTGCACGTTCACCGAAACCAGATCCGCTACCAGGCCGACAACATCACCAAGGTAACCCTCGCGAGACTGTTGCGACTTTTGCAGCAATTCGCGGGCTCCCGCGTTGACGCCTTCAAGGCTTTTCTCAAGCTCCTGAATGACGTTTGCTCGCTGCGTCAAACCGGACTGTTGATTTCGCAATTCCGACAGACGTTCTTTCCGACCGCCGAGTTCCTGCTTGTACTGATCGAACGATTTTCGCGCCTCCGCCAGTCGACCGTCCGTTCGTTCGGCTTCCGTTTTCAGCTGATGCTGGTGAGCCAGAACTTCTTCGTGGCGCTGTTTCTGTTCGTTCAGGTCCTTCTGCAAACGCTCGACAACACCCGAAAGTCGATCGCGATCCCGTTGGCTGGCCTGCAGTTTTGAATCGCTCGAAGAAACCAGTTTGCCAAACTGAGTCACCAGCAGCGCCAAATCCCGATACTCGTTGCGACGAGCCTCTCCGCTGGCCCGCAAAGAAAGCAGGGCTTCATCTGCGGCCGACTGTTCTGCGGTCAGTTTTTCAAGTTGATCCGAAGCGTCACGGAAATCAATTTCCGCTTTGTCCAGTTCCTCAGCACGTTGTTTCACTCGCGCGCTCAGTTCCGCGGTTCGTTTCGCAGCCTGTTCGTTTTCTGCTTTCAGTTCTTCCTTGCGTTGATCGATGTCGATCAGCCGTGACTGATTGATCTGCAACTGCGAATCGTTCTGAGCCAGTTCTTCCCGGACGGTGCTTGAACGTTCCTGAACTTCGGACAGTCTCTCTGTCAGAGCATCCAGTTGCTCTTCGAAAGCTTTCGCTTTCCCGGATTCCGCGGCAATGAACTCCGCATGCTCTTTCGCGATCGCTGACTGTTCCTCGACGATGCTGTTGATCCCGGCAAGTTCCTCCGAGAAAGTCTTCCAGTCATTCACGCCAGCGAAGGTTCGCAAATGCTGCAGCCGTTCCGAAAACTCCTTGTAGCGAGCCGCCCGTGACGCCTGTGCTTTGACACTGCGATAGCGGCTGCCGACTTCTTCCACGATATCCGACAGCCGAATCAGATTGCCGTGGACGCGAGCCAACCGCCGTTCGGCTTCAACTTTTTTGGCCTTGAAGCGGCTGATTCCAGCGGCTTCTTCGAAAATCGCACGCCGTTCCTTGGGGCTGGTGGACAGCATCCGCTCGACTTTGCCCTGCTCGATCAGGCTGTACGCATCGGTGCCGACACCCGTTCCGCGAATCAGATTGCGGATGTCCTTCAGCCGCGAATTTTCGCCATTGATCAAGTATTCTGTGTCGCCGCTGCGATAGACCCGGCGGCTGATGTGGACTTCGTCCGAGTCGATCCCCAGCAGCCGTTCCGTGTTGTCCAGAACCAGAGTCGCCTGAGCCGCGTTGGACGGACGCCGAGCGTTGGAACCGGACGATCCTTTGAAGATCACGTCCGACATCTCTTTGCCGCGGAGCGATTTCGCGCTCTGCTCGCCCAGCACCCATTTGATCGCGTCAACGATGTTCGATTTACCCGAACCGTTGGGGCCGACGACGACCGTAATCCCTGGCGGAAACTCGAACCGGGTTTTGTCCGCGAAGCTCTTAAAGCCGCTAAGTTCCAGGGCCTTAAGCATTCGAGCAAGCTCCGGGTGAGTACGGGAAAGTTAACAAACTACAGGGTACAAATTTCGCGCAACGTGGGAAGCAAAGATCTCTATTAGACTCTTTGCCCTGTCGACTTTCCACTCGACTTTCTGTTCTTACGGCTGCGACGGACTGCCTGTCACGAACTCTTTCATCTTCGTCCAAGCCGACTTCTGTTCCTGCAGTTCCTCAGCAGTCGGCAGGTTGCCATCGATCAAATCAGTCGTCACGCGAGCCGGACGCTTGTCTTCCATCTCCGAACCGTTGCGAAACATCTCCGGTGCGGATTCTGCAAGATAACGATTCGATTCCTCGGACACTGTATCGTCTTCGGTGTACTCGCGATCGTTTCCTGGAATGGCGTCGACGACCAGACGTGCAACCATCGTTTCGTCTTTCTTCGCTCCTCGAAAAATTTTCAAGATGC
This sequence comes from Mariniblastus fucicola, assembly GCF_008087665.1. Classification (GTDB taxonomy): domain Bacteria; phylum Planctomycetota; class Planctomycetia; order Pirellulales; family Pirellulaceae; genus Mariniblastus; species Mariniblastus fucicola. The sequence goes on from NZ_CP042912.1 coordinate 1,868,855, forward strand.
GACCGTAGGTGAAATCGTGATTCGCCAAAGTCTCAATCAGATCGCCGATCTCGGTCGAGCAAACCGTTTCTTCGCGTCCATGATCCTTTGAGTAGTGGATCAACTTCAGCTTGCCGGTCCCAGCCGATCGAATCGTGGTTCCGGTCTCGACGTACAGGAAGTCATCCGAGACTCGAGCGTCGCCAAAGACGACCACTTCAGGCCGTTTGCTGCGTGAGAAATGAACCATCGGGCTCGACTCAACCGGAACGCTGTGCAGAAAGAAATCTTTAAACTTGCGGCCATAGACCAACGGGTGATCCGGGCTGCGTGTGTGCAACGCGCGGAACGCACCGTAACGAGTTTCTGCACTTTCAGACTGCATCAACAGTTCGAGATAGGTTGCTGCATCGGAATCTTCGCAGGCCGAAAGTGCTGTCATCGCGTGCCAGCGGAACGCCGGTTCGGTTTCGGCGACTTCTTTCAGAATCAACAAGCCTTCCGAGTGGCCGCAGTAAGTCAACGCTTCGGCGGCGCGGAACCGAAGTTCCAAATCCGGATTGGTGAGCGAACGTTTCAAAGTCGGAACAGCGTCGCGTCCGATGGCTTCGAGTCGAAGTGCTGCCTGCGCGCAAGTCGCCGGGTCAGTCATCTGCTTGCCAAGTTCGTCCAGACGTTCGACTCGCTGCTGCGATGTTTCGTTGTATCGAATATTGGCCATCACTTCAGAGAAACGTCGGACATTGTGTCGGTAAATATCCGGCAACTCCAGATTGACGGTCTTGTAATTCTTCGGCTGGGCAATGCCTTCTCTACCGTTTTCGGTCAGCGAAGTAAAGCGAGCGTTCACGGCGCGAGAGATCAGCGTCGTCGTTTTCGGACCGTAAGTCTGGGTCCGCAAGTTCAAACCAAGCGGACGGTATTCCAATGTTTCTCCACCGCCCAGGATCCAGCCATGAAGTTCGTTGGCTTCGTCCTGACGTGACTCAAAAACGCTGTCCACAAGGATCGCGCCTTCGGCAAGCCCGACGACCAGGCCTTCTTTCAGGCGACGGCCTTTGAATTGAGCCAGTCGTCTGAGTCGCGTGCGGAACACGGTTCCGTCATCAAGGCTGGTGCCTTCCATGTTGGGCACCATCTGAATTTCGACGTCGAAGCTGTCGCCTTTGCGTGCCCCAGGAGGAACATAGCCTCGGACGATCACCATCTCTGTATCTTTGCTTTCGAAAAGCTCGCGCGGATTGTCCAGTTTGTCTTTGTGCGTTTTAAGCTCGTCCAGCAAGTGGTCGCGATACGCACCGGGCTTCGCTGCCGATCCTGTTCCGTCAAGATTCAGCACCAATCCGATGCCTTCGATTTTGGCGTAGTCCATTCCCCACATGCCGCACGTTTCGGAAATGTACTTCGGGCCGACGGGAGATTTGTCCACGAACTGACTCAGTTCGTCTTCGTCGTCAGGACTTTGCCCGCGTTTGATGAAGTTGTTACATCCCGTTGCAGTTAAAATTCCGGCGATGGAAAACGCGGTAATACCAGCCAGGACTGAACGTCGGTGCGGATTGAGCGGTAACGAGAGACGTTTCTTCATCGGTGTGCCTTCCATGGCGAAATGAAGCTCAAATGGGTGCCATCGTTTGCGAAATGCACAGCGATGGCGCGTATTTTTCGCGGAACGTAGAGAGATCCCACGCCGCGGTCAAGATTAGTCGTCGGGTCATTATTCGGCCTAAATTGCCCAAACTCTGGCCGTGATGCATCTTCGCTGCTCCAGACGCGAAATCAGCATGCTGCTGTCGCCAGAACGGGCCAAATTGGCTTAGCTAGTCTTTCGGCGCTGTCTCAGGTTTCAGCGTCGAGGAGTGGTCATGGATGATCTTCCATTTCCCATCCATCTTGCGAAGCACAAGCGAAAAGTTGCCGTCCTTTTTTACGTCTTCGTCGCCCCCGTCTTTCGGAGGCAAAATCAGATGCCACTTTCCCAGGACCAACGCCGCGTCGTCATCGTCGCTCAACATGGTCACTTCAAGTCCGTCAAACGTGAGTGCTCCCATTCCACCTTTGGGGTAGGACTTTTTGTACTGATCAAGAGTCGCCTGCCAGCCTCGAGTTGTTTTGCCACCGCCACTGAAAGTCAATTTTTCTGATTTCCAGTAGGTTTCCATGAACCCCTCGATGTCTCCCTCGTTCCAACACTGAGCTTGCGTGGTCAAGATCGTTTCAATGTCGTCGTTCGAATTTGACGACAAACCGGCAATCAACGACAAACTGAACAGCGACAAAATAGCCAGGGATTTGGAAATCATTTTAAACTTTCAAATTGAGTACAGTTCGACTGGTGACCGTGTTACTCTGATCGTAACCGGAAACGAGAGTTTGTCGTTTGAGTCGTATGCCTACGCCGCGGATCCCGTGCAAAGCATGGTCTCGTGACACCCGTTTCAGGTTGCGACTTTTCAGGCTTCATTCCACAATTTTATCCATGACCGATCGATCCGACATCGCCAAAACTTGCTGGTTCCTGACAGGAGCCACCGCCAGCGGAAAATCCAGCACCAGTCTGGAGCTGGCGAAACGAATCAACGCCGAAATTATTTCGCTGGACTCGATGGCGATCTACCGCGGCATGGATATTGGCACGGCCAAGCCTCCGGTCGAAGAGCGTGGCGACATTCCACATCACTTGATCGACATCCGTGATCCCAGCGAAACGTTCAGCACGTCCCAGTATCGTGATGCGGCGTTGCAGACAATTGATGCCGTTCGTTCACGCGGGAAAGAAGTTCTGTTCGTCGGTGGAACAGCGCTGTATCTCAAAGCGTTGTTGCGTGGAATGTTCGAAGGTCCCCCAGCCGATTGGGAGTTCCGTAAAAAGGTCGAGGACGAGATCAAAGAGTCCGGCGGCGAGTTTCTGCACGAGCGTTTGCAGATGGTCGATCCTGTCGCGGCGCACAACATTCATCCCAATGACCATCGGCGTCTGATCCGCGCGTTGGAGGTTTTCAGCACGACAGGCAAACCGATCAGTCATTGGCAAATGGAGTTTGACAGCCCGACTCCTGCCGAGCAATGTCGCGTGTTCGCGATCCGACATGAGCGATCGATTCTGCACCAACGAATCGAGCAACGCGTCGGTGCCATGTTCGACGCCGGTTTGATCGAGGAAGTTCGTGGCTTGTTGGAAAAGCACGGCGAGTTGAGCCACACCGCGGCGCAGGCTGTCGGCTATCGCGAGGTTATCGAGCATCTCAATGGTCAGCATACCGAAGAGGAAACGAAAGAGTTGGTGTTGATTCGAACCCGTCGGTTTGCGCGACATCAGGAGACCTGGTTCCGCAATCTGAGCGAATGCCGCTGGGTTGATTTGGAAGCCGATTTTGAGCCATCGGCAGTGGCCGAAGAAATTATTGAGATGGCTGGAGTCGACGGCTGAGCCCCGAAAAACCGCGTGTTTTGAGAGCTGAGGACTTCTTTCTCTGTTTAAGTTCTGTCCTCGCGTCCGATTTCCGTTTTCGGTGGGGTCTAAATTTCAGGACCCGAGTGTGGCTTTGTTGCACCGGATCCAACCGAATGAAATAGTTGGTGGGCTCGGGCAATCTGTAATCGGTTTTCTGTGCCCGACCGTGATTCGATGGCACTCTAATTCTATTTTGCGTTTCCTTTGCATCATGCAACAGGATGGGATGGAGGGGCCGGTCAGCCTGTTCTGTCCGGCCCTTTTTGCATTAGGTTTTATGGCGGCGTTCAATATGCTGGTGAACAAGCACCTTGCGTTTATTTTGGTCACTGTCTCGTGTGCGATGCATTCGTGCACAACGGGGAACGTCTGCGGACAAGACCGCAGTGCATCGCGTGCACCGGAGTTCGAAGCCGAACGTTTGCCGACGCCGTCTCTGGAGTTGGCTCCTTGGGAAGAGGAAGATTCCGAGCTGGAGATTGTTTCGGGAGAGTCGGCTGGACTTTCAACACGAACCAAAGACGCGGAACCGTCTCCGGTGGATACCCCGCCAGAAGGACAGGTTTGGGAAACCGAGTCGCACAACGTTCGGGGCGCGTCACAACATAATCCGATTCTTGAACTTGAAGGCGAGGAGGTTGCGAATCCTTATCGTGGTGATTGGTTTGATCTGTTGAAAATGGAGCACGTTTGTCGTGAGATCGAATTGATCCGAGAGCAAGAGGTCGCGATTCGCGACGTCAGCCGGAAGTACAGATCGCTGTGCCGGAGCGTTCTACGAGAGTACGCGCAGGCAATCGTTTTGCCAACGGAAGAAGCGTATTCACGCCAGGCGATGCAGATGCGACTTGCCAAGCTGAGAACAAACGCTATCGATGAGATTCGCAGTGACATCCTGCTTCCGCAACAGGCCCGGCGACTCCGGAAAATTGACTTTCAAATGACGCTGCAATCGCAGGGGATTGTCGCGACGCTACGAGATCGTGACTTGGGGCTGGACATTACCAAAGAACAGCTCAGGGTGATCGAATCGCGTGCGGCAAAGCTGTCTGTAGAGTACGACTTGCTGCTACGTGGATTCAGGATCGAATTTCGCAACCAGATCCTCGGGCAGTTGAATTCTGATCAACGAGCCGAAATTGAATCATTGATGCAGTTGGATGCATCGGTTGGGGCGGAGGTGGAAGCCGATCAGGATGTGACAATGCGGGAAGAACTCGAGCGAGCGGCTTTGGAAAATCTGCAAGAGTATCGCTCTGGGCAGTAGGGACGTTGCAACTGCCGCTGTAAATTTTTGAGCCTGCGCGTAAAATCAGGCTCATGTCACGTATTTTTGTTTTCGATGCCGTCCACACCATTCTCAGGCCCATGCCTGACGTCGTGTCGGCATATTTTTTAGCCGGTCAACGTCACGGTAGTGAACTTTCGAAGCAGGACGTCAAGAAACGTTTTCGCATCGCTCGCCGGCAAAGATTCGGAACGTACGTCGTCGCGTCGCAAACTCACCCCGGTTCGCTACCGTCGAGCGATGAGATTGAGCGTATGCTTTGGCGCGACCTGATATCGGACGTATTTGAGGACCTCGATCGAGTTGACGAGCTTTTCGAACAGCTCTGGTTACATTTTGCGATGGCCGAGAATTGGCAATTGTACGACGACGTTGAGGAATGCTGGTCGCGATTGCACGCCAACGGAGACCGAATCGTGGTAGCCTCAAATTTTGATTCCCGGTTGCTTGACATCGTGGCAAAGCACCCGACTCTCGCGCTCGCCGACGCCGTCTACTGTTCCGCTGAAGTCGGCTTTCGCAAGCCAGACCCGCGGTTTTATGAAACGGTCGCGACATTGTTCGGGATCAAAGATTCCGACGAAGTGATCATGATCGGAGACGACTTCGAGAACGACTATGTGGCTCCGGGACGATTCGGCTGGCGGGCTTTTCACCTGAATCGAAAACACGGCGTGCGTCCCGACGAACGGGTAATCTCTTGCCTCAGTCAGCTTTCGTGACCGGCGTTGCGTCTGTATCCTGTCCGCAAAATATTTCTTCGGGCCAATGATAGAAGCGATCTATGACACAGTTGCATCAAACTCAAATTTCACTTCCGTCCTATCCTCGCGGCTTCCATTTAATCACGCGACACGTTGTAGATGCGTTGCCGGAATTGAGCGAGTTCGGCGTCGGCATGTTACAGGTGTTCATCCAGCACACTTCGGCGAGTTTGACAATTAATGAAAACGCCGATCCCGATGTTCGCGTCGATATGGAGACTGCGGCGAATTTGATTTGTCCCGAGAACATGCCCTTTGTTCACACTTGCGAAGGCCCCGACGATATGCCCGCGCACGTAAAGGCATCTTTCTTCGGTTGTCAGCTGCAGATTCCAATCCGCGACGGTCGATTGGCACTCGGGACATGGCAAGGCATCTACCTGTGCGAACATCGCAATCGGGGTGGTTCGAGAAGATTGGTGCTGACGATTCAGGGCATGAAAGCATGAGCGGTGATCGGAACGGATCTTTTGCGCCGTCGCGCCCAAGCGCGAGTCAGTTTCGCCAGAACCGTGTGCGGGAAAAACGCACAGACGCGAAAGTTTTTTACTTCATGGATTGTCGAACCTATGCCTGAGTTCGATCAGATCGAAGTCATCGGTGCTCGTACGCACTGCCTGAAAAACGTCGACGTTTCGATTCCACAGAATCAGTTGGTGGTGATCACCGGTCGCAGCGGCAGCGGAAAAAGCTCTCTGGCGATCGACACCATCTTCGCCGAAGGACAGCGACAGTTCCTGGAGTGCCAATCGATCCACTCGCGGCAGTACTTTGATCAACTGCCTCGAGCCGATGTCGATCGCATCGTAAATTTGCCGCCAACGGTTTGCTCCAAACAGCAGAACTCCGGGGGCAGCCCGCGCAGCACCGTCGGGACGCTGACTGAAGTTCATGACTTTCTCAGAGTCCTGTTCGCACAAGCGGGAACGGTCCACTGCGTGCAATGCGGCGATGCGATTGAGCAAGCGACTGAGATCGATATTTGCGACGCGATCGAAGCCTTCCCGGAAGCGACTCGCATGATGGTGCTGGCGCCGTTGGTCGACGATGGCATGGAGCTCGCGAGAGCTATCGAAATGGTCCGCCGTGAAAGGTTGCTGCGCATCTCGATCGATGGAGCGATCTTCGACATCGAAGAGACGCCGCCGCTTGATCCGCAACGGCAATATGAATTCGCAGCCGTTGTCGATCGCATTATTGTGCGTGACAATTTTCGGGAACGGCTACTCAAAGCCATCGATTCGGCTTCGGAACTCGGTCAGGGCAACATCCTCGTTCGCTACGTGACTCCGGGCGACCTCGAAGCCGATGCTTCGATTCGCAGCGATCCGGTCCGCTGGCAAACTCTGCGATACAGCACGCGTTACGCTTGTGCAAAATGCGGCATCGCCTGTTCGGAAATTAGTCCACGCCTGTTCAGCTTCAATAGCCCGCAAGGCGCCTGTCCGGAATGCCAGGGGCTCGGTTTGCAACTGCGTTTTGATACCGAACGAGTTATCGATCGGACGCGTTCGCTCAGTGAAGGCGCCGTGTTGCCGTGGAGCAGTTTCTCAGCCGCGAAGCTCAAGTCCACGCTGAAAGAATTGCAGCCGCTGTTGGAGAAAGTCGGCTTCGATCGTGACCGGCCGATGTCGGATCTGAGTGCTGATTCTTTGCGACGGTTGTTGGAATCAACCGACAAGGAATCGCCTGGCATTTTTGTGCTGCTGCACCGCGAACTGGCAACGACCGATGACGATGAACGCTATGAAGAGCTTGCTTCGCTGGAGCGTCCCCTGCCCTGCCCGGCGTGTCACGGTTCGCGGTTGAATCTACAAGCCAACGCCGTTCGGTTTGCAGGAAATTCAATTGCAGAAGTACTCAACATGTCGCTTGGCAATGCGGCAGCCTGGTTTCGCGCTGCCAGACTCGACGAATCGACGCCAGAAAAAAAACTGGCGGCTGAAACGCTGGTCGCAGAGATTCAAAAACGGCTGGACTATCTGGTCGAAGTCGGCGTGCACTACCTGTCGCTCGGTCGCGGCGCCGATTCGCTAAGCGGTGGAGAACTTCAACGCGTACGCATGGGGGCTTCGATCGGATCCGGCTTGGCCAACGTTTGCTACGTGCTCGACGAACCCAGCGTTGGCTTGCACGCCCGCGACAGTGAGCGTTTACTGAACTCTCTGCGAACACTGAAAGAAAACGGCAATTCGCTGATCGTCGTTGAGCATGACGAAACGATCATCGAAAATGCAGACCACTTGATCGATGTCGGTCCCGGCGCCGGAGACCTTGGCGGAGAAGTCGTCGCCACAGGTTTGCCCGAACAGGTTGCCGCCGCCGATGCTGCCAGCCTGACTGGCGCGTTTCTCAGCGGCAAAGAGCAGTTTGCGTCGTTTCCGCAGCGTGAAGTTGATTCGAAGAAAGTCATTTCGATTCGCGGCGCCTCCGGGTTCAACTTGAAATCGGTTGACGTTTTCATTCCGTTGCATCGATTTGTTTGCGTTTCCGGAGTCAGCGGTTCGGGAAAAAGCACGTTGATCAATCGCACGCTGGCTCCCGCGATTCAGGACCATTTTGGTTTCTTCGGCAAGCGACCTGAGACCTTTGATTCGATCGAGGGATTGGAACAGATCGACAAAGCCATCCTGATCGATCAGGCGCCGATCGGCCGCAGTTCCAAAAGTTGTCCAGCGACGTTTTGTGGCCTGTGGGATTTGTTTCGCAAAATCTTTTCGGCCACGCGAGTTGCGAAACAACGTGGTTACGGAATTGGGCGGTTTAGCTTCAACTCGAAAGCCGGGCGTTGTGACGATTGCAAAGGCCATGGAGTCCGGCGCGTTAAAATGGATTTCATGCCGGACCTGTTTGTCGAATGCGAAACCTGCAAAGGCCGTCGCTTCAACGTGCAAACTTTGCAAGCCAAATTCGGGACGCTCTCGATCGCCGATGTGCTGGACCTGAATGTGGCTCAGGCACGTGAACGATTCGAAAACTTCGCCAAACTGACTCGGATTCTCGACGTGATGCTCTCAGTCGGGCTCGGCTATCTCAAGCTCGGCCAGCCCGCTAACACGCTCTCCGGTGGTGAAGCCCAGCGGCTGAAATTGGCCAAAGAACTGGCTCGATCCTCTGAAGGGCACACGCTTTATCTGCTGGACGAGCCGACGCGAGGATTGCACTTCGCCGACGTCAGAGACTTGCTGACGGTGCTGCAGAAACTTGTCGATCAGGGACATTCGGTCGTCGTGATCGAGCACAATCTGGACGTGCTCAAGTCGGCTGACTGGATTATCGATCTTGGTCCCGACGGTGGTGACGCGGGCGGCGAAGTGGTCGTCTGTGGGACACCTGCACAGGTTGCCGCCTGTTCAGTGTCCATAACCGGGCAATTTTTGGGGTAAGGCCCGGCCGCCGGCAGAAGATCAAATTTGTCGGGTTTCGTAGGCCAAAGTAAGGCCGAAAACGGTTTCTTGGTTTGGTTGTGGACTTTCGCCACAAGTTGCAGATTGAAGAAAGGTAAGTTTGCTGGTTGGACAAAATTGCGATTGCCCGTCGCGGAACGGTCGGGCATCGAATTTGCTCCGATAGATAGAAACAACATGCTTGCCGCAAATCGATGACCCCAAGGAAAAGAAGCAATCTCATGAATCGTCGCATCAAGTCAAAGTCACGTTTCCAGTCATACCAGCAGCTCGAAGCCAAAAACCTGTTGGCCGCCATCTACCACAACCCCGACAGCGGAATCCTGTACATCGCTGGAGACAGCGGAGCCAACGTCGGCCAGGTCAGTGTCTCTGGTGACAACGTCGTCGCGCAGATTGACGGCCAATCTTACTCGGGCGCCAGCGACGACGTGACGGATATTATCTTCATTGGCTACGACGGAAACGATACCTTCACGAATTTGTCCGATCTTGATTCAAGCATGTACGGGCATCTGGGTAACGACACACTGACCGGAGGTGGCGGAGACGACAATCTTGTCGGAGGAGCCGGCAATGACACGATCCAGGGGCTCGATGGAGACGATCGAATTGTTGGGGCCGACGGCAACGATACGCTCGAAGGAGGAGACGGCGAGGACCGAATCTTTGGCACCGCCGGAACCAACACGATCTATGGCGGGGCCGGTGACGACACGATTTACGGAAGCGAGGACGCCGACGAAATCTACGGTGATGCGGGCGCTGACAAGATCTACGCACTCGGCGGCGACGACATTCTGTACACGGGAACCGGTGGTGTGGAGGGCGGAAGTTTCGACGAGGGTGATCTGGCGATGGGGCACGGAGGTGACGACGAGTTCTACGGTTCGACTGGTTTGAATATTTTCTATGGAGGAGACGGCGACGACATTATGGTGGGTGGTTCGGGCGAAAACCGAATGCACGGCCAAGCCGGTGACGACACGCTGACCGGCGGCGAAAAAGGAGACTATATGACTGGCGCCGACGGTGATGATACCTTCGACGGACGAGGCGGCGTCGATTATTACAATGTTGGAGACGGAAGCGATACCATCGTTTACTCGCAGAGCTATGTTCCAACTGATGTTCACGTGACGAACAACGGAGGCACTGCGGAGACTCGTATCCAAAACGAACTCGTCAGCAACGCGACTTGGGTGCAGTTCGCAGATCGAACGATCTCAGCTGACCAGGCTTACTATTTAACGGTCGATGAAACGAACTTCTCAAGCCTCAACGGCTACCGCGTTTCCAGTTCCGTTGGTTTCGTTTCCAAACCGTCCGACCTCGCAGATTTTGCCTACAACTGGTCTTTGCAGATGGCAAGCGCGGGAACATTAAGTCACTCAACAGAAAGTGACAGGGCGTCTCTCTACGTCGGTGATCGATCGGCTGTAGGCGAAAACGTGGCGATGGTAAGCGACACCGGGCAATCGGACGTCCAAATCGCCAACTACTTCCTGAGTTTGTGGCAGAGCAGTTCGGCGCACAACAGCAACTTGCTTAACAGCAACTATCAGGAAGTCGGCATCGGTATTGTGAAATCCGGTGGTGCGTGGTGGGCGACCCAGATTTTCATGGGCTGATTGATTCGCTCATAACGCTGACTGAGTCCATAAGAAATATCGACGTTTCGCGGAATGACAGGCGAGCGTCCAAGCTACAGTAGCGTTGCGGCGTTGGAATGGATTACAAAAAAGCCCCCGAATGATTCGGGGGCCAGCAAGAGATCTTTTGGTGAAAGCGATCTACAACTTTGTAGTTGCTGAAGTCATAAATCGCTTTGGTGTTGGATTCTCACATGCAGCGCCGACGACGTAGCTGCCCAGAAACGACGAACATCAACAGAAGCGTTCCGGCGGCCGGTTCTGGGACGGCTGCGATGCCAAAGCCAGATCCGGTGAGGAAGTAGCCTCCCATGTCGTAATACTGAGCACCGTCGAACGATGCCGTCACTTCGTCGTGCCCACCATAGCTGCTGATCACGGCGTAGTATTCGCCGGATGACAGCAGGCCAGAAAAATTAACCGAGAGCGTGTCCGCTGCTTCGATGCCTGTCGCGACCAGCGTCTGATCGTAATTGTATATCTCAAGTTGGCTGCGAAGGATGGCGCCGTTATCAGCAACGCCGGCGGTCAACAGGTCGTTTCCGTTGTTCACCGTTAGTGAGATTGAATTCGTTCCATCGCTCATGAACGTAAAGAAATCAGACGTGTAGTTCTCAGAGCCCATCGGATCGTACCGATCAAAACCACTTCCGACCTCAATCGGATTGATGATGCCCCTGTGCAGATTGCCAGACGTATCAACTTCATCGCCCGAAAGTGGAATGGCTGTCGCAGTAGCAAACGTGTCGCCAATGCCGCTGTCAATAAAACTCATTCCGCTGTTCAACATGATGACATCGACATCATCCTGTTCGACGGCATTGCCGAAATCGTTGTGAGTCGATCCCGCACGCCAGGTGACTCGCTGCCGATCGCTGGCGTTACCCATGATTCCAACGTAGCTGCCAGAGCCTGACGAGTCATCGCCGTTACCGTACTCGTTGACTAGCGTGCCGCCATCATAGTCTCCTTGATGTTGCAGTCCGAACGTGTGGCCGACTTCGTGAGAGACGATACTACCAATGTACGTTCCGTTTGATATCGCACTTCCGTAATCGACATCCTGAGAGAACATGAAATTGGTGTGGTCACCGTTGTTTGTGGCAACGGAATCAATGACACCGAGGTTAGCAATACCGTCAGCCGATCCTTGCCAGCCAGCATTTCCCGGAGGTCCGATGATCGTGTGCATCATTCGGGCTTGAGAATCATAATAGGATTGCCGCTGTGCATCGTTCGCTGCCTGCCCGGCAGCAACCGCCGGGTCGATTGTCGTAACGTTGACATCGAACGACCAAAACTGATTTGCTGTCTGAGCCCAAATCGACCGAATCGTGTCTTGCTGATCTGCCGTGAACGTATCTGTAGGCGCCGCGTTGTCCAATCCAAGGTTGGTCCCCGGGTCACTTGACCCCCAAAGTCCATCAAACGCGAATCCAGCTGGATTCAGGTACAAAGTATAGGCGGCGCCATCGCGACTGCTGAGTTCCGGAACACTCTCGCTCAACTGAGCCGAAAGACTCGAAACGGACGACGCGACGACAATGGCGATCGCGGCGAGCAGATAGAATGGCTTGTCAAAAATTTTCATGTTTTTGCTTCCTGTCAGGGTGATGGTTCAAAGGCGTAGCTGGACAGGCAACGTCAGGGGAAAAAGAAAGATCCCTCGCGTGACTACGCGGATGGTAGCTCACGGCAGGCAGATGGGTATTGGACTTTGGTCTCATACGGCAATGGACCGGTACGCTTGGGGTTCCCGTTGGATGCCCGGCATGAGCGGCTGAACGCTCTGTTATCGCAGTTCTGACAAGTCTGCGTCTTCGAATTGCCGCAGCCGATTAAGGGATTGCACCATCTCGGCGACGCTGGAAAGTTCGAGCTTTCGCATCACTCGCCCTCGGTGCACCTTCACTGTTTTCTCAACGATTCCAAGCTCCGTCGCCACCTGTTTGTTTAACATTCCAGTTGAAACTAACTTTATCACTTCGTGCTCGCGTGGAGTTAGCGACTTTAAGCGGTCTCGGAATTGAATCGTCTCAAGATCGTCCTGATACGTTCGCAGCTGACGATCCACGGCGGCACGAACGCTGGACAGCAAAACATCTGGTGGGCAAGGCTTGGCCAGAAAGTCGATTGCCCCCTGCTTCATCGCTGATACAGCCAGCGGCCAATCCGCGTGCGCTGTTAGCATGATCGCAGGTATTCTGAAACCTCGATTGCGCAACTCCTGGAGCAACTGCAATCCAGATCGGTCCGGCATGGCATAGTCGAGAATCAGACAGCCCAGCAGTTCAGCAGTAGCGATCTCAAGAAACTCGTCGGCCGAATTGAACTCTCGAACACTCCAACCTTCGACGCGCAGCAAACGCCGATTCGCACGCAACACCGATAGGTCGTCGTCAACCAAATACACGACCGGCTCCAGACTCAAATCGTTCATTGAGACTCTCCGTCGAGCGGAATGGAAGGCGGAATGGAAATCATAAACTTGGCTCCGCAAGGTTGATTTGGCTGAGTCCAAATACGTCCGTCATGAGCCTGTACGATCGCGCGGCAAAGAGAAAGCCCGATTCCCAATCCGTCTTCCCGAGTCGAGTAAAATGGCTTGAAGACTTCTTCTGCCCGGTCCGGAGAAATCCCTGGCCCGGAATCGGCTACGGTAATCAGTAATTCTGAACCCAGTTGTTCGCTGATGACCGTCACAAGCCTTGACTCAGACTTTGCTTCACCGATCGCGTGGGCGGCGTTAAGAATAAGGTTGATTAGGACCTGTTCCAGTTGAACACTGTCGCCCATACCGAGGATCGTAGGAGGACTGGGGCGAAACACCAGATCAATCGATTGGGATTTCAATTCGGCTGTCACGGCTTTGACAGCCATTGCGATAACAGCCTGATAGTCCAGCCGTTCGCGCGTCCGCGGGTGTTTCTTCAACAGGGTTCTCATGTGCTGAACAATCTCACTGGCCCGTTGGTCGTCAATGACAATGTCGTTCAGCGTTTCGAGTAACTCGGCGCGGTCGACGGGATCACGCTGAGTCAGTCGACGCGCCGATTCGGCATTGGTCAAGATCGCTGATAAGGGTTGGCTAAGCTCATGTGCGAAAGACGTCGATAGTTTCTCCAGTGTTGCGACGCGAGAGAGATGAACGGTTTGGCTCTGATAAACGGCCGCGTTCTCGTGTGCCTTCGATGACTCCATTTTTTCTCGCCGCAACATCGAACGATTTCGTGCCAAGGTCGCCGAGACCGCAGCAACGACTACGAAAGCGAGGCTTAACATCAAAAGCTGGAACCACCGCGTCTGCCAGTAGAAGTGCGATACGTGAAAGTTCACCGTTTCGGAAGGCAAGCCCCACGAACCCAGATTGTTGGATGACCTCACCTCAAATTGATAGTCACCAGGAGCCAGACCATCGAATTGCACCTCACGACGATTGCCAATTTCTCGCCATTGATCACTCGCTCCTCTCAGGCGATAGCTGAATCTTGTCCCCTTCGGGCGTTCCGTTTTGAGTGCCGTAAAATCAAACTGTATCGGCGTTGAACCCGGCTCGATGTCCTTTGGAAAAGGAGCCTCATGTGTCTGATCACCAACCCTCATCGATTCAATTCGAATATGAGGTTGGTCAGATTGAAACGAGAAATCTGTAGGATTGACCGCGACAATATGCCGGGGAGTAGAGAACAACAGTAAGCCATCTTGAGTACGCAAACCTGCCGGCGAATAGCCAGATGTGCAGTCGGCGCTCGGCATGCCGTCATCCCGGTTGAGTGTGAAAACGGTGGGAGTTTGACTTTTGTCTTGGGCCCAACGATGCAACTCGGACTTTAGCAGGCGAACGATTCCATGGGCTGTGCCAAGCCAAAGTTCGTCCTTGCCGTTTTCAACAATTGAACTCACCACGGTGCTTGGCAATCCGTCACGTTCGTCAAAGCCATGGATCGTGCCTTCCGTATCAAGCCATGCAAGTCCACCGCCGTGGGTTCCGATCCACGTCGTTCCGGCCGCATCAGCCAAAATCGAATTCACCATTTTGACAGGCAATCCCTGGTCTGTTGTAAAGTGCTTCGATCCGTCTTCTCGCCAGCGAAAAATGCCGTTGCCTGCTGTCCCGATCCATAAGTGACCATCTGGTTGACCTGCAAGACAATTGATCGGGGAACCGAAATCCATACTGGCTGCCGTCACAAAGCTCGAGCTGACAAATCGTCTTAGCTTGCCATCTCTCCCGCCAACAAATAGCGTTCCGTCGGATCGAATGACAATTGACGTCAGATTGGCGTCAGGCGTGCGGAAGATTCTCGACTCGCTGCCCGGCGAGTCTCGACGAACGACGAACTGCGGACACGCAAACCAGATGAAACCTCGATCATCTCGCAAGCCGGCTCGAACCGAGGGGTACATGCTGACATCGGGAATGTCGTCCACTGGTTGCAGGTCGCTCAGCGGTCCACGGTGCAAACTTCCTCCCACTGTCGCAGCCCAGATCGTTCCGTCAGATTCTTCCGCGAGCCCCTTCAGCACGCCGACTTTCGTGCCTGTGCCAACTTCGAAAAACTCAACTCGCGACTTTGCAACACGAAACAGTCCTTGAGACTCGGTGCCAACCCATAACACATCGTTGGCATCGACACACATCGATCGAATGGAAGATCCAACTCCGGCGACCGAATCAAAGCGTCCGTTTCGCCACGCGTACAGGCCGGTTGAATGTGAGCCCAGCCAAATTGTGCCATCAGCTGACTCGGCTATTCTGGTGACGATGTTGAAAGGAACGCCGTCTTCTTTTTCTAGTTCGCTCCACGTTTCATTCTCGCGACGCAAAACGATTCCGTTGCCAATTGGAGCCCACAGTACGCCTTGCCGATCGACCAACAAAGCCGTTGCTTCCGCATTGGAGTACTTCTCAGGAAGCGAAACTTTTTCGCTGTGGTTTCCAACAATTCGGAACAGGCCCTGATTGTGTGCGGAACACCAGACTTCAGATTCCGGTCCAATGGCGAGGGCGCGAATTGTGTTGTAACCCGGTTCGTCGTCCGTGCTCTGTTCTGGCGACAGTTGTATTTCCTCCAATCCCAGAGGAGTCCAATGCTGCAGGCCTTTTGAAGTCCCGATCCAGACACTGTCAGGAGAATCTGAAGCGAGGCTGTAGACGTCGTTGCCCAGCAAGCCTTCTTTGGTCGTCATCTGAGCGACTTCGCCGGGCGGCCAATGCAATAGGCCGGAGCCACCTGTGCCAATCCAAACTCCACCAGCATTGTCATTTTCCAACACGGACAGACCCAGCGCCGGCAAACCATCATTTAAACCGTAGTCAGTGAACTTGACGCCATCAAAACGATTTAAGCTCGATCGTGTTCCCAACCACAAGTAGCCATCATTGGTTGCCGTGATCGCCGGGACCGACTCTTGCGCCAAGCCAGTGGCCGAGTTCCATGATTGAACGACCCATGGCGACTGCTGTTCGCTTTGGACTTTCGCCGAAAGGCGAGAGACGCTCCAGTTCGATATGATGCAAAAAGCGACGGTAGAGAAGAATACCAGTCTCGCGCCGAAATTTGAGCGCTGCGCGACTAAATGTTCCCAATGACATTCGCCGATTGAAACTTGAAATGGTATTGATCGCAGAGGGCTGACAAACACTAGTCGATTCTTGCCATGTTTCAGTTTGAAGATGGAACAAAGATTGCAAAGTCGAAACCATCCGTACCGCGCGAAGCTTCGGCCCAGTCAGGCCACGCTGCCCAGACGAATTCGGCTCAGACTAAGCCAAGTTGAGCGACGGCACAAACTGGCGTTGGGTGATTTTGATATGCGTTGGCGGTAGTTTCTTGAAACTTTCTGCGATCAATTGAGTTGAGCGTACTGAATGTCCATAATGACTTGAAAAACCAGGGATGACGACTGTGGAAGATGAAAAGCTGGACTCAGGGAGTCTAACGGAAAAGCGCAACGGAAAGTTCAAGCCGTTGCGAGTATGGCCGGCGATTGTTTTGGTGTTGCTGATCGCGGCATTGAAAATCGCGTCCTTTTTCGTGCAAATGGACGCTATGGCTGTCATGATCACGCTGATTTTGGGGCCCTTGGTACTGGGGTTGCTGGTGCTCATCTGGTGGGTGACGTTTAGTCGTGCGTCGGCGTCGGAGAAAGCCTTGGGCTTCTTCGGTGTAGTTGCCGCCGGCGTGGCAGTTCACTTTTTGATCGATCCGACTATGCGTGGTCCCGGGCAAATTCTGATCGGCATCCCGATCGGCATGTTGGCTTTTGGGATCGTTGCCATCCTGATGAAAAATGTTCTCTCGATGAAGCGAACTATCGTGATGCTTCTCGCGACGCTGATTGGTTTTTCATCCATCGCCCTGTTCCGAAACGACGGCATGTGGGGCAGCGGCCAATTGGGACTCGACTGGCGTTGGAACGAGACCCCGGAAGAGAAAATGATGGCTCAGCGCAGTGCTACAAGTGGCGAAGCCGAAACTTTCACAGACGAACAATTTGAGGAATGGTTGTCTGAACCTGAATGGCCCGGCTTTCGTGGTCCCAACGGAGATGGTCGATATCCCGGGCCGGACATCGCCACGGACTGGAAAGCGAATCCGCTAAAGCTCGACTGGAAGATCCCGGTGGGGCCGGGTTGGTCTTCGTTTGCTGTCGCTGGCAATCTGCTGTTCACGCAAGAGCAACATGGCGAGCAAGAAACGGTTGTTTGCTACGCGGCCGATTCCGGAAAAGAGATCTGGAAACAGCATATCAATGAGAGGTTTTTCGATCCGCTTGGCGGGCCTGGTCCTCGAGCCACGCCAACGATCGCGAACGGTATGCTGTTCGCTCAATCCGCGATGGGTGACTTACAGCGACTGGACCCGAAAACAGGCGAGTTGATTTGGACGAAAGATCTCAAGGAGCTTGCAGATCGAGAGCCTCCTCAGTGGGGATTTTCTTCTTCTCCGCTGGTCGTCGGCGATATCGTGGTGGCCTACGCGGGCGGCGCCGACGGAAAAGGAACTCTGGGTTTCGACGCCGAAACAGGTGAACTGGTTTGGTCGGCCAAATCCGGAAACCATTCTTACGCCACGCCGCAGATTGTAAAGTTTGGCGATCGCGAAAGCGTGGCCATGCTGACCAACGACGGCGTACATTTGATCAATCCAGCAACAGGCGACATGCTGCTGGATTACGAATGGCCGTTCGGAGGATATCGCGCGACTCAGCCTCATGTGCTCGACGACGGTTCGATGCTGTTGCCGACTCAGGAGCTTGGTACACGTCGGATCGAGTTGGCTTCGGTTCGCGAAGGTTCCGAATCTGCGCCGCTGACGGCAACGGAAGTCTGGACGGCCAAACGACTCAAGCCGGACTTCAACGATTTCGTAATCTACGAAGATCACGCTTACGGTTTTGACGGCGGAGTTTTTCTGTGCGTTGACATGTCGAATGGCAAGCGAAAATGGAAAGGCGGACGCTACGGCAAAGGACAGGTTCTACTTTTGCAAAACGCGGGGCTACTGCTGGTCGCGGCTGAGGATGGCAAACTGGCGCTACTCAAAGCCGATCCATCATCATGGCAGGAGTTGTCAAAGTTCCAGGCGTTGGAAGGTCGAACCTGGAACCATCCGGTTGTAATTGGCGATCGCCTGTACGTTCGCAATTCACAGGAAGCAGCGTGTTTCATTCTGCCAACCACCGAATAAGTTGACCAATTCGCATGGCGGCTTTTCTCGAGCGGGACAAGTAGGTTCGCAGTCAATGAATTAGCGGCTTTCCCATTAAAAATCGTTCTGCCGTGTAAGGTTTCCGTCTCGCGGAAGAGTTACCATGGAACCCATCGAATAGTTGGTGCCATGAACGAAATTCCGCAAACTCGAGCCAGCCTTTTACTGCGGCTGGGAAATGAAAGCCAGAATGCCTGGCCGGAGTTTCTGTCAATTTATGAAAGTGCCCTGTACGGCTTCTGCCGCGCGAAAGGCCTTCAGGATGCGGATGCTCGGGATGTACTTCAGGACGTGCTGACGGCTGTGATGAAGAAACTTCCAGACTGGGATTCCGATTCCAGCAAAGGCAGTTTCCGCGGATGGCTGTTTCGCGTTGCCAGAAACATCGCGATCGATGAAGTGAAACGGAAAGCCAAAAAGGTGACGGCTTCCGGTGACACGCAAGTCGGTCGCATGCTGGCGGAAGTTCCCGGGCCGAACGATCCCCAAGATCAGTCGTTCGAGACAGAGTACCAGCGCGCGCTATTGGATTGGGCTTCCAGTCAGGTGAAGAACGAAGTTCGTGAAAACACCTGGTTGTCGTTCCGCATGACGGCTCTTGAAGGTCAAAAGGCGGAACAAGTCGCTGAAGCGTTAGGCGTGTCAGTCGGCACGGTGTACACCGCCAAGTGCCGAGTCGTCGCTCGGATTCGCAATGTGATTGCGGTGATGGGTGAAGAGTTTGAGATGTCGTTGGAGTGAGTTTTTTGCACGCAATACAAGCCCGAAGCGCAAGCGAGTGGTTCGTCTGCGCGTCGGGACAACACAAACGGTTCGATACGGGAACGTGATGCAATCTTGCGGCTAAACCACTCGCTTGCGCTTCGGGTTTGTACTGAACGCTTCATGAAACCAAGAGCCCCAATCCAGACACTCAAGGAATAACCAATGCCCAATCATCAACCCAAAACCTGTTTCGAAAAAGAAGTTCTTGCCAACTATCTCGGCGAGCAACTTTCGGAATCTGAAGAAGCCTCCATTCAGCAACACCTCGACGACTGTCCCAGCTGCCAACAGCAACTCGAACGCGTCGCTGCCGATCAGACGATGTGGGAAAGCCTCAAACGACACGTTTCTCTCTCCTCCGACATCTCCACTGAAACAGAAACCTATACGCGACGCCAAACGCTGATCGAGTTTCTTGCTCCCACCGACGACCCACGCATGCTGGGTCGTCTTGGCAACTACGAGATCTGCGGCTTCATCGGACAGGGCAGCACGGGAATCGTACTCAAAGCCTTCGAACCGAGCCTCAATCGCTACGTCGCCATCAAGGTCCTTTCGCCGGTTTACTCGTCCAACGGAGCTGCCCGCAAACGATTTGAACGCGAAGGCCGGGCTGTCGCTTCGGTCGTACACCCCAACATCGTGCCGATCCACGCTGTCGATCAGTTCCGTGGCTTGCCCTACATCGTGATGCAATACGTCCCGGGCCTTTCGCTGCTGCAGCGGCTCGACAAAGACGGCCCCATTGAAACCGAAGAGGTCGCTCGGGTTGGTTTGCAGGTCGCCAAGGGGCTTGCCGCCGCTCACAAAGTCGGCATCGTGCACCGTGATATCAAACCGGCCAACGTGATCCTGGAGAACACCATCGAACGCGCCATGGTGACGGATTTTGGGTTGGCCCGCGTCGCCGACGACGCTTCAATGACTCGAAGTGGAATGATCGCGGGCACGCCACAGTACATGTCGCCCGAACAGGCTCGTGGCGAAGCGATCGATGCCCGATCAGATTTGTTCAGCTTGGGCAGTTTGATGTACGCCGCTTGTACTGCTCGGCCGCCGTTCCGCGCCGAAACGATCGTTGGCGTCATCCATCGAGTCTGCAACACGAACCCGCGTCCGATCCGCGAAGTCAATCCAAAGATCGAACAGTGGATGTGCGACTTCATCGATCGTCTGATCGCGAAGGAGCCGAACAAGCGTTTTCAAACTGCGGACGAACTTTCATCTTTGTTGGCTCTAGAGCTGGCCTATCTGCAGAACCCAACGCAGACGATCAAGCCCACTCGCGAGTGGCGCGATGTCGAGAACAAGGTTGCTCCAATGGGTGAGCGGCAAGGCGCTAGCCGCCGGTACTCTAGCGCAACGGACCGACGGCTAGCGCCTCGTCGCTCACAGCTTCGGATCCGGCTAAAGCCGGTACTACAAACCGTTGCCGCATTGGGAGGTATCGTCCTCCTCACCGCCGCCTTCATCCCCGGCGTCGGCGACAAAGTAACCTCTCTCTTCTCCCCATCCAACAACGCTCCGCTCATTGCTCAATTCGATAGCGATGGCAAGGAGGATGACTCCGCTACGGTCGTCGAGACGACAACCAAAAACGGCGCCGAAATCATCTGGACCAAACACGAATCCGACTGGAGTACCGACGCGCTGGTCACCTACGACCAGAAATGGGAGAAGAGCTTCGACGTTGACTCTGACGGAACGCTCAAGCTGGACATCGATCAAGCCAACGTGCTTGTTCGCCCTGCCGACAACGATGGTTCAGTCACGGTCACCATGATGCGACGAGTCGAAGCGGCCTCATTGGGAAAAGCCAAGAAGATTTTCGATAACTACAAGCCTCGAATGTCTGTTAGCGACGATGGATTCGAACTCACTTGCGGATCAGAGGAAGAGGATCGCCCTGAATCAGTCGACCGTATCGTCTACCGCATCGCGATTCCACCAAAGTACAACGCCAACGTCAAACTCAAATCGGGCGACATCACGATCGGAGAACTCGACGGCGACGTGACCACCAACACCGGGTTTGGAGCCACCAGGATTGGCCACACCAAGGGTAACCTGAAAGTCGTCGGTCGCGGCGGATGCGTCGACATCACGGCCGGTTGCCAGGGCGGTGCTGACGTCGAAGGCGTCAACGCAGATGTCTACGCAGCCAATATCGGCGAATCATCACAGCTTCGTCTCTCCGGAGGCAACGTGTGGATCGGTGAATGCGAAGGTGAAATCTACGCTCAAACTTCTGGTGGCGACATCAAAGTCCAAAACGTACTTGGCAAGGTCGCTGGCTTTGCACTCGATGGCGACGTAGAAGTTCGACTCGACAAATCACCTGCAGCCGGCTGTCGCTTCGGTACAACCGGCGGTGAGCTAAACATGTTGATCAGCAGCAAAGTGGCAGCAACCGTTCGCACGACTGAACGTGGCCTCGAAGGATTTGAAGAATCTTCGGATGAGATTGGCATGACAGATCCCTTGTATGATCGAAAACTCAATGGCGGCGGTCAAGTTGTCCACGCCAAGGTCGATAGCGGCGAATTCAACTTCGCGGTTCTGGAACTTGAGGAAGGAGCCAGCTTTAGTGACGAAAGTCTCGGAGGAAGCGGCGTTCCTGATGGTCTTGGCGGAAGCGGAGGACTGAGCAGCAACACTCGCTACAACTTCCTCGCCGCTCGTGAAAAATTTTCCGCCGTTCCTGGAGCCGGAAAGATCACCAACGTCGCCTTGGATCGTGATGGCGACATGGATGGGTATTCGGTCTACTTGCCGGTTTCGTTCGATGGCAACGAAGACAAATATCCCGTGCTGATTTCGCTGGGAGGATCATGGAACGTCGGCAAAACGATTGACAGCGTCAACAACTGGGGCCTGTCGCGTCTGGTTCGCGATGAAAGCGACCTGTCGAACGAGCGAAACAGATTGTTGCTCGATTCCTTCATCATTGTTGCTCCGCACATCAAGAAAGGTCAGTACTCGGATCACGCAGAAACGATCCAGTACATCATCGACACCGTTGCCGATCAATATCGCGGCGACACCGATCGCGTGTACCTGACGGGCCTGAGCCGCGGCGGTCATGGAACCTGGGGCCTTGCGTCGAAGATGCCTGAGACCTTCGCCGCAGTAGTTCCTGTTGCCGGCAGCACCGATTTCGTTGATAGCTTCGAACCGATCGCTGAGACGTCGGTTTGGATCGCCTGCAACACCGGCGACGGCAACTACGGCGAAACGAAGGCAGCCATCGAAAAGATCGAAGACCTCAGTGACGAAAAGTTCCTGGTTGTCCACGATCCCGACGTCAGCAAAACCGACTATCTGAACCAGCGTTTTGTGCTCACCGCTCCTCGTCGCGATCATCACGACGCCTGGACCGAACTTTACACGCGAAACGAGTTCTATAAGTGGCTGCTGCAGCAAACCAGGGACGGGTCAGCTCCTGAAAGTGTCCTTGATTCTGGTCAAGGAAACGAACAAGAGGTCACTGGTGACTCAGTTTTGCCAAAGTCCCCAGGTGTTTTCAAAACGTTGAAGCTGTTCCTTCCCAACCCAAACGAAAAAGGAAAACTCATTGTTGATATCAATCGTGGCTCTATCGAAGTAGAAGGCTACGACGGCAAGGAAGTCGTTGTCGATATCCTGATGACTCCGCCGAAATTTCGAACATTCGACGGCGACGATCCCGAAATGAAGACACTCTTCTCGCCAACTTACGACCTTGATGTTGACCGCGAGAATAACTCTATCAAGTTTGATACCTACAATCAGGATTACGCACTAAACCTTCGCATTAGAGTTCCACGCGAGATCGACTTGTCCCTGGACGCCTACCGCGACGGTTACATTGAAGCAAAGAATGTGTCCGGGTCGATTCACGCCCACAGTGAGCACAGCGATATCCGTTTGCTCGACATTTCTGGCTCAGCAACTGCATTCAGTCGCAACGGTAACCTGACAGTCAGCTTTCTCGAGGTTATCGATACTGCAAAGCTGGACTTTGAGTCCTACAACGGAGCAATTGACCTGACCTTGCCCGAAGGCATCGCAGCAACCACTGCGATCTCATCCGGAACAGGTTCCTTCCGCACGAGCTTCGATATCGTTTCCATCGAGGAACAAGACGGTCCTGAATCGATCCTCTCCAAAGTCAAAAAGAACGTCGACGAGTATCAATTTGGCGAGATCAATGGCGGTGGCGTTCCGCTGCGGATCGAAAATGAGAATGGCAGTGTCGCGGTTCGCAAGACTGCAAACTAAAGGGTTGCCGCAATGGTCGCAAGTCGTCAGAATCGATTAACTGAAGCGCCCTGGCCTCGGTCGTAGAGTGGTTTGGAACCGCGGCTAGCGTTGCCTCGGCTGATCGCCATTGAGCAACCGGGGCTAGTTGGAGCAGGTCTACCTCCAAGCGGTGTCTTCCTGAACTACTTTGGCCGAACACATCAACTGCTCTGCTCTTTGCAAGCAGGTCGTTGCTTCATCGACGTATCCGTTTGCTGATGCAATTCAGGCTCGGTTGGCGGCGCGCTCGCAGGATGCAGCCTGCTACGTGTTGCGGCTGGCGGAATGAAAACGGTTGAGCAGCTGTACCATCGGCAACTTCGACTCACGCAATGTGGCCTCTATTTTTCAGGCCTGCGGCGACAAGCCCCGGCGACCAGAAGCAACAGCAGCGCTGCTCCGGTAGATGGTTCTGGAACCGAAGCGATGCTTGTGGCGGTAAACTGAAAGTCATCGAAGAAGCTTTTACCAGCGCCGTCATCCATCTGAAGGTGCAAGTATTGGACTGTCGTGTCACTGATTTCCGCGTTCCATGCCATCTCGGTCGATGAAAATGTGTTTTCGTTTGCGTCGGTGAATCCAATCGCTGATGTTTTGTTTTGCATGTCCAGTGTCAAGGTGACTCGGGTCCAGGTGCTATTGCTGGCTTGCAAGTTCGTGCTTTGCCAATTCACCCCGTCCACACTGTAGTCGACACGCGGAGCATTTTGGTTGCCAAGCGAATACATGCCAATACTGGCCAGAATTTCTCCGGTTCCATTGAGTAGGTTGGTGCGTTGGTAGATCCCCTCTGGATAGAAAAACGAAAAGTCATTGCTCCAAGTGTCCGGACAGATCCAGTAACTCAGGTTCAATGTTCCGTCGGCATTCGATTTTGGATCGATACCGCTGGTGTCCGCAGCGCTCAGTTCGTATCGGTAGTCGGCTCCGTCTCCACCGGATGCGTATTGGCTTTCAGTTCGCAAGTCCAGCAGCACATTACCTTCTTTGGGAGCAGCACTACCGAACGCACCAGCGGTAACCAGTTCGCCTTGGGTCACAACGGGGTTGGGGCTGTCGATTTTTGTCCAATTGCCGACCAGAGGCTGATTGGTCACGTCGACAAAATCAGTCGAATAGGTTTCAAGTCCGCCAAGCAGGTTGTCGGCGCGCGTTGGCGAGGCGAAAACAGTGACGAGAATCAGCGTGAAAGGTGAGAGGCTGAGAGTACGGAAGTAGGTTGCTGCGTTCATTGCAGACGTTCTCCATGAAAAAGGAAGGGGCCGAGTTGGTGGACGCAACTTGGCTGAGAAACCGGTTTCGTGGGCAATAAAACGTTGGGTTGCGATTGGCCGCTATGTGGTGTCAAAGTTCCCAAACTTTCCGCTCCCAGAAATTTTGGCCCTTACCGCCGGTAACGTCGATACAACCTGATCAATTCAGGGGTCGGGAGTCCGGTGGCTTCCGTGGCGCAAGCTCCGAACGCGCGCCATTGATCGCAGCGGGATTTCTGATGGCCAAACGCCTCAATCCGGACCTGATTCTCAGTGTGATTCGCCCTCAGAGAGGCTGGGCATTCCGACGCCGCCTTCAGCGTTGCTGCGCAAGGAACGCCGCGAGTTGTTCCAGCCCGTGTTCCGCTGCGGTTTCGGACACGGTCTTGTTGGTCTTGGGGCTTTTGGAATCCGGATCGAATCCATACTCAATGAACAGCTTCGCCAGCCGAATCGCGTCGGCTTCGGTGCCCAGTCGTTCGCACTTGAAGCCGTAGTGGCTTTTCTGAATGAAGTCCTCCGCGACCAGGTGGAGCGGAATGAAAGGATCGCCTCGGTCATATTTTTCGTTCAAGGCGTCCTTTGATTTCAGGAACTCCAGCTGGGACTTGATCAGCGCAAAATACTGATCAATGTCACCATCGCGGTTGTGGCTGGTGATCGCGTTTTCGATCGAATGCCGGGCAAAATCGGGCGTGTAAAGGTCCGGGCAAAGCTCCATGCAGGCGCGTACCGATTTCGGATAGCCACACCAGGTCGCAGCGCCTTTGACGTTGTCAAGCACGGTTCCTCGCGGCCAGTTGCTGACCGGTCCCGCATCGCTGGCATGATGCTGCAGCAGTTCCGCAATCAACGCGTGTTGTTCGTGGCGGACAAGCGTGAACAGTGACGGCTGCCCGCCCAATTCAATGACTCGTTGCAGTAAGTTCAGTTCGGGAAAATCATCGCTGGAAACGGGTTCGCCATCGGCTTTTTTAACTGCCGTGTAGGTCTCAAAGGCCTTGCGAAAAAGCTTGGCGACTTCCGCGTCGCAATCACGTTTGTATCGCCACGTTTCGCCTGGTTGATAGTCGGCTTCCGTGTCCCACAGATTGTTGAAAGTGCAGTCGACGAACGGCGTCGAACAATACGGAAACGCAACCAGCGACGGGTTGTAATCCAGAATCAGATGCACCACGTCGTAGTTGTCCAAACCGCGCCGATTGGATTCGTGGAAAGCGTTCAGCAGCGGCATCCCGCGCTCGCGTGGTTCTTCGACGCCCAGCTTTGCGTCCGGGTCGGCGCCGGCGTTGAGCAAAGCTTTCACCAGATCGGTATCCAGCCTGTTTGCGGCGCGATAAAGAGGAAAGCCATCGGTGTGCAAACTGTCAGGCCGATAGTTCCGGCCAGCCAGCGTGGAGTCTTCCTCAAGCATCGCGATGGCGGTTTCGCCAAGACCGTTCGTTATCGCGTCCCAGAAGGATTCGAGTTTCTCGTTTTCAGGTCCTGACATCACGGTCTCGCATTGGCGAAAGGGATTTGGGCTGGGACGAATCGCAGGTTGGCCCGTTTCAACGGGAGCGAATTCTACATTGGCTACTGTCGGCAGTGTTTGCGAAAGCCTCTTGGCGTCATGCCGGTGGACTCTTTGAAGGCGCGGTTGAATCGGCTGAGCGATTCAAACCCTGAATCGAAGGCCACGTTTACGATCTGGTCATCGCGAGTCACCAGCAGTCGCTGGGCTTCCGCGATGCGGTGTCGGGTGACCAGCGAGTTTAGCGTTGTGCCGAACGTCTTTCGAAACAGCGTTGCTGCATAGTCCGGATGCAAGTCAACGCTGTCGGCAATGTCCTTGATCAGCAGGCGTGATTTAAAGTTGCGGGCAATGAAGCACGCCATGCGTTCAGCCTTTTCGAGGTTGGGCGACGTGCGCCCCAAGCCATCGTCCCGGTTCGGTGCACTGGTTTGTTTATGCTGCGATCTGGCCAGACGAAGCAGGCGGGCTTTCAGTTCCAGCAACACGATTTCCTGAACGTCGGCCGAATCGCGAGTCAAATCGTGATGCCACTGAGCGAACAGTTCGCTGTCGCGGGAAGAAACGGCTTCGCTTCGATCGCTGCAAATCGCATTGCCGGTGATCAACTGCGTCTGCAGGTGCTCGGGCAATCCCCATTGCAGGAATCGGCCAAACGGAATCGTGATCACGTAATAGTTCTCAACATCGCGGAACTCCACGATCTGATGGGGCACCGCTGCCCAGAACAGAGACAGCGTTTTGGCCTCGACCGTCACCCGCCGGCCTCCGATCAAATAGGTCAGCGAACCACGATCGAGGAAGTTGACTTCGATCTCGTCGTGCTGATCGGGACGTGGCATCTGCACCGGCTCCCAGATCTCGCAGGTGAAACCGTAAGGCTCAAAGTCGGGTCGTAGGGTGTCAAATTGCTCCATGACCTCAGGATAGTGCAAGTTTATGCCTTAATCGAGGGAGAATATGCGTTTCTCTGCTGTAAAACAGACAGCGAACTGGAACAACACAGACTTTTGCAGGGAAAATTGCCATGAGCAACGTCCTCGACAAAACGGAAAAAGCGACTGCCGCCAGCAGCTCAACCAAACCAGAAACCGTGCGAGCGGTCGCCATGACGGCGCCGGGACAGACGGAAATGAGGTCCTATCCCTATCCGACGATGGATCAGGATTCGGCGATTCTCAAAGTAGACATGGCGGGTATCTGTGGCACGGATCGCCACATTTACAAAGGAGAAGCCACCGAGCTGCGCGGGAAGTCGATCTTTCCGTACGTTGGTGGCCACGAAGTCATCGGCACGATCATGGAGATCGGCGACAACGCGGCAAAAGTCATGGACTACGACCGGCAGCCACTTGAAGTCGGTGATCGTGTCGCACTTGCGGTGGAAGTCAATTGCGGCCACTGCATCTACTGCCGCAAGCATTACAACAACACGACTTGCCTGAATCAGATTCAGGCTTACGGCTTGCATCCGAACTGCGAGACCAAGCCTTATCTTCGCGGTGGCTTTGCCGAGTACATGTACATCATGCCTGGCACGCATCTGTTCAAGGTTCCCGAAGAGATGCCAACCGACGTGGCGGTCTTCGTCGAAGAGATGGCGGTTGCCTATCATTCGCTTGGTCGGGCGTCGAGCATGTTCGCGCCGGTCAACGAAGGCTTTGGCCCTGGGCAGTCAGTCGCCGTTTTGGGCAACGGCCCGTTGGGGATTCTGCACGGCATTATGGCGGACATTCACGGTGCGGGTTTGAAGATCGCAACGGATTTGTCTGATCTGCGACTTGGGATTGCCGAAGGCCTGTATGCGGATGTGACGTTGAACGCGTCCAGGATGTCAACCGACGAGCGAATTGCTCGCGTGAAGGAGATGACAGACGGCGGTGTCGGTCCGGATTTGGTGATCGAGTGTGCCGGTGAGCCCGAAGCGTTTATCGAAGCCCTGAAGATGGTTCGTAAAGGCGGCACGGTCATTGAAGTCGGTAACTGGGTGGACATGGGTAAGCCTGTGAATCTCGATGTGATGAGGCACATCAGTTCCAAGAACCTGCACATTCATTCGGTGTTCCACTGCGGCACCGATTGGCGTCCAGTGCTCAAGATTCTCCAACAGCAGTCAAAACGGTTTGACTTCCCGTCGTTGATTACGCATCGATTGGGTCTGGATGAGTTGGTTGATCAGTTCGGGACGGTCACGAACTTCGACGAGTGCTGTAAAATTGAAGTGATCCCGCACAAGGCTTAGTCCAAAGACTGGAAGAAAGCGGCGAGCCTGACGCACGTATGTGTGGCAAGGGCTTGCTGCAGATTTCCTCGCACCGCAACAATATCCTTGCGGCTCGCAGCTTTCTTTCCTGTTTAGATCACGGAAAATGAAACGATCCCGACTGCTCAACAGCGAACTCAGTTACGCCATCAGCCGCATTGGTCACACCGCGTCCATCACGTTATGCGATGCCGGGTTGCCGATTCCGCCCGGTCCGCAGCGAATCGATCTTGCCATCGAAAACGGTTATCCATCGTTCCTGCGCACGCTGGATGCGTTGCTGAGTGAAATGATGGTGGAAGAAATCGTCGTTGCGACTGAAATTCATGAGCACAACGATTCCGTTTTCGTTCAGATGATGGAATCGTTCGAATCGCATTCCATGTCACCAGCGGTTACCAAAGTTTCGCATGAGGAGTTCAAGCAGTTGACTCAATCCAGCGAAGCCATCGTTCGTACCGGCGAGTGCACACCGTATGCGAATGTGATATTGAAATCAGGAGTCGTGTTTTAGGGTCCCGTGACGCGGTCCAGGCGGCGATTGCGTCCGCTGCGATCTGTCGAAATCGCCTTTACCAATAATAGAGAATCATGAAGCAAATAACCTCCATTCTGTCCCTCGCATTTGCCATGTTCATTGCTGCCACGATCGGCTGCAACAGCGACACGCCCAGCAAAACCGCTGGTGAAAATGATGCTGAAGGAGGCAGTGACAGCAAACGCATCGCCGTGGTCGTTTCCACGCTCAACAATCCCTGGTTCGTCGTGCTGGCCGAAGCCGGCAAAGAGAATGCGGAAAAACTTGGCTATGAAGCTACCATCTTCGATTCGCAAAACGATCCGGCCAAGGAAACGGAGCACTTCGACAATATCGTTTCTTCCGGCTATGCCGCAGTGCTTTTCAATCCGACGGATGGCGATGGCTCAATCGCAAACGTAAAACGCGCCAAGGAGGCTGGCGTCCCGGTGTTCTGCATGGATCGCGAAATCAACTCGACCGACGTCGCGGTCACCCAGATCCTTTCCGACAATTATTCCGGCTGTGTATCGCTTGGCCAGCACTTCGTCAAAGAGGTTGGCGAATCGGGAAAATACGTCGAGCTGCTGGGGCTGGTCGGCGACAACAATACCTTCAACCGATCCAAAGGTTTCCACAGTGTCGTCGATCGCTATCCTGATCTGGAAATGGTGGCTCAGCAAAGCGCCGATTTTGATCGCGCAAAAGCTTTGGAGGTCATGGAGTCAATCCTGCAAGCCAATCCCGACATCAACGCGGTTTTCTGTGGTAACGATGCAATGGCAATGGGTGCCTATCAGGCGCTCAAGGCATCCGGCAAAGCTGATTCGGTCAAAGTTTTCGGATTCGACGGCGCTGACGACGTGGTGAACTTGATCAAGGAAGGAAAGATCGCCGCCACCGGCATGCAGTTCCCCAAACTGATGGCTCGCACTGCTGCGGAATCCGCGGACAAATATCTCAACGGCGATACGGATTTCCCTCAAAAAGTTCCAGTCACTGTTGAACTCGTCCACCAGGGAAATGCGGACAGCTTCGGCGACTATGGCCGAGAGGAAACCGAGTGAAAAAGAGCGGCGGCCGATGGGGGATTCGAATCGCGCTCGCTTTGGCGTGCGTTGTGTTGCTCTATTTCTTTCCACTGTTTCGCGTGGTGGCTCTCAGCGATGTCGATACGCCATCAATTAACAATGGCGCCGTGCAGTTCGATGCCACGACGTTTGTCGACTCGTTCTGGTCGGACAAACTTCTTCCCGGAGAAAACAAGGCCACGAATATTGCCGAGCTAATCACGGCGATTGAAAAAGACAAAGCATCGGCAAAGGAATCGTTTGGTCGTACCGTTGGGCTTAGCCGAAGCTATTTCTATTTCGTCAAAGGCACAGGTCGCGTTGTTAAAGTCAAACGCAACACGATCGGAATTGCAATCGACGAAAGTTCAACCGCGCCGCAAGTTCTGCTGGACATCGGACCCATTTTCGGCAACGTTGTTCGCGACGGAACGGGCTTGTTGGACGTCAACGATTTTGCGAACTCGCAGGACTTCAACGCGATTTCAACGGAGCTCAACCGGCGCATCGAAGCCGACGTGCAACCGGCGCTGCGTGAGAAGGCTATCGCAGGAGCCAACGTTCGCTTCACTGGTTGCGTGCAAATCACCGATGAAAGCTCGGACCTTTCGCCGCTGAGGATCGTTCCCTTTTTCGCGGAGGTCCCATGAACGACTCTTCCGATGTCATTCTTCAAGCCAATTCGATTTCGAAGTCTTTCCCGGGAGTCAAAGCACTCGATGGCGTTGATTTGACGCTTCGCGCCGGTCGCTTGACGGCCTTGCTGGGCGAAAACGGCGCCGGCAAGTCAACGCTGATGAAAATCCTGGCCGGTGTTCAGCCGCCAGACGAAGGCGAATTGATCCTTGATGGCGAAGCCGTTCAGTTCTCGAACCCACGCGAAGCACTCGACCGTGGCATCGCGATGATCTACCAGGAATTGAGCCTCGTTCCTGATCTGACGGTGGCCGAGAACATCTTTCTTGGTCGCGAGCCGGTGCAGCTTGGCGGGGCGATGATCGACTATCGCGAAATGAACCGTCGCACCGCCGATTGGATGAAGCTACTGGAGATGGATGTCTCTCCAACGACCAGCGTGGGTAGGCTTCGAGTCGGTCAACAGCAGCTGATTGAGATTGCGCGTGCTCTTGCCGGTGACGTTCGCGTTTTGATTCTGGACGAACCCACTTCGGCAATTTCAGAGCATGAAACAGAAGTCCTTTTCCGCCGCATCGCGGACTTGAAGCAACGCGGCGTGGCGATGGTTTACATCACGCACCGCCTTGAGGAACTGGAACGTATCGCCGACGACGTGGCAATCATGCGGGATGGTCAGCTGGTCGGAAGCGGCGAGTATGGCGTCCGTAGTAAGTCTGAGCGACAAGGCGCTAGCCGTCGGTTCGTTGCAGCGGAAAACCGGCGGCTAGCGCCTGGCCGCTCACCTGTCGAGCAGCGTCTGGCTGAAGCCGGTACTACAAACAAATTCACCCACGACGAAATGGTCCGCTTGATGGCCGGCCGCGACGTGAAAACTTCCCAACGATCCTCGTCGGCTACCGAAAATGAAGTGCTTCGCGTGAAAGGCATCTCGTTGCCACATCCCACACGCGTCGATGACTTTCTGGTCAACGATGTCGACCTCCACGTTCATCGCGGCGAAGTGCTGGGCATCTTCGGCTTGATGGGGGCGGGACGAACCGAACTTTTGGAGTGCGTTTTTGGGTTGCATCATGGCGTTGCCTCGGGCGACGTTCAGATCGAAGGCAACGATGTGACGATCCGTCGGCCAGGCGAAGCGATCGAACATGGACTTGCTTTGGTCCCGGAAGACCGAAAACGCGACGGACTGGTTTTGCCAATGACCGTCGGCGAAAACGCGAGCCTTGCCAGTCTGCGGCGGGCCGAAAAGTTTGGTTTGCTCAGTTCAAAGTCGCTTCGCGATCACGTTCATCCGTTTGTCGAACGGTTTCGCGTCAAGACACCTTCATTGCGGGAGCGGATCGTCAACTTGAGTGGGGGCAATCAACAGAAAGTCATCCTGGCGAAATGGTTGGCGACGCAGCCAAAGGTACTGATGCTCGACGAGCCGACTCGTGGCATCGACGTGCAAGCCAAAAACGAAATCTACGAATTGATTAACGAGCTAACGGCCGAAGGTCTGGCTGTCGTGATGGTGTCATCCGAACTGCCGGAAGTGATGGCGGTTTCGGATCGCATTCTTGTGATGTGTGAGGGTCGTGCTACGCAAGAGTTTTCTCGCGACCAGGCCACTGACGAAAAGATATTACATGCCGCATTGCCAGGGAGGGCCGCGACGATATGAAACTGGACCGCGAACATCTGGCAAAGTTTCAATCGCTGATTGCGCTCACCGCGATGGTTGTTGCGATGAGCTTGCTGTCGAGCAACTTTCTCACTGCCGACAACGGATTGAATATTCTGAGACAGATTTCAGTTAACCTCTGCCTGTCAATCGGGATGACGCTGATCATTCTCACCGGCGGCATCGACCTTTCCGTAGGAGCGATCCTCGCATTGTCGGGAGCGATTGCGGCGGGCTTGCTCAAGAATGGAGTCCGGCTGGAGGCGTTGGGGTTGGGATTGGAGTTCACTGTTTTTGGAGCAGTCGTTGCGGGGTTGCTTGCAGGCGCGGCGGCAGGTTTGTTCAACGGTTTGGCGATTACCAAATTCAAAATTCCTCCTTTTGTGGCGACGCTGGGGATGTTTAGCATCGCCCGAGGTCTGACGATGCTATGGACCGGCGGCTTTCCGATTACAGGACTCGGCGATACCTTCGGCTGGATCGGATCGGGCATGCTGTTTTCGATTCCCGCTCCGGTTTGGATATCCGCGACGTTGGTGTTGGCTTTCGTGTTGTTGACTCGGCTCACTCGATTCGGCCGACATATTTACGCCGTTGGAGGCAACGAACGCGCCGCATTGTTGACGGGGCTTCCGGTCGATCGAATAAAGATCGCGGTTTATACGCTAGGCGGATTGCTTTCTGCAGCCGCAGCCATGATCGTGACGGCTCGACTTGATTCAGCTCAACCGAACGCTGGTTTAGGCTACGAACTCGACTCGATTGCCGCCGTTGTCATTGGAGGCACATCACTTTCGGGAGGCCGCGGAAGTGTTTTGGGAACCGTGATTGGGTGCTTGATCATCGGCGTGCTTAACAACGGACTTTTCTTGCTAAACGTTTCCCCATTTT
Organism: Mariniblastus fucicola; assembly: GCF_008087665.1. Classification (GTDB taxonomy): domain Bacteria; phylum Planctomycetota; class Planctomycetia; order Pirellulales; family Pirellulaceae; genus Mariniblastus; species Mariniblastus fucicola. The sequence goes on from NZ_CP042912.1 coordinate 1,901,969, forward strand.
GGCAACAAGTGGTGAAAGGCTTTGTGATCTTGGCCGCGGTTGCCGTGGATCGAATGAGTCAGGTGGATTCCAGATGAGCGAAAGCAAAACACCTCGAATCTGCGTCGTCGGTTCAGCCAATATTGATTTGATCTTTCGCACGCCGCGAATGCCGGCTCTTGGAGAAACGATTGCCGGAACGGCCCTGCACCAGTGTATGGGAGGCAAAGGCGCGAACCAGGCAGTCGTGGCGGCGCGACTTGGCGGAGAGGTTACTTTCATCGCAAGCGTCGGCAGCGATGCGTTCGGTGCTGAATCCATTTCGGCCTACGAAGCGGAAGGCATCGATGCGTCCTACATCAGCCGCGCGTCCGATCAGCCGACAGGAACCGCAGCAATTTTTGTCGACGACGAAGCGGAGAATTGCATCATCGTGGTGGCCGGTGCCAACGCTTTGCTTTCACCAGAAAGCATTCGTGCTGCGGCGAACGTCATCGAACAATCCGATGCGGTGCTTTGCCAGCTGGAAACGCCTGTAGATGCGGCGGTGGAGGCCTTTCGCATCGCGCGTGCAGCGAACACGACCACGATCCTGACGCCGGCTCCTGCAAAAAGTGTCACCGATGAGTTGCTGTCTTTGTGCGACGTTTGCGTGCCCAACAAAACAGAGATCACGTTGATCAGCGGGATTGCAATTGAGTCAGAAGACGACGCGATACGCGCGGCCGAAGTGCTGCGGGCCAAAGGAGTGAAGCAAGTTGCTTTGACCCTTGGCAGTGAGGGAGTGTTGGTGCTGGACGATTTTGGCCAGACAAAGATCCCGGCGATGAAGGTCGCTGCGGTGGACACGACCGGGGCAGGCGATGCCTTCACTGGCGGACTTGCCATGTCACTTGCCGGAAGCCCTGGTCTGGCCGATGCCGCGAGACGGGCCGCGATCGTTGCCGCCATTTCCGTTACCAAAATCGGCACACAAACATCATTTCCAACGCTCGAAGAAGTTGAAGCCTGGACCACCAAAAAGGAAACGTCATGATTCACAGATTGAAGCCAGTTCGCAGTGCCGTGCTCACGCTAATGAGCATGCTTGTCTTTCCCAGCGGAATTTCTTTTGCCGAGGAACCCGAGCTTCAGCGCAAGGTCGTGCTGACCGACATCGAAGCCGACCCCGACGACACGCAATCGCTGGTTCGGCTGTTGCTGTACGCGAACCAGATCGACATCGAAGCCATCGTGGCAACAACTTCGGTGCATCAGAAAGATCGTGTGGCTCCCGAGTCGATTCACAAAGTCCTTGACGCTTACGGCAAAGTTCAGGCAAACCTCTTGCTGCACGAACCGGGATTTCCCACCGTGGAAGACCTCAAGGCGAAAGTCACTGAGCATCTTCCGCTTTACGGCATGGAAGGCGTGGGCGAAGACAAGGACTCGCCGGGTTCCGACCGAATCATCGAGCTGTTGGACTCGGACGACGAAAGGCCGCTTTGGATTTCCGTTTGGGGCGGGCCGAACACACTGGCTCAGTCGCTTTTCAAACTTCGCAAAACCCGTTCTGCAGAAGAGCTTGAAAAACTGGTCAGCAAACTCCGCGTCTACACGATCTCCGACCAGGACGATTCGGCGATCTGGATTCGCAATGAGTTTCCAGGCGTGTCCTACATCGTCAGTCCCGGCAGTTATCGTCGCTCAACCTGGGGGGCGATCAATCAGCGAATCGATGGCATCGACAACACAACCATCAGCAACAAGTGGATCGCCGACAATATTCAGCAATCGCACGGTCCGCTCGGAGCCCAGTACCCCGACGTCGCCTGGGGCGTTGAAGGCGACACGCCGGCGTTTCTTGGCTTGCTTCCCAACGGGTTGAACGTTCCCGAGCGTCCGGACTTCGGCGGTTGGGGTGGGCGATACGAGCTTTCGCAGCCGACCGATGAAGAAATCAAAGTTGGCCAGGACGTGGAAGGCGTGCCCATCAAAGCTGAAACGCGAAAGATCTGGACCAACACGGAAGACTCATACGCTCCGCGAATCTTCAAGGAGTATGGCCGAGCCGAGAAGCCTGACGAGCAAACGTTCACCAACAATCGAGTCACGCTTTGGCGTTGGCGAGATGATTTTCAAAACGACTTCGCCGCTCGCATGGACTGGACGATCAAAGATGTTGCCGGCGCGAACCATCCGCCCGTTCCGGCTTTGGCTCATCCGGAAAAGTTCACCGTAGAACCGGGCGAGAAGTTTCGGCTTGATGCGGGGGGCACGACGGACCCCGACGGTGACAGTCTTGGTTTCACGTGGATGCAGTATCCCGAGGCCGGTTCCTCGCCGCGAGTCAAAGTCGACTTCAAGAACTTCCCTGAGAACGTATACCAGGTAAATCGCGTCGCGCCGAAAGTTAGCCGGACCGAGACGATGCACTTCATTCTAAAAGTCACCGACAAAGGCAGCCCGCCACTGACTCGATACAAACGCGTGATCGTGACGGTGGAGCCGAACTAATCATGATTCGTTCAGTGACAATCCTGGCGCTGCTCATGCTGATCGCGCTGTTGGTCTGCGCTCCCTGCGCTGCTGAACGCCACCGAGTGATTGTTTCCACCGACATCGGCGGCACCGATCCGGATGACTTTCAGTCGATGGTTCACCTGTTGGTTTATGCTGACGATCTGGACATCGAAGGACTGATTTCTTCGCCGTATGGCGATGGTCGCAAACAGGACATCCTTGACGTGATTGATTGCTACGAGAAAGACTTTCCAAACCTGAAAACGTATTCCGACGACTATCCAACTCCCGATCAGCTGCGAATGTTGACGAAGCAGGGCGAAACCGAGCGAGCTCCGTACTGCGGATTCCGAAAGTCCACGGAAGGATCGCGATGGATCATTGAATGTGCCAAAACCGAAGACGATCGGCCATTGCACGTCCTTGTTTGGGGAGGCCTCGAAGACATCGCGCAGGCACTCCACGACGATCCGGAAATTTTGCCGAAGCTGCGCGTCTACTGGATCGGCGGACCGAACAAAAAGTGGTCGCCTGATGCTTACCAGTACATCGTCGAGCACCATCCGAAATTGTGGATGATCGAATCCAACGCGACGTATCGCGGCTGGTTTGTTGGCGGGCCGCAGGCTGAGGACCTTGGCAACGAAACTTTCGTGAAGAATCACGTGAAAGGGAAAGGCTCGCTGGGCGACTTCTTTGTAAGTCAAAAATCAGACATCAAAATGGGTGACACTCCTTCGGTTGCCTGGTTGCTTAAAGGCAAACCTGACGATCCGACTCAGCCTGGTTGGGGTGGCCAATACGTGCCGGCCTGGAGGCGTCCCATCAAAAAGCTTGATCGCATGCCAATGCCTCACGACCAGATTGAGATCTTCGGCATCCTTGAGTTGTCTCTGCCGACCCAAAACGTTCCGGCCGATTCGCAGGCGACATTGAACGTCGAAAATCAAAAATTGGTTGGGCACTTTTCTGACAACGCGCTTCGGTTTCGTTTCTGTCCCAAAGCCGCCAAGAAATACAACTTCACGATCGGCAGCAATGTCGCATCGCTCGATGGTATCACGGGAACGATCAAGTCTGTTCGTCCCTCGCCCGAGATCGCGAAGGAAGCTTCGGGCCTATATCGAAACTGGTGGACCGATACTCCCGATCCGGCATTTGCCGAAGACGGCCACCATGGTGCCAAAACAGTCAACCGATGGCGCGAGGAATTTCTTCGCGACTTCTCTGAACGAATGCTGCGCTGCAAACTACCGAAACCATTAAATTGAATTCGAGGTAACCCATGAACATTCTACGAACGCTGTTAGGCTTTTTTCTTGCCCTGGTTGTTTTGTCTGACGGCAGCGGCGAAGCCATGGCGGAAAAGCCGCGGATGGTTGTCCTTACCGATGTGTCGACGTGGGAGACGGACGACCACGAGTCACTGATCCGCTTGATGGCACACGCGGACCTGTTCGAGATCGAAGGCCTGGTGATGACCACCGGCTACAGCATCAGCACGCTGAACAAGTCACCTGAAAAAGATTTCATCAACATCATCCGCGGAGTCGTCGACGCTTACGAAAAAGATCTGCCGAACCTGATGAAACGATCAGGACAAACTGGACACGCACACGACGATGGGGTGCAAAAAGTTGGCTACTGGCCAAGCGCTGATTACTTGCGAGACCGGATCGTCATTGGCAGTCCCAATCGCGGCATCAAGTTCATCGGTGACGACAACAATTCCGCCGGGAGTGAACTGCTGATCAACCTGGCGGACGAGGAAGACGATCGTCCGTTGTTTGTCGGCATCTGGGGCGGCGGCAACACGCTTGCTCAGGCAATTCACAAAGTCAAAAAGGACCGCAGCCCAACTGATTACAAAAAGTTCCTGAACAAGCTTCGTGTGTACGCGATTACGGATCAGGACCGCAGCTACAAAGGTGAAGGCCACGAGATCAGTTCTCACGGTTGGATTTACGAGCAGACGGGCAGCGATCTGGAATTCATTTGGGACGAAGCCGCCTGGAAACAACACAATGGAATCGGCAAAAGCAACTGGGATCAATACGCCCAGCACATTCAGGGCCACGGCAATCTCGGCAGCCAATACCCGAAATACAAATACGGCGTCGAAGGCGACACGCCGGCCTTTCTGTTCCTGATGCCCAATGGTCTCAATGATCCGGACGATCCGACGCAGTCGAGTTGGGGCGGGAACTTCGTCCACAAAGACGGCGGCCTGTGGCGGGAAGCAAAATCCTGCGCCGCGAACTTCAAGCAAACCTATCCAGCGGCCTTCAACAACTTTGCCGCTCGCATGGACTGGGCCAAAGATGGAAAAGGAAATCGCAATCCCGTTCTAAGTCTTAATGGTGATATAAGCTTGGACGTGCTTACCAAAACTGCCGAGCCTGGATCGAAGGTAACGTTGAACGCCTCCGCGACGACGGATCCTGATGGCGACGAGTTGAGATTCAAATGGTGGGTGCAGGGCGACGCCGGAGACTATTCTGGCAAAGTTGAACTTTCTGGCAGCGACACTCATGAAGTCACGGTCGAAGTGCCTGCAGCCGCAGCCGGTCGCAGCTTCCACGTCATCTGCGAGGTCACCGACAACGGAACGCACAATCTTAGCAGCTACCGACGAGTCATCTTTCAGGCGACCGGGGAAACCGTCGCCGGTGTTGCTTCGGCGCAAAAGCAAACCGCGATGACCGATGCCGCTGCGAAAAACCAGTCGATGGCGGAATGGCTGAGAGTCTACATTCCCTCAAACTATGCGGGCACCGAAGTGGTTGCTCATGGCGGTGGAGCCTGGTTCCAGGCAAAGCTCGCGGAACCCGAATTGGTCGCCAGTTGGGCGGATTGGAAAGAAGAAGTTCTGACATTGAAAGACGTCGAAGCTCACAGTTTGACCGAAGGCGAATCGCTCTTCGTCAGCGAGACGTCAAAAACAAAATGGGCTGAACACGCCAACGTTACTTTTTACGAGGGAGTCGGCTACTACATCGACGGCTATGAAGCTTCGACGATGTCCAGCTGGGATGTGGCCAAAACCACGATGATCCAGTTCACCGGCGACTCCGATGGGTTTGTTGCGGCGATGGCGAAAGCAAAACAGGAGAGCCCATCTGCTTCGATGCCCAAAGAAGTTTCGTTTCGACAGTGGCTCTTTGAGTTCCTTCCGACGCAATATCCCGACGCCCAAATGGTCGACCACACTCACTGGTTGCAGGCAAAGATCGGCAACGGCGTCACTGCGAACTGGACCGAGTGGACAGAAGAAGATTCGACTTTCAAAGCGATGGAGGCTCATAATCTCGTCGCCGGCAAGTCCATGTTCGTCGAACAGAAGGGTGCGAAGAACAAGGAATGGGCTGAGCACCCTGCGGTTACGTACTACGAGGGAGCTGGCTACTACATTTCCGGTTACGATCCGACAACGATGAGCGACTGGGATGGCAAAGCGCTTTCTGTAATACAATTCGACGGCGAATCCAAAGACCTTGCTCGCACAATCGGCATGGGCTGGGCCCGCAGGCAATCGTTCGCAGGTTGGCTGTACCATTATCTTCCCGCGAAGTTTCCCAACGCTCGCATGACCGATCACGGAAAATGGAAGCAGGCTCACATCACCGACGGCGACGTCGCCAGCTGGGAAGAATGGACGGTTGAAGGCGTCACGCTGAAGTACATCGAAGACCACAGTTTGGCTCAAGGCAAATCGTTCTTCATTGAGAAAGCAACGAAGACTCCATGGGCCGATCATGCGGCGGTTACGTATTATCCTGGCGTTGGTTACTACTGCACGGGTTACGACTCGGCCACGATGAGCGACTGGAACGTTGAAGGCCTCACGTTAATCCAGTTTGACGGTGACTCGAAAGAGATCGTTGAAGCGATTGTCAAAGGATGGAAGTAGGGAGTGACGTCAGCTTCCGTTTCTTCGACCAAGCCCACGTGGACATCGGGCTCGACCGTCGCTGGCGAAGAAATCGACTGATCGGAAACGATCGCGACCGAGGCTACAACAAGTTTTCGGCTCGGAAAATTTAAGAAGCAGTTTTTGGGGCCGAAAACCAATCCCAACCCGAATAGGTTGTGATTCAATTTCTCCGTTCACCGCGGACTTCGCCTATGGGGAACTGATTGGTTTTGGCGATAGCCACGGTTTCGCGTCAAAACGGCTCGCCTTCAAGATCAGTAAGCCCTCGCGCTTCGGGATTGGCGGCATGCCCAGTCTTCATTGAACGGTATTGAGGGTTAACTCGGATCGCGATTCGAGTCCGAAAAACAATGACTGATGGCTTCAACCGCGGGAATTGAGCCAAATAGCCAAGCCATTTGCTTATCCCGGCTAAAAAAAGTTGAAATTTTCCTGAGGGGCACCGCGTTCTTTCTCCATATGTGGACGTGGCGCGAGTTCATTGCTCGTGCAGGAGCAGGCCGAAAATCCTCAACAGAGTAGGCGCAAACAACCACAAACTGGGATAATCCAATGTTTAAGAAAAAAATGCAACTTCGGGCCCTCATCGCCCCCACACTGTTTGTCACTCTTGCGTGTGCTTTCCAGCCCGCTCAAGCACAGGAAAAAACCCAGTTCTTCTTCGCGGAAGATGTGTCGGTCGGTCCGCCGCGGGTCAACCATGTACCGCGGCAGGCAACGCCAAAAACCAAAGCCGCAGCGGAAGACTTTCAGGATCGCATTGGCGGTGCAAGTTCGGTCAGTTTTGAGAACTTCGGCGTAGACGAAGACGGTTCAAAGCTGAACGCCATCTCAGATTTCCATCTTGAGTTCTCGGGGGGCGTGACTGCGGATCTAACGGGTATTAACGGCGTTGGCGTTGTTCTTGATCCCTCCAAGACCTCTTGGGGAAATTTCCCGACGCATGGCAAAAAATTTCTGTCAATCATGTCGAAGGAAGAGGACCCTAATGCGGATGCCACCGCGTACGCAACGATCAAGTTCAGCACGCCCCAGGCGGCGTTCGGTTTCTGCGCAACGGACATTGAATCCAACAGGTTGATCATCGAACTGCTCCACACGGATGGAACAACCGAAAAATATACGGCACCCGTTACGATTCCACAGAATTCAGGGGGTTGCAACTTCATCGGGATGATCAACACCAGCCGCCCATTCGCGGGCGTCCGGTTTATCAATGCAGGAAAAGGTAAAGAAGGTTTCGGTTTCGACGAAATGATGATCGCCGAACCAAAACTCGTTGAGATCGGCGCTGTGATTATGGAGTGCACCGGATACTATGAGCGTGGTGAGTACGAAAAGTGCGTCAGCCACTACGAGAAAACGATTGAGAGCTTCCTGCGGAGCACAAAAATCACTCAGGAAAACAGAACGCGTCTTGAGCTGGCGATTAAGGAAACGCGAAATACCAGTATCACAGCTCAAACTCGCTGCACCATCCTTCGCAGTGCATTCTACGCAATGCAGTACTCAGAGACTTGCGGGGGAATCGTAACAACTGCAATCAGCGAAGCTTCAACGTTCTACCAGAGCAAGAACTATGAAGGTTGCTGGTCTTCCTACGAAAAGTACGCTTACGAGATGCTGCAAACCTCTTCGATTTCGGTTGTCGACCGTCAACGCCTCGAAATGGCACTCGCCTACGAAGGCAGCTGGGAAACTCGCTGCACGATGATGAAGCAGACTTTCGAATACATCAACACGGAGATCCACAACACGAGCCTGTTCCTGCAACAGTCGCAGAGCATCGCTCTCCAGTGGAGCAGGTACTTCGTCGTGAGCATGGATGTCGAGCAAGGACGAGCGATCCAAATTGAGTCCTCCAACGACGGCGGACTCACGTGGACGGTCAATGAAAAGTTCACCAGTACCGACACTTCGCATCGCTACATTGACTACTCGAACGATTACATGAACAGTGCTCACCGTATCTATCGTGCCCAGTACGTTGATAGCGGCTACATAAAAGCGCAGGTCTATAACTAGTTGGCTCCCAAACCACTTCCGAATGAGACGACGGGTGAGCCAACTGGCTCACCCGTTTTTTTGACGGATATTCTTTGTCCCGTTTGCGGATGGGTGTTTGCGATATTGGCCGTTGAGCGTTTGCCCGGTTTCATACGTTAAACCTGGCTACGTTCTTCGGCCAATATCCTTTTGCGCTCAATCAGTTGACGACCATGTCCCAGAGTCGTCCCGCGCACAACACAGATCGCAAAAGATCGATTTTCCAATGAAATCGAACGCGGGTCAGCTTTGCCTGACACCCAGAATCGCCGCGGCGGTCGGCATAAGTATCGAGGCTGACCAAGCGAACTTCGGCAACGGAAACTTCAATCATCCGCAACGCAACAGTGGCTCCAAATCGTGGTGGGTCGACTCGAGCGGAGACGAAGTCACATTTGATGAAAAACTTGAAGGCGATCACTGGATCATGCGATCGCCAAACACCAGTTACGACATCGAGTCTCACTTCCTTCCCACGCACGCCGCGATCAAAGTGCTCAAAGCGGGTCACGCTTGGCTGCACCGATTAACGCTGCAGAGTAGAATACACAATGCTTCCAGTTCGCGACACCGACTGGCTTAAGTCGGAGCCGTGTGAATTCCGCCTGAAGGCGGGACTACAATTCGCATAACCAGAAACCATGGACATGAACTTTCGGACGACGCTCAGACGATCTATCGCTTGCTGCATTGCGTTCCCGCTTATGGCAACGCCGATTGTTGCTCAGGAGAAACCTGTCTCTGTTGCGACGCCCGATGGTTACGCCACGCAAAACGGCGGCACCACCGGTGGAGGTGACGCGCCGCGAGTCACCGTCTCGACTGCTGAAGCATTCAGTAAAGCCGTTTCGGGCGATGAACCGGCGGTCGTCATCGTCGATGGCCAAATCGAAATCGGAAACGTCAACGTTGGCTCGAACAAGACCATCGTTGGCGCGGGCGTCACCGCGGGGCTCTCAGGCGGCACGCTGAAAGTCCGCAGCAACAATGTCATCGTGCAAAATCTGACTTTGGGGCCGGCCGAAGGCGATGCGATTGAAGTCTCCGGCGCAAAGAATGTCTTTATCACCAAATGTTCCTTTCACGATAGCTCCGACGAGCTTTGTTCCGTGGTCCGTGAGTCCGACTTTGTCACGATCTCGTGGTGTAAATTCTATTTCGACAAACCGCATGGCCATGCATTCGGTGGACTGATTGGAAATGGCGACGACCGGGAATCTGATCGTGGCAAGCTGCACGTGACGATGCACCACAACTGGTACGCCGAAGGTGTCAAGGGAAGAATGCCACGTGTGCGTTTCGGCCACGTCCACATCTACAACAACTTTTACAACAGCATCGGTAGCGGATACTGCATCGGCACTGGATTCGAATGCCATGTCCGCGTGGAGAACAGCTGTTTCGAAAAAGTGAAACGCCCGTGGCGGGAACAGAAGGTCGGCGCTCTGCAAAGCGGCGGCGAAATCGGCTGGAGTAACCTTGCTTTTGAAGGCTGCGAACAACCGACGTATATCGAGAACAAGTTTCCGGTGTTTGAACTGCCTTACTCTTTTGATGCGGACAAAGTCGAAGACGTTAAAGCTCGGGTCACAGATTCAACTCGCGGTGCCGGTAACTGCCTGAGCCCGAAAACGGGAAGCTCCGAATCGAAGAAGCCACGCATCGTCGTCCTGTCCGACTTTCCGCCGATCGGAGTGGTAAAAGGCGGCGACGTTCCCAACACGATGAAGAGCGATCCTGATGACATGCAGTCGATGGTTCGCTTTCTGCTGTACTCCAATGAGCTTCAAGTCGAAGGGCTTGTTGCGGCTGCGGGCACGTTTGCGATGGAAGCTCACAAGAAGAACATCCTCGGCGTGCTCGACCGTTACGAAAAAGTCTATGAAAACCTGAAGTCACACGATCCTGATTTCCCCACGCCGGACTATCTGCGATCGGTGACTTACGAAGGCCGCGGCAATAATCACGGAACCAACATCAAGTGGGGCAAAGACAAACAGCCGTGGTCCGACATCATCGGCGAAGGACTCGACAGCGAAGCTTCCGACGCGATCATCAAAATCGTTGACAAACCTGATCCGCGTCCGGTCTGGATCAGTGTGTGGGGCGGACCGCGCGAAGTCGCCCAAGCCATCTGGAAGGTAAAGAACACTCGCAGTGAAGCAGAACTCGAAACGTTTGTCAGCAAACTGCGAATCTTCCTGATCGCCTACCAGGATGCAACGCATGGCTGGCTGATGGAAGAGTTCCCGGACCTGTTCATCATTGACTCGCGCAAGACCTATCAAGGAATGTTCGGCGGCCGAGACCAGTTGTCTGACTTGAATTGGGTCAACGAACATATCCGCAAGGGACATGGCCCGCTGTGTGACGTCTATCCGCACGAGGGCATGGGTTGCACCGGAGTTTGCGAAGGCGACACGCCGGCCTTCATGAATCTAATCAGCGAATTGCGTGGCCTTAACGATTCCGAAGACCCGACACAGCCAAGCTGGGGCGGGCAATACAAACGCCTGGCTGGTACAAATCACTTCGTCGATGGTCCTGGCAAGTCCAGTATCTCTCGATGGAGAAAGGACTACCAAAAGGAATTCCAGCAGCGGGCTGACTGGTGCGTGACGCCAAAATAGTCAGTCGCGATTCAAACAATCATCATTACAAACAATGCAAAGACCCATGAAAACTCTCATCCTGTTTCTTGCCGCAGTTCTTGTCTCCGCCAGTTCTGCCGCTGCGCAACAATCGTCTTCCATCATTGACGCCGACGCAGTCGCTCGAATCAATTCGAATCTGGGTTCTTTCGTCGAATCGGGAGCCATCAAAGGCGTCTCCGCAATGGTATTTGAAAAGGACAAAGAAGTATACTTCAAAGCCTTCGGCATGTCTGACGAAGAAGCTGGAATCCCAATGTCGCGCGACACGATCGTGCAAATCTTTTCCATGACCAAGCCCGTTACTGGCGTGGCGTTGATGAGGCTTCACGAGCAAGGCAAATTCAAACTTGACGATCCGGTTTCGAAATACATTCCGTCGTTCGCGAACCTGAAAGTCGCCACTGGCAAAGACGAAAACGGGGATCTGATCTTGGTCGATCCCAAACGGCCGATGACCATTCGCGACTTAACTCGCCACACTTCAGGCCTGGCCGGCAACCATGGTCCGGCTTGGGTCAAAGAACTCATCAAAGACAATCCGCTCAAGCCCGAAAACACACTCGAACAGGCCGCAGAAGCGTTCAGCAAACTGCCACTGTGGTTTCACCCTGGCAGCCAATGGTCGTATGGTCCCTCTGTCGACATGCAGGCTCGCCTGGTGGAAATTCTCTCTGGCAAGAAGTTCGACGTCTACATTCAAGAGACCATTCTCGATCCGCTGAAGATGACCGACACGTCCTACCGTGTTCCCGAAAGCAAGCTGGGTCGGATGGCAGGCATCTACTGGCGTGACGACAACACGGGCGAACTCTCGCGCAAGGATGATGAAAAGGACTTCAATACAAAGCCCTATCCAATGACGCCCGGCGGCTGGGGACTGACCGCAACCATCGACGACTACATGCGTTTCGCTCGCATGCTGCAAAACGAAGGCGAACTTGACGGCGTCCGAATCCTGAAACCCGAAACCGTGAAACTAATGGCAACCAGTCACCTTTCGGAGAACGTCAAAGAGCGATCGTGGCTGCCGAGCAAAGGCCAAGTCGGATTTGGAATCGACTTTGCCGTTCGCGTTGCTCCACCTCAATCGAAAAACGAACCCAATGGCGTCGTCGGCGAATTCTTCTGGGACGGCGCGGCCAGTACGATGTTTTGGGTCGATCCAAAGAGCGATTTGACTGCTGTGATGTTTGTGCAGTTGCGACCGTTTGACAAAATTGGATTACAAAAGGCATTTCGCAACGCCGTTTACGGTCCACGGGTCGCCGATTGAAATCCGAATTGGGCTGCGGCCTCCAACCGCAGCATTGAACATTTTTACAGCGGCTGCAAGCAAACAGCCAAGTTTGTAGCGGGAGCTTTAACAGATGCGAATTTGTTTCACTGGCGGCTCGGGAAAAGCGGGACGCCACGTTGTGGCTCACCTTGCCGCCCAAGGCCACACGGTTCTGAACCTTGATTTAGTGCCCGCGAACATCAAAGGCGTCTGGGACATGACGGCTGATTTGACAGACACCGGCCAAGTGTTTTCTGCACTCTCGGGAATCGTTGGCTTCGACGAACTCGATTGCGAACCCGGAGTTCCCAAATTTGATGCTGTCGTGCACTTTGCCGCCATCCCGCGAATTCAGCTGCGCCCGGATCCCGATTGTTACCGCATCAATACGGCTTCGACCTACAACGTATTGGAAGCCGCGATCAAGCTGGGCATTCCCAAATTACTGTTCGCGTCATCGGAAACGACTTATGGTATCTGCTTTGCCGACGGCGAAGTCAAACCTGACTATATCCCGGTCGATGAAGAACACTCAACCGTTCCGCACGATGCCTACGCGATGTCGAAAGTTTGCAACGAGGTTTGCGGCAAGGGCTTTCATGCACGGTCGGGCACCGACATCTATGCCTTGCGGATTAACAACGTGATCGAGCCGCACGAGTATGAAGCCTATGCTCCGCAGTGGAAAGCCAACGCAGCGTGCCGCCGCCGCAACATCTTCGCCTACATCGACACTCGCGATCTGAGCCATTTTGTCGAGTGCGCTTTGGCGACCGATGGACTGGGCTATCAGGTTTTCAACGTCGCCAATCCCGATTCGTCGGTCGGCATGCCCAGCGCCGACGTGATCCAGAACTTTTACGCCGACGTGCCACAGAAACGCGAGTTTGGCGAGTATGAAACGTTCTATTCGATCGACAAATCCCGCGAGTTGCTAGGATTCGATCCGCAGCCGCGTTGGCGAGACGACTGAACCTGAATTTCGCCGGCCAGCATGTGTTTTTTGAGTTCGCGGCTGTGTCGTGCATGTCTATGTGCGCAACATACTGTCAATCCTGTTCATCCTGTCTAAATTCCGAGCATGTCGGCTCATTTGTTTTTGTGACAAGATTTACAGGATGAACAGGATCAGAGCGCGGCTGTCACGTGGATGTCTTTGTGCGTAACATCCTGTCAATCCTGTTTATTCTGTCTAAATTCCGAGCATGTCGCCGCGAGTTTTTTGATTTAAGCCGGGCGGCTTGGGCGCTACCACTGCAACGTTGGGTCGTCTTTGAGCTGCTCGAGAGTATAAGTGGCGTCCATCAGGCGAACTCGGGACCGATAGCCAGCTTTGGGCTCGCGAATCGAATTTGCTTTCGTGTCAAACCAGGTCGGCGGCGCAACCCGAGAACGAAACTCGTGGCCTTCGGCCGAATATCGGTGCACGCCACCTCGTTTTCCGCGGTAGGAAACGACTTCCATGACGATGCCTTTCCGAAGGCCGATGTCAGCCAGTTCAAACAATTTTCTCGCTCGGCTACGAAAGCCTCTCGCACGCTTGTGGTTTTCTCGCTCCGCTGAATTCCTCGCCGCCAAAGTAAACTTGTTCGCCGTCTCGGTCGTCTTCGCAATCGCATCGATCAAATTCACGTTTTTTGCGGGCGAAATTTTGCGAACGACTTTGGGCTCGAAGTTAAAATCTGATTCGCGGTAAACCAGAAATTTCACTCTGCGAAATCGTTTCTGGCCGACAGGCTGCGCACCAGGCTTGAGTGCCCCAATCAGTTTGGTACCTTTGGACCGCGAGAACAGTTCTTCGGTTTGTGAGTCGCGAAAGTAATGCTCGCCACGAAACTCAATCCCGTTTTCACCACGACGCGGAGCTCGGTACTTCTTGAACCACTGTCCGCCGGTGAAATAGCCCGATTCTTTCGCTCCCTTTTTCGAAGTGAACTTTGGTCGTTTTTGGTTTGCCAGTTTGTCCATGTCGAACCGGAAATGAAAGGAACAACCCAAATGAAAGCATGTTGGTAACTCAAAGAACCGCAGACGAAAAGCCTAGCCAACACCATGCAGGTCAACGACGAAAGGTTAAGCCCATTGGCACATGCTTTGCATTCACTGCTCTTACAACCGCGACGTCATGGCGATTGGCTGATCGATGCAATTTCGCGATTACGTTGATTGCCAAGCGATCAATCCGGGTTCGACAGGACCATCCCCTGGTTGTCGCCAACGACGTCGATTCATGGAAAGTTTCAGGAGCAAAAAATGACTCTGGATCCACAATTGGGCGATATGTTCGAGTGTCGGAAATGTACGGCTCAGATTCACGTCACTCGCGGCTGCGATTGCGATACACCATGTGCTGACTTTCAGTGCTGCGGCCTGCCAATGGAGAATGTCACTGAACCTGCTGTGCAAACGGCGGACGACACTGAACTGAATGATGGTCTCGAAATCAGTTCGGACCGAAGTTCGTAAACGCCTTTGGAGCATTCAGCGCGGGGTGTGAAAAGAGTGAGTTGAAAGAAATCTTGTGAACACGAATGACAATGCCGTCGCATCTGAGGCTCGCAACGCTGATGAATGACTTCCACGCCGAAACTGAATCCAGAACGATTGAAAATCCGGAGGCTGCATCGGGCTTGGCGACTGTGAAGCCTCTGACCGGAGAACTGATTGCGGACGGCGCAACTTCCACTTCGGCAGAAGCTTCAGAGCTGGCATGGGTTGAGACATGGACAGACTTTCTGGACACGAAATTCACGATCCCCGGAACGAGAATTCGATACGGTGCTGACTTCTTGATGGGTTTAATCCCGGGAGTCGGCGATGCATTGAGTTTGGTATTTTCGGGCGTGCTGATCGCGACGATGGCGCGTCACGGAGCCAGCACACTATTGGTCGTACGGATGTTGATCAACGTGTTTCTGGACACGATCGTCGGGACCATCCCGATCTTGGGCAACGCGTTTGACTTATTCTACAAGGCAAACTACCGCAACGCGAAGCTGATGCGAGAATATTATCACGAAGGCAAACACTCTGGCAGTGTTTGGCCGCTGGTGATCGGTGTTTTCGCAGCGATCTCCATCGCGCTTACACTGATGGTTTGGCTGCTATTCAAGATTGTGGTTTGGGTCATGCCGTGACCATCAAGATCGAACGTTTAAATTTTAACCAATACAACTTTGGATAGCCCAATGCTCGGAAATATAATCGGTTGGTGTTTCTTTGGCCTGATCGCGGGGTCGATTGCCAAATGGTTGACCGGCAGCGAGCGGCCACCAGGGTGCTTTCCCACCGTTCTTGTTGGTGTGGCAGGTTCCTTCACGATGGGAGCAATCTTTCACATCCTGTTCGCCAGTTCCAACGAAGGCGTGCAGCCCTCTGGTTTCATTGGCTCGGTGATCGGGGCGATGATCGTGCTGTACCTGTACCGCAAGTTCTCGGATCGCACGGTTGATTGAATCAGCTGCGACACGGCCAGCGTAGTCGCGGCGATGAATCGTTCGCTAAGATGATATCCGTGATTCGGAACTGATCTAAAGCAGCCCGATCGAGCGGGCTGTCAGATCATCTTGCGTTTGTGATCCGGTTCGAAACTTTTTTGCGGGCCAAGGGTTTGGATGTGAGCAACAATTCCTGTGAACTCGCGACGTTCGATTTGAAACAACGTTTTTTCGTTGGTACCATCGAATGCGGACTTTCACAGTTTCAGCGTAATCGTTTCTTTACCGCCTGTATGAATTCAGGATTTGGGGATCTTCATGCCAATTCGTCTTTGCGTCGCTCCGGTTTTCGTCGTCCTGCTCTTCATTTTTCTCTTTCCAGCTGATCCCATCCAGGCACAGGGCAGTGATGAGGATTCAAAATCGAAGGCTACTTCAAAGGTTGAATCTGAGAAGGAAAAAGGCGAGCTAAAGGAAGAGGTTGCCGCAAAGGAGCAGAAGAAAGAAGAGCAACCAAAGCCTAAGGCCAAGAAACAGACTAAAGTCAAACCTTCGCTGCCGGCCTCAATTGCGGATCAGACAAACTGGCGTTCAATCGGACCCGCAAATATGGGGGGGCGGATTACTGCCATCACGGTTTACGAGAAAGACCCGAGTATTTGGTGGGCTGCAACAGCGTCAGGTGGATTGCTCAAGACAACCAACAACGGTCGAACACTGGAGCATCAGTTTGATGACCAGGCGACTGTTTCGATCGGTGACGTCCAAGTCGCTCAAAGCAATCCGGAGATCGTTTGGGTTGGGACGGGCGAATCCAATCCTCGAAATAGCGTTTCGTGGGGAGATGGAGTCTACAAGTCCGCTGACGGCGGCAAGACCTGGAAGAATATGGGGCTGAAGAAGTCCTTTCAGATCGGAGCGCTGGCGATTCATCCAGAGAACCCGGACGTCGTCTGGGTTGGGGCTCTCGGACGATTGTGGGGACCCAATGAAGAGCGCGGGCTTTTCAAAACTACCGATGGTGGAAAGAACTGGAAGAAGGTTTTGTTCGTTGACGACAAGACCGGCATCGTCGATGTCCAACTGGATCCGAAAAATCCTGAAAACTTGCTGGTGGCGACTTACGAACGAAAGCGAGACGGTTTTGACGGCAACGACCCTGAACAGCGTTTCGGCGAAGGATCAGGAATTCACAGGTCAACCGACGGCGGAGAAACTTTCGAACGGATTACCGAAGGCCTGCCATCGTGCAAAATGGGGCGAATTGGATTGGACTATTTCGAGGCCGATCCCAACATTGTGGTTGCCGTAGTCGAGTCGGAAAAAATCGCCAAGCGTCCGGAGAAGTCTCCGTTTCTCGGTATTCGCGGCGAGAACGCCGACGTTGGTGCTCGCCTTACCAACATCACCAAAGGCGGGCCATGCGACAAGGCTGGACTCAAAGATGACGATATTGTGATCGCGGTCCAGGACAACATCGTTATGTCCTACAACGACTTTTTGGGTGAAGTCCGAAAGCATCAAGCCGGCGAAAAAATCAAAGTCCTCGTCTCTCGCGAACGCAAACAGGTTGAAGTCGAAGTCGAACTTGGCGAAAGACCAAAGTCTGGAAACAACAGCACGCGAACAGAATTCTCGGGAACTTTAGGTGGGCAGGCCGCAAACCTCCAAGGTCAACAGGGCCCTGACGATCACGACTACGGCGGTATCTATTTGTCTGAAGACGGAGGCGTTTCCTGGAAGCGAATCAATTCGCTCAATCCACGGCCGATGTACTACAGCAACATCCAGATTGATCCCGTCGACAGAAACAATATTTATCTGTGCGGCACGAGCCTCTACAAATCAAAAGACGGCGGTGAAACATTCACCGGTGATGGCGGAAGCGACGGAATTCACGTCGATCATCATGCCCTCTGGATCGACAAGCGGGATCCGCGCCACATGATTCTTGGAAACGACGGTGGCGTGCATGTTACCTACGATCGCATGGAGCATTGGGATCACCTGAACCATGTTGCGATCGGTCAGTTCTATCACGTTGGTGTCGATACTTCGATGAACTACAAGGTCTACGGCGGACTCCAGGACAACGGTAGCTGGGGCGGTCCTTCGCGTGGAGGCAGCGGCGGAGCGGTCAACTCTGATTGGTTGCGAGTTGGTGGAGGCGATGGATTTGTAACGCTGGTTGATCCGAATGACCCAAATGAGATTTACTTTGAAAGCCAGAACGGCGGAATGGGGCGAATCAATCTGGAAACCGGTTCGCGCGGTTTCATTCGGCCTCGTCCACCAAAGGGAACGCGATATCGATTCAACTGGAAAACGCCATTTTTGCTTTCGCCGCACAACTCAAAAATGCATTACAGCGCGGGCAACTATGTGTTTCGTTCGTTTGACCGCGGCAACGGGATAAAAGCCATCTCGCCCGAAATCACGAACACAAGCAAAGGTGCTGGAAGTGCAATTTCCGAGTCGCCAGTACAACCGGGATTGATCTATGTGGGCACGACCGATGGTGCGGTTTGGAAAACGGAAGACGGGGGTAGCTCCTGGGAGCCACTGGCCTATCAGCCTGTGAAAGAGGAGAAAAAAGAAGAGGGCAAGAAGGATGGAAAATCTGACAAAGAAAAATCAGAGAAAGAGAAAACCTCTGACAAATCGGACGACCCTTCGGCTGAGAAAGAAGAAGCTTCATCCGGCGACGATCCAGTCAGCGGCGCGTGGACGGGTCGGATGATTTCTGATCGTATCCCTGAGGACCGCGCTGAGTTTAACTTCGAACTGGAGCTTGATGGCACGAAAGTCACCGGCAGCATCGAAGGGCGACGCGGAAACCAGGATATTTCCGAAGGAACTTTCGATCCTGAGACAGGCGAGATTTCTTGGAGTCTTGAAGGTCGACGGGGCGCTCGCGAATACTCGGGCAAGATCGAGGACGGAAAGATGACTGGCGAAATGTCTGTCAGCGGACGCGACGTCCAGATGGAATTTACTGCCAGCAAAGGCGATGGAAAACCGAAAAAGACTGCAGGCAAGCTTCAGCTTTCATCGCTGTCTGTCCGGAATGCACTGGTTGGAATTCTAATCATTGAGGATCCGATTTCCGGTCAATGGACTGGAGTGGTTGAGAACGAAAACTTGCCTGGCGGTAAAGTTGAGTTCACGATCAACATCAAGATGGATGACAAGAGTCAGCTGTCCGGCACCATCAAATCTGCGGCAGGCGATTCTGACATCGTTGAAGGTAGCTATGATTCAGAGACCGGAAAGATCATCTTCGATGCTGAAAACGATGAGATCAGTATTTTCGTGGAAGGTGAAGTCGACGGGGCTCAAATGACTGGCTCTATGTCAATCAATGACGGCATGCTGGACGTTGACTTTGACGCTGCAAAGAAAGAGCCAAAGGAAGAGGATGACCAGGAAGAAGCCGAAACCGGATCAGAGACGGAAAAAGAATCGGCTGAAGAAGTGCCTACTGAATCCGCGAAGGATGAAGCAAGCGAGTCGGTAGAAAAGGAAGACAAGGAACAGAAGCCTGTCAAACGCGACCCGAACGATCTGGTCAGCGGGCAGTGGGAAGGCAACATGGTTTCGCAGCGTGGTGAACGCGAAATGAAATTGGCGTTGAACTTCAAATCGAACGACGAAATCACTGGAACTTTCGAGTCGACTCAGGGAGAGCGTGAGATTTCCAGCGGTAAGTTTGATCCAGAGACCAATTCGCTTTCTCTGTACTCTGAAACTGATCAGTTCACGCTTCAGTTCACTGGCACTGTCAAAGGCGATCAGTACGAAGGCGAGATCGACATCAACGAGGGCTCTTTCACGATGGAGTTCGATGTTACTCGTCAATCCAAAGAAGTTACGGCCGAGAAAGCCGAACCGAAAAAGGACGCGACCAAGGCGAAGAAGGAGCAGTACAAGCAACCAACGGGTGAGAAGTCGCTTTCGAAACTGCTTCCCGGACCTCGCTGGGTTAGCTCAATCGAAGCTTCGAAGTTCAAGAAAGAGCGATGCTACATGACCTTTGATGGGCATCGTAGCAACGATGACGGAATTTATGTCTTTGCTACCGAAGACGGCGGAAAGACCTGGGAGTCACTGACAACCAATCTTCCCAAAACAGCGGGATCGGCAAGGGTGCTTCGCGAGGATACAAAGAATGAGAATCTGTTGTTCCTTGGTTGTGAGTTCTCGTCGTGGTACACCATCGACCGCGGTCAAACGTGGACTCGTATCAAAGGCGGTCTGCCAACCGTAGCCGTGCATGAGTTCGCCATTCACGACAAGCGTCAGGAAGTCGTTGCTGCAACTCATGGTCGAAGCCTGTGGATTGCGGATATTTCAGTGCTACGCCAGATGACCAAAGAGACGTTGACCAAGGATGTGCACCTGTTTCAACCGCGTGATGCTATTTCGTGGAGCCGCCAGCCTGCACGCGGAAACAGCGGCACCCGTCGCTTTGTTGGGACCAACCCGTCAAGCGGAACCATTGTCGCCTACTCTCTTGGTAAATCGGCTCGCATCGTTCGATTGACATTGCACGACCTTAAAGGCGACGTTGTTAAAACGTTCGAAACGTCGGGCCGAAAAGGTTACCACCAAATAAACTGGGACCTTTCTCGCGATCAAGCGGGCGGACAAAGACGTTTCGCAGGATCCGTTCGACCGGGTAAATACTTGTTGACGCTGAGTGTTGACGGTGAGAAAGAACAGAAAGTCGTCAATGTCGTTGGGGACCCGACGCGAGCCAACCAGTCGGCGAGTGCAGAATTCGAAGACGAGTTGTTTGGCTATTAGATTCGGAAACAGTTTACTTTGGGGCACCCAATGACGTGGGTGCTCTGAGTTCACTCCCGTTTCGATCATGACATGTTACGATTGTGGCCGCGCGAACCGATCGTGCATGTCTGAAGACGTCGTCCACTCAACCGCGACCGGGTAAACGTGCTTAGCTGGTATTCTCTGACCCTGATCGCAGCGGTGTTTCTGGGGCTATATGGCATTGCCAAGAAGCATGCGGTCGACGAAAACGCAGTCGCACCGGTTTTGCTGGCGAACGTCAGCACCGCGGCGTTGATATGGAGTATTCCCGTAGCGTGGGAAGTTCTTTCTGGCGAAAGTGACGTCGGTTTCGGACTTTGTCAGCTGGGAGCGATCGAGCATCTTCAGCTGTTTTTGAAGTCCGCGATGGTGGGCACGTCCTGGATGTTCGCATTCGTTGCGTTGAAGAATTTGCCGATTTCGATCGCGACACCGATTCGAGCCACCAGTCCGCTGTGGACGATCCTGTTGGCGGTTAGTTTCGCCAATGAACGACCGATGGTGGCGCAGTGGGTTGGAATGGCGTTGATCATGGTTTCGTTTTACGCGTTTTCGAAAGTCGGGCGGAGAGAAGGCATTCACTTTCGGCACAACCGGGCAGTTTGGCTGATGGTGGCAGCGACGTTAGTCAGTTCATTTTGCGGTTTGTACGACAAGTTTCTGTTGCAAACCGTCGGGATCAAGCCAGCGGTCGTGCAAGCCTGGTTCTCGATCTATTTGGTTCCGGTCATGATTCCAATGAGCCTCGTTTGGTGGTTTCGCGATCGACAGAAGACTCCTTTTAAGTGGCGTTGGTCGATCCCGATGATCGCGATCTTGCTGCTGATCGCGGACTACGTTTACTTCGTCGCTGTTTCAGATCCGGAGGCTTTGATCTCGGTGATCTCGCCGCTGCGTCGTTGCTCCATCGTGATTCCTTTCCTGTTTGGGATTTTGGCGCTCAAGGAACAGAACTGGCGGGCAAAATCGGTCTGTATTGCGATTCTAATTGTGGGTGCGTTTTTGATTAGTGTTGCCTGAGTGGGAGGAGTACCGAATCAGAAACCTGACTTCCGTGGTTCGGTTCTCACTCCCGCGCCTTGCAGTCTCACAACAGCAACAACTAACTCCCAACGCTTACCGCCTTCCGCTTCTTGGGGCCATTGAGCATCGTGCCAATTATCGTGTAGCGAATCAGGTACTCATACGTCAAAAGCAAGAACGCCGACACCACAACAATGATGCCTACCAGCTTCAATACCGCTGGAATTGGCCAGTCCTTGACCAGCCATTGAGCCAGAATCACCAGCGGCAAATGGGCGAGGTACAGCCAGTACGATGAATCGGAAACGTATCGCATCGCTTTGCTCTCGCCAGAAAACAGATCTCGAAACATGCCGATCGAACCGAACACCATTAGCCAGACGAACAACGCTTGCAGCAGGTTGCCCAACATCGGCTTCATCGATCCGCCAAACTTTTCCGGAAGGAAACCGAACGTTCCCATGACCAGATCAAGCCCGACAGGGAACACGATGAACAGAGCGACGGGCAAGCCAATGAACCACCACCGCCCCAGCTTTCCACTGGTGTCGTCCAGATCCCAATACACGACACCGAAGAAAAAGAAGATCGCGTAGTAGGCCAGAACACTCGGAATCGGCAGCAGGCCAATCGATCCGTCCGGCCCGAATGTGCCCGGTTGCATGAAGTATTGCGGCAGCATCGTCAACGGCACCAACCACAACAGGCTCAACGGCGAGCAGAAAATCCATTTGGGGATTCGTTTGAAGTTCACAAAATTTGCGATTGAAGCGTAGGCAACAAAAGCGATCACCAGCCAGCACAGAAACGCCAGGAACCAAAGATGCATGTACACGGGCAACAGAAAGAACAGTCCGTAGAGCGCGTCGAGTCCCGCAGCAGCCGATGCCTCGGTGTTGTCCAGGCCGAGCATTTCCGCGATCTCGGCACGACCTGCATTGAGCTCATCTTCCTCAACCGATTCGCCGTACATCGTTGCGATGTAGCTGGTCGTACCAAAGTCGACGGTCAGATTGTCTTTCGGCGATCGTCCGCTCGCGTCCTTTGCCTCCACGTCGGCACCAGCGTCGATTAGCAATTTGGCTTCCTCAGCATTCCCCATGAACGCGGCGGTGTGCAGCGCGGTTCCGCCATCGCCATTGCGCTGATTCACGTCGGCTCCTTGATCCAACAGCATTTCGACGATCTCGGGTTGGCCACCAAAGGTCGCGACAGTCAACATCGTCGAGCCGGAGGCTGGATGTAGCGCGTCGATTGCGATCTTGTTTGCGCTGATTGCTTCTCGGAGCGTTTCTGTGTCGCCCGCGGCGATGGCGTCAAAGTACTCCGTGCCGGCATCGACCGACGGCCTCTGTGAAACAAAGATGTTGACAGCCCACATGGCTGGCACGATTGTCAGGCAACCCAGGAACAGGGGTAGCACGATTCGTTTCAATCGCTGTCGGATCAGTCCACCGAGTCCTCGTTTCCGCCACAACATGGCAGTGAAGAAACCACTCACGAGAAAGAACAGCGGCATGCGAAATCCATGGATGGCCGCAAACATCAATTCGTACAGGTTGCTTTGCTGCGAGTCACCAACGGGCCACGGAATCGAGGTGAAAGACATGGCCGCGTGCAGCACGATCCCCAACAACATTGCGATCGCACGTAGCGAATCGAGGTCGTGACGGCGGGCAATCGTGACCTTGCTTGCGACCGCTGTTTCGGTCGACGCGTCTGCGGCATACGCGGCCGACGGCGTTGAAATTTCTATCGATGTAGCCATAGCGTTTCCTCGAAAGTATAGTTGGTGAAGAGTTGAAGTTGTGTTTGTGTCGTTGCGGATTTTCCCCGCAGTGAAGTGGCTGAAACTTCCAGCCGCAGTGGTCGCAATAGAGAAATGAAAGATCGGACGGGAACTGGTGATCCCGGCCGCGGCGAACCAGGCTACTCGATGCGGGCTCGTTCGATCTCATCCAGCGTCATGTAGGCCCGAGCAAGACTTTCGCCCGTGAACTGTTTTTGCCATGCCTTGGCCGTCCCCTTGTTCGACTTGAGAACTCGCAAGTACAGCCAGAAGGAAATTGCCAGGCCGGGAATTCCGATCGCCAATGAAACCCACAGGCAGTACGGATTGAGCACCGGATTGAGCACCGGATCGAAACCAATCGCAACCGTCGCCGGGATCCACATTAGCCACCACGGAAACCCGATCACCGGTCCGGTCATCAGATAAGCTTTGCGAACGACGTTCAGACTTTCGCGAACCTCCGTGACGGGTTTGGAAAAGTCCATCCGACCGATGCGAGTCAAAACATGGGCGGCCGCGCCGATCACAATGACTCCGTAGACGTGCAAGATCACGCCGCTGATGACTCGATGCGGCACGCTTGTATTCCGAGCCCAGCATTGAGCCCCGAGCAGGATCAACGCTACGCCAATCATGATTTGGATGGCTTGTCCCCGACGAAGCGGACCAAGCGACGAACGAACTCGATCCATCAACTCGCGGCGCGACAGCAGCAAACGAGCTGCCGTTTCCTGTTGCCCAAGACTGAGCGATGGGACCGGCATGCCGGCTTTTTCGCGCATCTCTTCCCGCGAACTGTGAACCATCGTCGGAGAATAGGAATCGTCAGGACTGGACGCGATCGAATCGAGATCCGTTTTGATTTGGCTTGCCGTTTGATATCGCCGTCTCGGTTCTTTCTCCAGCGTCCGCAACACGACCTCATCCAGCCGAACGTCAATTTGAACTTTCTGCGACGGCGCTTCAAATCTTCCAATCGGAAGTTCGCCCGTCAGCATCTCGTAGAACACGACGCCCAGCGAATAGATGTCCGCGCGGTGATCGACGCCGTGCGAGCCTTCCAGTTGCTCGGGCGCCATGTAGCGTGGCGTGCCAAGAACCTGATTGGCCTGAGTCAGTGCCGTTTGTGCCAGCGCGTTGGGCTCGTTGCCGATGATTCGTGACAAACCAAAGTCAGCGATTTTCACTGATCCGTCTTTGGCCATCAAAATATTTTCTGGCTTGATGTCGCGATGCACGACTGCCTGATCGTGAGCGTATTGCAACGCGTCGCAAAGATGCGGCACGATCGTCAACGCGTGTTCTGGCGCCAGCTGTCCGGCACGGACAACATCACGAAGCGTCGATCCATCGACGTACTCCATCAGGAAGTAGTAGATGTCGTCGACGTTTCCAAACTCAAAAACCGAAACGATGTTGGGATGATTCAGTTTGGCCAGAGTACGGGCTTCGCGAGTGAATCGCAGCGCGAACTTCACATCGTGCCCAAACTCTTCGGGCAGAATCTTGAGCGCGACCATTCGATCGAGCCCTTTCTGGCGAGCCTTGTAAACGGCTCCCATTCCGCCGGCGCCGAGCAGTTCGATGATCTCCAGCGTCGGAAATCGTTCGCCGATTTGTTCGATGCTGGGAGGCACAAAACCTCGCGATGGAGGCGGCTGGATTCCCAGCGCGTCGCGGATCGCAGTGGCGTCTTCCGGGAATCGTTCTGCATAGTCGGCAACGTCCGGAGTTTCTCCCTTGCGGCGACGGTAGTCGATTTCCAAAACCAGCAGCTCGGACAGCAGCAAATTTCGCTCGTCGGGGTCCAAGTCGCCCGAGACCACAGACTCGATCGTTAGCGGCTGACCGGATTGCCAGCTGCGCTCAAATGCGGCGCAACGATCGTCAATTCGTTCCAGGGCCGAGATCGGTAGTTTTTTTCGGTGAATCGTCATGGTCTGAGATCACTTCCTGCTGTAATTTTTCACGAATCAGGTGCAAACGACGCTCGATCGTTCGCTCTGAGCACTCGAAACGGTCAGCTATTTCCGCGTTCGAATACCCCTCTAACTTGGCACCCGCCAATTCTTGCAGCTGCCCGACACCCAAATGCGAAAAAAGTTCTTCCACGGACTCCTGCATCATTAAAACCATGTCCGGAGTGGGCTCATTGCCGATCGCTTCGACAATAATCGAGTCGCCGGAATCGCCATCCAGCGAGTGAATGGCCAATTCTCCGCCACGCCGTTGCCTTGTGTCGCGGCGTCGTTTGTCGATGACTTTGCGAGTCGCCATCGTCAGCAAAAGTCGCCAAAGATCGTCTCGATCGGCAAGATCCGGAAATCGGCCTTTTTCCGCAGCGGCGTAGAAGCTGTCGAAAACGCTCAGCACGATGTCTTCTTCGTCCGAGATCGCCCGGTTCTGACCGTACAGCCGTTGCCGCACCGAACCGACCAGCCGATCGAAATAGTGCCGCCAAATTCGGTTCGCCGCCGAAGAGTCACCGTCTTTTACGAGATTGATCCAGTGGCTGACGTTTTGGGAATCTGACATGGAAGTCGTTCGTTGCGAGTCCGCAAATCTTGCGAACCTGTTGGTCAGAAAAGTGATGTGCGACGCGGTCTGTAGCAGGATCCGTCACTGCACAATTTCGCCCACGAGAGCAGGTTGCTCAGGCGTACTTCATGTCATGTGCTACGGCGAAATTGCGGCGACCGCAGCGTACCAAGTTAGCAGATCTACAACCGGCGAACAGCATTCCGGACGAAAGTTAATTTT
Source organism: Mariniblastus fucicola (assembly GCF_008087665.1). Classification (GTDB taxonomy): domain Bacteria; phylum Planctomycetota; class Planctomycetia; order Pirellulales; family Pirellulaceae; genus Mariniblastus; species Mariniblastus fucicola. The sequence continues at coordinate 1,928,202 of NZ_CP042912.1, forward strand.
CCGTGCGTCGTCGCGTTAGCAGGTAGCTGATTCCGCGTTCGTTGGGAACAAACCAAAGGCTTGCACCGAAGATCTCGGAGTCCTGTTCATCGATAAAGTCAGATTCGGTTCGCAGAGCCTCGAGCGTCGGCGAAAAATGAGCAGACAATTCCGAAACGGTTTGGGCTTGCCGGTTTTCGACAATTTGAGCGCCTTGGGATTGCAGCAGAACCAGCCCGGACGTCGTGCAAGCCACCATGATTTCGGCCGCCGATGAATTGCGGCCAAGCTGCTCTCGCAACAGCTGATTGATGTCGCACTCGATCAGCACGCAACCGAAAACGTCCTCTTTGAGTTCGTCGTAAATCGGGACGCCGGCAAGCAAACTGAGATCCAGGTGGCATTGCTCGTCGCCTTCGGTGTAAGCCTCATTGACGATCGATGTGTAAACCTCATCCGGTTTCTGGTCGACGACGCACTGGATAAATTCGCTAACCGTTCCCGAACTCAGATGGCTCCGTGGGACAACGCGAATCGTGGACGCATCGTGGCTGTGACGTTCGACGCGGACCAATTCCTGAAATTGTCCATCGGTGACTTGAGTGTACGCGAAACTTCGAAAGTAAGGCGTGGCTTTGAGCAGTCCCTGAAAAATTGTTGACAGGCGTTCACGCCAGACGCGAATTTCTTCATCGGATTTGAGATTTATCAGTTGCTGGATCGGCGGCATCCCGGCCACGAAACGAATGTTGCGTTCCATGTCGCGAGCCGTTGCCTGCATGTCCGCGCGAAGCTCACGTCCTTCCATACGCAGCGTATCGTAGGCAGCCTGTTTTCCGTTCTGTCCCGCCATCCAGCTTTCGACCGCCGATGCGAGTTCCTCTGCGGAGCGATAACGCATGTGCTGTTTCTTCGCCATCGCCTTGAGACAAATCTGCTCCAGCTCTCTCGGAACCGATTTGCCATAGTCGCACGCGGTGGGCGGATCCGAAGTCGCGATCACTTTCAATACTGCATTCAAGTCAGAATTGAAAATTGGTGACGTTCCCGCAACGCTTTTCTCGTGCGGTGCTTTGCCAGTCAGGATTGAAAACAAAATCGAACCCAGACCGTACACGTCAGTACGATGATCGATTTTGTCCAGCTCACCAGCGGCCTGTTCCGGCGACATGTAGAGCGGAGTCCCGACGGCTTCGCCTTCCATCGTTTGCAACAACGCCGATTCACTAAGGTTGGCTCCGGAAGTCAGTTTGGTCGCCAGTTCACCCTCTTCGAGAACTTTCGCCAACCCCCAGTCGATCACGATCACCTGTCCGAAGTTGTCCAACGCGACGTTATCCGGTTTCAAGTCGCGGTGCACGACTCCGCGTGAATGGGCATAGGCAATCGCCTGGCAGATGTCGAGAAAAACGGACAACAATCGGTGCAGGCAAACCACACCCGTTTCGCCGGCCGCCAACAGGTCATGATGTTCCTCGATCGCATTGGACAACGTTCGTTTGCCCACAAAACGCATCGCGTAAAACGGTTCGCCCGATTGTCGATCCACCCCGTAAAGATACAACGGCACTACATTCGGGTGCTCAAGATGTCCGGTGATTTCAGCTTCGCGATGAAATCGTTGCCAAGCGTCGGGCGACTCGAGCGCTGACGATTTCAGCTCCTTGATCGCAATCGTACGGTTCAGCTTTTCATCTTGAGCCAACCACACATTTCCAAGGCCCCCTTGAGCCAATTGCCGGACAAGCCGGAAGCTTGATTGCACCTGCCGGATCTCCATGCCCTCCGAAAACGATGAACCGGAAGTCACCTGGGCCCTGGTTCCCGACGCCGGATCATTCTTCAGCAGACCCGCCTGGGAAAGGCTAAGCTTTTCCTCAACGGCGCCGCGAATCGAATCGCGTAGACGTTGTTTTGACGCCGCGGAAAGTCCGCCTGCCGCGTTGCCTGGTTGTGAATCCGAAACCGCTGAACCCATCACTGAGTTTTGAATCAGCGCCGACAGTTCCGCAAATTTCCGTGCCTCGACAGACTCGCGCAGATGGCTCTCGACATCGGCCGATTCGTCAGCGTTCAGGTTGCAACGCAGCGATTGCGAAATCAGCTGGCTCAACTTTTCATCATTTGACATGTTGTTTCGCCTCCTCACCCACGTGCCATTTTGCGCCGACGCACTTCGCCAGTCCGACACGGGCTCGATGCATTCTCACCCACATGTTTGCGGGTGTGATTTCGAGCTCGCGACAAATGTCGTCTGAGTCTAACTCTTCCATCACGCTGAGCACAAAAACGGCCGCTTGATTTTCGGGTAACGATTGCATGCAGTCCTGAACCAGGGCTTGCAGTTCTTCCATCTCGATCTGTTGCCCGGGCGATGGCGACCAGTTGATAGCGCCGGATTTCCAGTTTCCGTTGGCGTCAAATAGTTGTTCCGAAGGATCATGTTCGTCTTCGTAAGACGTCGCTTTATTGTGCTTCATGCGGACGCGAATGTGGTCCACGATCTTTCGTTTTAGAATGCCCATCAGCCAACCTCGTTCAGAGCCTCGACCCGCGAACTGTTCCGAATAACGAACGCCCGCAAGAAAAGTTTCCTGCACGACTTCTTCGGCAGCGTTAGCATTGCGCAATCGCGATTTGGCGTAGCGAAACAGATAGTCGCCGTATTGGTCGACCCAGATATCCGGATTTACTTCAGCCATGTCTGCGAGTTTTGTGGAAGAGATGCGATAAAAAGGCGGGGATCGCGGTGGTCAAGAAACAAAATCTTAACACAACTGACTCGCGATCGCAGGCTGGCAAATTCCTCCAGTGTTTGATGAGTCACCGTACGGGCGATCTCATGCAAACGCAGAATTCCGACTCATTCAGGCCGGTTCTGTCAGGATCTGAATCTGGTTCGTCAGCGTGCGATGCACCGGGCACATCGCCGCGATTTCCAGCATTCTCGCGCGTTGTGCTTCGGTCACGTCGCCTTCAATCGTCACCACGCGACGGATGCGATCGACTTTGTTTGGTTGATCATCACACGTTTCACAGTCTTCCGAGTCAATGCGATCGTGCACCAGTTCAACACTCACCCGGTCCAGCGAAATGCCTTTCCGTTTGGCGTACATTCTCAGTGTCATCGAAGTGCATGCGCCTAACGCGCTCAACAGCAACTCGTACGGCGTCATCCCCAAATCAGCGCCGTCTACCGAAGCTGGCTCATCCGCGACGATCGAATGCTTTCTGGCACTGATGTCCTGTGTGAAACTGCCATCTCGCTCGACGACGGAAACGCCGTGGCCTTCGTCTGCTGATTTTTGGTTGGCTTCGCTCATGAAAACTCCCTGTTTTATCGTGGTTTGAAGGCTCTTTCGGCATAGTCGCCGTCTGGAACACCATTTGCAGAAGACGTTAGACGCGATTGCGGCTTACGGGAAATCTGCGACTTCTTGAATTTGATCAATTTGAATTTTTGCCGTAATGCCGTCGGACTTCCACCGTCCAGATAGAAATCAATTCACTCACGATGCAGCCAACTTGCCGGAACAGGAAAAGCCATGCCAGATGAAAACGAATCGAAGTCCGACAGCGGTCGCGGCATCTGGACCAAGCTCATCGTGCTTGGCATTGTCGTAAGCCTCGCGGCCGTCGTCTACTTCTTTTTCGGAGACATGCTTTCGCTGGACAGCCTCGCCGAACAGGAATCTCAGCTTCGCGACTTCCAAACCCAACACCCGGTGCTCGTTTTCGGAATTGCGTTTCTGATCTACGTGGCCGTGACCGGATTGTCGTTGCCAGGGGCCGCTGCACTGACGCTGCTGTACGGTTGGTACTTCGGTTTGGTCCCCGGATTTCTGTTGGTCAGCTTTGCGTCGACGACCGGAGCCACCATTGCGTTTCTTTTTAGCCGATACCTTTTTCGAGACGCGATCCAAAACCGCTTCGGTGAGCGGCTGGAAAAGTTTAACGAATCGCTGGAACGTGAAGGCCCGTTCTTTCTGTTTACCCTGCGACTGATTCCAGCCGTCCCCTTCTTTGTCATCAACGCCGTGATGGGACTGACGCCGATCAAAACGCGAACGTTTTGGTGGGTCAGCCAACTGGGAATGTTGGCCGGCACGCTGGTCTATGTGTACGCCGGCTCGCGCGTCCCAAGTCTGTCCAAGCTGGCCGAAGAAGGCATCAACGCCGTGTTCTCGCCGACACAGATGGTGCAGATTGTCATTGCGTTGGCATTGCTGGGAGCTTTCCCGTTGATTGCTCGCTGGGTGATGAAAGCTTTCTTTCAAAAGTCGGCCGCCACGGACTCAGCAAACTCGGCAGTCACTTAAGTGATTGCGACTTCCATCGGGAGACTCGCTCTGCATTACAATTCACCGAATGAAATCATGAAGACGGCCACGCCACAAACCAACAACCCGCCCGCGACAGGCTTTGCAAACCGCAACCGAAACGAAAAAACAATGAACGAATCAACCATCATCCAGCTGCAGCCCCATGACGAACACAATCGCGAGCTCGAGTCCAATGTGCATCCGCCAGAATGGCAAAATCCGACTCCGGCAGACAACTATCACCTTGTCGTTATCGGTGCGGGGACGGCTGGGTTGGTGACTGCTGCTGGAGCTGCCGGGCTGGGCGCGCGAGTTGCTTTGATCGAGCGAGAGCTGATGGGCGGCGACTGTCTCAACGTTGGCTGCGTGCCATCGAAAGGCCTCATCGGCGCGGCCCGAGTTGCCGCCACCGTTCGCGACGCGGCTCCGTTTGGAGTCAACGTGCCCGAGGGTTCCGCGGTCGACTTTGGGAAAGCCATGGAGCGGATGAGAGAGAAACGAGCTGGCATCAGCCACGTCGATTCGGCTCAGCGATTCAAGGATCTGGGCGTCGACGTCTTTCTCGGGCAAGGCAAATTTACGGACGACAATACCGTCACCGTCACACGAAAAGATGGCTCAGTTTCGCAGCTGAAATTCAAGAAAGGCGTGATTGCGACAGGGGCTCGTGCTGCAGCGCCGCCGATCAAGGGACTCGACAGCGTCGACTATTTGACCAACGAAAACCTGTTCTCGCTCACCGAGTTGCCGAAGCGATTCGGTATCGTTGGCAGCGGACCGATTGGAGCCGAGATGGCTCAATCGTTTGCCCGATTCGGCAGCGAAGTGTTCCTTTTCGAACGTGGTGATCACATTTTGACTCGGGAGGACGACGAGGCGGCTGCCGTGGTGCAGAACCAGTTTGAGAAAGACGGCGTCAACCTGATGCTGAACTCGAAAGACATGGAACTGGCGCCTGCGGCTGACGGAAAGATCAGCGTGAAAGTCACGCAGAACGGAACGCAATCGGAAACCGTCGTAGATCAGTTACTGGTCGCGGTCGGTCGAGCCCCCAACACGGACGGCTTGAATCTCGAAGGGGTCAACGTGGACTTCGACAAGAAAGGCATCCAAGTCAACGACAACTTGCAAACGACCAACCCGCGGATCTACGCAGCGGGTGATATCTGCTCAAAATATCAGTTCACGCACGCGGCAGACTTTCAGGCGCGGATCGTGATTCAGAACGCATTGTTTGCCGTCGGGCCGTTCGGCAAAAAGAAATCCAGCGACTTAATCATTCCGTGGGCGACTTATACCTCTCCGGAAATTGCTCACGTTGGAATGTATCCGAAAGATGCGAAGGAAGCCGGGATCGAGATCGACACCTACACGCAGCAACTCGAACATGTCGATCGCGCGATTCTCGAAGGCAACGATGAAGGCTTTGTTAAAGTTCACACAAAAAAGGGCACTGACAAAATCGTTGGTGCGACGATCGTGGCGGAGAACGCCGGCGACTTGATTTCCGAGATTACGGTCGCGATGCAGAACAAGATCGGCCTTGCGGGTATCGGTTCGACCATTCATCCCTATCCGACGCAAGCGGATGCCATTCGCAAACTCGGTGACCAGTTCAACAAAACGAAGCTGACTCCCTTTAGTGAAAAAATGCTTGGGTTGCTGCGGCGTCTGAACGTCGGAAAATAGTTTCTGGCACCAGGGGATCGCGGATCGAGAATCATTTTTTGTTTCTGCGTAAGGCCAGAGGGCGGGCATCGTCAAACTGACTTAAACGAGAACGCGTTGTCGTTAGTTCGCGTAGAGAGCTGACATTCATGAACCGGCGCTGGCAGAAAATGGACCCTTTCCTTGCTGCCGCGTCAAATTTGGACTGATTGGTCAAAACCAACCGGAGAATACAATGACAGACTTCCAACTACATAACGTCGAATCTGCTCCTGAAGCCAGCAAAGCTTCGCTTGAGGCCAGCCAAAAAGCCTACGGCGTCGTGCCGAATCTTCATGCCGCGATGGCTGAGTCGCCAGCATTGCTAGAGGCCTACAAGACGATCGGCGGAATCTTTGGGAAGACCGAACTGAGCATGACCGAGCAACAGATCGTTGCGATGACGAACAATCGGCTCAACGGGTGCACGTACTGCATGGCGGCTCACACGACGATCATGCAGGGCGCCAAGGTGCCCGAAGACGTGATCACGTCTCTGCGTGAAGGAACACAGATCGCTGATCCGAAACTGGAAGCGTTGCGGCAGTTTGCGGAGAAAGTAAATCTCAAACGAGGCCACCTGGACGACGGCGACATTGAAGCCCTGATCGACGCGGGATACACAAAGCAGACTGTTCTGGAAGTGATCCTCGGTACGGCGTTCAAAGTCCTTTCTAACTACACAAACCACGTCGTGCAAACTCCGCTCGATGACATGTTCGCGAAAAACGAGTGGGCTGGCGAGTCCCAACCGGCGAGCTAACACCGCGATAGATTTTGCCGGACGACGATGTTCGGCAGAAAGTACTTCCATCGCGTTTTCCAAAAAGATTCAAATTTACAGGACAATCAGATGACATTTGAAGCAAAAGATAAAACCGTTTTGGTTACCGGAGCCAACCGTGGCATCGGAAAAGTAATCCTTGAAGAAGCATTGCAACGCGGTGCAACGAAAGTCTATGCGGCTGTTCGCGATCTCGATTCGGCAAAGCCACTCGTTGAAGCTCACGGCGACCGTGTCGTTCCTGTTCGGCTGGACCTGAATGACCCTGCGTCGATTACCGCGGCGGCTGAGTTGGCGAATGACGTCGATGTGGTCGTCAACAACGCGGGCGTTTTGAAACAAAGCGAAGCGACCAGTGACGATGCGATTGAGTCGTTGAAGTTTGAAATGGATGTCAACGTTTACGGTTTGATCCGTGTCGCCCAGGCGTTTGCTCCCGCACTAAAATCCAATGGCGGCGGGGCATTGGTGCAGCTCAACAGCGTCGCGTCGGTCAAGACGTTCGCGAACATGGCGACGTACTGTGCGTCCAAGGCGGCCAGCTACTCAATCACGCAGGGATTGCGAGACTCATTGCGTGAACAGGGGACGTTGGTTGTGAGTGTTCATCCGGGGCCGATTCAAACCGACATGGGCCATGACGCTGGCTTTCAGGATATCGCCGAGTCACCAACATTGGTCGCGAGCGCAATCTTTGACGCGATCGCGAATGGACAATTTCACGTCTGGCCGGATTCAATGGCTCAGCAAGTCGGCGGCGCTTACCAAAGCTTTGCCGAGAACGTCGTAGAGGCGAACATGGAAGAGAGCGTCGCGTAGCGTTGGGGCCGGCACGCGGCGGAATCTGCGTGCTGGTGCGTTTTTTTATTTGTAAACTTTAACAACCTCAGTGGGATAACAATGAGAAACCTTCGATTAACTTTGGCGTGGGCCGCAGCTCTTTTGGTTGCCGTTTCGCCGCTGGTCAACGCTCAAACAACTTCAGAGAAGAATCTTAAATCTGACAAGAAAGCCGCGATGTCAAAGGAAACGCTGCCGCGCCCGAAAGTTATCATCTTTGATGTCAATGAAACGCTGCTCGATCTGGCTCCATTGAAATCGTCAGTCGGCAAAGCGCTCAACGGTCGAGAAGACTTGCTGCCGCTGTGGTTTTCTACCATGGTGCACTACTCGTTGGTGGAAACATTGAGCGATGATTATCACAGTTTTGGGGAAATCGGAACCGCAGCACTGATGATGGTCGCCGAAACGCAAGGCATCGAGCTGTCCTACGACGATGCCAAAACTGCAATCGTTACGCCACTGCGTTCTTTGCCGCCGCATGCGGACGTGATCGAAGCACTCAAGGCATTGAAGGCCGATGGATACAAGATCGTCAGTCTGACGAACTCGTCGTCTGTTGGCGTGGAGACTCAGTTCAAGAACGCGGGACTGACTGAATTTTTTGAAAAACGATACAGCGTTGACAGCGTCAAAAAATTCAAGCCGCATCCTGAGACCTACAAGATGGCGTTGGCCGACCTTGGGGTGAAGCCGGAAGAAGCCTTGATGGTCGCGGCTCACGCCTGGGACATCGCAGGAGCCGACAACGTCGGACTGCAAACTGCATTCGTGGCGCGTCCGGGAAAGACACTCTATCCAAACGCCGACAAACCAGACTATGTCGTCAATGATCTTTCAGAGCTGGTGAAACATCTGGCTGCAACGAAGACTGCTCAGGCCGATACGGAGTCAGACAAAACGCTTGCTGAGCAGCTTGCTGCCCAAGCCGCGAAGAGCGCAAAACGATTTCCGGAATCAGTGCGAAAGGTTTACGCCGAAGGCATTGAAACCGTCCGCGCGACTCAAATCGAAGAATCAGCCAAGCAGGTGGGCGACGCCGCGATTGACGCCGAGCTTACGAACTGGAATGGCGAAACGGTAAAGCTCAGCGAACTGTGGAGCGAAGGGCCGGTCGTGTTGATGTGGTATCGCGGCGGTTGGTGTCCGTACTGCAACATTCAACTGCGTGCGATGCAGCAGAACCTGGACAAGATCGAGAACGCGGGAGCACGTCTGGTTGTGTTGACTCCGGAACTTCCTGAGAAAGCCAAGGAAACCGCTGCGACCAACAATCTGGACATCGTCGCCCTGCACGACAATGGCAGCGCGGTGGCTCGCAAGTACGGCATTCTGTTCAAGCTGCCCGCCGCGATCGTTCCGTCGTATCGCGACAAGCTAAAACTGCCCGAGTACAACGGCAACGATGCGATGGAACTGCCGCTGTCGGCGACGTATGTGATCGACAAGTCCGGCACCATCACGTACGCCTTCCTTGACGCGGACTATAAGAAACGAGCCGAACCAGCGGACGTTATTGAAGCTGTAAAAGCTGCCGCGAAGTAAGCGACCTGATGAATCGAAAGATGCCCACGCTCGAAAGGGCGTGGCATCTCGTCGGTTTGGTTGAGGCGTTTGAAGTCGCGACAAAAAAGCTCTGAAGAAGACGAGTTGATTCAACAGAAATCAAACGATCGTCGCGATAGAACGATCCGCTCCAGCCAATCGTCAACAAACGCCGCGAACAATCGTTCAAGTGCCTCGATCTCGAATTGGATCCATCAGGAAGCACGTGTAGCTTTGTTGCAAGTTCAGGATTTCAACCATATCCGAACCGCAATTGTGGTCATTGTCACCGCGAGCACGAGCATTCCTAACCCCAGTGGCACGACGAGGTGCGAGAGGTGAGCGCGTGAACCGCCCAGAGCCCAAGTCGTACCAATAAACAGAGTTGGCAACGACGCGAGGAAGAGTCCGGCCGCGCAACCGATGCCCGTCCTTGAAACGCTTTTTGGTTTCGCTTTCTCGGGAGGTGCTTTGAAAGGATTGTCAGTCATGGGGGTGTCCTGATTAACGTCCACAATCTGCTGTTCGCGACTTTCGATGGCTTGCAGCCTTTGCGATTCACTACCTGTCGTTTGCGTCAACGGCGTTGAAGTCCCATGCGATACTTGAATCTTCTTCAAGTGTAACGATACCCTTTGCGTTTAGTTGCGGATGGATTGAACTCGAAAAATCCAGTTCTGTTCCGTTCTCGATAATGTGGCAGGAAAAGTCAATTTCTAAAGCACTCGGACCGAGCCTGACAAGTTCGACGCCAAGCAAAACTGATCCCAAATCCCCACAGGTGATTGAGTGAGCACCATGCATGGTCGAATTGCTGCTTGGGTCAGTATTCGATCCGTCATAAATACAAAAGTACTCTCGCCACATGTGACGTTCAGCACTGGTTTTCAAACAGGAAATGCTCAAAACGAATTCGGCCTCTTCTTTCTCACATGGAACAAGGTCCCCGGCGGCAAATTCTGCGAGTGATGTTTCATAAATTTCAATCGGAGCAAACGTCGGCTTAGAAACCGGCTTAAGCATGTACCCAGCCAGGAAAACGCTGACTAACGTTGTAAGCATTGCAAGAAGTTTGATTGAAATTCGAAGGCGATTCATTGGCAGGATTGGCCCATCAGAACGGGGAGTGCAGATTGGAAAACGCTGGTGTCGGACAACGACAGTCGTACTTCGTGTATCTCAGGTTGCTACGTGGTTTCTGAATCCTCACTGATCGATCGAATTTGCATCGATACGAGTTTTCCATTTTCCAACATCCGCGTCCCGATTTGGACGAACCCGGCATTCCTGTGAAAGCGAAGGGACTGATGATTGGGCGGGTTGAGGTTCATTTCGGCACAAACTGTAAGCAGTCGCGATCGTACCGCCCAGTCATGGATTTGCGAATAGAGCAAACGACCGACACCCATGCCGCGACAGCGATCTGACACCACGACGCGATCGACGTACAGGAATCGTTTGAGTCGCTCTGAGAACCAATCGTAGTTGCCGTTGTCATAGCTGCTGTCACTGGCGATCCCCATCACGAATGCCACAACGTCGCCGTTAACTTGCGCGATCAGCTTCAAGTCGCTGAGTGCATACAGAACCTTGAATCGGTCTATGTCCATTGGGCTAGTGGTATGCACCACGGCCTCGTTGAGTGCGATGACATCTGAAGCATCTTCTGGAGTCATGTCTCGGATTGTGAGATTGTTCAAACGGGATTCCTCAACAAACAACTTCCTCGATAGCCAAACGAAACAGGCAATGTTAATCAACAACGAAATTGCCAGACTAAAAAACAATCCTCATCGCAGCCAACCTAAGTCTACACGCGCGACCATCCCTCGTGGCAATTCCCTCGACCCGTCTGATTGGGACGTTGTTCAAGTGGTTTTGCAGGATCACAATTCCGCAGGCGGCCAGTGGAGAGTCACACCGGGGGAAGCGTTTGGTGTTTCAACCGCGAATGCACGCCAATAGTGTTTGCCAAGATAACCAGTTTGGCTCCTGACACGGTTCCCATGTAAGGTCCGCGGTACCTTTTCTCGTCCGCGCGGTACCTTTTCTCGTCTCTAGTCGCTGTTCAATCTAGTTTTGTGAGAACCAATCATGACAAGTTTCAACACAATTGCTTCAGTCGCTCTTTTTTTCATTCTGATGTTCTTACAACTTGCCAACGGACAAGAAGGACTGCCGGAAGGCACTATCGCCTTGCCCACGGTTGATAGTCAAGGGAATGTAGTCACCGTCTCTGGAATAACGTTCGACAAGGAAGGTGCACGCCCATCATATGAGCTTGGGCTTGGGTCAGAGGTGTTTGGCGTCAGAGTATCTAAAGGCCCGAGCGAAGTGGCACCAGCGCCACTCATAAACCTGATGAATCACCTAAGCATTAAGAAAGAGCTAGAGCTTACGGATGAGCAACAAGAAGCAGTGAGCAAAATTCGACTGGAAGGTCAAAAGGCACTAAGAAGGTGTTTTGAAACTGCTCTGAGTTGAAAAAATCGCTACAGCCCCGTTTGCATTTAAACCGTAAACGGAAGGAGCCGTAGCGATGAGTATTGAGTATCCCAGCAGTCTCAGTGATGATCAATGGCGATTGCTTCGTCGTCTGATTCCGCCAGCAAAACTTCGCGGCCGCAAACGAATCGATCGGCGTCAAATTGTCGATGCGATATTGTATTGGTGTCGAACGGGCTGCCAGTGGCGGTTGCTTCCGGACTGCTTTCCGAATTGGAACACGGTTTATGGAGTTTATCGAGCTTGGCGTATTGATGGGACATGGCAACGCATTCACGATCGTCTTCGCGAAAAGGTACGCCGCAAAGAAGGCAGGAAGCCAACGCCAACAGCAGCCATCATTGATTCGCAAAGCATTCGCAGTGCTGAAGGAGGAGAATTACGCGGGTATGACGCGGCGAAACGAATTACCGGACGAAAGCGTCACATCCTGGTGGATACGTTGGGGCTTGTGATGGTCGTTGTTGTCCACTCGGCCGATCTACAAGACTACGAAGGTGCACATCTTGTTCTTGAAAACATCAGACAGAAGTTTCGTCGGCTTCGAGTCATCTTCGCGGACTCGATTTACGGGCGGGCTGATTTGCCGGAGTTCCTGAAGCAATGGTATCGTGTCATCTTGCAAACCGTTAAGCGTCCGGTCGAAGCCGAAGGGTTCGTTGTCTTACCCAAGCGATGGATCGTTGAACGGACTTTCGCATGGCTTGGAAAATTCAGAAGGCTCTCAAAGGACTATGAAAGACTGACTCAAAACAGCGAAACTGTCATACGAATCGCAATGATTCAATTCATGCTAAACAGGCTGGAAAAATAATTTTAAAACACCCTCTAAAGGAAGCATCATTGAAGATTCCGTTAGGTCAGTCAGGTGCGGATACAGGTCGCGAGATTGCTGAAAACCTTGAGAAAATCGTTGATGGCCAAGATCGCTTGCTGGTCGAAGTACTACTTCCGCACCAAATTAAGCGACTTAAAGAAATTTCCTTTCAAGCCTTGGAGAAAGAGTACGGAATCATGACGGTTCTCCAATCCTCCAGGATAAGGAAGGATTTCGACATTGGAACCGACCAGTTGACGAGCTTTCAACAGGAAGCGAAGAAGATAGAGAATAAACTTGCCGAAGACATTGAAAAGCTCAAAACGAAGGCAAGACAGGATTTACTCTCGCATCTCTCTTCCGACCAACGAGCGAAGTATGACGATCTGCATGGCGAGACGTTTCAGTCAACGCAGTCAGATTGGAAGCGATAGAAATTTGCCATTAGGGACAAGAAAAAGTACCGCGGACGTTCGCGGTACCTTTCTCGCTGGCCCGGTACCTTTCTTGCTGGCGCGAGGGATTCAAGTCTGTAATCGGTGAATGATCCTGTGGACCCGTTTGAGATCGCAGTACGATTTCCAATGTCACCGGGCGGGCAAGTTTCCTGATCGTTCGAGTCGGGGTTGTCTGGTGCGAAGCAAAGTTGTCGTACGACAAACGAACTTTGCGCCACCACGAAGCTCTAGCCCTCTGCTACAGAGCACCTAAACCTCAAGGCGAAGCACCTAAACTTCACGACGAAGCCGCTTAAACAAATGACGAAGCAGCTAAACCTCACGACGAAGCGGCGCAAACAATTGTTTTAGTGGCTTAAACAAATGGTTTCGCGGTTAAAACTCACGACGAAGCGGCGCAAACAAATGATTCCGTGGCGCAAACAATTGTTTTCGTGGCTAAAACTCTCGACCAGGCCGCTAAAACTCACGACGAAGCGGCGCAAACAAATGATTCCTTGGCGCAAACAATTGTTTTCGTGGCTAAAACTCTCGACCAGGCCGCTAAAACTCACGACGAAGCGGCTTCGTCACAAGGTTTAGACCCTATTTGCGGCGACGTTGCTGTGATTTTCGAAACGTCCTGCTGGACCACGGATGTTTCCCCTTGTTGTGCCTGCAAAATGCTCAAGCTGCCAGAGTTTGCAATACAGTCGTGAAGGAGATGAATGGAGGAGGGTTGTGGTGACGGGAGAAGCCACAGGATTGACATAGATGAGGTGTATGGATCTGTGGGGCTGAACTGCGGGAGTGGTTGGCCCGCGACTGACGCGAACGGGACGCGAATTGAATGCAATGACAGGCTGGAAGCCTGGCCCACCAAGGACGTCCACGAATCACACGAATCGGCACGAACGAAGATAGGAGCCACGGATGGGTACTGATGAGGTGGATGGATCTGTGGGTGTTTCGAACTGCGGGAGTGGTTGGCCCGCGAATGACGCGAACGGTACGCGAATTGAAATGCAATGACAGGCTGGAAGCCTGGCCTACCAAGGACGTCCACGAATCACACGAATCGGCACGAACGAAGATAGGAGCAACGGATGGGCACTGATGAGGTGTATGGATCTGTGGGAGTTTCGAACTGCGGGAGTGGTTGGCCCGCGACTGACGCGAATGGGACGCGAATTGGATGCAATGACAGGCTGGAAGCCTATCCCACCAAGAGGACGTCCACGAATCACACGAATCGGCACGAATGAGGTGCGGGGTGATGGATGTTGGGCTCACGCAATGGCGCAGGGTTTGGATGGTGAGCATGTGCTATGCGCCTCCGCGCCTTTGCGTGGGGCATTTGTTACACTGGATCTGTGTGCATCTGTGGCTTTAAAATGTTGCGAGATTGTTCTGCCCGCGAATGACGCGAGTTGAATGTAATGACTGGCTGGAAGCCTATCCCACCAAGAGGACGTCCACGAATCACACGAATGAGTGCGCATGAAATGATAGCGACTTGATCCGCTTCGGAAGCCTCACTGGCTGATGCCCGTCGCAGGTTTCTTTGGGTCCATCGCGGAATTTTGTGGGTCCTGTAAAATTCTCCGAGAAGGAGAACGCAAATGCAAGACACGGAACTTTATCAACAGATCCTTGGCATTGAGACGCCTTGGGAAGTATCGAACGTTGATCTGAACATGGAACTTGGTGAGATCGTCGTTAGTGTGCGTCACGCACAAGGCACGAAGTTCTGCTGCCCTCAGTGCGATCAGAAATTGAGCTGCTATGACCATTCTCCATCGCGTCGCTGGCGTCACTTGGACAGCTGCCAATTCAAGACGATGCTGGAAGCTTCGATCCCCCGAGTGGATTGTCCCGAACACGGCGTGAAACTGGTTCAAGTTCCCTGGTCCAGTCCCAACAGTCGCTTCACGTTGATGTTCGAAGCTTTTGCGATCCGCTTGCTCAAGGCAACACAAACGATCGAAGGTGCTCGCACGATTCTGCGAACTGGCTGGGAAGCGACATGGACGATTCTTGAGCGAGCCGTCGAGCGTGGGCAAGCTCGAAAGCAATCCAGTCCACTGCCTCACATTGGCATCGACGAGAAGTCTTTCAAGAAAGGGCAGAACTACATTACTTTGATTTACGACCTCGACAACAGTACGGTTGAAGCGATCTCCGAAGGCCACAACAAAGAGGCCGCCAACGAATGCTTTTCTCAACTTTTACCGGGTCAAATCGAAACCGTCGAAGCCATCGCGATGGACATGAGCTCTGCTTTTGTGAACGCTGCAAAGTCCAACATTCCCCTGGCAGAAACAAAGATTGTGCACGACCGTTTTCATGTGATGAAGCTGGTCAACGAAGCGGTAGACAAGGTTCGCAAGCAAGAGAACAAGCGTCTCCGCAGCGAAGGTGACGACACGCTAACAGGGACTCGTTACCTGTTTCTGAAGAACTATGACAACCTCAAGGAATCAAGCCAGCAGCGTCTTGATGCGTTGTTTTCTTTCAAACTCGAAACCGGCAAGGCATGGACTTACAAAGAGATGCTTCGCGATCTTTGGCATCACGACACCGCCAAGGAGGCGAAAGAGTTTTTCAGGTGGTGGTACCGCAAGGTGATTCACACTCGGCTGGAGCCAATGAAGAAGGTCGCACGCACGATCAAAACTCGCATCGACAACGTCGTCAGCTACTGCACCTTCAGTGGAATATCAAACGGAGTTGCCGAAGGAATCAACAGCAAGATTCAATCGATCAAGCGACGAGTTGGCGGCTACAGAAACAGGCAAAACTACAAAACAGCGATCTTCTTTTACTGCGGTGGACTCGACCTCGACCCATAGAGATCCGCGATGGACCTTTCTTTGTGAGACCTTCTCGGGGACGATAGAAAGATTAGTGTCGATTAGTGAAGATCAGTGTTTCGGAATAGTCACGATGGAGAACACTAATCGGCACTGATCGACACTAATTGCATGAAATGAAAGCGAGTTGATCCGCTTCGGAAGCCTCACTGGTTGATGCCCGTCGCAGGTTTCTTTGTGAGACCTTCTCGGGGACGATAGAAAGATCAGTGTCGATTAGTGAAGATCAGTGTTTCGGAATAATCACGATGGAGAACACTAATCGGCACTGATCGACACTAATTGCTTGAAATGATAGCGAGTTGATCCGCTTCGAAAGCCGCACTGGCTGATGCGCGTCGCAGGTTTCTTTGTGAGACCTTCTCGGGGACGATAGAAAGATCAGTGTCGATTAGTGAAGATCAGTGTTTCGGAATAATCACGATGGAGAACACTAATCGGCACTGATCGACACTAATTGCTTGAAATGATAGCGACTTGATCCGCTTCGAAAGCCGCACTGGCTGATGCCCGTCGCAGGTTTCTTTGTGAGACCTTCTCCGGGACGATAGAAAGATCAGTGTCGATTAGTGAAGATCAGTGTTTCGGAATAATCACGATGGAGAACACTAATCGCCACTAATTGCATGAAATGAAAGCGAGTTGATCCGCTTCGGAAGCCACACTGGCTGATGCCCGTCGCAGGTTTCTTTGTGAGACCTTCTCGGGGACGATAGAAAGATTAGTGTCGATTAGTGAAGATCAGTGTTTCGGAATAATCACGATGGACACTAATCGGCGGTCTCTAGCCGGAAGGCGCGTTGGATGGGTGTTGAACGATTCCGCCTAAAGGCCAATACTGCTCAATCCAGTGAGCGGTAAGGCGCTAGCCGCCGTTATTCGCGGGTCAACGAACCGACGGCTAGCGCCTCGTCGCTCACTAAAATTCGAAATTGAGAATCTCGATTGAGCGGCATTGGCCAAAAACCGGTCCAACGAACACGGTGGTGATGGCATGCCTTCTGGTTGAAGGGGGACTTCGGACAGGAAGAATCGGTGCGTCGTCGAACACTTTGCCATGCCATGTGCGTCGCGACGATAGGCATGCCGTTTGCAGAAGGGTAAGTTGTCTATCTGAAAACGGAAGGATCACAAATGACAACCCAAACGACTGACCGCAACCGACGCATCGTGCTGGCTTCGCGACCACATGGTCAACCCAAACCAGAAAACTTTCGCCTTGAGCAGACCGATGTTCCTCAGCCGGGCGATGGAGAAGTCCTGTTGCGGACGATGTATCTCTCGCTCGACCCCTATATGCGTGGGCGGATGAGCGACGGGCCATCTTATGCGGATCCCGTTGCGATCGATGACGTGATGGTTGGAGGCACCGTTTGCCGCGTCGAGAAATCTAACAATGAGAAATTCTCCCAGGGCGACATGGTGCTCGGCTACAGCGGATGGCAGGACTTCGCGATCTCGGACGGGGGAGGACTGGTGAAGCTGGACGCCAACATGCAGCGTCCTTCGCTGGCATTGGGTGTGCTCGGGATGACAGGATTCACGGCTTACATGGGACTGCTCGATATCGGTCAGCCCAAAGCGGGCGAAACCGTGGTTGTGGCCGGTGCGACAGGAGCCGTCGGTTCGGTCGTCGGGCAGATCGCAAAAATCAAAGGCTGTCGCATGGTTGGCGTCGCGGGTGGGGAAACGAAGTGCCGGCTGGCGGTCGACGAGCTTGGATTCGACGCTTGCATCGACCATCGTGCCGATGACTTTGACGAACAGCTTGCCGCGGCGTGTACCGATGGCATCGATGTGTACTTCGAAAACGTGGGTGGGAAAGTGTTCGACGGAGTCCTGCCGCTGCTCAACACCAAGGCTCGCATTCCACTGTGTGGCCTGATCGCTCACTACAACGATACCGAGTTGCCGCCGGGTCCGGATCGCCTTTCGTTGCTGACCAGAAAATTGCTGACCAAGCGTATTCGAATGCAGGGATTCATCATTTTTGACGACTACGGTCACCGTTACGGCGAGTTCGCGGCGGAGATGGGGCAGTGGGTCAAGGACAAAAAAATCAAAGCTCACGAAGACATCGTTGAGGATCTGGAAAACGCTCCGGACGCGTTCATCGGACTGCTCGAAGGCCAGAACCAAGGCAAGCTTGTCATCCGCGTGGCGAACGAATAAACCTTTGAACAGTGGTATTTTGACGACGGAACTATTTAGGCACGAAACATGAATGCGGATACAGACCCGACCAATACGCTTCGAGCGCAAACGGAAGCCAAGTTCGCGACGACGCGAAAGAACAATCCGGAATTTGCGAAACGGATCGATGATCTGTTGGCGTCCGCCGAGGTGTTTCAGTCCGGTGCCAACGCGACCGAAGTGGGACAACAGGCTCCCGGCTTTGAACTGCCCAACTCTCAGGGCGAAAAAGTTTCGCTTGCGAGTTTGCTGTCAAAGGGCCCGGTCGTGGTGACTTTTTATCGCGGCAGTTGGTGTCCTTATTGCAGTTTGCAATTGCAAGCAATGAAATCCCGACTGGAGGAGATCCATTCGCTTGGTGCGGAACTGGTTGCGATTAGCCCACAGTTGCCCGACGATTCGGTTTCACAAACGGGGCAGGAGCCGCTGCCGTTTCCGGTGCTCTCGGATCAGGACGCGTTGGTCGCGGCGGAGTACGGAGTTTCGTGGCAGGTTCCCGAAGTGATTCTGGGGCATATGCGAAACGATCGCGGTTTGCAGTTGGAAGAGATCAACGGCGGCAATGGAACCGTGTTGCCTATCCCGGCGACGTTTGTGTTGAACCGTGAGGGCGTCGTGACGTGGCGATTCGTTGACGTTGACTATCGACAGCGGGCCGAACCCGCAGACATCGTGGCGGCTTTGAAAGAGCTCCAGTAGTAGTTTGACAACGGCAAGTCGGAATCTCGTACGGCGCTTTGTTCGTCGCCTGCCGTCGTCCGAAGCAGCGTTATTTTTTCGATCGGTTGATGGCTCGCGTGATCGACCAACCCATGTACAGCGCGACTCCGCAACCGAGGAATCCGGGAATCGAAAAACCGTTGATCGTTGGTGGAACCTGGTAGCTGGAAAGTGATGCCGAACCCATGAAGAGCGCCGCCGTAAGGATTCCTTTTACCAAACGGTTCACAATCGGTTCCAGCCGCCGATGTTCGAGGTGCACGTCGAACTTGCCGCGTTTCATGTTGTGCAAAATGTCGGCGACGTCGCGAGGAAGAATCGCCATCAGACGATCCCAGTCCTTCACCGTCGACTTCATTCGGGAGAAGAAACGCTTGGGCGAATAGCGTCGCCACATGGCCGTCGTTCCGTAAGGCTGGATCAGTTCAGCCAGATTGAATTTAGGGCTCAACTGCTGTGCCGTGCCTTCGAGCATGATCAGAACCTTGAGCAGCATCGCGATCTTTGCCGGCAAGTAAATTTGATGCGAGCGAATGATCAGGATCATCTCGTTGAGACATCCGCTCAGATCAAAGTCGTCCAGCGATTGATGCGAATATTCGTCGAGAAATTCCTGCACGGCACTCTGCAACTCTGATTCGTCGAAATCGGACGGCAGATCACCGACTCGAGCGATAATCTCTGTAATGACTTCTCCGTCCTGGTGGACCGCTGCGATCAGTGCCAATTCCAACTCTTGCTGTAACGCATCATCGATCCGTCCAACCATGCCGCTGTCGAGGACTCCGATCACAGCAGACGAGTTAGATTCGTTGCGTGGCCCTGTTATCTTTTCCGTGACCAGCGCAGCGCCTACTGCTCCATTGAGCCGACGTCTGGGAGTTTCCGCATCGACCTCGACGCCGATCCCGGCGGCGGAAGGCAGTCCGGCACTTCGTTGATCGCTGCTGCCTGCGACATCGCTGGCCGAAAGAACCATCAGGTTTCCCGGGTGCGGATCGGCGTGATAAAACCCGTCACGAAAAATCATGTCCAGAAAAAGGTTGGCTCCATCTATGGCGACCTGCTTCAGGTCCAGTCCACACGTTTCCAGTTTCTGTTTTTCGCTCACGCTGATGCCTTCGAACAGGTCCATCGTCAGCACGCGACGTGAGCAGAGCTCTGGATAGGCTGCAGGAAATCGAACCTGAGAGTTATCGGAAAAGTTCTCCCGAAAGCGAGTCATGTTTCGTTGCTCACGACCAAAGTCCAGCTCTCGCATCAACGTTCGCTGAAACTCCTGCGCTGTTTTTACAGGCCGATACTGACGCAGGTAAACCGAGTGCTGTTCCGCAAGTTCGGCCAGCTTGCTGATGATCTCGAGGTCGTTGACGATCCGTTTTTCGATGCCCGGATGCTGGACTTTCACCACGACATGCTCTCCTCCATGCAAAATCGCTTTGTGAACCTGGCCGATCGAAGCAGACGCCATCGCCTCGGGCTCAAACTTTGCAAACAGCTCCTCAATCGCCCCGCCCAACTCCGACTCGATCATCGCCCGAACGGAATCGGGATCGTCGGCGGGCGTGTTGGCCCGTAGTTCAGCAAGCTCCGTCGCCAACGTCTGGCCAACCAGATCCGGTCGCGTGCTGAGGACCTGTCCAAGCTTGATAAACGTCGTGCCAAGTTCCGTCAGCGCGATTCGGATCCGCTGTTCAGTCGAACAGTCGTCTTCGTCGTCGGACGTTTTTCCTCGTAGCCAATCCAGCCAACGCGGCGAAGCCAACGTCAGCCAATCAGCCAAACCATGCTTGGCGAGAATCGTCACGACTTCCCGGAACCGCCCTGCGTTACGCACCAGTTGAGGAAGCTCGGTTATTTCCATAAAGCTGCTTTCGTTTGCATCGTCGCGAGAGTTTTAGGCATTGTTTGACAAATTGATTTTCATGTCATCAACGCGGCCAAACATAAACGGCAAGGCGCTAGCCGCCGTTAAAAAGCGCAACGGAACGGCGGCTAGCGCCTTGCCGCTCACATTTACCAAACAGTGCCTAAGGTTGGATGACGACGCGGCCGTTGATCTCACCGTTTTCAAGACGCGTGAAGATTTCGTTGATCGCACTCAGCGGCTGAACCTCGACGGTTGTTTTGACTTTGCCTTCAGCCGCGAACTGCAACGCTTCCTGCATATCCTTCCGCGTTCCGACGATTGAGCCGCGGACAGTGATTCGTTTCAACACCACATCGAAAATGGGAGTAGGAAACTCTCCCGGAGGCAATCCGACCAACGCACAGGTTCCGCCGCGACGAAGCATGCCGAGGGCTTGATGAAACGCCGGGACCGAGACAGCGGTCACCAACGCTCCGTGAGCTCCACCGGTTTGCTGTTGCACCTGATCGATCGGGTTTTCGGAATTTGCGTTCACCGTGACTTCTGCCCCGAGTGATCGAGCAAGTTCCAGTTTCTCATCGGCGACATCGACAGCGGCAACGTGCAGACCCATTGCTTTCGCGTACTGCACGGCCAGATGACCTAGCCCGCCGATTCCTGAAATCACGATCCACTCGCCAGGTTTCGCTTCGGTTTCCTTGATGCCTTTGTAAGTCGTCACGCCCGCACACAGGATCGGTCCGGCATGCACCGGGTCCAGGCCGTCAGGGATTTTGGCGACATAGGCTTCCGGAGCCACCACAAAATCGGCGTAGCTTCCGTTGACCGAGTAGCCGGCGTTTTGCTGGCTCGGGCACAGCGTTTCCCAACCCGTAATGCAGTACTCGCAACTGCCACACGCTTTGTACAGCCACGGAACTCCGACACGATCGCCGACTTTAACCAGCGAAGTCTCCGAACCGACGGCCTCGACGATTCCGACTCCCTCGTGACCCGGAATGAACGGCAGCTCTGGTTTCACGGGCCAATCACCGTTGACCGCGTGAAGGTCCGTGTGACAGACACCGCAGGCTTCGACGCGAATCAGGACTTCGCCTGCCGCCGGTTGCGGGACGGCAACCTGCTCGATTTTCAACGGCTGGCCGAACGCGTGAGCGACGGCGGCTTTCATTGTCGTCGGAAGGTTCGGTGATTTGGATCGCGGAAGTTCAAGCGTCTCAGACATGACTGGATTCCTGTTCGATACGTTGCGATTGATTTTTCTCTCAGTGCAAATGTTCTTCAAAGCAAAGCGTGTGCCAGCGAGAACTTGAGGCTCGACATCGCCCCAGAAAGCCGCGTCGCAGCGATCGACCAACTGCTGCAAAGCGTGAATCTCCCGGATTTGGTTCATGCCGTGAGCGGATTTTGGGTCGTGGCTGGTTGGAATGTGCGGATTTGACACAGTGCCCGCACAGTCGCTGCGGAGACGAAAAGTCTTCTAACCCTCGGCAAACGTTAGACGGACTTGTCAGGCGGAGGCTTGTCAGGCGGAAACTTCTTTTCTGATCCGACGCTCGATCCAGGCGTCGATCTTTTCCTGTTCCACGCTCATTGCAGACAGAACTTTCTCTGCCAGCCCCACGCCAGGGTTTTCTGAATTCGTGACGATCGCATGCATCCCAAGATTCTCAAGCCGTTCCACGTCGGCTTTGTCTGTAACCGACGCGATTCGCATCAGCTTCGGAAAACGCTCCAGCACGATGTGGTTCAAATCGATAGCCACGTCGACTCGAATGTTGCCGAACACCAAAACGCTTCGCTGGTCCATCGAAATCGTCTCCGCCATCCTCAGATCGGCCAGGTCGCCGAACGTGACCTGATAGCCATCCACGGTTGCGGCGTTGAAGCGATCGTAGTCGTTGTCAATCGCCGTGAACTCGATCTGATGAGCCGTCAACGCGTCCGCGACGGTTCGACCGACTTCGTTCATGCGGAAGATGACAACGGGCGCCGTGGTTTCAATAGGAGTCACCTCGGACTTCGGCAACTCAATCGATCGACGCGTGCGAACGTGCAGTGCGAGACGATTACCCAGTTCCGAAACCGTCGGTGTCAGTGCCAGTGAGATTGCCGTGGCGCAAAACAGCACTCCGACATACTGCTCGCCAACCGCAGCACGCACGGCGGGAATGGAAACAATCACGAAGACGAATTCGCTTCCCTGGGCCAGCACGAAACCCAGTTGCATCGATCCGGGCAACGACCAGCCAACAATTTTGGCGGACGCGGAGATGGCGATGGCTTTGATCAAGATCATTGCAGCGACCAGCGACAGGATCTGCCACCAACCGCTTAGCAGAACATGCCAGTCCAGCGACATGCCGATCGAGATAAAGAAGAAAGCCAGCAACAATCCGCGAAACGGTTTGACTTCGGTTCGAATCAGATGGCGATAAGGAGTTTCGGCCAACATCATGCCGCCAAGGAATGCTCCGAGCGTCAACGAAAGTCCCGCCCAACCGCTGGCGGCAGCCATGGCGAGCACGATCAGCAACGCGAGTGCCGTGAAGATTTCATCGTTTCGCGTGCGGGCCACGACTGAGAACAAAGGCCGGATCGCGTAGCGACCAAGTGCGAACGCGATTGCAAACGCAATGGCTCCTTTCACGACCGCCAGCCCGACGGAAGTCAGCAAACTGGTTTGTGCCACGTCAGCTGATTCGACTGCTTCGGTTCCACCGCCGCCTGTTAACGAGCCTGCCAGAATCAACAGGAAAATGGCAAACACATCCTGGAAAATCAGGACTGCAGTCGAGGTCCTTCCGACCGGGCACTTGCTCTGGCCTCGCTCGGAAAGCGTTGGAATGACGACGGCCGTTGACGAAAGAGATAGTGCTCCGCCGAGCACCAACGCGATTTCGAAAGGGAACCCACACAGCATCAGTCCGCCGCCGAACGCAAGCAGCGTCAATCCCATTTGCAGTGAACCCAGCCCGAAAATATCGCGCCGCGTTTCCCAAATGTGACGCACCGAAAAATGCATTCCGATGTCGAACAACAGGAACACGACGCCCAGTTCGGCGAGCAAGTGGGTCGTTCCGTTTTCGTGAATCCAGCCGAATGCATGATGCCCGATCAGCACGCCGCCCAGCAAATAGCCGACGATCGGGCTGAGCCCAAGCCGACGCATCAACAGGATCGAAACGATGCAAATCGCCAACAACAGGATCGCCGGCAGGAGTGCAAAAACGTCTTCCATGAGATTTTACGGGTGTCTGAAAGTAAGGTCCGCGATTGTGGCCGATTCAGCAATTGGTTGGGCGGCAACATGTGGGGCAAGCAACGTCTCGTCGCGGGCGAGGCCACGGGTTGTACTTTATCACCAAACGCGACTCCCCGGGAAACCCTACGCGAAATACGTGATTAGCTGGCAGTCTGTTCGTCAGTTGCACAACCGTGTGGTCACAGGCACGGTCTTGATTTGCATCCGCCGTGCGAACACAGGCTTAGTTCCCGCTGCGTCACGCATCAACCACCGCGCCCGCCAGCAGTTCTTTCAGCCTGGCCGGATCGGTTGCGTCAACCTTCGCCACAAAGCCGCGTTTGTGGGCAAACCGCACGTCTTCCTGATTCTCGATCTGTGAGAAATTCAACCGTGGACAATCCTCGTATCGTGTCAAACCATAGCCGCTGCCGCGTCGATCGGGGTAAATGAGAGCGTGAACGATGTCTTCTTTTTTCTGTTCTGTGATGAATGCGTGAAGCCCGAACGAAGGATCGTTTGCGATTTCTGCATGTTGCTCAAGGAACAGAGCTTCAATCGGAGCTTCGTTTGCACCTTCGGTTTCAACGGTCCACCATTGGCAATGCTGTGCCAAAAAATCCAACCGCTCTCGTAGCGAACGCACGTAGTTCACAAGATCTTCTCCGACCATGCACATGACTTGATAGATCGGGTGTTCGGGTGAGAGTTCAGCTTCGTTTGCGAAACGGTTCAGCAACGTGACATCGATCGGCGAATTCAGCTCGCTCAACGCTTGCCGCGGAATGCCCATTAGCTTGGCGGTTTCATTGGGGCCGCGCGTGTCCAACCACTCGGTCGGTCGCAACCAGGCACAAAACGACAACGCGTCGTCGTACAGTCCCATGTGTTGTAGCACCAACGACAACGCACACAGCGGCGGAGCGTCTCGCGGGAACTGGTGGTGATCGAAGTTGTTCAACTCAGCATCATGCACGCCTCCAACGTCGACCACGCAGGTCGAAACGTTTGCCAGATCTTCATCGTTCGGTTCGCGTCGCTGGATGGGTGCTCCGTGCAGATGGGCGAGCAGACTGCAGGCCAGAAAGTCGTCTTTGTGGGCTCCGCCTGGATGGGTCACGATCAGTTTGATAGTCATGGCAATGTCGGTTCAGAATTTATGTCAAGTCAACGAGACCGCAGAGGATAACCGGAAACAAGGTCCACGACATCGGGATGCGAAGCGGTGGTGCAGGCCTTCGGCCAGTGATTTTCCGGTGGCCACGATTTCTGTTCTGACGTTTCTCGCGAGTTTCTTTTCGAATTGTCGCTCAGCGTTCGTCGATGCCACAACCTGGTTTGAAAGCCCACGTCACTGTCGCTGCGAAGTCTGTTAGAACATCTGAAACGAACGGACGGAACCAACTCAAGAACACCATGAAACCCAACAGCGCCCTGGCCACGGCGATTCAAACTGGCAAGCAGGCCGCTTGGCAAAATCGTTGGCCCGGAGCAGCACTCTGGCTCTTCGGCGTCGCATTGATTGCCGGCTACTATTGGTTCGAACCGATTCGCAGCGGGTTGGAGAGAATCGGCGAAGTCAAAACCCGATATGGCATATTGTTCGGGATTGTCTCAACCGCGATTTTCGGCGGCCTCATCCCCAGCATCCTGCGTGTCGCGGTGGATCGGAAAGTTCCCCAGGCTTTTTGGGGACTGTTGATTGCCAATGTAATTTTCTGGGCCTTCAAAGGCGCCGAAATCGATCTGTTCTATCGCTTTCAAGCGTGGATGTTTGGCGACGACAGCAGCGTCAAAACGATTGCCAGCAAAGTTTCCTTTGACGCGTTGCGATACGGACCGCTGATGGGCCTGTTGAACTGCGTGCTGTTTTACATCTGGCAAGACAACGGCTACTCGTTTTCCCAGACGCGAACAGCGTTGGGGCGGAACTGGTATGTCCGCAAAGTCTTGCCGGCATTGATCTCCAATTGGTGCGTGTGGCTGCCGTCAGCGATCATGATTTACTCGCTGCCGCTCGCGCTTCAACTACCGGTCCAGAATCTGATCCTGTGTTTTTGGGTTCTGGTGTTGGTTTTCTTTACCACTACGATTGAAGATGAAGCGGCGGAAAGCATCGCTTGATTTGTAACGCGTATGTTTTTTGATTTTCAGTGGCGATAGAAATGTCGCCTCAGGAAAGTACGATTCAAACTTTGGATTGTGGAAGTGCCGGTCGGCTTGATCCACGAGAATTGAAATCATCCATTCGGCCTTTATCATCACGAGAATCCCATGAAGAACTATCTCAGCTGCCTGATTTGTTGTGTCTGTATTGGAACCGCCGTCGCGAAGCCAACTGTTGCGGACGAAAGCACGGTTCCTGAAAAGGCGAGGGTTTTCGTCCTGACCGACATTGAAAACGAACCCGACGATGCCATGTCGATGGTTCGTTTTCTGGTGTACGCGAACCACTACGATATCGAAGGGCTTGCTGCGACGACGTCACTGCATCAACAACGCCGTGTCGCGCCGCAACGAATCCGCCGGATCGTCGAAGCCTACGGGAAAGTGCGTGACAATCTGGAAAAGCACGAGCAAGGTTTCCCGACGGCTAAATCACTGTTGGGCATGGTAACCGAAGGCCTTCCGGTTTACGGCATGAACGGCGTCGGAGAAGGCAAAGACTCGGAGGCTTCAGAGGCACTTGTTAAAGCGGTCGACAAAGATGATCCACGTCCAATTTGGGTGACGGCCTGGGGCGGACCAAACGTGTTGGCTCAAGCACTTTGGAAAGTTCGCGAGACTCGAACGGCCGAGGAATTGAAAAAATTTGTCTCAAAGATTCGCGTCTATACGATCTCCGACCAGGACGACAGCGGACCGTGGCTTCGTGAGCAGTTTCCCGATCTGTTTTACGTTGCCAGTCCAGGCTTTCATCCGGGAGCCGCCTATCACCATGCAACGTGGAGCGGCATCAGTGGTGACAAATTTCATGCACGCTGCGCGGGAGCCGACTTTGATTTGGTGACCAATGAGTGGCTGGATAAAAACATTCGTCGCAAAGGGCCGCTGGGTAAGGAGTATCCGCATTGGGAATACTTGATGGAAGGCGACACGCCCTCATTTTTAAACTTGATCAACAACGGACTCAATAATCACGACCATCCAAACTGGGGCGGGTGGGGAGGACGATACGAGTTTTACACGCCACGAATGCAGAAGTGGTTTTTGCAAAAGGAAACTCGTCCGTTCTGGGCTTGTGCGGACGATGAAGTCAAAGGCATCGATGGTCGCTGGTATGACACCAATCATGCCACGATCTGGCGTTGGCGCGAGGCCTATCAGAATGACTTTGCGTCACGGATGGATTGGACGGTCAAAGATTTCGGTAACGCCAATCATCCTCCCATCGCGAAGCTTGGCCATCCCGACCGACTAACAGCGAAGAAAGGCGAAGAAGTTTCACTGAGCGCTGAAGGTTCGGCGGATCCGGACGGCGATGCTCTTTCGTACCACTGGTTTGCCTATGTCGAAGCCGGAACGTTTCTATGCTCGAGCGCGACATCAGGGCAGCCGATCGAAATCGAAGGCTTTGATCAGCAGAAGGCGACATTCAAGATTCCGACTCGGAACGTCATGCCGCCGGGCACTGGGACCTTGCATATCATCCTGGCCGTCACAGATCACGGATCTCCACGGCTTACGCGATATCGCCGCGTGATCGTGGACCTCACGAATTAATGGCGTTGGACAGTGCTTCACGCCACTCAGGTGATTGGCTGACAGCTTTCGCCGCTGGTTATGCGACCTGCTTTTTGTACAGATACGGGTTGAGTGACGGATCGTTGTACATCTTCAGCTGGCGATACGTGCGATGACGCTTGCGGCCGGCGAAGATGTCGTCTAACAGCTCCTGCAACGAATTGCTTAACTCGTCCTGCTGCAAGCGACAGATCGCGATCTTGTGATTCACGGAATCAAGATGCTCCTGATTCACATCGCTGCGCTCAAGCTGCTCTTCCATGTGATAGATTCGCAGCGACAGAATCGAGAGCCGATCAATCACGCTGCCAGGCGTTTCGGTGTTGAGCCGAGCGTCGGGTTGAACTTTAACGCTTCGCGACTGAACAAGCTCGGTGATATAGTCGTCGACTTTCTCGATCCAGTCGTTCCGGTTTTGGTTGAAGCCGTCGATCGCACGTTTAACTTCAGCGATTTTCTCGTCCGTCACGTCGCGGCTGCGAGCGATGTCTTCCTGATGCCACAGCTGATAATTAAATTGATGCTGAGTGCAAACGGCCTGTTCCAAATCAGAGTACGGATTGTCGATCGGCTCGTGATGCCAACGTGAAACCGTTTCCATCTGGAGCGTAACAATATCCTGGACATTAATCATTTTTTCTTCCATGAAAATGATGGGCTTGCGCATCCGACAATTAACTTTTTCGGATTCGTTGAAGTATCGCCAAATCAGCCGCAACCCAAAACATCAATTCAGGTTCAAAGTGTCGAGCTGCCATAAAAGCCGGCATAATCTGCACAGATTCGCATTTAATGCGAGACTAACCTCCGTAAATTGACAGTTTGGACATTTCGGCCTAGTTTGGAAGCAAGGACGTTGCCACTTCCAGGAGCTTACGTATGAGACGCGACAAGTGTACGGACCATTTTCTCAGCCGCCGAAACCTGCTGACCGTTGGCGCCATCGGCGGACTTGGTTTGACGCTGACGGACTTCTTCAAAATGAAGTCGGCGCAGGCTGATCAGAAGTTTTACGAGAGTAAAGAAGGCACGGCCAAGTCCGTCATTTTTATCTTCTTGCCAGGCGGGATGGCTCAGCAGGAGTCCTTCGATCCCAAGCCTTACGCTCCGCTGGAGTATCGTGGTCCGCTGAAGACGATCGACACGAAACTCACCGGCGTCAAGTTCAGCGAACTGTTTCCGCAGACCGCGAAGGTTGCCGACAAGATCACGGTGATCAACTCGATGACTCACGGCGAAGCGGCTCATGAGCGCGGCGTCCACAACATGTTCACCGGCTACCGTCCCAGCCCGGCGCTTCAGTATCCGTCGATGGGTAGCGTGGTCTCGCACGAGTTCGGCCCGCGACAGAATTTGCCACCTTACGTTTTCATTCCGAACCAGCCAAACACATTCGCTGGCACGGGCTACCTCAGTTCATCTTTCGCCGGATTCAGTTTGGGTTCCGATCCGGGCCGAAAGGACTATCGCGTTCGCGATTTGCAACTGCCCGGCGGTGTCGATCCGAATCGTTTCGGGAAACGGCAACGTATTCTCGACGTCGTGAATCAGCATTTCCGCGAAAAAGAAAAATCGGACTCTCTCGATACGGTCGACACGTTTTACGATCGAGCCTACGGTTTGATCAGTTCAGAGAAAGCTCGGCTCGCGTTCGACATCTCGAAAGAAGACGACAAGCTTCGCGAGGCTTACGGCAAGAACGAAGCTGGAGCACGTATGCTGTTGGCACGTCGTTTGGTCGAAGCCGGCGTTCGCTTTGTGACGCTAACTTACAGCGGTTGGGACCACCACGATCAGATCGAAGACAAATTCCGTCGACAGGCTCCTGCGTTCGATAAAGCCTACGCGACGTTGATCAACGACCTCGATCAACGCGGCTTGCTGGACTCAACGATGGTTTGTGTCACCAGTGAATTTGGACGTACGCCGAAAATCAATGCGACTGCCGGACGCGACCACTGGCCAAAAGTGTTCAGCACGTTGATGGCGGGCGGCGGCATCACGCGTGGTCAGGTTTACGGCAAGTCCGATTCGACGTGCAGCGAGCCTGCCGAGGATCCGATGACGGTCGAGGACTGGGCGACGACGATGTACAAGTGCATCGGCATCAATGCAGACAAAGAGCTGATGGCTCCTGGAGACCGACCGATCGAGATCGTCGACGGCGGCCAAGTGCGGCAGGACCTTCTGGTTTAATTCGGTCATTCTTTTTCGCGGGCTCCCGCATGACTCGTCGGCGCTTCAAATTTGGCCGACGAGCAACCGGCGTTTCGCATGATTTAACCTACATCTTTGTATGCTCAAATATAAACACAACCTGTTCGCGATCTTGATCTGTTTCGCGGCTGCTTCCACGAGTTTTGCCGCCGGCGTGCCAGGAACGCCTGTGCTGAACCAGATCGTTCCGAGAGGAATGCAGCGTGGCACCGAAAAGACGTTGCTGTTTACCGGAGCTCGGCTGTTCGACGCGAAAGAAGTTTTCTTTTATGACGACGGCTTTGAGGTCAAGAATATCGAGCAAGTCGACGGCAACAATGTCAAAGTAACCGTTGCCTGCGCCGAAACCTGTCGCATTGGCGAACACGTGGCTCAGCTTCGCACCGCCAGCGGCGTTTCCGACTACCGCAACTTCTTCGTCGGAGTTCTCCCCGAGGTTGACGAAGCAGAGCCGAATTCTGAATTCACGGCGCCGCAAAAAGTGGCACTCGGCACGACCATCAATGGCGTCGTCCAAAACGAAGACGTCGACTGGTTTCAACTTGAAGCCAAGCAAGGGCAACGAATCTCTGTAGAAATCGAAGCGATTCGGCTTGGCTTCATGTTCGATCCCTACATCGAGATCCGTGACGCCGAAGGCAACGAGCTCGCGAAATGCGATGACTGCCCGTTGCTGAAACAGGACGCCTTTCTGTCGATTCATGCTCCGGCAGACGGTCTGTACACCGTCATGGTTCGCGAGACTTCGTACGGCGGAAACGGTAATTGTCGCTATCGCTTGCATGTAGGGAACTTTCCCCGTCCAGCTTTGGTGTTTCCCGCCGGCGGCAAGTTCGGTGAGACGAAAGAGGTCACGTTTCTCGGTGACCCGGGCGGACCGATGAAAAAGAGTGTCACGCTTCCGACCAGCGAGGGGTTCCGTGGAGGTCTGTTTTGCGAAGACGAACAGGGAGTTTCGCCATCGCCGTTTCCGTTTCTGCTTTCGGATCTGGAATCTGTTGCCGAAGTCGAGCCCAACAATGGCTTTCTCGAACAGACCGCGGTGACGTTGCCGATCGCGATTGATGGTCGCATCGCGGAAGGCGACAGCAATGATTTTCATCGTTTCACAGCGAAGAAAGGTGAGACCTGGATTGTTGACTGCTACGCCCGGCGAATCGGCTCGCCGCTGGATCCGGTCATCAATATCTTCTACGCGAAAGACAAAAAGCACATTGCTGGCAATGACGATCTGGCTCGAAAGCCGGATGCTCAAATGCGGTTTCAGGTTCCCGAAGACGGCGACTATTTCGTGCGAGTGCGCGATCATCTGGACCGTGGTGGCGAAGACTTTATTTACCGTTTGCAGTTCGAGAAACCCAAGCCTGAATTGACGGTCAATATTAAACGGAATGATCGCTTTTCACAGCGACGTCAGCAGATTGCAATTCCCCAAGGCAACCGGTTTGGGTTGCTGATGGACGCGTCCAAGAAAAATTTCAGTGGCGAAGTCAAGCTGATTGCTGATTCGTTGCCGCCAGGCGTGACGATGGAATGTCGAACGATGGCGGCCAACATGACTTACATGCCGGTTGTTTTCACGGCGACGCAAGATGCCGAAATCGACGGCGGACTGTTTGATGTCAACGCCGCTCACGTCGACGACGCAAAGAACATCAAGGGCGGCTACGACTTGCGTGCCGATCTGGTTTTGGGCGTGCCAAACAACACGCTTTATTATCCTTGCCACGTCGACAAAGCCGCGGTCGCAGTCCTTGAACCGGTTCCGTTTCGACTGGAGTTGGTTCCGCCGAAGGCTCCGCTGTTGCGAGACGGTTCGACAAATGTAAAAGTCAAAATCTATCGTGACGAGGGCTACGAAAAAGACATCTACCTTCAATTTCCGTTTCGTCCGCCGGGCGTAGGTACGAACTACCAAGTGAAGGTCACGAAGGACAAAACCGAGTTTGATTATCCGCTCAATGCGAATGCCAATGCACAAATTGGCAAGTGGCCGATCTACGTGATGGGTTGGTCGGATGTGAAAGGTCAGTCATGGATTTCGACGCAGCTTTCGGAACTGGAGATTGCTGAACCGCGAGTCAAAATGCAAATGGCAATGACGAGCGTGACTCAGGGCGAGTCAGCAGAGATGGCGGTGACGCTGGAGCAGTTGATTGCGTTCGAAGGAGAAGCCACGGCTGAGTTGCTTGGCATTCCACCGAACGTGAAGACGAATTCGCCGCTGAAGTTCGACGCGAAGACCGAATCGCTGACGTTCAAGTTTGAGACCACTGACAAGTCGCCGCCTGGAAAACATGGACCCTTCATTCGTGTGACGATCCCGCAAAACGGCGCAACGATGGTTGCCAACGCTGGCCGCGGTCAATTGAGAATCAACAAGCCTCGACCTCCCAAGGTTGAGAAGGCGAAGAAAACAAAGGTGGCGACGAAATGATGTTGAAAATCACATTTGTATTTTTGCTTTCGTTCATGACGCAGGAAGCTGCGAAAGAACAACCTGCGCCTGATCAGCCTGCAAAGGTTGAGGCTGCCGCGAGCGAAACGGCTGCGGCTGCGCCTGAGCAAAAAACTGATCCCAAGCCAGCTCCTGCGCCCAAGCCCGTTCCTCCGCCGACGCCAGCTGCTGAAGCAAATCCAACGCCCGCGCCGGAGCCAACTCTTCCGCCAGCTCCAGCCCCCGAGCCAAAACCAGAACCGACGTCCAAGCTCAACGTTTACCCGGCGCAGATCACGTTAGGGTCAGCGCTGGATCGGCAGTCCATCGTCATCCAGCGAACGCTTTCCGACGGAATCACCCAGGACCTTTCGGATTCGAGCACGATTCGCATTGAAGGTCCTGCCGCGAAATTCGAAAACGGCTTCGTGCTTCCGGTCGCCGACGGGGACGCGAAACTGATCGTCGAAAACGAGATGCAGCTGGTCGAGATTCCGATCAAAGTCACCGGTGCGGCCAATGTTCCACCCGTCAGCTTTCAAAACGACGTCATGCCGGTGTTCTCCAAAACGGGTTGCAACGCAGGTAGCTGTCACGGTGCTGCTCGTGGAAAAGACGGCTTCAACCTTTCGCTTTACGGCTTCGATCCCAAAGGCGATCACCATCGTTTGACGCGTGAAATGCTGGGGCGGCGGATCAATCTCGCCGTACCAGACGACTGCCTGTTGACCAACAAAGCCACCGGCGCGGTCGCGCATTCGGGCGGCTCGTTGATGTCTCGCGATTCGGAATACTATCAAACGATCACCCGCTGGCTGAACGCGGGAGCCACTGAAGACGTCGGCAAAGTTCCGACCGTCGACAAAATTGAACTCTACCCTCCGGCTGCTGTTCTCAACGGGCCCGAGACGAATCAAAAACTGGCCGTCGTCGCGACCTACTCCGACGGCTCAACGCGTGACGTCACGAACCTTGCTTACTTTTCCACCAACAACGACAACTCGGCGAAAGTTTCGCAGTCTGGGGTCGTCACAGCAGCCAACCGCGGCGAAGCATTTGTGATGGCTCGTTTTGATACGCACACCGTCGGCAGCGACGTGATCGTTTTGCCAAAAGACGTTCAGTTCACGTGGCCGGATTCAATTCAGCCGCACAACTATATCGACGAGCGAATCCACGACAAGCTTCGCAAGCTTCGGATCATTCCGTCGGAAGTATGTTCCGACGCAGAGTTCATTCGTCGCACGTCGCTGGATATTTGCGGCATCGTGCCGACGAGCGAACAGGTCCAGACTTTCGTCGCCGATTCCGATCCGGAAAAGCGTTCGAAGTACATCGATCAGTTGCTGGAGCGGAAAGAGTTTGCCGAAATCTGGCTGATGAAATGGTCGGAGTTGCTGCAAGTCCGTTCGGTGAACAACCAGGTTAGCTATAAAAGCACGCTGCTGTATTTCGATTGGCTGAAAGAGCGAATCTCCAACAACGTGCCCGTCGATCAGATGGTCCGTGAATTACTGGGATCAACCGGCGGAACGTTTAGCAATCCGGCGACGAACTATTACGAGATCGAACGCGACAAACTGAAAACGGCCGAAAACGTGGCTCAGGTTTTCATGGGCACGCGAATCCAGTGTGCTCAATGCCACAACCATCCTTTCGATCGCTGGACGATGGACGACTACTATTCGTTCGCCGCTTTCTTTGCCAAAGTCAATCGCAAACAAGCCGAAGATCCTCGCGAGCGAATCATCTTCAACGGCGGCGGCGAAACGAAGCATCCGGTCACCGGGAAGACGATGCAGCCAAAGTTCCTCGGTGGCGCAGTGCCGGATACAAAAAACAAGGATCGCCGAGTCGTGTTGGCTGAGTGGTTGGCGTCGGCGGAGAACCCGTGGTTTTCTCGTAACCTTTCGAACATCGTGTGGGCTCACTTTCTCGGGCGCGGCATCGTGAACGAAGTCGACGACGTTCGCGTTTCAAATCCCGCTGTGAATCCACAGTTGCTTGACGAGATGGCGGCGAAGTTCGTGGACTACAAGTTTGACTTCAAGAAACTCGTTCGAGACATCTGCAACTCGAGAACCTACCAGCTTTCGACCAAGCAAAATGAAACCAACGCCAGCGATGAAACCAACTTTTCCCGATCGTCGTTGCGACGGATTCGAGCCGAGATTTTGCTGGACGTGATTTCGCAGATTACGGAAACTCGCGACAAATTTCGAGGATTGCCATTGGGTGCTCGGGCCGTGCAAATTGCCGACGGAAACACGTCGAACTACTTCCTGAATACGTTCGGGCGGGCAAAAAGGGAGACGGTTTGCAGTTGCGAGGTCATTATGGAACCTAACCTTTCACAGGCTCTGCACTTGATCAACGGTTCGACCGTTCAGAACAAGATCAAGCAAGGCGGCGTTGTGAAGAAGTTGATCGATGCGAAAAAGTCGGACGACGAGGTTCTTACGGAGTTGTATTTGCGATGCGTTTCGCGAAAGCCAACGGAGGCTGAGTTGACGGCGTTGAAAGCGACGGTTGCCGAAAATGCGAATCGTCAGCAAGCCCTGGAAGACGTCTTTTGGGCGTTGTTGAATTCGCGTGAGTTTGTATTTAATCATTGATGATGAACAGCATGACGACACAATACGAAAATTCGACTGCGAAAGGTAAGCAATGGACTTTCGGTTCGCATCCGCGTCCTCCTTTCGGTTCGCGTCAGCGATTAAGCTCATTGGCTTGCGTTTCGTGCTTGTGCGCTCTACTTGCAACGACGCTGCACGCTCAGGAAAAACCGGCCGCGAAGGTCACGTTTGACGATCACGCCAAACCGGTCTTGATGCAGCGCTGTTCTACTTGTCACAACGGCGAACGGAAAGAAGGCGACCTCGACGTCACCAACTTTACGAATCTGATGATCGGCGGCGGTAGCGGAGAAGTCATTGAACCCGGATCGGCCGACGACAGCTATCTTTTCAATCTGGTCACTCACGAAGATTCGCCAGAGATGCCGCCAGGAGGCGACAAAATCCCCGATCCGCAAATTGAAATTTTGCGAAAATGGATCGACGGTGGAGCACTGGAGAACTCCGGCAGCGTAGCCAAGAAGCGCAAACCGAAAACGGACTATAGCGCTGTTTCTGCAGGCGACAAACGCCCGGAAGTCGAACCCGTTCCGTCACGATTGCCGCTTGTTCCGCAACTGGTTGCTCCACGACCGTCGACCGTTCATTCGCTGGCGACCAACCCGTGGTCTCCCTACATTGCGATGTCCAGCCCTCAACAAGTGTTGATCTATCGCACGAATGATCTTGGACTGCGAGGCGTGATTCCGTTTCCCGAAGGCCAGCCCGAATCGATACGCTTTAGTCGCAACGGCAGTCTGCTGTTGATTGGCGGCGGCAAGCCTGGTGCCAACGGCAAGGTTCTGGTTTGGGACGCGGTCAAAGGCCGTCGCGTGGCCGTCGTCGGTGATGAGCTGGATTCCGTTTTGGCATCTGACATCAATCCCTCACAGACGCTGATCGCACTCGGCGGGCCGAAGAAAATCGTTCGAGTCTACGGCATCGATGGCGAACTGGTCTATGAACTCAACAAACACACCGAATGGATCACGGCCTTGCAATTTTCTCCCGACGGAAAATTTCTGGTTACCGGCGATCGCAACGGCGGCGTGCATGCCTGGGAAGCCGATACCGGCAACGAAGTTCTTACGCTTGGCGGACACAAAAAAGCAATCACGGCGATCGATTGGCGAATCGACGGGAAACTGGTTGTTACCGCCAGCGAGGACGGAACCGTTCGCGTTTGGGATGGAGCCAATGGCAAGCAAATCAAATCGTGGACCGGTTGTAGCGCCGGCGTGACGTCGGCCAGCTTCACTCGTGATGGACTGGTGGTCACGGGAGGCCGTGATCGCCTTGTTCGAGTTTGGGATCAGAACGGAAAACAGCTGCATCAATACGAGGCAATGCCAGATCAGGTTACCAGCGTCGCCTACTGCAGCGAAACGAATCGCGTGATTGCTGGCGACTGGACCGGGAAAATTAACGTCTGGGAAAAAGCCAACCCGAAACCGATTGGAACACTCAACTGCAATCCTCCCACGATCGAATCTCGCATCGCAGCCGTCACCAGGCAGCTACAAAGTGCCGAAGCGGCATTGAAGCCGTTGAACGAACAGGCGGCTACACTTGATTCGCAGATCGCGGCGATGAAGGCGGACAACGATGCCGAAGTCGCGTCGCGAACTGCCACCGACATGGCTCTGAAATCCGTGATGGAAAAACTCGCCAACGCGGATCAGCTTTTGAAAACAACCGTTGGTCAGCAGGAAGCCTGGAAGAAAGAGCTGACCGGCAAAGAGAAAGCGGCGCCGCAGCTTGACGCGTCGATCGCAAGTGCCAAATCGGCTCTGGCGTCGCTCGGCGATGATGCCGAGATAAAAGACACGATCGCGAAGCTGGAGGCTCGTAAGGCGACGCTGGCTCAGCGAATCGGTGTGTTGAAAACTCAAGTTCAGCAGGTCGCCACGAAGCAGGAAACGGCGAAAGCCCAGATCGCGACACTGTCGGTGGAGCGGGACAATTCGCAGAAGCAATTGGTGTCGCTCAACGCAAGTATCGCCGCGCGGGAAATGGAAATAGGTAAGGCCAACGATCAGCGAGTCAAACTGCAGGCCGCATTGGACAAAGCGAAAGCCGATGTAGAGCAGCCCAAGGGAGCGTTGGCTTTCTGGAATGGCGAGCTCCAGTTCGCAAAAGTATTGGCTGATCTGGAATCGACGCTGATTACTGCCGAAGCCGATGAGAACGCCAAGCTGGACGAGGTGGACGCTGCGAAAGAGAAGCTTGCGGCGGCTCAGGCGGTCGTGCATCAGGCCGAACAAAAACGTGCCGAGTCAGCGAAACAGATCGATTCGATCGAACAGCAGATAGAGACGCTGAAGGCGAATTAGTACAGGCTTGCGGCTTCAGTTCGCGGTCGCGACGTTCTGGCCGGGATAGCCGTAAAAGACGTTGCAGCTTCTGCGATTGTTCGCCGACCAGCTTATTGAAAATCTGGCTAGATATGATCTGCTGTTGGAAAATTACTTCCCTCAGTTGACCAGCTCGAAAATGCCAGAAAACTTCTACGTCGTCTCCGAATCTGACCACAACGAACTCGTTTCCGCCGCCTACGTTCATCGTGGCTATAGCAAGGACGAAGGCGATGCCGCCGCGAAGTTTGCTTCGTACGCAAGCCATCACGGGATCCGCACCCACAACGCGCTCAAGGCGTTGCACCTGGACGAACTGTTCGGATCGAAGTCTCATGGCTGCGTCCCCAACGCGACGATCGAAAAGCGTGAATCGAAGTTCGCGGCGTCTCAAGTCTGGAACGCAAATAAAAAGCTCGGACAGGCAACTGCCTACGAAGCCATCGAAACGGCAATCGAACTGGCCGACAAGTACGGCATCGGTCAGGTCTCGGTCGACAACGCATTTCACTACCTGTGGGGCGGTGGCTATGTGATGGATGCTGCCAAGCGAGGCTACATTGCGTACACCAACTGCACAGCCGCCCTCGCGGAAGTCGTCCCTTTCATGGGTAGCTTTCCGACGCTCGGTACCAATCCGCATTCGTGGGGTTTTCCGACCGTGGACGCGATTGGATTCCCACTGGTGATCGACTGGGCGACGTCTGTTGTAGCCATGGGACGGGTTCAACAACTCAAACGCGAAGGCAAGCCACTGCCTCCCGATGCTGCCGTTGATGTCGATGGCAACGTGACGACGGATGCCTACAAAGTCAACGCGTTGACAACCTTTGGACGCCACAAAGGCTATGGCCTTTCGTTGATCAACGAATTGATGGCGGCGTACATTGGCGGCTCGTTGCCGACGCTGCGATCGCGTTGGGCAGATGATTCAAAGGAGAAACACACCTGTGCGTTTTACTTCCAGGTGATTCATCCGGATGCCATCAGCAACGGCGAGTTTGCCCTTGGCCGATCTCAAGCTGAAAACGTGAAAGCGGTCCTCGACGATGTCGCGGGGCACGGCAACGATAAAGTCATCTTCCCAGGTCAGATCGAAGCGGCTTCGGCAGCCCGCAGCGTTGAGCATGGCGGATTGTTGTTCTCGAAGGCGGAAGTCGATGAGTTCAACGAGCTTGCTCAGGAATGCGGATGCGATCCGTGGGCGCTTGAGAACCTCAAGTCGGTCGAAGTCTAGTGTTCTGTCAGTACTAAAGATTGGGATTGATTGTTCGATTGAAAATCGGGATTCTGCACGCAACACAAGGAGGTTGCCATGCAGAAGAAGTATATCGTCCGATTGTCAGAAGCCGAACGTCAAGCGGCAGAGGAAATAGTCAAACGTCTCAAGGGCACGAGTCAGAAAGTTCGCCGGGCCCAAATCCTTCTCCAGTCGGATGCTGATGGTCCGAACTGGACTGACGTTCAGATCGCCGAGGCGTATCGTTGTCGCCGGCAAACAGTTGAGAATGTTCGTCAGCGATTCGTCGAACGAGGTTTTGAAGAGTGTCTCAATCGCAAGAGACGTGATACACCACCGACTCCGAAGCTTCTCGATGGAAAGCAAGAAGCCACAATCGTTGCGATGCGTCTGGGCTCACCACCCAAAGGCTACGCCAACTGGTCGTTGCGACTGCTTGCGCGTAAGGTGGTGGAACTCGGCGTGGCTGAATCGATCAGCCATGAAACGGCTCGCAAGACGATTAAAAAAACGGCATGACCAACAAACGAAAGATCGAATACTGGGTGATTCCCCCGGAAGCCGATGCTGAGTTTGTGGCCAACATGGAGGAAGTGCTCGAGACCTATGAAAAACCGTATGATCCCGGGCATCCGGTGGTCTGCATGGATGAGCAGCCCGTTCAGCTGATCAAGGAAACGCGTCAGCCAGTTGCCGCAACTCGAAACCACCCCAAGCGAGTTGACTACGAATATGAGCGTGCCGGGACGGCCAGCATCTTTATGTTTAATGAACCCCTTGGTGGATGGCGACAAGCAACCGCCCGCGGCCAACGTACCAAAACGGACTGGGCCCAAGAGGTCGCGACCCTGCTGGACACACGCTACGCAGACTGCGATCAAATTACATTGGTTTGCGACAATCTCAACACCCACACCAAGGGTGCGTTCTACGAAGTCTATCCACCTGAAGAGGCCCGTGCTTACGTTCGGAGAATCAACTTCGTCTACACCCCCAAGCATGGAAGTTGGTTAAATGTCGCAGAAAATGAACTCAGTTCATTGACGCGTCAGTGCTTGAAGAACAGACGGATACCAAGCTTGAAAATCCTCAAAACCGAAATCAAAGCGTGGTACAAAGATGTCAACGAGACACAGCGGGGAGTCGAT
This sequence comes from Mariniblastus fucicola, assembly GCF_008087665.1. Taxonomy (GTDB): domain Bacteria; phylum Planctomycetota; class Planctomycetia; order Pirellulales; family Pirellulaceae; genus Mariniblastus; species Mariniblastus fucicola. The sequence goes on from NZ_CP042912.1 coordinate 1,967,793, forward strand.
TGGCAAATGAAAATCGACGATGCACGATGCAAACTAAAAAGCGTCTATCCCAAAATTAAGCTTTGACGGACCACTAGGCACTGTTTGACAAGTCGATTTTCATGTCGTCAACGCGGCCAAACATGAGCGCCTTGCCGCTCACATTTGCCAAACAGTGCCTGGCGTTCGATGCCAACGTCGGACGCTTGCTGGTTAGATGCCGTGCGAACCCTCGTGGCAAGCTCGAAAGCTACGCTCGTGATCGAGCGTAGTGTCTTGGGTGCGTTGAGTCGCACCAGAGTTCCTCAAGTTGTGCCGAAAACGCTTCGGGCGGCTCTTGTTCGCTAGAAACGTTTCAAAGCTTGTGGCCAAGGCGTCTCGCCCCAGTTCAACATCGCATTGCTGGGGCGAGACGCCCCAGCCACACCTTTTCAGACGATTGAATCCTGCTTTAAGCAGCACGGCGAATGACCGGCTCGCGTTCGAGCAAGATGCTAAGCAGCGATTTCACCACATAGCCCTGCTCAGCCAAATTGAGCTCAGGGAAAATCGGCAAACTCAACACGCAAGCCGCGGCCTTTTCCGTTTCTGGAAGGTCGCCGGTTTGATAGCCAAGCTTCTCAAAGCACTCCTGCTGATGGAGCGGAACCGGATAGTAGATCTCCGAACCAATGTTTTTGTCAGCAAGTTGTTGTCGGACTTCGTCGCGTGTCAAACTGCCTTCGATTCGCACCGTGTACTGGTTCCAGACATGCCCGCTGCGATCGTCGCAAACCGGAGTAGAAACCGCATGGCTCAACCCCGATTCGGCGAATAGTCGATCGTAGTTCGCGGCGTTCTGCTGACGTCCCCGGGAAATGGAATCCAGGTGCCTGATTTTCACTCCCAACATGGCGGCCTGAATCGAATCCAGCCGACTGTTGATGCCGACTTCAGAGTGATAGTAGCGTGGTCGCATGCCGTGGTTGGCCAGCAATCGAACGCGATCTGCCAGCTCCGCGTCGTTTGTCGAAAGCATGCCTCCATCGCCGAATCCGCCAAGGTTTTTGGTTGGGTAAAAGCTGAAGCAACCGATGTCTCCGATCGCACCGCAAGGCTGATCGTTCCAGGTCGCGCCGATCGACTGGGCACAGTCTTCGATCACGCGAAGGTTGTGACGCGAAGCGATTTCCATGATCGCATCCATGTCGGCACATTGTCCGAACAGGTGAACCGGAATAATGGCTTTTGTTTTGTCGGTCACCAACGATTCAACGTGAGCCGGATCGATATTGAATGTTCCCGGTTCGATGTCTGCGAAAACCGGAACGCCGCCAAGTCGGTCGATGGCACTGGCGGTTGCAAAGAAAGTGAACGACGGGCAAATGACTTCATCGCCAGGTTCGATCCCGATTGCCATCAGTGCGAGCAGCAGAGCATCACTTCCCGATGCACACCCCATTCCGAATTGGGCATCGCAGATCTCGGCAACGGATTGCTCGAGTTGTTGGCAGTGCGGTCCGCCGATGAAACGGCCGGTCTCCAGGATGCCGGCGAAAGCGTCCATGAATTCCTGCTTGAGAGGATCATTTCCGCGTCCGACATCCAATAGTGGAACAGAAGTGATCTGGTTTGATTTGACGTGATCTTCAAATTTAATTGACGTGGGGATACCCATTTCCACCTTGCCTCCTTGCAATGGTTGGTCAGTTGAAGGGAGAAAAATAGGGGGCTGGCGCAATGGCGTCAATATCGATGACCACTCGGTTCGCGTCAGAATCAGTTTGTCACGCTAGCGTCGTGGAAGGTTGTTGCTGCCGTTCGCAAGTCAAGGTGTTTTTCGCTCCCACAGCCTCCAAATGGATTCCAGCCAAACCCGGAAAATTGAGTTATCATTGAGTTCCCAGTTCATCCGTAGATCCAGTTTATCAGTAGATGGTTTTCACATGACTCGTTTCACGACATTCGTTTCCTGTTTTTGTCTTGTCGCCAGCTTTGGCATTGGAACAGTCAAAGCGCAACAGTGGACCTTCTATCGCGGCCCCAACGGAGACGGAACAGCGACTGCGGAATCCGGGATCGAAGGAAAGCTGAAAGTGCACTGGAAAGTCCCAACTGAGATGGGTTTCAGTTCGTTTTCGATTTCCGATGGCAAAGCGTTAACCATCGTGGCGCGCAGCGGAAAAGAAGTCTGCATCGCGCTCGACAGCGACAACGGCAAAGAGCTTTGGGCCACCGAGCTCGGATCCAACGCCTACGACGGCGGCGGCGGAGCTGGAGCAATGAACAACAAGGGCGGCGACGGTCCTCGATCCACGCCAACGATCGATGGCGGTTTGGTTTACGTCTACGACGCACAGATGAAGCTGTACTGTTTGGACCTGGCGACCGGGAATCTGAAATGGAGTCAGGACATTCTCAAGGACTACGGCGGTCGCAACATCCGATGGCAAAACGCGACTTCACCAGTCGTCGACGAAGCACGCGTGTTTGTGGTCGGTGGCGGCAAAGGCCAATCGATGATCGCGTTTGACAAAAAGTCCGGTGACGTCGTTTGGAAAACCGGCGACGAAAAAATGACTCACGCTACGCCCTTGCTGACATCGATCGGCGGCCAGAAGCAAATTCTGTTCTTCATGCAGAGCGGCATCCTGGCATTGTCACAGGATAGTGGAAAAGAGTTCTGGCGAACCAAGTTTCCTTTCAGCGTTTCCACAGCGGCCTCGCCAGTTGTATTCGGCGATCACGTTTATGGATCGGCTGGGTATGGCGTGGGAGCAAAGCTGTTCAAAGTCAGCAATGGCAAGGCGAAAATGGTCTGGGAGAAACCCAACCGGTTGATGAACCACTGGAGCACGCCGGTATTTCACGACGGGCACCTTTACGGAATGTTCAGCTTCAAGAAGTACGGACGTGGACCGTTGCAATGCGTTGATCCGATGACCGGCGAAGTCAAATGGACCGAGCCCGGTTTTGGGCCAGGCAATTGCATCGTGGCCAACGGGAAAGTCATCGCGCTGTCGGATTCGGGTGAGATTGTGATCGCCAAGGCCAGCCCGGAAAAGTATTCCGAGATTTCGCGTGACAAAGTGCTCGACGGAAAATGCTGGTCGATGCCGGCGTTGAGCGACGGAAAAATTTACGTTCGCAGCACGACCGAAGGTGCCTGCGTCAGCTTCGAATAGTACTCAAAACTGACGATAAACGACGCGCGATTACTTTTCTTCGGCTGATTTGTCGTTCGCTTTTTTGTCTTTCGCCGGTTCGTCATCCGCCGACTCCTCCTCAGGCGGCTTCCCGTCTTCTGGCGGGGCGGCGAGAGTCGGCGTGTCTTTGCCGTCGATTCGGTCGCGAACGATTTCCGTGATCGAGTTTTTAATGCGAGCCAGTCGGAAGAACTCATGTTGAGACATGAGGATCTTTCGATCGGCGTCCGGGCTGATTAGCCACCCCGAAGGCGTCGAACGAACGCCGTAGGCTTCGATCGTATCGTGCTCCCATC